>NZ_ABCS01000010.1 GCF_000170895.1 Plesiocystis pacifica SIR-1 | reverse complement strand
CGTCGCAGTTGTCCCCGGACAGGGGCTCTGGCTCCGCTCCAGTTTCGGAGCTGTCGGTGTCCGCGGTGTCGGTCTCGGAGCTGGTGTCTTCGCTCTCGCTCTCGCTAGTGTCCGAGTCGGTGGAGGCCTCGTCCTTGCAGCTCTCACCATCCACAGCCCCTGAATCCCTCGCCTTGCTACCCTGGGCTCGTGCCGCGATCGAAGACTCTGCACATGGCGCTCGGCCCGGTCGACGCGCCATCCCACGAGCAGGTCGTCGCGGTTCAGCGCTTTCTCCAGCGAGGTCGCCAGCGAGGCCTCGAGCGCAGCCTGGACGCCATCTTCCTTGCGCTCGCGGACACTCGCTGGACCGTTTTGGGTGCGGTCGACGAGCACTTCGCCGAGGTCGAGCTGGAGGCGTTGATCGAGGAGGGGCTCCCCGCGCTGTTGCTCGAGCCCACCCAGACCCTCGACGCCATGCAGCAGGCCGCGGGCCTCGAGCGGCGGCCTCCCGGTCTGGTGCTCGATCTCTTGCTCCGCCCGACCTTCGTGGGGGCGACGCACCTGCGCTTCTCGAATACGCCCGAACGTATCCTGGCCACGTATACGGACCGCTACGACCCAACCTGGCAGCTCTTCCCCAGCGACTGGCTCGACCTCCCCGAGGGCGCGCCGTGGCAACCCCCGCGGGTCATCGAGCTCGCTTCGCCCTTGCCCTCCAGCCCGGTCGTCAGCCCGGCCGAAATGGCCGAGACCCTCGACGCAGCCCGGGCCGTCTGCGCGAGGGGGCTGGAGCCGTGCCGATGTCGAGATGGCATGCTCGTGTCCTTCCGGGCGGCCGATGACGCCGGCCAATACGACCTGCACAGCTGCCACATGACAGACCACGGCGCGCTGCGTGGGCTCGTCGGGCGGGCGCTCGAGCTGGCGCTGGACGCCTTCGGGGACGCCCCGCTTCGCGCGCGCCTATCGTCGACGCTGGACTACGTACCCCGCCCAGGTCGCTAGCGCTCGGCCCTCAGCGGGTGATCCCGACGATCCGCCAGCTGTTGTACTTCTTCTCGAGCATCACGATCACCGAGTCCCCGGCGATCTCGAACACCGCGTAGAGCCGGCCTTCGCCCTCGCTGACGCCCGCGGGGACCGAGCCAAACTTCTTGCGCAGGCCCGCGGCCGTGTAGGTGCCCGAGTGGCGGGCCGACTTGCCCTTGACCTCGTCGGACATGGCCTCGAGCAGCCCGCGGAGCTCGTCCTTGTTGCGGGCGGCGATGGCCGAGCCCGAGCGGAAGGGGATCGAGCTGCGGTTGACCATGGTCGAGACCTCGCCCTTGGTGAACGCGCGGGCCCAGTTCTTGGCGATGGCCGTGGCGACCGGATCGACGCCGGTGCTCGGCGCGGACGCGGGGCCTTCCGACGCCGCGGGCGTGCGGTTGCCAGACAGCATGCCGCCGCCCTTGCCCTTGGACTTCTCGCCGGGCTTGGCTGCGCCGCCACCACCACCGCCTCCGCGGCCTCCTCCTCCTCCGCCACCGAGGCTCGGCGCGGGCACGCCTGGAGCAGGGACGCCGCCCCCTCCGGCTCCGCCGCCGCTAGTTCCTCCACCAGCACCAGCTCCTCCGCCGCCACCGGCTCCTCCGCCGCCGCCAGCACCACCCGCTCCCACGGGCCCGGAGCCGCCAGTTCCCAGACCGCCCGTCCCCCGGCCGCCGGGCGCGACGAAGGGTCCTGCGGGGCTCCCAGGCGGCGGAGCACCCGGGGCGACGCCCGGGCCAGGCTCGGGCGGCGTACCACCCTGCGGACGCTGGACGACGGGACCGCTGGGCACGGGCTGGGCTCCAGGCGGCGGAGTCTGATGCCGCCGCAGCTCTTCGACTTCCGGCTCCGAGGGCGGGGCCGCGGGTCCTTCGGCCGAGGGGTTGCGCCGGGCCATCGTCCGCCCCTCCCCTTCCGGCGCTCCGCGACCGCCCCCGCGCGACCGATGGTGCACGTGGGGGACGTCGCCCTCGCCAGCGTTGTCGAGGATGTAGGGCTTCGCACCGAAGGTCCCGCACGCGTACTCGTTGCGGTGGAAGTCCCAGTGCATGTAGATCTTCCCGTTGCCGCTGCGGATCGCCTTGGGCGGGTTGGGGTACGGCCCGGTCGCGAGCACCACCTCGCGCGCGGCCGCGTCGAAGGAGGAGTTGCCCGAGTGGTGGATGGTGCGGACCTTGTGGATCGTGCCGTCGCCGTTGAGCACGATCTCGACCTTGGTCCACAGGTTCATGTCGTTGAGCGGGTGGCTCGCGGGGTGGCTGTCGAGGGAGTCGAGGTAGCCGAAGGCCCAGGCCTCGTGGATGCCCCGGTGCATCGCGGCGATGTAGCGGGCGAAGGGGTGCTTGCGCGAGTTCAGGGCCGTCTGATTGCCGGCCTGGACCTCGGGCACCATGTTCTCGAGGGGCGACTGGTAGGCGTCGCGCGCCGAGTCCCACACGCCCTTGCGCTTGCTCAGCTCGAGGGACTCGGTGTTGCGCGGCGCGTTGTGGTCGTGACCAAACACCGCGTCCATCTCCTCGTGGGACAGCTTGAAGCGGTAGCGGGGGTCCCGGCTGGTGATCCGCGCCTGCTGGTCCTGCTCGAGCACCGTCGACGAGCGCTCCTGGGCCGTCGCGACCACGCCGTCCTCGGCCTCGATGGCCAGCTCCTCTTGCTCGACCATGGCCTCCGCGTGCTCGCGGGGCTCGAGCTCGCGGGTGGCGAGCAGCGACTCGGGGTTGGGGTCGTTTTGCTCGGGCCGCGCGTCGACCTCTTCGGGGCGGACCTTGGGCGCCTCGCGGGCCTTCGCGCTGCGTTGGGTCTCGGTCTGGGCGATCTCGGTCTCGTCGGCTGTGCCCCGATCGGGGGACTCCGTGGGCTCGAGCTGGCTGGCCTGGGCCTCGAGGGCGTCCTGGCTCAGGTTGGTGATCTCCGCTCGGGTCTGCTCCTCGACGCGGCGGTCGATGTTCGACAGGTAGTCCGCGTCCTCGTTGGTCTGCTGGTCGTCGAACTCGTCGAGCTGCTCGACCATCTTCATGTCGCGCAGCTCCTCGAGGGGCGGCGGCGGCTCGGGCTCCTGCGCCGGCTCGGGCTCGGGTTCCGGCTCAGGCTCCGGCTCGGGCTCAGGCTCCGGTTCGGGCTCCGGCTCGACGAGCTCGAAGTCCTGCTTCTCGAGCTCCTTTTCCTCCGGCTCTTCCTCTTCCTTCTCTTTGTCCTTCTCGTCCTCTTCCGGCTCCGGCAGCTCGGGCTCGGTGAGGTCGACGACGAGCAGCTCCTCTGGCTCGTCCTCCCACGGCTCGCTTTCGAGCAGCTCGACCGCTCCGCTGACCGCGCCATAGTTGAGCCCCACGGACAGCAGCACCAGCCCCACGGCGATCGCCAGCGGTGGCCCGCGGCGCTCGTTGGGGTACTGCTGGATCCGGTGGGCCACGCCTGAGAGTAGCAGGGAAGCTGGAGTCGGCTCCCTGCGCCAGAGCACACGCTCGGGGAGGCCGGAAGGCTTCGCTCGGGGTGTCTACGCGGGCGTGAGGCGGGGCTGACAGGCGAAACGCAAGGCGGCGGGTGTGCCGCCATGCTGGCCAAATTGGGGGCTCCGGATCAGCCGCGTGAACGGCGTGCACATCGCGCCGATGGCTATGCTGGGCCTGCGTGGGTCTGCGTGTCACCTGGCGAGTGCCGTGCTGGTGCTCGATACCGCTTGCGAGTACGAGCCTCCGCCCGACCTCGAACCGTCGACGGGTGCGGATGAAGCCGGAGAGGACGAAGCGGGGGCGTTCGACACCGTGGTCTTCGACGGGGCGGGTCTTGGCGAGAGTACCCCTCTACTGTCATGGACGCGACCTTCTAGCCCGTGGAGGCATCTGGCGTTGTCCCAGACGCGCTCGTCGGGGTACTCCAACGGTGATGCGCATCGCGCTGCTGTCCACCAACCCGCAACTCTACTCCACGCGACGGACCCTCGAGGCTGGCGAAGCCGCCGGGCACGAGATGATCCTCGTGGATTACCTTCGATGCTACATGAGCATCGCCAGCCACCGCCCGACCCTCATCTACCAGGGCGAGTCCCTCGAGGACATCGACGCCGTCATCCCCCGGATCGGGGCTTCGAAGTCGATCTACGGCGTCGCCGTCGTTCGCCAGTTCGAGATGATGGGGGTCTACACCGCGAACACCTCGCAGGCGATCTCGCGCTCACGCGACAAGCTGCGCGCCCTCCAGCTCCTGTCGCGCAAGGGGATCGGCATGCCGATCACGGCCTACGCCCACTCCACCGAGGACATCGACGGCGTCATCGAGCTCGTCGGCGGCGCCCCCCTCGTGATCAAGCTGCTCGAGGGGACGCAGGGCATCGGCGTGGTCTTGGCCGACACCAACCAGGCCGCGCGGAGCGTCATCGAGGCCTTCCGCGGCCTCAACGTCAACATCCTCGTCCAGGAGTTCATCAAGGAGGCCAAGGGCGCGGACATCCGAGCCTTCGTCGTCGGCGAGAAGGTCGTCGCGTCGATGCGTCGGCAGGGCGCTCCCGGAGAATTTCGCTCCAACATCCACCGCGGCGGCGAGGCGACCAAGATCAAGCTGACACCCGAAGAGCGCAGCACCGCCGTTCGTTCGGCCAAGGCCATGGGCCTGCGGGTCGCGGGCGTGGACATGTTGCGCTCGAACCACGGGCCCGTCGTCATGGAGGTCAACTCCTCACCTGGCCTCGAAGGCATCGAGACGACGACGGGTATGGACGTCGCGGGCAAGGTCATCGAATTTGTGGCCAAAGACGCCGAGGCTCGCCGTGGCAAAACCGTCCAGGCTTGAGCGAGGCGGCGTGGAGAGCATACGGGTCGGCGCCCTCGAGGCAGCCCCGGGGACATGCGTGCATGGAGACATTCCGGTCGCGCGGCTTCCGACCCAGGGCTGGCTGGAGCTCCCCGTCGCGGTCTTCAACGGCGCCCGCCCTGGCCCACGCATCTGGGTCAGCGCCGCGATCCATGGCGACGAGCTCAACGGCGTGGAGGTCGTGCGGGAGCTGGTGGAGCAGCTCGACCCTGCCAAGCTCGCGGGCGCTCTAGTCGCCGCGCCCGTCGTCAACGTATTCGGCTTCACGGCGCGGTCGCGCTACACCCCCGACGGTCGCGACCTCAACCGGGTGTTCCCGGGCAATAAACGCGGCTCCCTGGCGAGCCGGCTCGCGGCCCTGTTCATGGGGGAGATCGTCGCGCAGTGCGAGCTGGGCATCGATCTACACACGGCCGCCGAGGGTCGCACGAACGTGCCGCAGGTCCGCTGCGATACGGGGCAAGCCAAGCTCCGCGAGCTCGCGGGGGTCTTCGGGAGCTCCATCGTCCTCCACTCGCGGCCAGGAAAAGGGACACTGCGCGGAGCCGCCGCCAAGAAGGGAATCCCCGTCCTCTTGTTTGAGGGCGGAGGACCACACACCTTTGATCGCGCGGTCGTTCGCGAGGGACTCAACGGCCTCAAGCGCATCATGAACCACCTGGACATGTATCACTGGCGCGTCCCCAAGGTCTCACGCGCACCGGTCGAGTACAGCTCGAGCCGGTGGCTGCGTGCGCCGTGCAGCGGGCTGTTCCGCCCCAAGATCGCCGTCGGCGCAAAGGTCCAGCAGGGCCAGATCCTCGGCTCGATCGGAGATACCCTCGGCGGCTGCCCCCGGGAGGTGCGCGCGCTCTTCGGTGGCCGCGTGATCGGCGGGGCGACGCACCCGCTGGTTCATCAAGGAGACGCGCTCTTGCACGTCGCCCAGCTCGAGGGCTAACCCGCCGAGCGCACCAGCAGCGTCAGGTAGGCGACGAACAACGCCACGAGGACGCCGCCCTCGAGTCGCGAGACACGGTAGCCAGAGCGCATGAGCGGGAAGAGCAGCGCCGCGAAGCCGATCATCCACCAGCTGTCGACGCTCACGAGCTCGGGGTCGACCGCCACGGGGGCGATCAGCGTCGTCGTCCCGAGGATCCCGAACACGTTGAAGATGTTCGAGCCCAGGACGTTGGTCAGGGCGATGTCGTCCCGCCCGCGTACCGAGGCGATCACGCTCGTGACGAGCTCGGGCAGGCTCGTGCCTGCCGCGACGATCGTGAGCCCGACGACGCGCTGAGATGCACCGAGCCCCAGCGCGAGCGCGCTCGCGCCGTTCACCAACACCGAGCCCCCGAGGACGAGCAAAGCCATCCCCAGCACCAGGCCGAGGCCCGAGAACAACCAGGCCTTCGCGCCCCTGAGCTCGCCGCCGAGCGGGGCCGGCAGCGCCTCCGCGAACTGCTCCTCTTCGGCGGGCGCGGAGGCTGTACGAGCGATCCAAACCAGGTAGGCGATGAAGGCGACCTGCGCCCCCAACAAGAACCCACCCTCGAGCCGATCGACGCTTCCGTCGCGGGCGAGCAGGTGAAGCTGGCAGACCGCCAGGAACATCACGGGCCACTCGAGGCGGACCGAGTTCCCCAGGACTCGCAAGGGAGCCACGAGGGCCGCGACGCCGACGATCGCAGCGATGTTGAAGATGTTCGAGCCGATGACGTTGGCGAGGGCGATGTCGGGCTCCCCCGCGAGCGCCGCCTTGGTCGAGACGACGAGCTCGGGCATCGACGTCCCTGCCGCGACGATCGTGAGTCCGATGACCGCCGGGCTGACCCGGAGCAGCTGAGCGAGGCTCGTCGCGCCGCGCACGAGGGCCTCGCCACCTGCGACGAGCAGCGCCAGGCCCAGTAGCGTCATTGTGATGGGGATCAGCACGTGACCTCAAAACCCGCGCGAAGAAGGGCCCGTCCCCTCGAGGTGGCACCGTCGCAGCCAAGCTCCGTACAGCTTCGATCGCTTCCGATCGGGTCGGGGCATGGACGGGGCTCGCGGGACATCGGGCGACGACCGGGATAGGGTAACGCCGAACAGCCGGGCACTCCCGACAATGGGATCCAAGAGCCGAACCGCGCGTACTCCGCTACACCTCGGAGCCCCCTGCCACGCCCAAGCCGAGCGGTCATGGCAAGCAAGGTCTGCTCGCGCGTGATCCTGCACGGGCAGCCGCGACCGCGCCGCCCGTCGGAGGAGCAGAACGAGGCTCCACTCGGACCAGGCGCCGATGTATCGTCCTCGACGATCATGACGGGACGGCTCCTAATCATCGACGACGACGTCGACGCTCGTGAACTCCTCGCGGCCAACCTCGAGCTGCGTGGACTCGAGGCCGTGGCGTGTCCAGGGGCAGAGCAGGCCCTCGCCTTGCTCGAGGCTGCGGGCTTCGACATCGTCATCACTGACGTGCACATGCCCGGCATGTCGGGCATCGAGCTGTGCGAACTGCTGACCGAGCGTCACCCCCACACGCCGGTTCTGGTGATGACTGGTCAGGCGAGCATGGAGCTCGCGATCGCGGCCTTGCGGGCGGGCGCCCACGACTTCGTGACCAAGCCGATCGACGTCGAGGGTCTCGCCCACCGAATCGCCAAGGCCTTGCGCGAGTCCGAGCTGCAGGGCGAGATTCGTCGCCTGAGGCGGGTCCTCGACAGCCGCGGCTCTCCCTCAGCGTCGACGATGATCGGCGAGAGCGCTGCGTTGCGAAGGGTCCAAGCTCTCGTCGATCGCGTCGCAGAAGCGGACGTGCCTGTCCTCGTGACGGGTGAAAGCGGAGTGGGCAAGGAGCTCGTCGCCCGAGAGCTGCACGCGCACAGCGCGGCTGCCGAGGGGCCCTTCGTCGCGCTCAATTGCGCCGCGGTCCCCTCCGAGTTGCTCGAGAGCGAGCTCTTTGGCCATGTCCGCGGCGCCTTCACGGACGCCAAGCGCTCGCGCGACGGGCTCTTTCTTCGGGCGCGGGGCGGCACCTTGTTCCTCGATGAGATCGGCGAGCTGCCCCTGGACATGCAGCCCAAGCTCCTGCGGGTGCTTCAGGAGCGAAAGGTGCGGCCCGTGGGCGGCGACCGAGCGGTGCCCTTTGACGCCCGCGTGATCACGGCGACCAACAGGGACCTCGAGGTCGAGATCGAAGAGCAGCGCTTTCGTCAGGATCTGTTCTATCGAATCAACGTCATCAACATCCACGTGCCGCCTCTGCGCGCTCGAGGAACCGACGTGTTGCTGTTGGCGCAGCACTTCCTGGCTCGAATCGCCGAGCGGACCGGGCGCGAGGCCCCGCGAATCGACACCCACGCGGCGGCGCGGATGTTGGCCTACGACTGGCCCGGCAACGTGCGTGAGCTCGAGAATTGCGTCGAGCGGGCCGTCGCGCTGGCACTCGGACCCACGATCACGCTCGCTGAGCTGCCCGACAAGATCGCTCGCTACGAGCGCGGCGAGCTCGTCATCGCCGCCGACGACCCCGAGGAGCTCCTCACCCTCGAAGAGCTCGAGCGACGCTACATCCTCCGGGTGCTGCGCGCGGTCAAGGGGAACAAGACTGAGGCTGCGAAGGTGCTCGGCCTCGCACGGCGCACGCTCTATCGACGGCTGGAGCGCTTGGAACGCGACGAGGCTGGACATGGTGCGGCGGTGAGCCAAGCTGGGTCCGAGGCGAGCAGCTGATGACCCCGCGAACGAGTCAACGAAACCCGCGCCTGAACGCGGTCCGCAAGTCCCTCGAGCGGCACCGTGAGTACCTGGCCCTGCTCCAGGGTGTCACGGAGGTCGCCAACGAGTCGAGCGAACTCCAGCCTGTCCTCGCCGAGGTCGTGTCGATGACCTGTGAATCACTCGGCTGGCCCGTGGGCCACGCCTACATCGTCGAAGACGGCGAGCTCCGGGCTCGGGGCGACTGGTACGCGGACGAGGACGTCGAGACAACCCCCCTCGAAGCGCTGATCGACCGGACCGAGTCCCTCGACAGCACCCCGGGGACCGAGCAGGCCCTCGCCGACGCGGAGCCTGCGTATCGGCCGGTCGCTGACGTGGCTGACCCACAACGCCAACGCGCCCTCGCGTCCCTGGGGCTGAGCTCGATCTTCCACGTCCCAATCCGCTCCCGTGACTCTGTCGTCGCTGTGCTCGAGTTCTTCGCGCCCGCCGTCGAGGAGAGCAAGCTCGCGGATCTCGAGCCGATCCTCGCTAGCATCAGCGCAGCGGTTGGACGGGTCGCCGAGAGGGAGACATCGGCGCGCCAGTATCGCGAGCTGATGCGGGCCGAGTTTGACCGCGAGCACGCCGAGCTGCGCGCGGCAGAGCTCCAGGCTCTGGCTACCAAGCTGCGTCAGCGCAACGAGGAGCTCGATCAGTTCGCGTACGTGGCCTCCCACGACCTCCGCGCCCCGTTGCGCGGGATCGGCAACCTCGCCAGCTGGATCGCTCGGGACCTCGAGCCCCACCTCACCCCCGACACCCGGCGATACCTCGCCCTGCTCGAGAATCGAGTCCAACGCATGGAGGCGCTCATCAGCGCCCTGCTCGAGTACTCCAGGGTCGGGCGCAACGCCATCGGGGCCGAAGACGTCGAGGTCGATGCCTTGGTCCGCGAGGTCATCGACCTGCTCGGCTCCCGGGACGCCATCGAGTGGATCGTGGAGCCCCTGCCCCGGATTCACTGCCAGCGACTGTTGCTGCGCCAGACGTTTCACAACTTGATGTCGAACGCGCTGAAGCACGCCAGCGGTGAGGACGCTCGGGTCCGGATCTCGGCCGAGCCGGCTCGGGTGGGGAGGGTGTCGGGCTGGCGCTTCGCCGTCGCAGACAATGGCCCTGGCATCGACCCGCGCTACCACGAGCGCATCTGGGAGATCTTCCAGACCCTGCGTCCCCGGGACGAGGTCGAAGGCGCAGGCATGGGCCTGTCCCTCGTTCGCAAGATCGTCGAGACCCGCGGAGGCTCACTGGGCCTCGACTCCCAGCTGGGAGAGGGCGCAACCTTTTGGTTCACCTGGCCAGCGTCCCCCGTAGACGAGCCAGCGCGGGAGCAGGGCTGACAACCATGAATTTCGAGGTCTTCCTGATCGATGATGACGTCGTCGACGTCGAGAACGTCCGACGAGCGCTGCGAGACAACCAGAGCCAGCTGCGCCTGCACACGGCCCACGACGGCCAGCAGGCCCTCGACATGCTCGACTCGGGCGAGGTCGGGACGAAGCCCACGGTGATCCTGCTCGACCTCAACATGCCCCGGATGAGTGGCATCGAGTTCCTCTCGGAGATCCGCGCGAGCCCCCGGCATTGCCGGATCCCCGTCGTCGTGCTCACCACCTCGGACTCGGAGCGAGACAAGCTCGACGCCTATGAGCGAAACATCGCTGGCTATATCCTCAAGCCGGTAACCTACGACGCCTTCGTCCAGACGATGGAGCACGTCCTGGCCTACTGGAGCCTCCAAGAGTTCCCCACATGAACGCGCAGGCCCGCCCAGAGTCCCTCGCACAGATCGTCCTCGTCGACGACGACGAGCTCGATCGGATGGCCGTCAGGAGCGTCCTCGAGCAGCTGCGACCCGGCGCGCACCTGCGTGAGTTCGCTACCGGCCGAGAGGCCATCCAGGCGCTGAGCGACTCGTCTGGTCCCGGCTGTGATCTGCTCCTGCTCGACTACCGCATGCCGGGCCTCGACGGGCTCGAGGTCCTCGACCGTCTCGCCGAGGCCGGGGTCGCGGTGCCGACCATCATGCTGACGGGAGGCGGTGACGAAGAGGTCGCCGTCGTCGCCATTCGCAAGGGCGCCCACGACTATCTGCCCAAAGACCGCCTCGGCGTCACCGCCCTGGCGACCAAGATCGAGATGGTCCAACGCCTTCACCGGGCGCAGGCCCGGGCCGGAGCCGCGGAGGCGCAGCTGCGTGCCCGGGTTGAAGAGCTCCGCCTCGCCGTGCAGGCCCGAGACAGTGTGCTGGGTATCATCTCTCATGACTTGCGGGGGCCGCTGAACAACATCGGGCTGGCCATGAACCTGCTCGAGGATGGCGGGGCCGCTCACCAAGAGCGCGTGTTGTCGACGGTTCGACGCTCCATCACCCGAGCCGAGCGGCTCATTCGCGACCTCGCCGACATCGGTCGGATGTCTGCGGGCGCCCTCCGAGTCGAGCCCCGCCCGGTATCCCCCGCGAGCTTGATCGAGTCCGCCGTCGGTGACGCTCAGCCCAGCATCCGCGCGCGGGCGGTCCGCGTCGACGTCGAGCTCGAGCCGGGGCTTCCAAAGGTCTGGGCCGACGGCCCCCGCGTGTTGCAGGTCCTGGATAACCTGCTCCGCAATGCGCTCAAGTTTGGGCCCCACGCCGGTCGAATCATCCTTCAGGCCCGACGTGCTGGAGACCATGTCGAATTCCTCGTACGGGACGAAGGGCCTGGCGTCGCGGCCGACGAGCGAGACCACGTGTTCGATCGCTTCTGGCGAGCCGAGTCGAGCCGAAAGAAAGTGGGCGGCTCGGGGCTGGGCTTGGCCATCGCCAAGGGCCTAGTTGAGCAGCACCGGGGCTATATCGAGCTCCGGTCCAAGGCGGGGGAGGGGGCGTGTTTTGCGTTCGGAATCCCGATCGCCGCTGCTCCGGGCCCTGCGCTCGCGCCAGGCGAGTCGGCCTGACACAGTTGGTGCGGGCCAGTGCGTGGCTGTGTCGACTCGACACACTGAAGGGCTCTCCTCTTTGCAACAACCAAATGGAGATTCGAGACTTGGATCGCTTTGTGCACTCAAAGCTCAGGCGTGACTGTTACAGAACAATCAAATGAGTCTTCCTTCTGGTCCTTCGAGTATCTGGATACTGCACCCTTTCGCCTCCGGCAAATCGACCTCGCGCCCGGCATCGAGTCCCTTCGCGTGATCACGCACGGTCGGAAGCTCGACACACCAGGCCTTCGACAAAAGCTCGAGCGCCTGTCTCGAGATCGCTTCTCCACGGCCAACGACGTCGAGGTCGACCTCGATGCTCGGGTCACCGAGGCGCCGCACCAGGCCTGGGGCCTCGCAGCACAAGCCGCAGACCGAGGGGTCGACCGCATCCTCGCCATCGGTGGAGACGGGCTCGTGAACGAGATCGTCAACGGCATCCTCGAGGGGGCGCCGTCTCGCGATGAGCGGCCCGAGCTCGCGGTTGTCCCGGTCGGGACGGCGAACGACTTCGCGTACGCGGCGGACCTTCCTCCGGAGCTCGGGGCGGCCCTTGCCCTCGCTCTCGCAGGCCCCGCTCGAGCCGTCGACCTTGGACGCGTGAACGAGCGCTACTTCCTCAACGTCGCTAGCGGCGGCCCCCTGAGTGACGCGGCCGCGAGCATGCAGCCCAACCTCAAGGGGCTCTTGGGTGAGGTCTCCTACATCACCGCGGCCTTGCTCAAACTCCCCCAGAGCGAGGCCATGTCCCTGCGTCTGCGCAGCGAAGACTGGAGCTGGGAGGGGCGCGCCCACGCCCTGATCGTCGGCAACGGGGTTCGCGGTGGCGGTGGGTTCGAGCTGTGTCCGGGCGCGCTCGTCAACGACGGCCGCCTCGACCTATCGATTATCCCCGCCGAGCTCGACTTCTCCGCGATGCTCCCGCTGGTCACCGACCGCAGCCTCGAGAGAATCGATGGGGTCATCTACCGTCCCTTCACGGAGCTCGAGCTGGAGGCCGACACCGACTTCACCCTCAACCTCGACGGAGAGCCCACGGTGCTCCGCCGAGCCCACGTCGAGGTCCTACCTCGCGCCATCGACCTGTGCCTCCCCCACGGTAGCTCCGTCCTCCAAGGCCCGCGCCTGGTCGCCTGAGCGCGCCACCACTTCCACGAGCACCAACTCCTCCACCCACACACGCCACCCCCTACGAGAAAGAGCCTCACGACTACGATGACCCCATCCCTCCCGACCTCCCTGTCCATGCGACGACGCACCCCCGAGCTCCTCGCGGACCCCTTGCGGTCCTTCATCGGCCGCGTCCCCGAGCACCTCGCGCTGGTCGGGCTCGAGCTGCGCCGAGGCGATGCTCGCTCGGTCGGCGCAGACGGCCTGGAGCCATGACGCAGATCCCCCATTTGCGAATTACTGAACTCGACTGCCCCAATCTCAGCCAAATCGCCCGGGCTCCGCTTCGTGGAGCCCGGGCGATTTTTGACGTGCGGGAGGCTGCGATCCGAGCCGCTGACTCGCTCAGCTCGCCAGCTGAATCTCGACCTTGCGATCATCATCCCAATCCTCGGGGTCATTGCTCGCGCGGCGCTCTCCGACCGATCGCGCCTCGATGCGAAAGTCCTCGACCCCTTCGTCGACGAGATAGTCCCTGACCGCGACGGCTCGCTCGAGGCCAAGGTCGAGGTTGTATTCGTCGCTGCCGCGAGGATCGGTATGCCCGGTGACGAGCAGGTCCTGGTAGCGCATCGGACCCGTGTCAAAGCACCGAGCCAAGAGCGCCAGCGTCCGCTCCGCCTTCTCGCTCAGCTTGGCACTGTCGTAGGCGAAGAGGGCCTCATCTTTGGGGAGGAGGCACGCGTCCACGACGTTGTCGGCGATCACGAGGTTGCCCGTCACGAGGCTCTCTGGCTCTCCAGCGCTCGGCTGGCGCGGTCGCGTCGCCGAGAGCTCGCCGGGCTCGAGCTCGCCGTCGATCGGCGCAGAAGGTTGGTGCACACGAGCATGGTTCTCAGGGACCTCGGTGTCGAAGTGAGCGCCCTGCTCGGGAGAGCATCCCAGGGCAATGCAGATGGTCGTGACAACTAGGGGATAGATCGATTTTTGGTATCGTTTCACGCCTACAAAGATGTGCACGGTTCATGCCAGCTCCCTTCGTCGCCAGTCTAGACCTAGGGGTGCACCCGGAGGACCCTCTGAGTCTCGAGGCGGGCATGACACTGTGCCGAGCTGACACATGGCGTGTCAGAGCGAGCCGTTGGGTGCTGCGCTAATCGAGGTCGCTGTCTGCGTCGTCGAGCACGCTCGGCTCGAAGGGCTCGTCTGGCTCGTCGTCGTCGTCCTCGAGGGACTCCTCGCCTTCGACTTCAGCGACCGCCACCACAGCCTCGACGCTCTCGTCGCTGTCCCCCTCTGAGGCCTCTTCCTCATCAGGCTCCTCATCGGCCGGCCCACGCGCCAACGAGTCGTTCTGCTCGGCGTCGTCCGCTTCCTCATCAGGCTTGTCTGTCGACGCCCGTGCGGGCTCCCGCGCTTCGGATGTATCCCGGTCGACGCTCGGCTCGTACTCACCGCCTGCAGGTTGGCCGCGAACACAAGCGATCGCCATGAAAGCCAGGCCAAAATGTAGGGACCAAAACAGCGCGCGCGGGGTCATCGGACGTACCACAGAGGAGACTTCGGAGGCCATCATCGCCGCACACCGAGCCAACCTCGGCGACTAAAATATACCAGCTGGGCGACGACCATGAGGGCCATCAACCCGAGTATCGCCGGGTAGCCGTAGTCCCACCCCAACTCGGGCATGTTGTATCGAGATCCTCGGTCGAAATTCATCCCGTACAGGCCGGTAATGAAGCTCAACGGGATGAAGATGGTGGAGATGATGGTCAGAACCTGCATGATCTGATTGAGCCTCTGACTCGAGCGAGCATAGTGGAGATCCATCAGCCCCGAGCAGAAGTCTCGCCAGCTGTCGATGGTTTCGACCGCGCGCACGGCGTGGTCATGACAGTCGCGCAGGTACGTTCGCGTATCCGGCTCGATGAGCTGGAGCTCGTGGCTCCTGAGCCGCTCGATGGCGTCACCAGTCGCCATCATCGTCCGCTTCAGCCCTTGAAGCTCACGTCGAAGCTCGAACAGCGAAGCGACCGAGTCCGAAGCGTGCCTCTGACTGACACGAACCTCGAGCTGCTCGAGATGGTCGCCGTAGCCGTCGATGAGCGGGACGACATGGTCGACAACGGCGTCGAGCAAGGCGTAGGCGAGGTAGTCGGACCCACGTGCTCGGACCCGGCTGTGCTTCGTACGCAGTCGCTCGCGGATAGGGTCGAAAGGATCCCCCGCTCGTTCCTGGAAGCTGACCACGAAGTTGTTTCCAATGAACATGCTCAGCTGTTGGCCAGGCTGCTCTGAGCCTGCCTCCAAGACCCGGGTCACGAGAAACAAGTAGTCCTCGTAGTCCTCGAGCTTGGGACGCTGGCCTCCGTTGTTGACATCTTCGAGGGCCAGAGGATGTAGTTTGAACAACTCGCCGACGAGCGAGAGCGCTTCGACATCGCGTACTCCCACGACGCTCACCCAAAGCCGCTGGGTCTCGTCCCCTCGCCGCAAGTTGGCAACCGGCACCTCGCGCTCCTCTAGGGACTCCGAGTTGTAGGCAAATACACGTACCGTAGCCCTTGGTGCAGAGTCATCGTCGACGAGTGAACCTGGGGCTGCCCCAGGCAGCACGCCGACAGGGCGCGGCATACGTTCTCTCTTGGTGCGTTTCGGCATCTACCCAACGGCTGACCCGCTCGCGCCTGGTCTCCGGGAGGCTGCCCTTCGTAGACTGCCCGCCTGCGCGTGCCAATGGCCTTGCTCGTCACGCTCATCGCGGCATCGTTTCAGCGATATCATGGCGAATCAAGGCGAGCGAGATCGGTGCCGAGGTTGGTTGCTGAACGGCACACGGAACGAACAAGCAACGCGAAACAGCCGCCAAGGGGCCCTTGGCGGCGTTTCTGAGGGGGCCGGGGCAAACCGGCCACGGTCCCTCCCCAAAAGCTAATGCAGCTTGCGGTACACGCCGACCACCTTGCCGATCACGTCGATCGCCCGGAACTCGGAGCGGTGGACGTAGATGGGCGCCATGGTCTCGTTGGCGGGCTGCAGGCGGACGCGGTCGCCCTCGTGGAACACGCGCTTGCAGGTGGCCTCGCCCTCGATCATGACGACGGCGATCTCGCCGTTCTCGGCGGTGCTCTGCTTGCGGACGAAGATGTAGTCCCCGTCGTAGATGCCGTCTTCGATCATCGAGTCGCCGCGGATGACGAGGCCGAAGACCTCTTTGCTGGGCGCCTTGCCGACGAAGAAACGATCGATGGTCACGCGGTCGGAGATGTTCTCCTGCGCGAGGATCGGCTGACCCGCGGCGACCTGGCCGAGGATCGGGATGCTGACCTTTTGATCGTCGTGGCCGACGGGACGCAGGGCCCGGCTCTTGAGCTCCTCGCGGACGAGGTAGCCCTTGCGCTCGAGCGCCTTGAGGTGGTCGTTGACGCCGTTCGTCGAGCGGATGCCCATGTGCTCGCCGATCTCCCGGAGGGTCGGCGGGTATCCGCGCTCGTCGAGGCAGTAGGTGATGTAGTCGAGCGCTTCGCGCTGCCGTGCGGTGAGTGGCTGTCGCACAATTTCCCCCGGGGGTCCGTCGCCTCTGGTGTCGAGGCCGTTCGCTGGGCCGGGCAGTCCCAAGTCTCGGTGGGGCTGGCGGCCAGGGTTTTCTGAGCATCACAGACGCTCAGCACTGAACATGTGTAAGGAATGTCTCAGCCGAGGTCAAGCCCCGTGCCGAAGTTCGCGCCGACCAGTGGCTCTTTGAGGCCCAACCCCCGTGTGGGGTCGGAAGAGCCGAGAACTGGCGAAGTGCGGCGCGCTCGTAGGATGCTGCACGCGTGGGCCGGGGAGCAAAAAATCACCGATTTTTCGAGCAGCGCGCGGTTGCGCCGCAGGAGGCCGGGGCGGGCTCGCCAGAGCGGCGTCAAGTCCGCGATCGGCGAGATCCCAACCAGACCCACCTCTACGCGGGCGTCGAGCGCCGCCAGGGGCCTCGCCGGGCCACCGACCTCCCGAGCGGCCTCCGGGACCGGCCCCTCGCGGTCGCGCTCGCCGTCGTCGCCGGCGTCGCGACTGCGCTGACGATCGGGTCGCTGAGCTCCCGGCCGCGCGCGAGCCCGAGCGCGGGTGAACTGACCGCGGCGCAGCGCGGCCTTCGGCCGACGGCCCCCTCCCCCGCCGAGCGAGAGGCCCTCGAGACGGCCCAATCGGTCCGCGATGCAGCCGAGGCCCTGACCCCGGCGACGGTGCAGCTCGACGAGCGCGCGGCGGAGCACTGGCTGCCCATCGCCGCCGAGCTCGAAGCGCTGCGCGACGACCCGAGCACGCCGACGTCGCTGTGTGCCGAGTTCGAGGCCACCCTCGCCGCGCTCGAGCGCGTCGGGCTGTTGGAACCTGCCTAGCGAGTCGGATCGACTCGGCCGACGTGCCACACTTCGAGGGTCATGAACACCCTCGTGCGCGCGATCATCACGGGCTTCGGCCTTCGCATTGGCTCCGAACTGGGCAAGCTCGTCGCCAAGAAGTTCTTCGCCCCCGAGGACGCCGACGGCGACGACAGCGACGACGAGGACGACTCGCTCGGCTCCGTGACCGCGGATCCCCCGGAAGTCTAGCAGGACATCGGAGAAGTCCTGCTAGCTAGTCTTCCTTGGGCCCGTCTTCGCCCTCGCGGGCCGCGGCGATCTTGGCCTTGCTGACCTTGGCCTTGATGTCGGGCCAGCCGTTGCGCAGACGCTTGGTCCGCTTCTCGGCCCAGCTCCTCCGCTCGCGCCCGGAGCGGGCCAGGTCGCCGTTGCCCTCGCCCTCCTCTGAGTCGTCGACCTTGGCCCCAGGCTCAGCTTCGTCTTCCGCTCGAGGCTCCTTCGCGTCGTCGACCTCGACCTCGCTCGCCTTGGCTGGAGCGGGCTCGCGCGTCGCCTCGCCCGTCGGCGCCATCGCCTCTTCGATGCCCTCGTCCTCGTGACGCACGGCCGTCTCGCTCGTCTGGATGTCGGGCTCGACGCGGCCGTCCTCCGAGCGGCGGAAGCGGATCTCGGTCTTCATCTCGATGACCAGACCCGAGACGATCTCCTGGACGAGATCGGCGGCGTCCATCTTGTCGAGGAAGCCGCGGACCTCCTGGGAGAAAATGCGCACGAGCTCTTCCTTGGTGCCCTGGGCGACCTCGGTGAACAGATCCTGGCCGCGCTTGAAGGCCGCCGTGGGCTCACCGATGAGGTTCGAGAGCAGCTGATCGCCCAGGCGCCGAAACGAGCGATCACCGTCGCGGTCCTCGCGCTCTTCCCGTCGGCGCCGTTCTTCGGCGCTCTCCCGTGGGTCGGACTCGCCCCTGGACTCCGAGTGATCGGACATCGGCGGAGCCTACTCAGGATCGAAGCTGGGGCCAACCGCCCACCCGCCCGCAAAGGGTGTGCGCGCGGGGCCCTACCCGCGAATAGTTGGCGTGGCTCGCGGCACTGGCCAAGAAGTGGGTAGTCGGGGATAAGAAAGGGGTGCTGCGTGTCTTCGCTGTCACCGCCTCGCTGTCGATGACGGCCTGCATCTTTTATCAGCCCATCGTCGCTGATGAAGACGAGGGCGCCGACGAGGCCGAGACCGAGGACTCCGAAGACGACACCACGGGCTACCACCCCTGCGGGCCGACCCAGGGCGTGGTCGACTTCGTCCTCGACGGTGACACCGTCCAGCTGACGACGGGCGAGCGCGTGCGCTACATCCTCGTCGACACCCCGGAGACCTCCCCGGACAACAACGAGTGCTGGGGCGAGCAGGCGACCAACTTCAACTGGGAGATGGTCGCCAAACAGACGGTCACCCTCGAGTACGACGCCGAATGCAAGGACATCTACGGCCGGCTGCTGGCCTATGTCAGCGTCGACGGCGTCGAGGTCAACCGGGCGCTGCTCGAAAATGGGCACGCCTGCGTCCTGCACATCCCCCCGAACGGCAGCGCTCGACTGAGCGAGTACCTGGGCCTCGAGGCCCAGGCGCAGGAAGCCGGCGCGGGGCTGTGGAGCGGCTGCGGTTCGGCGCCTTGCTGATCCGTCTTGCTCCATCTCGAGCGAGAAGAGACGACGAGCAGAGATCTCGGCCCGTCTGCGCGGCGCCGCGAGTGAGTCGTGGACGTGGGGCAGGGAGGGCGTGGCGTCGTCCACGACGGCTAGAGTGGACAGGGACTGTGAAAGCTTCACAGTCCCTGAGTCGGGTCCGTGGTCTCGAGCACGTGGCGGGGCTCGCGGTCACAGCTCGTTGACGAGCTTTTTTGCCACACCTCCTGGGTGGGAGGTCTGGCCCACCTTTGGTATGAGCGGAGCACGACGGGGCCCGAGGCCCCCCTAACCCTGCATCGAGACCATGACCCGCCGCCACCTTGCCCTTCCCTTCCTGTTCGCCCTGACGACCCTCCCCAGCGCCTGCACCTTCGGCGGGGGCCTGACCGACACCGACGACGGCGAGACCGCGGGCGACGAGGTCGACGAGGGCGAGAGCACCGCGGACACCACCACCACCGGCACGGGCACCACGGGCGGCACCGAGAGCGTCTCCATCTACGACATCCGCCAGGGCAACGTGCCCCTGCAGTCCAACGTCTCCGTCATGAACGTCGTGGTGACCTCGCCGATGGTCATCGAGGACGACGACGACGACGGCGTGCCCGACAGCGCGACGGTCTACGTCCAGGAGATCGACGGCGGCGAGTACTCGGGCATCTCCTTGTACCTGTGGAACGAGCCCGCCGCGGCCCTCACCCTCCAGCCCGGCGACCGCGTGGATCTGGTCGGTGAGTACGACGAGTTCTTCGACGCCTCGCAGATCATCATCAAGAACGCCGGCGACGTGACCGTGACCGGCGACGAGGCCCTGCCCGCCCCCTCCGTCGTCAGCGCGGCCGACATCGCCAGCGACAACGCGGGCGCCGAGCCCTGGGAGGGCGTGCGCGTCGCGGTCAACGACGCGACCATCGCCAATACCAACGACGGCTTCGGCCAGTGGGTCCTCGATGGCGGCGCCCTGGTCGGCTACCTGTTCACCGAGCTGCCCACGGCCCAGGCCGGCGGCACCTACGACAGCGTCACCGGGATCCTCTACTACACCTTCGAGGAGTACAAGCTCGGGCCCACGGGCGAGGCCGACTTCGGGGCCTACACCCCGCCGATGTCCTCGTCGACGACCATCCCCGACATCCAGCAGGGCAACGTCGCCGAGGACAGCATCGTCGAGGTGAGCGGCGTGATCGCGACCTCGAGCTTCACCTGGTCCAACGACGACTCCGCGGCCTTCTTCGTCCAGGACCCCGCGGGCGGCCAGTACTCCGGCATCCAGGTGTTCGTGGGCAACACCGCCGGCCTCGACATCCAGCCCGGCGACATCCTCGACATCACCGGCGCGACCTACGAGGAGTTCTTCGACATGAGCCAGCTCGTGGTCGCCGACGCGTCCGGGATCACCGAGACCGGCAGCGGCCCCGCGCCCGCGCCCGAGCTCATCGCCAACCCGGCCGACATCGCCACCAACGGGGCCATGGCCGAGGCCTACGAGAGCGTGCTCGTGTCCGTCGAGAACGTGACGGTGACCGACGTGAACCCCGACGCCCCCGACGAGTTCGGCGAGTTCGCCGTCGACGGCGGTCTGCGCGTCGACGACGTGTTCTTCGCCATCGACGACTGGATGAAGCCGGCCATGGGCGCGGGCTTCGCCTCGATCACCGGGCCGCTCGTCTACGCCTTCTCGAACTTCAAGCTCGAGCCCCGCGACCCCAGCGACCTCGTCGCCAACTGAGCCCCCAGCCCCGCGCCGATCGTCGTCGCGGGGCTGCTCGTACCTGGCCCTGCGAAGGATCGCGGGGCCCCTCGCCCAGGAGCCCCCATGTCCTCGAAGCGGCCCTCGAAGCGCTCTGCCCTGCTGTCCACCGCGGCCTCCCTGTCCGCCGCGGCCTTGCTGTCCGCCTGCCCCGGCGGCGAAGGGGACGCGTTCTCGGCCAGCTTCGACGAGGGGGCGGACACGGCCAACACCCTCGACGAGGCGGACGAGGCCGGCGACACGGACTCCGAGGACACCGGCGAGCCGCCCTGCCAGGCCGACGCCGACTGTGCCGACCACCCCAACGGCCCGGTGTGCGACGAGGCCCTCGGCGAGTGCTTCCCCGAGTGCGAGCCCGGCGACCTCGGCGAGTGCTACGAGGGCCCGCCCGGGACCCTGGGCGTGGGCGCGTGCGCGGCGGGCAGCCGCACCTGCAGCCCGCTGGGCGACTGGGGCCCCTGCGTGGGCGCGACGGAGCCGAGCTCGGAGGTCTGCGGCAACGCCGTCGACGAGAACTGCGACGGCAGCCTCGAGGGCGTGGACGCCGACGGCGACGGCTGGGACAGCTGCAGCGACTGCTGCGACGAGGAGGGGGTCGGCTGCGTCGACGCTCAGCTCGTCAACCCCGGCGCCTTCGAGGTCGAGGGCAACGAGGTCGACGACGACTGCGACGGCGTGCTCGACGAGCCCGCGACCAGCTGCGACGCGGGGCTGTCGAGCAACTCCGGCCAGGCCCTGGACTACGCCCGCGCCCTGGACCTGTGCCAGACGACCTCCGAGGACCCCAACTTGCCCCCCGAGCAGCAGACCTGGGGCGTGATCTCGGCCGAGCTGACCCTCGCCGACGGCAGCGGCTCGCCGCTCAGCGTCCAGCGCTCGATACGATCCGAGTTCGGCG
Source organism: Plesiocystis pacifica SIR-1 (assembly GCF_000170895.1). Lineage (GTDB taxonomy): Bacteria > Myxococcota_A > Polyangia > Nannocystales > Nannocystaceae > Plesiocystis > Plesiocystis pacifica. Next base: position 132,894 of record NZ_ABCS01000010.1, on the reverse strand, counting down.
ATCAAAACCAGCCCAGCGGCGGCGCGAACATGGTCGTGCTGTCCACGGGCAACGCCGCCGCGCCCGGGCAGTCGAGCCCCAACTTCGCCGCCTTCGAGGGCGGCCAGAACCTCGGGACCAGCGTCGACGCCCCCGAGGACTGGGTCGCGGCCAACGGCGGCGAGTTCCCGGCCACGGGCTGCCCCGGCGCGAACCCGACCACGAACACCGAGGCCAACGACTCGGTCATGCTGACCCTGCGCGTGCGCGTGCCGACCAACGCCCGCTCGTTCTCGACGCGGATGTTCTTCTTCACCGCCGAGTACCCCGAGTGGGTGTGCAGCCAGTACAACGACTTCTTCGTCACCCTCGTCGACAGCGAGGCGGACAACCCCGCGGACAAGAACATCGCCATCTACACCGAGGGCGACGTCGAGGTCCCCGTGGGCCTGAACATCCTGCAGACCGCCCCCGGCCTGTTCGCCGTGTGCGAGAGCGGGAGCGTCGGCTGCCAAGGTGAGCTCAACCCCTGGCAGCACAGCTGCGCGAGCGGGGCCTCGGCCCTGGGCGGCACGGGCTTCGACGCCGACGACGCGTTCAACTCCTGCAACGGCAACGGCTTCCCCGTCGGCGGCGGGACCGGCTGGCTGGAGATGTCCGGCAACGTCGAGCCCGGCGAGGTCATGGACATCCGCTTCGCGGTCTGGGACGCGGGCGGGCACCTGTTCGACGCCCTGGTCCTGCTCGACGACTGGCGCTGGTCCCTCGACGCGGCCGCGCCCGGCGTGACCATCCCCTGATCTCCTCCTCTTTGTTTGTTTTTCCTCCCCAAGCTGACTCGAGCCCAACCATGCACAAGCCCTGTCCGTCCGGCATCACCCTCCCCCTGAGCCTCACCTGCCTGCTCGCGCTGACGAGCCTGACGGCCTGCGGCGACGACAGCACCGACCCCGGCGACGACGAGATCGGCGACACGGACACGACCACGGATGACACGGACACCGGCACCGAGACGGGGACCGACACCGGCACCGAGACGGACACCGAGACCGAGACGGACACCGAGTCCGAGACCACCGAGGGCACCACCGGCGGCGGCGAGTCCTGCGAGCCCCTGCCCGACAACCCCAACGGCGAGACCTGCATCGCCGAGGGCACGGCCGGCGGCAGCCTGCTGATCCGCGGCGACATCCTGGCCCCCGGCACGGTCTACGAAGACGGCGCGGTGTGGATCGAAAACGGCGTCATCACCTGCGTGGGCGACGACTGCTGCGGCCCGGCCGACGCGATCATCACCTGCCCCGACGCCTCCGTCAGCCCGGGCCTGATCAACACCCACGACCACATCACCTTCTCCAACAACTGGCCCATCGGCGAGGGCCCCGACCGCTACTGGCACCGCCACGACTGGCGCGAGGGCATCAACGGCTTCCAGGCCCTGCCCTACAGCGGCGGCGCGTCCACGGAGGAAGTCCTCGGCGCCGAGCTGCGCTTCGTGATGGGCGGCGCGACCTCGACGGCCAGCGCCGGCGGCCGCTTCGGCCTGCTGCGCAACGTCGACAACGCCAACGACCTCGAGGGCCTGGGCATCCAGCCCGTCGACACGGACACCTTCCCGCTCAACGACGCCAGCGGCATCCAGCAGACCAACAACTGCAACTACGGCAACAACCCCACGGAGGCCGGGGACATCGACTCCCTCGACGCCTACCTGCCGCACATCGCCGAGGGCATCGACCAAAACGCCAAGAACGAGTTCACCTGCACCTCCCAGGGCCAGCTCGACGTCATCGAGTCCCAGACCGCGGTGGTTCACGCCGTGGGCGTGACCGCCGACGACGTCCAGGTCCTCGCCAACGCCCAGGCCAAGCTCTCGTGGTCGGCGCGCTCGAACGTGGTGCTCTACGGCGCGACCGCGCCGGCGACCTTGATGGACGCCATGGGCGTCCAGCTGGCCGTGGGCACGGACTGGATCCCCTCCGGGTCCATGAACCTGCTGCGCGAGCTGGCCTGCATCGACTACCTCGACACCAACCACTACGGCGACTACTTCACCGACGAGGAGCAGTGGCGCATGGCGACGACCAACGGCGCCTTCGCCATCGGCGGCGAGGCCGGCGTCGGCATGCTCAAGCCGGGCTACGTCGCCGACATCGCGATCTTCGCCCGCAACGGCGCCGACCCGCACCGCGCGGTGATCGAGTCCCACGAGCAGTACGTCGCCCTGGTCATGCGCGGCGGCACCCCGCTCTACGGCGACGACGAGCTCCTGGCCTCGACGGCCATCGGCGGCCAGGGCTGCGAGGCCCTCGACGTGTGCGGCGTGGCCAAGCGCGCGTGCGTGTCCGAGGACACCAGCTCGAGCCTCGCCGAGATCCAGTCGTCCGTGACCTACCCGCTGTTCTACTGCGGCGAGCCCGAGGACGAGCCGACCTGCGTGCCCTCGCGCATGGACAGCGACTACGACGGCACGACCAGCGCCGACGACCTCGACGGCGACGGCGTGGCCAACGACGTCGACAACTGCCCCGAGGTGTTCAACCCGGTGTTCATGAACATCGGCATGCCCTACTTCGACGAGCAGATGGACGCCGACGCCGACGATCTGGGCGACGTGTGCGACCCCTGCCCCTTCGACGCCACCGACAGCTGCACCCCCGGCGACGCCAACGACCTCGACGGCGACGGCATCCCCAACGGCGACGACAACTGCCCCTGGGACGCCAACCCGGGCCAGGAGGACGCCGACGGCGACGGCCACGGCGACGTGTGTGACGACTGCGCCGACCCCAACCCCGGCCTGCTCGCCTGCGCCGTGACCGTCGAGGCGATCCAAAACGAGGACGACCCCAACCATGTCCCCGAGGGCTCGCAGGTCTACGTCACCGGGCTGACCGTCACCGCCATCTACCCCGACGGCAACGGCTTCTACGCCGAGACCGGCACCGGCGAGCCGTGGACCGGCATCGTCGTCTACACCCAGGGCAACCCCAACGGCCTCGACGTCGGCGACGTGATCGAGGTCTCTGGCTCCGTCGAGGAGTACTTCGGGCTGACCGAGATCGTCGGCGCCGCGAACATCATCGAGGACGCCCAGACCCCGGGCGAGCTGCCCTTCGGGCCCGCGCTCGTCGACCCGGCCGCGGTGTCCACCAACGGGGCCATGGCCGAGGCCTACGAGGGCGTGTTCATCACCGTCGAGGACGTGCAGATCACCACCCTCAACGCCGACGCCCCCGACGACTACGACGAGTTCGCCGTGACCGGGGACCTGCGCGTCGACGACTTCATGTTCAACGACATCGACAACATGTGCCCCGAGGGCTCGAGCTTCACCTCGATCACCGGCGTGCTCGGCTATAGCTTCAGCAACTCGAAGATCCTGCCCCGCTCCGCCGCCGACTTCGGCCAGGCCGACTGCCAGCCCTTCTGATTGGGCAAAACCCGACCCCGCCCCGCGAGTCCATCGATACGGAATCGAGCCGGGACGGGCCCGACACCCGCGGCTGCGCTATGCTCCGCGGGTGTTGGCCGTCCAGCCCCCTCGCGCGCACGCGCCGCTGGTGCTGGCGCTCGTGATCGGGCTCGGAGCGGGCCTTGGCGCGGGGTGTAGAGGCGAAGGCCTCGGCGACGAGGCGGACACCACCGAGCTCGTCGCGGCCGAGACCGGCGAGGCCGAAGCCGAGAGCGGCCCGGTGTGCGGCGACGGCGTGGTCGAAGGTAGCGAGAGCTGCGACCTCGGGGCCGAGAACAGCGACCAGGGCGCGTGCACGAGCACCTGCGCCACAGCGACCTGCGGCGACGGCTTCGTCCAGCTCGGCGTCGAAGCCTGCGACGACGGCAACACCGTCGACGACGACGGCTGCCAGAGCGACTGCAGCTTGGGGACCTGCGGCGACGGCATCGTGGGCCTGGGCGAGGAGTGCGACGGCGGGGTCTTCGACACCCCCGAGTGCGACGACGACTGCACCTTGCCGGTCTGCGGAGACGCCCACGTCAACGCGGCCGCGGGCGAAGAGTGCGACGACGGCGACGACAAGGACAACGACTACTGCCCCGGGACGTGCAAGCTCGCGACCTGCGGCGACGGCTTCGTCTGGTACGACCACGAGGACTGCGACGACGCCAACGGCATCGACGACGACGTCTGCCAAAACGACTGCGACTACAACTACCACCCGCTGTGCGAGGGCGAGGACTACCCCGATCTCCACGAGTGGGACCGCGCCTACTGGGACGACGGGCTCGACGACGAGCTGTGCGACCAGGCCGGCGTCGCCAACCAGAGCCCGGACTGGGTCGGCCCGGGCTGGTACGACTTCGACGAGTGGGATCGGCTCGCGACCTCCCCCTCCTACTCCGGCTGCGGCGGTGAAAAGGGCGGCTGGCTCGACGGCTACCACCCCTCGCCCCCCGACGGCGTCGTCACCCGCACGATCTGCTTTGGCCTCGAGGACGGCGTCAACGACCCCGACCCCGCCGTCGAGTGCGAGACCAGCGTCGAGGTCGAGATCGTCGCGTGCAAGCACCGCTACCTGGTCAACCTGCCGGACGCGCCGGCTTGCAACCTGCGCTACTGCACGAACCCCTCGGACGGCCAGTGAGCCCTGTTTTGCCCCCACAGCCGCTTGGCACCGGGGGCGCTTCGTCGCTCCGCTCCTCCGCTTTGGCTTGGTGGGCAATGAAGTTCGTGCCTTGGAGAAGGCTCGTGGTCGCCCCCGCTTGCGGGGGCGTGGATTCGTTGACCGTGGACGTGGGGCGTGGCGTCGTCCACGACGGCTAAGATGGACAGGGCCTTCACTCGCCGTAGAACACGACCTCGACCCGGGCGTCCATGTTGCCCCCGGGCGGCGGCGTGGGGTTGTTGATGCCCCACCAGCTGTCGTAGGCGACGGAGTTCTCGGCGCCCACCTCCACGGCCGAGCTCAGGTCCTCGCGCCACTCCTCGATGACCCAGCCCGGGCACCAGCTCGAGCGATCGTAGAACCAAGTCCCGCCCTGGTTCGGGGTCACGCCCTCGTCGGTGAGCATGGCGCAGCGGTCGACGTTCTCCTGCACGTACTGGTGGGCGAAGGGCGTGCCGTTGACGCTGAACTCGTGGGTGAAGGAGCAGAACTCGGCGCACTGGCTGCCCTCGACGGCGCCGTGGCCCGAGATGCGGGCGTAGAGCTCGGTCCGCTGGGTGCCCTCGGGGGCGGTGAAGCTGAAGCCCTCGGGCCAGTTGGCGTGGTAGTTCTCGTTCCAGCCGTAGCCGCCCCGGGGGATCAGCTCGGCCTTGCCGATGGGCCGCAGGCCGTCCTCGGCCTTGGAGAAGCGAAAGTCCACGGTGTAGCGGTAGGTGTACTGGCCGACGTTGTTGTCGCCGTGGGCGCTGATGAAGGTCAGCTCCCCGCCCGCGGCGAGCTCGAGCAGCTCCGGGGTGATGTCGATGACCCAGCGCCCGGGCGCGCTGTAGGGCGTGATCCACTTGATGACCCGGCGCCGGTCCCCCTCGCACTCGGCGTCCTCGCACAGGAAGATCGAGCCGACCGTGTCCCACTCGCCGCAGGTCGCGACGTAGGGGTGGCCCACGCCGGGGCAGTCGATGAACATGTCGACCTCGAGGCGATCGTACTCGGCCATGGTCGCCGCGTCCGGCAAGGTCCAGGTGTAGGGCTCCCCGCCCTTGATCTCGACGGCGTCGGCGACCCGGTGCACGAGCACGTCGGGGCTCTCGGCCTCCTCGGCGAGCTCGGCCTCGAGGCCGTACCAGTAGTTGATGTAGCGCGACCACCAGCGGGTCTGCTCGAGCAGCGGAATCCACGAGCCGCTCGCGGCCACGGCCACGTTGTGGCCCTCCCAGATCTTCTGGTGGCGCCCGATGGTGAAGTGCTCCTCGTTGGGGTTGGTCGCCAAGATCCCCTGGACCGCCGGGATGTCGAGGCCCGAGTCGATGACGTAGTGGAAGGTGTCGGTCTTGGCCGCCTGCACCTCGGGGCCCAGGCTCTCGAGGTGGCCCTCCACGCGCTGGGCGATCTGCCCGACCAGGGCCGCGCGCATGTCGTTGTCGAAGTCCGCCGAGTCGCTGGGCACGACGAACCAAAAGTGGGTGTTCTCGGCCGCGTCGTCGATCAGCGGCTCGATGGGCGTCGACCACCAGTTCGCCGAGTACATGACGAACACGTGGTTGTCGCAGCCGTTCCAGATCTCGGAGAAGGTCTTGGGCCCGCGCAGGGTCTCGACGGTGAAGTCCGTCGCCGGCAGGTCGTAGCCGATGTGATCGGCCGACGCGTCCCACTCCCAGCGCTCGAGGCCGTCGAAGCAAGGACCCGTCTCCGGGGGCTCCCCAGTGTCGGACTCCTCGCCCGTGTCCGTCTCCGTGTCCTCGGTGCCCGACTCCTCGCTCGCGGCCTCGTCGCCCCCCTCGTCCTCCGTCTCGCCCTTGCACCCCGCCCCGGCGCCCACAGCCAAGAACAGCGCAAAGGTCGAGAAAGGCACAAAGCGTGAAAAAGCTTCAAAGGACCGCATACAGGTCCAATACCCAGTGGATGCTGGGGATACAAGCCTGCACGCTTTGGCCGTCAGATGGCGCAAATATCGCATTGACACAACCGTGTGAACCCTCCTCTTTCCCACCTCCCTACGTCAGTGCGCGCATCTTTTCGCAGCTGAAGGAATGTGCTAGATGGCGCCGCGCGTGTTCGAGACGGGACCAGCGATGTCGGCTCGAGAACGCGATTACCCCCCTAAAGAACCTCGATCTTCGAGGCCTTGACCTTCACTTCGACTTCGCCTGGGACCTCGGCAACGCGCTCGGACCAACCCTCTCAGAGGGGAGCGCCTACATCTGCCACTTTGTAGGTCCAACATGCACACTGTGGTAGCTCACAGGTGCACCCCACTCCAGCACCCCCTGTGGGAGAGAAGAGAAGACGATGCTCCTCGCTACGATCGGAAACATCACCGCCGCCCTCATTTCCATCGGCCTCCTCGTCGGCACCATGCGCTTTACCCGCAAGGCCGCCGAGCCGAGCGCCTGAACCGGACGCGCGAGGCGGGCGGACCCCGAAGGATCGCTGACCTATCGGCCGGTCTGCCCAGCCTCCACCGCATCCAGCCGCAAAAGCGGCGAACGAACCGAAAATTCCTTCCGAACCGATCCGATGGACGGTTCGTGACGCGGCTTACCAGGCTAACCTCGACGAACTTGCAGTCGACCCAGTCATGAGCGAGCCGCAATCAGACGTGTCGGACCTCGACCTCGAGAGCGGCGCCCCCACGGGACCGAGCGCGCGCACCAGCGGGGCCTTCCGCGTGTCCGAAATCTTGCGCCAAGGCCACGAGCCCCTGGCGAGGAACCCGGGGACCAAGGGTCTCACGGCTCAGGACGCCAACGAGCTGCGCCTGCTGCTGCGCGGCGAGTCCGTCGTCGACTGGTACCGCCTCGACTTCCACGACGAGGAGGACTCCAAGCGCCTGCTGGCTCTCAACAGCCTCGACTGGGACAACGCCGACGACCGCGAGCGCGTCGAGACCCTGCGCCGCGAGGCCGCCGAGTACACCCGGCGCGTGCTCAAGCTGCACGTCGACGAGGTCGTGGCCGAGTCCGCGCCCTTCATCGAGTTGCCGCTGATGGCCTCGGGCAAGCGTGGGACTCGCAAGCAGCAGCGCAACGCCTGCACCCTGCTCAAGGTGATGCACATCCTCTATCACCTCGACGCCCGAGAGCTGCGCACGCGCCTGGCCCTCTCGGACGCGGCCTTGTTCGAGAGCGTCGAGCAGAGCGTGCTCGAGGTCTTCGATCAGCTCCGGGCCCTCGGCGCGCCGGTGCTCGAGTTCCAGTGGTCGCGCAAGACCCAGGACTCGCTGCTGACCAAGATGCTGGTCAAGCGCGAGACCTCGGCCGCGCGGGTGTTCGACCGCCTGCGCTTTCGGCTGATCGTCCACGAGCGCGACGACGTGCTCCCGACCCTCAAGCTGATGCTGCGCCGGCTGATTCCCTTCAACTACGTGGTCCCGGGGCAGACCGTGAACACCCTGGTCGACACCCGGGTGCTCCGCGAGATCAGCCCGAGCCCGCTGGCCACCTCGGAGGGCCGCGCCGCCGACCAAAACGAGTTCTCGGGCGCCAACTTCCGCATGCTCAACTTCATCGCCGACCTGCCCGTGCGCGTCGACGAAAAGATCGACCCGAACGCCGAGGGCGGCCGCGGAAACGTGGTCTTCGTGCTCGTCGAGTTCCAGCTCATCGACGCCGAGACGGCCAAGACCAACGAGCAGGGCGAGGCCTCCCACGCGGCCTACAAGATGCGCCAGCACTCGCGGGTCCGAGAGCGCCTGCTGAGGACGCCCTCGGACAAGGACAAGAAGAAGAGCAACGGCTAGCGAGCCGCCCCTTCCAGGCTGATAGGCTATGCGCCCATGGCCGAATGGAATGAGGACGAGACCCTCCTGGATCAGCTCGCCAACCACGCGAAGACGCGCGGGGACAGGCCGGCGGTGTTCGGCAGGGCTGGCGCCCGCTGGGTCGGCACCAGCTGGAAAGACTACTGGGCCACGGCGCGCGAGGTCGGCAAGGCCCTGATCTCCCTGGGCCACGAGCCCGGCGAGTGCGTGGCGATCGTCGGCGACAACCGCCCGGAGTGGGTGTTCGCCGAGTTCGGGATCATGGCCGCGGCGGGCATCGTCGCGCCCATCTACCAGACCTCGACCGAGGAGCAGGTCGCCTACATCCTCGGTCACTCGAAGGCCCGCATCGCGATCTGCGACCAGCGGGCCCAGCTCGAAAAATTCATGGCCGCGGCCGCCAGCAGCCCGGACACGGTCGCGCTCGAGCGCTTCATCTTGATGGACGACGACCCCATCGACGACGAGCGGGTGCTCAATTTCAAGGACCTGCTCCAGATGGGCCGGGCCGTCGACGACTCGGCCGTCGACGCCCGCATCGAGTCGGTGAAGGCCGACTCCGTCGCGCTGCTCATCTACACCTCGGGCACCACCGGGGTCCCCAAGGCGGTGCAGCTCGACCACGGCAACATGACCTCCGTGGCCTATGGCGCCCTCGAGTTCTACCGCGAGATCGACGACGACAACTACCGGGCGATCAGCTACCTGCCCCTGTCCCACGTCGCCGAGCAGATGTTCACGACCATGGTCCACATCCGCTCGGGCGGCGAGGTCTATTTCTGCGCCGAGCTCAAGAAGGTCCGCGACTACCTCCCGGAGGTCCAGCCGACCTCCTTCGTGGGCGTGCCGCGGGTGTGGGAGAAATTCGAGGCCGCCATGAAGGCCCGCCTGGCCGAGGCCACCGGCTTTCGCAAGCGCCTGGTCGAGTGGGCCCGGGCCCAGGAGTTCGCCGCCTTCGAGCACAAGGTCCGGACCGGCCAGGACAAGCAGGGCTTCATGCTCAATCTGGCGCGCAAGCTGGTCATCTCGAAGGTCAAAGAGCGCCTCGGGCTCCAGAACCTGGTGCTCGCGGCCACTGGTGCTGCGCCCATCTCCGTCGGCACCCTCGAGTTCATGGCCTCCCTCGGCATCGTGATCCACGAGGGCTTCGGCATGTCCGAGACCTCCGGCGCGATCACGGGCAGCCCGCTCTACCGCCCCCGGGTCGGCTGGGTCGGCAGGGCCCTCCCCGGCGTCCAGATCAAGATCGCCGACGACGGCGAGATCTGCCTCAAGGGCCGGCCGATGACCCGCGGCTACCTGGGCATGCCGGACAAGACCGCCGAGCTCATCGACGAGCAGGGCTGGCTGCACACCGGCGATCTGGGCAAGTACGAGGACGGCTGGCTGGCGATCACCGGGCGCAAGAAGGACATCCTGATCACCGCGGGGGGCAAGAACGTCGCCCCCGCCAAGATCGAGGGCAAGCTCAGCCAGCTCCCCGGCATCGGCCAGGCGGTCGTGGTCGGCGACCGCGAGCGCTTCCTCGCCGCCTTGCTGGTCATCGACCCCGAGGCCCTGCCCGAGCTGCGCGACCGCCTGGGCCTGGGCAGCGGCGCGACCGTGGCCGACGTCGCCGCCAGCGACAAATTCGACGCGCTGCTGCGCGAGGGCGTCGACAAGGACGTGAACCCCGAGCTCGCCCGCTACGAGCAGATCAAGAAGTTCACCGTGCTGCCCAACGAGTTCAGCGTCGATACTGGCGAGCTGACGCCGACCATGAAGGTCAAGCGCAACGTGGTGAACGAGAAATTCGCAGCGCAGATCAAGGCGATGTTCGCCTGACGGCCTGGCGCGCTCAGGGGCTGTGAATGAATTCACAGCCCCTGTCTGCTCTAGCCGTCGTGGGCGACGCCACCCCCTCCCTGCCCCACGCCCACGACTCAATCGAGCCCGCGCGCGGCGAACTCGGGGGATACGAGCGTCTCTTGCTTGAGGTAGCCGGTGCAGAACACGCCGACGAGCGCGCCCGCGTCGTTGTGGACCGTCGTCCGCCACTTCACGCAGGGCTTGCTCCCGCCCTTGCACAGCTCGAGCGGAGGCTCGGTGCTGGGGGCGTGGCGCTTGCACGCCTCGCCGTAGACCTGATCGTAGACCGAGCCCGAGGCGCCGTAGACCCGGTACTTCGACATCCACGGGGTCGGAGTGGCCGACGACCCCGAAACGACCGGCTCTCGAACCCCCGGCGGCGTCGACGGCACGACACCTCCATCATCGGGAGGCTCCGGCGAGAGTACGGCCTCAGCGACCAGATAGACGAGGCTACCGCCGGTCAATAGAGGCACGACGACTCGAGAAGCCCACCACTGCGCCTTGCTCAGCTCACCCTCAGACATGGCCGGATACGCTAGCAGTGGCGACTTGCGGCGCAATGACACTTCATTACACCGCCAACGCCTCGCTAACGCCCGGTCAGGCCGCCGCTACACCGGCCGCAGCTCGTAGGCCAGGTACTCGAGGCCGTACTCGGGCTCGGGCCGGCGCGCGACCGTGGTCCGGCTCAGGCCGTTGGCCTCGACGATGGCGTCGAAGACCGCGTGGTTGCCGAAGTTGGCGAAGGTGCAGCGGATGACCCCGCCCGGGGCCAGGTAGGTCTTGGCCTGGCTGATGAAGGCGCGGATCAGCCGGTACTCGACGTCGATGAAGGCCTGCGCCGGGGGCAGCCGACCCTCGAGGTGCGCGGGGATCGGCAAGGCCGTGGTCGCCTCGTTCTCCGCCGCGTAGAGGAAGGGGACGTTGAACACGATCAGGTCGAAGCGCTCGTCGGAGAAGGCCGCGAAGAGATCGGAGCAGCGGACCTCGCAACGATCCTCGAGGCCGTGGCGGCGCACGTTGGCGCGGGCGTTGGCGACGGCGTCGGGGCTGAGGTCGGCGAGGTGGACCGAGGCCGCGCCGCGCAAGGCCGCGATGACGCCCACGGCACCCGAGCCGCAGCCCATGTCGAGGACGCGCAGGCCCTCGGGCTCACCCAGGGCCTCGAGCAAGGTCAGGGTCGTCGAAGCCCCGGCCGCGCGGAACACTCGGGGGTGAAGCTCGAGCTCGACGCCCGCGACCGTCGCCACGGTCGGCTCGGCGCTGTAGGTCTCGCAGTAGACGCGGAAGCGGTCGTCGAGGCCGGCGTCGAAGCCGAGCTCGGCCGGGCTCGGCTTTCGCGCGCTGGAGTTGGGCTCTTGGGGCTGAGAACGAGAGGGGTCGTGCGACATCGGCGGGCCTCGTGGCGTGTCTCCTCCCCATCGCATTAATGAAAATAGATTTCATCATCAATTTTAAGAAACAGCGTCATGCTTCGGTGAGAAGTTTCAATTCATCGCAATTGAAAATTAATTTCATTTGATCAAGATATCCGAGTCCCCATGACGACCACGCCGACCCGCCAGACACCCACCCCCGCTCGGCCTCGGGAGGCGACCTTCGCCGTGCTCGCCGCCCTCGTCGCGGCGCTCTTGGTTTGCTGCGGACTGAGCGTCGTCATCCCCGAAGGCCGGGCCGGCGTCGACCACTTGCTGCTTCCCTGCGTCGCCTTCCCGGTGGTGTGGATCGCCGCCGCCCTCGCCCTGTTCGCGGCGCCCGACCGCCGCCGCGCTCGCCTCGTCGTCACGGGCCTCGCGCTCGTGTCCCTCGCGGCCACGGTCGCCGACTCCCTCACGGCGGCCGCGTCATGAGCTCGCCCAAGGCCGAAGCCCGTCGACGCCCGCGACCGCGGCTGTACCGACTGCACCGGTGGATCGGCCTGGTCGTCGCCGTGGTCGGGACCCTGGTGTTCTTCAGCGGCGTGCTCGCGACCTTCGCGTCCGAGATCGACGCCTGGGCCGCGCGGGCTCCCCAATACCCGGCGATCGGCGAGCTCGAAGGCTTCGATCTCGACCGCGCGCTCGCGGCCGCGACCCCCTCGGAGTTCGAGCAGGCGCACATCGCTCAAGACCACGGCGAGCCCCTGCTCGCCTACTTCGAGACGCCGAGCGCGGTCGAGGGCGAGCCCGCCCACGCCCGCGGCCTCTCCCTCGACCCCGAGACCCTCGAAGTCTTCGAGCGCCGCGAAGGCACGCCCGGCGAGGTCCAGGCGCCGCGGCCCCACGATCGCCTCGCCGCCTTCATCATCGAGCTGCACGTCTTCCTGCTCCTGCCCCGGACCCTCGGGCTGCTGGTCACGGGCCTGCTCGCCTTCGGCCTGCTCGCGCTGCTGGTCAGCGGCGTGTGGGTGCACCAACCGACGGCCGAGAAGCTGCGCCGACGCCCACGCAAGACGCGGCTGCGGGTGTTCGCGGGCGACCTGCACACCCTCGTGGGCAGCTGGACCCTGCCCTACACCGCGATCATCGCCCTGACCGGGGCCTTCTTTTGTTTCTCGTCCACGGTCGTGCTCCCGGTCCTGACCCTCGCGCGCTACGGCGGCGATCGGGCCGAGATGCTCGCCGATCTGGTCCCCGAGGTCCCCGTCGAGCCCGCCGCGGGGCCCTCCGTGCGAGCCCTCGACCCGATGCTCCGCGACGCCCTCGCGCGCAGCGAAGGCGCGAGCTTCCGCTCCCTCTCCCTCGAGCACTGGGGCGGCGAACAAGCCCGCGCGACGGTGGTGCTCGAGCGCGAGAGCGCCTGGGGGGACGAGCGCCTGCGCTACGTCTACGACGGCCACGACGGCCGCTTCCTCGCGGACAAGCCAGAGGTCGGCGCCGTGCCTTCGGTGTCGAGCGCGGCCCTCGAGCTCATCGACGCGCTGCACTTCGGCACGCTCTTGGGCCGGCTGACGCAGGTCCTGTGGGTGCTCTTGGGCCTCGCGACCTGCGGCCTGTCGATGACCGGGCTGCTGGTCTACGCCCGCCGCCAGATCAAGGCCCAGAGCACGGTCGAGGACGCGCCCCGGAGCGCCCGCGCGGCCGCGACGCTGGCCGTCGCGCTCTCGGGCGGCCTGGTCGCCTGCTGCCCCCTCGTGCTCGCCAGCTGGGCCGTCGCCTGCGCGGCCCAGCTCGACGATCCGGCCACGGCCATGACCGCGACCTTGCTCCTGGGCCTGGCGGCGGCCGCCGCCTTGGGCTGGACCCTGACCCTCGAGCGCGCCCTGGCCCTGACCCTCGGCTGCGCCGGCCTCGGCTTCCTCGGCGCGCCCGCGCTGGTCGCCCTAGCCAATGGCCTCTCCCTCTTCGAGCTGTGGTCCCGCGGCCCCCAGCCCTGGCCGATCGCCGGGGACCTGCTCGCCCTCGCCCTCGCCCTCGGCTGCCTCGCCGGCGCCCGAGCCCTGCTCCTCAACCCCCGGACCCTGCCATGACAGACCTTCGCGCCCTCCTCATTCGCCCCTTGCCGACCCTGGCCCTCGCGGCCTGCCTGACCTCAGCCCTCGCCTGCGACACGGGCGGCTCGTCCAACGACGACGGCGCCGCCGCGACCGGCGACGAGGGCTGGGACGGCGGCTACCTGCTCAGCTCCGTGATCATCACCGACGTCGGCCGGACCACCTACTTCTCCGTGGTCCGCGAGCTCGACGGCCACCTCGACAACGCCAACGCCATCGAGGTCCCGGGCAACGCCGTCTACCTCGTCAGCGGCAACGCCGTGCTCGTCGGCATGGCCGAGGCGCCGACCTGGGTGAAGTGGGAGATCTCCGAGACCGGGGCGCTGACCCAGGTCGGGGAGATGAGCCTCGCGGCCTACGGCCTCGCCGCCATCGACTTCGGCAACACCCTCGTCGACGAGACCACCGCCGTGTCCGTGTCGAGCGACTCGCTGCTGGCCATCGTCTGGGACCCCTCGACCATGACCATCACGGGCACCGTCGATCTGGCCCACCTGCACGTCGACGGCTACGACCTCGAGAACTGGACCACGACCACGGGCCCCGACGGCCTCGTCTACATCCCCGGGCGCTGGGCCGACTGGAACGCCGGCAGCATCTACCCCGAGGTCTCGATGACCATCGTCGACCCCAAGGCCCTCGAGCTCGTCGGCGTCGCCACGGACGATCGCTGCGCCAGCGGCGGCCGGGCCGTGTTCGGAGCCGACGGCCACGCCTACGTGCTCGGCGACGGGCGCAACTACTCGGCGCAGATGTTCGAGAACGCCGGGGCCGCGCCCGCGGCCGACAACTGCGTGCTGCGCATCCCCGCCGGCGCCACGGACTTCGACCCGGACTACGCGTTCACGATCCCCGAGCTGACCGGCGGCCTCGAGGCCATCACCGAGCTCGAGACCGCCGAGCAAGGCTCGGGCGTCGGCTTCGTCAAGATCTTCCACCCCGACGAGCTGCCCGCAGACGTCGAGCCCGTCGACTTCGCGTTTTGGGACCACAACGCCCACCAGCTGTGGCGCATCGAGCTCGGCGACGCGCCGAGCATGAAGCCCGTCGCCGGCGCGCCGATGTCCGCCGTCGGCTTCCCCGGCGTCGCCACCCGCGGCCTGCTCTACCTCGGTGAGAGCGAGGACATGGGGGCGAACAGCACGGTCTACGAGGTCGATCCGACCACCAACGAGATGTCTCCCGCGTTCACCATGGACGGCTACTTCTACGGCGTCCACGCCCTGCCCTAGGACCCCAAGATGCACATCCAGCCCCTGCCACCGCGCGGCGCACAGCCGGGCGGCGAGACCCCTGCGTCCTCAAAACCGCAAGCCTCCCTGTCGAGCGCCGAGGACAACGCCCAGCGGGCCCTCGCCCGCGACCCCCGAACCTGGGCCCAGACCCCCGAGGGCATGGCCCGCTTCGCCGGCGACCTCGACCTGGCCTCCCTCGCCGAGCGCGAGAGCTTCGCCCGCACCCGCGGTCCGCTGCCGCCCGGCTCCGCCCCGGGGACCGCGGCGATCGTGCTCGAGCGGGCGCTGAGCGAGCTCGGCCCCGCCACCTTGCCCGAGCGCGGCCTCGGGGAGCGCCGGGCCCTCGAGCTCGTCAGCGGCGTGCTCGCGCGCCACGGCCTCGACCTGAGCCACCCCAACGCCGTCGCGCACCTGCAGCCGCCGACCCTGGCCGTGGCCGCGGCCGCGGACACCCTGGCGAGCGTCGTCAATTCCTCCGTCGACACCTTCGACTCGGGGCCCTCGTCCGTGGCCATCGAGCGCTGGGTCGTCGAGGCCCTCATCGATCTGGCGGGCCTGGGCGCGGACGCGGACGGGGTGCTGACCCCGGGCGGATCGATGTCCAACCTGCTCGGGCTGCTCCTCGCCCGGGACAGCGCCGCGCGCCGGCTGGGCATCGACGCCCGCCGCGACGGCGTCGCAGGCCTGCGCCGCCCGGTCGTGCTGTGCTCCGCCGTCGCGCACTTCTCCGTGCACCGAGCCTGCGCCGCCTTGGGCCTCGGCGAGGGCGCGGTCGTCCCCGTGCCCGTGGATCGCTGCCGGCGCATGGACACCGCGGCCCTGCGCCGCTGCCTGGCCGAGCTCGACGACGACCAGACCCCGATCGCCATCATCGCCACGGCCGGGACCACGGACTTCGGCTCCGTCGACCCCCTCGTCGAGCTGGCGACCATCGCCCACGAGCGCGGCGTGTGGTTCCACGTCGACGCCGCCTACGGCTTCGGCGCGCTGTTCTCCCGCCGCCTCGCCCCGCGCCTCGAGGGCCTGCACTTCGCCGACTCGATCACCCTCGACCTGCACAAGCTCGGCTGGCAGCCGGCCGCGACCAGCGTGCTGCTCGTGGCCAAGCCCGACGCCTTCGCGTCCACGGAGCGCAACGTCGAGTACCTCAACCCCCTCGACGAGGCCCAGGCGGGCTACACCGGCCTGCTCGGGCGCAGCCTGCAGACCACCCGCCGGGCCGACGCGGTCAAGGTCGCCGCGACCTTCCTGGGCCTGGGCCGCGCGGGCCTGGGCGCCATGGTCGACGCCTGCCACGAGCTCGCCCGCCACGGGCAGGCGTGGATCCTCGACCACCCCGAGCTCGAGCTGGTGTGCGCGGCCGAGCTGACCACGATCGTGTTCCGCTACCGGCCGCGCCTCGACACCGCCGAAGCAAACCCCGAATCGGAGTCGGCCTCCGAATCCGAGTCCGAGCGCCTCGATCGCGTCAACGCAGCGATCCGTCGCCGCCTGCTCGCGTCCGGCGAGGCCCTCGTCGGCCGCACCCGCGTCGACGTGCCCGGCGAGCCCTCGCGGCTGTGCCTCAAGTTCACCCTGATCAACCCCCGCACCCGCCCCGAGCAGCTCGAGGCGCTGCTCGAGCGCATCGTCGCCACCGGCCGCCGCGAGCTCGAGGCGCAGGAGACCCCCGAATGACCCGCCACGCGAACGCCCCCATCCCCCGCGCGCCCCTGCCCGCGCGCCCCGTCGACCTCCTCGCCGTGGGCTGCGGCCCCTTCAACATGGGCCTGGCGGCCCTGAGCTCGACGGTCCCCGAGCTGAAGGCCTTCACCGTCGACGCCGCCGAAGACTTCCGCTGGCACCCCGGCTTGATGTTCGAGGACGCCCGGCTGCAGGTCAGCTTCCTCGCCGACCTGGTCTCCCTGGTCGACCCCACCCACCCGCTGTCCTTCCTCGCCTACCTGGCCGACCAGGACCGCATGTACCCCTTTTACATCCGCGAGCGCTTCCACATGATGCGCAGCGAGTACGAGGACTACCTGCGCTGGGCCCTGGCCCAGCTCGAGCAGGTCGCCTTTGGCCAGCGCGTCGAGCTCGTCGAATGGGACGCCGCGGCCGAGCAGTTCATGGTCCGCCTGCGCGCGACCGACGGGGGCACCGCCTCGCTCCCGGCCCGCAACCTCAGCGTCGGCATCGGCACCGCGCCGTGGGTGCCCGAGCTGGTCGAGGGCGTCGAGCGCAGCCGCTGGATGCACTCGGCCCAATACCTCGCGCGCGTTGACGAGGTCGACGCCGCGCAGACCGTGACCGTGGTCGGCTCGGGCCAGTCCGGGGCCGAGGTCGTCCTCGACCTGCTGCGCCGCCGCCCCGGCCCGCGCCCGGGGATCCGCTGGCTGACCCGGACCGCCAGCTTCGCGCCCCTCGACTACACCAAGCTCGTGCTCGAGATGACCACCCCGAGCTACGTCAAGCACTTCCACGCCCTGCCCGAGGCCACCCGCGACGCCCTCGTGGCCAACCAGTGGCGCCACTACAAGGGCATCTCCACCGACACCCTCGAGGCCATCCACGACCAGCTCTACAGCCGCGCCGTGGCCTTCGGCGAGGTCGACCTCGAGCTGCGCGTGGCCACCGAGCTGCGCGGCGTCCAGCGCTCCGACGCCGGCGTCACGCTGCGCTGCCACGACCGCGTGGCCGACCACGGCTTCGAGCGCGACACCGACCTGCTGATCTTCGCGACCGGCTACCGCCACCGCCAGCCGACCTTCCTCGAGCCCCTCGAGCCCCTGCTCCAGCGCGACGCGGCCGGGCGCCTCGACCTCGACCTCGACCACGCCGTGCGCTCCGACCCGAGCCTGGGCGGCAAGGTCTTCGTGGTCAACGCCGACCTCCACAGCCACGGCGTGGCGGCCCCGGACCTGGGCATCTGCGCCTACCGCAACGCGCGGATCATCAACACCGTGCTCGGCCGAGCCCACTACCGCCTGCCCGAGCGCACCGCCTTCACCCGCTTTGGCCACCACCTCGACCACGAGGGGGCCCGCGGAGCCGAGGCCGAGTCGCGGATCACCAAGCGGGAGAGCGCGGCGTGAGCGAAGGGCTGAGCGCGGCGCGTCAGCGCGACCTGTTGATCGCGACCACGGCCAGCGCCGTGATCACGGACGCGACGCTGCTGCCCTTTTTCCCCAAGCTGTTCGCCACGGCCTTCGGCGTCGAGGACCCGCGCCACGTCGGCCTCTACCTCGCCGCGACCTGCCTGACGGTGATGCTCGCCCTCCCCGTCTGGGCCCGCCTCGAGCGGCGCTGGTCGACGCTGCAGCTGCTGGTCGTCGGCCAGCTCGGCGCTGGTGGCCTGGCCATCGCCAGCCACCTGACCACGGAGCTGTGGAGCTTTTGGGCCTGCACCCTGACGATGATCGTGTTCAAGGCCAGCTACCTGCTGGTCTACCCCTACGTGATGCGCCTGGTGCCCAAGGCCAGCCACGCCGGGGTCATCGGGCTGTTGACGGTCATCGTCCACCTCGGCGGCATCCTGGGCGCGACCTTGGGCGGCTGGGTGCTCGAACACCACGACCCGCGCGCGGCCTACCTGGTCATGGCCGCGGGGGACTTCCTGCAGATGGGCGTGTCGGTCTACCTGCTGCGCCGCGGCGCGCGGGCGCCGAGCCCGGAACCCGCCCATGAGGGGGTCCCCGAGGTGGTCGAGGCGTCCGCGGACGACCCGGCCCCCGCGCTCCCGCCCATTCCTCAACGCCTCTCGCCCCTGGTCCGCCTCGGCCTGCTCATGGCCGTCGTCTACTTCAGCGCCTTCATCACCCGGCCCTTCTTCGTCGAGTACTGGGGCACGCGCTCGAGCCTCGACGGCGAGCTGGTGTCCGGGTGGGTGTTTGCGATCCCGGCCCTCGCCTCGCTGGTCGCCCTCGGGGTCCAGCACATGGGCTGGTCGCGGCCGGGCAGCCTCTACAAGTGGCTCGCGCTCATCGCCCTCGGGGTGGCCATCCAGGCGACCCCGCTGCCCGCGGCGATCGTCGTCGGCCGCTTCATCTACGGCTGGGCGGCCTTCCGCGGCCTCGTCGACCTGGACCTCGCGCTGTTCGAGATCAGCCCCCCCGAGCGCTACGCCGAGGACTACAGCCACATGAACCTGTGCCAACAAGGCGGCGTGCTGATCGCGTTTTGGATCGCGGGCCTGGCCGTCAACGCGGGCGGCCTCGTCCAGCCGCTGTGGATCGCCCTGGGCGGCTTCGTCGTCGGCGCGGGCGTGTTCGCGGCCTACGGCTCGCGCTTCGTCGCGGCCGCGCCGAGCGAGGGCAAGGCCCCCGAGGAGGTCGCGCCGTGCTGAGCCCACAGACGCCCCCGAGCGAGCCACGCATTGGCCCCGTCGGGCCGTGGCGCTTCGTCAGCGACCAGCGCGTCGGATCCATCGAGCGCATCGAGCTGCGCGAGCTCGCCCTGGCCCGGGACGCCGCGACGATCCACGACTGGGTCCGGCGGGACTACGCGCGCTACTGGGGCATGCAGGGCATGACCTGCGCCGACGTGCGCGCGGCCTACGAGGCGCTCACCGCCCGGCCCAGCCTGCGCGCGCTGATCGGCCTGGTCCGCGCTGCCGACGAAGCGCCGCGGCCGGCCTTCTTGACCGAGTGCTACCTGCCGATCTGCGAGGCCTTCGCCAGGCACTACGACGCCCGCGACAGCGATCGCGGCCTGCACATCCTGGTCGCCCCGCGCCCCGCCCAGCCCATCCCGGGCTTCACCCGAGCCGCCTTCGCCAGCGTGCTCGAGCTTCTGTTCGCCGACCCTGCCGCCGAGCGCATCGTCGTCGAGCCCGACGTCCGTAACCACAAGATCCGCGCCATCAACCGCGCCTTTGGCTTTTGCGAGCTGCGGCCCATCGAGATCGAGGCGAGCCCCGCGGGGCCGGCCAAGACCGCGATGTTGTCCGTGTGCACCCGCGAGGACCTGCGCCGCGCCATGGAGACCCTGCCGTGAACTCCCCCCTGTGCCCTCCCACGCCCGACGGCGTCGCCCACCTGCGACCGAAGGTCTGGACCCGCATCAGCCAGGTCGCCGTCGCCAAGATGATCGCCGAGTTCAGCCACGAAAAGCTCCTCGCCCCGCGCAACGCCGCGCCCTCGGGCGGGCGCTTCGAGCTGCGCGCCGACGCCCCGCACGTCCACTACAGCTTCCACGCCCGGCGCTTCGCCCTCGACCACTGGGTCGTCGATCCCAGCTCGATCGTCCGGGTACGGACGGCCCCCGCCCCGGATCCGAGCGAGGCCGAGCCCCTCGAGCTCGACGCCCTCGAGTTCGTGCTCGACTTCCGCGAGACCCTCGGGCTCGAGGGCGCCGCGCTGACGGCCTACCTCGAGGAGCTCAGCGCCTCGCTCTACGCCGCGGCCTACAAGTACGACAACCAGCGCCACTACGCCCGCGCCCTGGCCCGGGCGCAGTTCCAGACCATCGAGACCGCGATGACCGAGGGCCACCCCTGCTTCCTCGTCAACGCCGGGCGCCTGGGCTTCGACGCCGACGACTACGCCCGCTACGCCCCCGAGGTCGCCCAGCCCATGGCCATGACCTGGGTGGCCGTGCGCCGCACCCGGGCCGAGTTCACCGCCGTCGACGGCCTCGACTACGCGACCTTCATCGTCCAGGAGCTCGGCGTCGACACCTGCGCCCGCTTCGACGCCCGGCTGCGCGCCCGCGGCCTCGACCCGGCGGCCTACCTCTACATGCCCGCCCACCCCTGGCAGTGGCGCAACCGCCTGTGCGCCTGCTTGGCCGGTGAGATCGCCCGCGACCACGTCGTGGAGCTCGGCGAGGGCGACGACGCCTACCAGCCCCAGCAGAGCATCCGCACCGCCTTCAACCTCAGCTCCCCGCGGCGCTGCTACGTCAAGACCGCCCTGAGCATCGTCAACATGGGCTTCGTCCGCGGGCTCTCGCCCGACTACATGCGCGCCACCCCGGCGATCAACCAGTGGGTCGACGCCCTCGTGTCGGGGGACGCGACCCTGCGCGCGTGCAACTTCGAGGTGCTCCGCGAGTGCGCGGCGATCGGCTACCGCACGCCCAGCTACGAGCGCGCCGGCCCGCGCAAGAGCCCACTCAACAAGCTGTTCGCGGCGCTGTGGCGGGAGAGCCCCGTCGCCAAGGCGCCCGTGGGCGAGCAGCTGATGACCATGGCCGCGCTGCTGCACCGCGACCGCGAGGGCCGAGCCCTGCTCGCCGAGCTGCTGCGCGCCCACGGCCTGGCGCCGACAGAGTGGCTCCGGGCCTACCTGCGCGTCTACCTGCGCCCGATCCTCCACTGCTACTTCGCCCACGACCTGGCCTTCATGCCCCACGGCGAGAACGTGATCCTCGGCCTGCGCGAGGGCATGCCCGCGCGGGCGTTCATGAAGGACATCGCCGAGGAGGTGCTGGTGTTCCGCCCGGCCGAGAGCCTGCCCCCGGCCGTGCGCCGCCTCGCCGTCGACTACCCCGCCGCGCTGCGGCCCCTGCACATCCTCATGGACGTGTTCGACTGCTTCTTCCGCTTCCTCGCGCCGATCTTCGCCGAGCAGTGCGGGCTGCCCGAGACCGAGTTCTGGCGCGAGGTCGCCGGCTGCGTGCTCGCCTACCAGCGCGAGCACCCCGAGCACGCCTGGCGCTACGCCGAGGACGACCTGTTCGTCGCCCAGTTCCCGCGCGGCTGCCTCAACCGCATGCAGCTGCGAGACGCCCGTCAGCTCCTCGACCTGGCCGACCCCGCCGCCGGCCTGCAGCTCGAGGGCACCCTCGCCAACCCCCTGGCCCCCTTCGCGCCCGCGCACCGGGAAACCCGAGCATGAGCGCCCATCCTCCCGAGCAGCGACCCGAGCGCGTCGAGATCATCGACATCGGCCGCGGCGTCGCCGTGGTCCTGATGATCATGGTGCACACGATGTGGCTCTACGCCGACGTCGAGACCCAGGCCGGCTCGGCCCTCGGCGTCGCCCTGCACGTCGTCGGCAAGGGCACCGCGGGCTTCCTGGTGATCATGGGCTTCTCCTTCATGGTCGCCCGCGATCAGAGCGCCACGAGGGCCGCGCGCCGCGGCCTGGTCATCCTCGGCGCGGGCTACCTGATGAACGCGCTCAAGTTCGTGGTCCCGGGCCTGCTCGGCCTGCTGCCCGACGCCTTCATCGAGGCCTACGGCTGGACCCCGCCGCCGACCGCCGGGCAGCTGGTCACCATGCTGCTGACCGGCGACATCCTGCAGCTCGCGGGGCTGTGCCTGATCCTCATGGGGCTGATCCGCAAGCTCACCCCCAACCGCCACGGCCTGCTCGTGTGGGCCGCGCTGTTCGCCTCGGGGACGCACCTGCTGCGCGGCGCTCGGATCGGCGTGGCGGGCATCGACGACCTCCTCGATCTGCTGTGGGGGGTCGAGTGGAACGTCTACTTCCCGGTGTTCCCGTGGTTCGCGCCGATCTTGCTCGGCATGTTCCTGGGCGCCCGCTACCGCGAGCACGGGGACCCCGACGCGCTCATGCTCGACTGGCTGCGCTTTGGCGTCCCGATGTTCGCGGTCGGCCTGGTCCTGGTCCTGCTGTGGCCCGAGACCCACTTCGTCGACTTCTTCCACCTCGGCCTCGGCGGCATCCTCGAGGCCACGGGCGCCGTGCTCATCGTCTGCCCGATCATCCACTACGCGAGCCGGGGGCGCGAGCCGGGGCCCCTGCGCGAGTTCTTGATCTACTCGAGCGAGCGGGTCACGGCCCTCTACGTGCTCTCGTGGACGGTGATCTGCTGGGGCATGGCCGTGGTCGGCTACCAGACCCTAAAACCCCTCGGCGTGGTCGCGGCGATCCCCGCGGTCGCGGCGGTGAGCTACGGCCTGTGCTGGCTCCTCGACCGCGCCAAGGCCAGCCTGCGCAGGCCCGAGGCGCCCGCGGGAGCGCGAGCGTGAGCGCCGTGTTCCGCGTGGCCTTCCCGGGCTTCGGCGAGGTCTCGCTGCGCCCCTTCGAGCTCGAGCGCGACCCCGCCTTCCTCCACGAGTGGGTCAACCGCGACTACGCCTACTTTTGGGGCCTGCAGGGCGCGAGCCTCGAGCGCGTGGTCGAGGAGTACCGCCGCCTGCTCGCCCCCGAGCACTACGAGGTCTTCGTCGGCGAGCACCAGGGGCGCCCGGCCTTCGTGCTCGAGCGCTACGACCCGCGCCAGGATCCGATCGGCGCGTTCTACCCCGTCGCCCCCGGCGACCGGGGCGTCCACGTGATCGTCGCGCCCCCCGACGCCGGCCCGCGCGTCCCCAACTTCACCTGGTTCATGTTCGAGGCGATCTTGGACTTCGCCTTTTCGGACCCCGGGGTCGCGCGCGTGCTCGTCGAGCCCGACATCCGCAACAAGAAGATGTTCACCCTGTGCGAGCGCGTCGGCTTCGAGACCGGGCGCGTCGTCGAGCTGCCCCACAAGACCGCGCAGCTGGCCTTTGTCACCCGCGCCCGCCACGAGGCGATCCGCCGCGCGGGCACCATTCGAGAGCGAAGTACGATGAACCACGCCGATAATTTCGTCAGTCCCCAGCGAGCCGTCGGGCACCTGCGCCGCGACGCGTGGGCCCGGGCCAACCGCGCCCTGGTCAAGAAGGCGCTGTGCGAGTTCAGCCACGAGCGCCTGCTCGAGCCCCGCGAGCTCGAAGCCAGCGAAGCCGAGGGCTTCGCGGTCTACGAGGTCGACGACGGCGCGGGGTTTTCCTGCCGCTTCGAGGCCAAGCCCCTGCCCCTGGACCACCTGTGGATCCGCGAGCAGAGCATCACCGTGACCCGGCCCCAGGCCGACGCGCGCCGCAGCCCGAGCGCCCCGGAGGTCGACGCCGTCGAGTTCATCAAGGCCTTCCGCGAGCCCCTCGGCATCTCCGAGCAGCTGCTGCCCCTCTACCTCGAGGAGATCCTCAGCACCCTCCAGGGCAGCGCCTTCAAGCTGGGCAAGGGCAACCCCAGCGCCGCCCAGCTCGCCCGCGCCGACTTCCAGACCATCGAGCAGTCGATGACCGAGGGCCACCCCTGCTTCGTGGCCAACAACGGCCGCATCGGCTTCGACAGCACCGACTACCGCTCCTACGCCCCCGAGGCCGGGAACACCTTCTCGCTGCTGTGGCTCGCCGGCCACCGACGCAAGGCCGTCTACGCCGGGACCGACGAGCTGCCCTACGAGACCCTCATCGCCCAGGAGCTCGACGCCCACACCCGCGCGGCCTTCGAGGACCGGATCCGCAGCCAGGGGGCCGACCCGGCGGACTACCTGTTCATCCCCGTCCACCCCTTCCAGTGGTTCAACAAGCTCGCCAGCGTGTTCGCCTCGGAGGTCGCCTCGGGGGACCTGATCTGCCTGGGCTACGGCCCCGACCAGTACCTCGCGCAGCAGTCGGTGCGGACCCTGTTCAATGTGTCCAACCCCGACAAGTTCTACACGAAGTCGGCCCTGTCGATCCTCAACATGGGCTTCATGCGCGGGCTCCCGCACTACTACCTGGGCACCGCGCCGACCATGGCGGTGTGGCTCGAGCAGCTGCTCTACACCGACCCCTACATCGAGGCCAGCGGCTTTCGCATGCTCGGCGAGCTCGCCTCGGTCAGCTACGTGAACCCCTACTTCGAGGAGTTCGGGCCGCACAACGACTACAACAAGATGCTGGCCTCGCTGTGGCGCGAGAGCCCGATGTCCGTGGCAGAGGACGGCCAGACCCCGATGACCATGGCCGCCCTGGTCCACGTCGACGACCACGGCCAGGCCCTGCTGCCCGCGCTCATCGAGGCCTCGGGGCTGTCTACGCGGGCGTGGCTCGATCGCTACCTCGACGCCTACCTCGCCCCGCTGCTGCACTGCTTTTACCGCTACGATCTGGTGTTCATGCCCCACGGCGAGAACCTGATCCTCGTGCTCGAGGACCACGTCCCGGTCCGCGCGCTGATGAAGGACATCACCGAGGAGGTCGCGATCTTGTCCGAGGCCATCGAGATCCCCGAGGCGCTGTCGCGCGTCCGCATGGAGGTCCCCGACGACGTCAAGCTGCTGTCGATCTTCATCGACGTGTTCGACGACTTCTTCCGCTTCGTCGCCCAGATCCTCGAGGAGCACGGCGACTGCTCGGCGATGGACTTTTGGGCCGCCGCGGCCGCGTGCGTGCGCCGCTACCAGGCGCAGTTCCCCGAGCTCGCCGAGAAGTTCGCCCACTACGACCTGTTCGCCGCGGACTTCACCTTGTCGTGCCTCAACCGGCTGCAGATCCGCAACCATCGCCAGATGATCGATCTCGACGAGCCGGTCGGGCGGCTGCAGTTCGTGGGCCGCATCGCCAACCCCCTGGCGGCCTTCGCCGACGGGGGCGTCGAACGCTCGAAGGCCAGCTAGCGCGGCGTTGACCCTCAACCGCCCCGAGACTAGCCTCTCGGGGTGGCTCGCAAGCAACGCTCGAAGGCCGAGCTCGTCCTCCACCCGGCGCGCATGCGGATCCTGTCCGCCCTCGGTGGGCGCCACGCCACGGCCAAGGAGCTGCGCCGCATGCTGCCGCAGATCCCCCAGGCTAGCCTCTACCGCCACCTCCGCGCGCTCCACGAGGGCGCCGTGCTCGAGATCGTCGAGGAGCGCGAGGTCAACGGCGCCATCGAGCGTAGCTTCGCCGTGCGGGCGGGTCAGGGCCGCCTCAGCCCCGAGGAGCTCGAGCACCTCGGGCCCGACGAGCACCTCGACGCCTTCAACGTGTTCGTGGCCATGCTCGTCGAGTCCTTCGGCGCCTACGTCGAGCGGACGCCCCAGGAGCAGCTCGGGCGCGACGGCGCGGCCTACAACCTGGCGACGCTGTGGCTGTCCGAGGCCGAACGCGCGAGCCTGCACGCGGCCATGGTCGAGCTCGTCGAGGGCGCGCTGAGCCACGAGCCCACGCCCGAGCGGCGGGCCTACGCCCTCGCCTCCGTGGTCATCCCCGATGCCCTCACCCCTTCCGAGCCCTGAGCCCCGGGCCCCCCGCGGGTGCGACCTGCGGTCCACCGCTCGAGTCCGCGGCGGCGCCGCCTGGCTCGAGGCCGGCGACGAGCTGACCACGCCCGCACCACGCCCGGACCATCGCGGTGAACAGCTCGGGGTCCTCGGCGCTCCAGGTGTGGTGGAGCTCCGGAGCGAGGGCCGTGCGGGCCTCTGGAGCGCGGGCGCGCACGTATGCGAGCCCGTCCAGGACCTTCGGCGCCTCCCGGGAGCCCGCGACGACCAGCAGGCGCGACCGGGCCTCCGCGCCGCCCAGCTCGCCCAGGGCCCCGAGATCGAAGGCGAACACCTCGCTGTAGATGCGCCGGACCTCCGCCGGGCGCAGGCGGGTCGCGTCGCGAACGTAGAGCTCGACGGCGTCGGGCGGCAGGCCCATCGCCTTGGCCGAGGCACGCGCGAGGACTCGAGAGCGCATCAGCACCGAGACCAGGCTACTGACCATGCTCCACCACCAGCGGTGGGCGAAGGGCCGCGTCGATAGGCCGCTCGCCACCGTCGAGCGCACGACCTCGGGGTGGCGGGCGAGCACGCTCAGGGCGACGTAGGCCCCCAGCGAGAGCCCGACCACGTGGGCGCGACCGCCCTCGGCCCGCGCTGCGATGAGCTCGGCCACCCGCGCGGCGCTGTCCTCGAAGCTGACCCAGGGCGAGCCGTGGCTGTCCCCGCTCCCGGGCAAGTCGACCGCGAGGCAGTAGTAGTCCGACGCGAGCGAGGCGAGCTGCTCCGCCCACATCCACCGGCTCACGCCCAGCCCGTGGAGGAACACGAGGGCGGGCCGCTGGGGGTCACCGGCTGCCTCGACGAACAAGCCCGCGGTCGTGCTCGCCAGTTGTGTTTTGGAGGTCATGCTCGACATGTCACACATCCTATATCAAAAATGATAAAGGTCGAGCGAAGCGCAAAAACCAACGAGCCCCCACCCGAGCGAGGTCGGGCGAGGGGCCGCCGCGAAGCTTGCTCGTCGGTACGCCTACCTAGCGCTTCTCGAAGCACCCGCGCCCGGGCTGGCACTCCTCGGGCGCGCACAGGCCCTGGTCGGGGCCGGTCACGAAGCAGGTCTTGAGGCACTGGTAGCCGCTCGAGCGGCTGGTGTGGAAGGCGTCGTGGGTCTCCCGGCCGTAGGCGTGCAGGGCCTTGGTGCGCAGGTGCTTGCAGACGGGGCGGGACTTGTCGACGCGGATGAAGTCGGGCATGGCGGTGGGCTCCTCGAGGGTGGGGTGCGGGCTCACTCGGGCAGGGCGAGGCCCGAGGCGCGATGGAGGACCTCGCGGAGCAGGCCCTTGGACATGGGGACTTTGTAGCCGTTGCCGTCGAGGGGGCGGGCCTTGGCGACGGCGGCCTCGGCCGCGCGGGCGAACAGCTCGGCGTCGGGGGCCTGGCCCTCGAGCACCTCGGCGGCCTCGGGGCTGAGCCAGGGGACGGGCGCGACGTGACCCAGGGCCACGCGCACGTCCTTCATCACGCCCGCGTCGACGCGCATGCGCACCGCGGCTTCGACCAGGGGCCAGTCGTGGGACTGCTTCTCGCGCACGGCCCCGTAGGCCGAGCGCATCTCGGCGCCGGCCTTGGGCACGAGCACGGCCTCGAGCACCTCGCCGTCTTCGAGCACGTGCTCTCGGGTCGGGTCGGTCTTGGGCCCGGCGAACAGCTCCTCGATGGGCAGGACGCGCCCGGGGGTGATGGCGTCCTCGGCCGAGGCGCCGCGGAAGGTGCCGACCGTGGCCCCGAGCGCGACCAGGGCCGTCGCCAGGCTCGAGGGGTGGACGATGAAGCTCGGCCCGCCGCCGAGGATGGCGTGGTAGCGGTTGTCCCCGGCGATGGCCAGGCACATGTCCCCGCCCTTTTTGAGGCAGACCAGCTCGCGGTTGCGGTAGTACCAGCAGCGCGGGCGCTGGAGCAGGTTCCCGCCCACGGTCGCGGTGTTGCGGATGCCCGGGGTCGCGGCCTGGCTCGCGGCCTCGACCAGCGCCGCGGCGCCGTCGAGCAGCGCCTCGTTGGCGGCGATCTCGGCGAGGGTCGTCGCCGCGCCCACGCGCCACAGCGCGCCGGAGGGCAGGTTCTCGGGCACGGAGCCGTCGGCCGTCGCGGGGGAGAAGCCCGCGGACTCGGTCACCCCCGCGAGCTCGCCGACGCCGCGGAGCTCGACGAGCAGCTCGGGGTCGTCGAGGCCCTCCTTCATGCGATCCATCAGGTCGATGCCGCCGGCGCGGAAGCTTCGACCTTCGGGCTTGGCGACGACCAGATCGCGGGCCTGGGTCAGGGACTCGGGACGAATGAGCGCAAAGGGTCGCATCACTTGCTTGCCTCGGAGTTGGAGCTGGAGTTGGCCGCGGCCTCGAGGGTCTCGAGCACCTTGCCGGGGGTGATGGGCAGGGAGCGGACGTGGGCCCCCAGGGCGTCGCCGACGGCGTTGGCGATGGCCGCCGCCGTCGGGATGGTCGCGGGCTCGCCGATGCCGTAGCTGCCCGTCGAGTTGTTGCCGCTGGCGACCTCGGTGAGCACGATCGAGATGTCCGGGCAGTCCTTGATGCCGCAGGCCTTGTAGCCCTCGAGGTTGGCGTTGAGCACAACCCCCAGGCCCGGGTCGAGGACCCGCTGCTCCATGAGCGCGTAGCCCACGCCCAGGATGATGCCGCCGTTGATCTGCGAGCGCAGGGTCATCTCGTTCATGACCCGGCCGCAGTCGTGGAGGGCGAGGATCTCCGAGCAGCGGACCACGCCGGTCCAGGTGTCGACCTCGACGGCGGCGAACTGGGCCCCGGCGATCTGCGGGGTCGGGTAGCCCGGGAAGGACTTGGGGAAGGCGCCGTAGGTGCGCGGGCGCGAGGCGGTGGCGACGACGGCCTCGCCCTCGATGGCCTTGCACAGCTCGGCCCAGCTCAGGGTCTGGCGACCGACGCCGACGCCCTTCTCGGTCCACTTGAGGCGCTTGACCGACGCGCCCTCGAGGGCCCGCGAGGCGATCATCGCCAGCTCGGCCTTGGCCGCCTCGGCGGCGTTGCGCACGGCCGGGGCGATGGACGAGGTGGTCTTGCTGCCGCCCGAGCCCACGCCGGGCCCGAACGCGCTGTCGCCGATGTCGACGCGGACGTCAGCGAGCGGACGCTGGAGCACCTCGGCGGCGACCTGGGCCATGACGGTCCCGATGCCGCCGCCGATGTCCTGGACGCCGCACTTGACGGCCACCTTGCCGTCGCGGGCCACGGACACGGTCACGCGGGCGTCGGGGCCCCCGAAGTCGCCCCAGATGGACACCGCGCAGCCGACCCCTCGGCGGATCCGGGTGTTGCGGCTGCGCAGGTCGGCGGCCTCGCGGCGGCGCTCGTTCCAGGCGAAGCGCTCGCGGCCCAGCTCGAGCTGCCAGCGGCGCACGGGGTGGGTGTCGTGGGCCAGGCGCACGTCGATGGGATCGCGGCCCAGCTGGCGCGCGAGCTCGTCGATGGCCGACTCCATGGCGAAGGCGCCTTGAGGATGGCCCGGGGCGCGGAAGGCTACGGCCGGGCCGGCGTGGGTGAACACGTCCGCGCTCTCGACGAGCACGTCGGGGACCTTGGTGTAGATCGCCGAGGCGTTGCGGCCCACGCCCGCGCCCGTGCCGATGCCGGCGGAGCCGTGGGCGGTGACGTGGATCGCCGTGATCGCGCCGGTCTTGGGGTTGGCCCCGAGGCGCACGGTCTGGATCGAGTCCGGGCGGTTGCCGGTGCACAGGTGCTCTTCCTGGCGGTCGAGCATGATCTTGACCGGCGCCTTGGCCGTGCGCGCGAGCTCGCCGGCCGCCTTGGCGATGGCCGAGCCCGGCGCGTTGGCGCCGAACTTGGCCCCGAAGCCGCCGCCGAGGAACTCGGTGATGACCCGGACCTTGGCGGGCTCGAGGCCAAACACGGCCGCGACCTCGTCGCGCACCCCGAAGATGGCCTGGGTCGACGCCCACACCGTGACCGCGTCCTTGGCCTCCCAGCGGATCATCAGGCCGTGGGTCTCGAGGGCGCTGTGGGTGTGGCACTGCGTCTCGTAGGTGGCCTCGAAGCTGGCCTTGGCGGCCCTCAAGGCTCGCTTGGCGTCGCCGCGCTTTTGGCTGCGGCCCGGGCGGATGTTGCCCTGAAGCCTGCCCGCGGCCTTCTCGGCCCCGGGCTCGTCGGCGCCGGTGCGCTTTTCTTCGACGGCGGCCGCGTGGACCACCGGCGCGCCGTCACGCATGGCTCCGCGGGTGCTGGCGACGAAGGGCTGGAGCTCATACTCGACGGCGATGGCCTCGAGCGCCGCCCGGGCCTGCTCGGGGCGCTCGGCCGCGACGGCGGCGATGTCCTGGCCGGCGAAGATCATCCGGTCGCCGGCCTTGGCCATGGCGTGGACCGCCCGGACCCCGGGGGCCTTCTCGGCGCCGCTCAGATCGATGGACTGGATCACCGCGCAAGGATGGGGCGAGCGCAAGATGGCGCCGTGGAGCATGCCCTCGACGCGCACGTCGTGGGTGTAGCGGGCCTCGCCGCTGACCTTGAGCGGCCCGTCGATGCGCGGCACGGCCCGGCCGACGACCTTGGTCTTGACCGTCGCGTCCCAGGGCTTGGGCTCGCCGTCGGGGACCTCGATCTTTTGCTTCGACAGCTGCTTGCCGTAGCCGAGGGAGAGGGTGACCTTGGTGCTCACGCCGCACCGCCCTTCTGGGCGCGCGCCGGCTTGCTGCCGTCTTCACCCAGGGCGATGCGCTCGGTCGGGACCCGATCGACGCGCTCGCCCTTGGCGACCGAGAGCACGGCCGCGACGACGTGGGGGTAGGTGCCGCAGCGGCACAGGTTCCCGGCCAGGCCGTCCTCGACCTGCGCCGCGGTCATGCCCGCGGCCTTGCCCGGACCCCCGCCCTTGCGCAGCAGCGCGCTCGCGCTGATCAGCATGCCGGAGGTGCAAAAGCCACACTGGAGGGCGTCGTGGTCGACGAAGGCCTGCTGAAGCGCGCTGAGCTCCCCGCTCGCGCCCAGGCCGGCGACCGTGGTCACCTCGGCCCCGGCGACGTCGTGGGCCAAGAGCATGCAGCTGTTCCGGGCGACGCCGTCGACGAGGACCATGCACGCCCCGCAGGCTCCGCGGTCGCAGACCACCTTGGTGCCGGTCGCGTCGAGGTCCAGGCGCAGGAGCTCGAGCAAGGTCGTGCGCGCCTCGGCCTTCGTGTCGACGGCCTTGCCGTCGAGGGTGAAGTTCAGCGGCGCTGCGTCGAGGCCAAAGGCGCCGCTCGTGTCGGGGCCCAGGTCGACGGCCGGCGCTTCGAGCTCGCCGTCTTGGACCTTGCAGCTGGAGTTGACCAGGGCGGCCGCCGTACCAGCGACACCCAGGCGTCGAAAGAGGCCGCGCCGGGTCAGGCCCTCGCCCGCGCCCTCGCCCTCCGATGGTGAGCCGCCGCGCTCGCGACGACCCATGCGTTTCGAGTCCACCATGCGCCGGGAGGGTATCACCGCCCGATGCGCCTGCGGGCCTCCGGGTGCTCCCGAGCGAAGTCCACGCTCGCCTGATCGAGGAGGGCCCGCTGCACGATCCAATCGGGCAAGGGGTGCCCCTTCGCCTCGGCTTCGGCGGCCGCGTCGAATACGAAATTCAAATCCTCCTGTGCGCCCTCGAGGTCTTCGAGGCGCATCCGCATGTGGGCGCGACGCATGTGAAACAAGGGCTGCTCTGGCCGCAATTCGATGGCCCGATCGAAACTTTTCAAGGCCTCGCGCGGGTCTCCTATCTCGTCCTGGACCATCGCCAGGTTGTAGTAGTGCACCGGCGAGGGTTCGCTGCGATGCGTCCGCGGCCAGGCACCCTGAGCCGCGACGAGCACGGCGACGACCAGCAGCCAAGCGCGCGGCGATCCGCCCGCCTCCGACTCGCCCCCGCGCCAGCGTCGAAGCAGGGCGACGACGGCCGCGACCCCAGGGCCCGCGACCAACGCAGCCGGGACGATGAGCGGCAGGCGGTGCTGCGAGGAGGTGAAGAACAACAAGTTGGCAGCGAGCGGCGCGAGCAGCAGACCCGCGAGCAGCCAGGCGAGGCCGCGGCGACCGGCCACACTTGCGAAGGCCTCGTGCAGCGGGGCCTCGTCCTCGGGGCGCCAGCGCGGCCCCTCGCCAGGGCGAAAGACCACCCCAGCGCCGATCAGACCCAGCGCCACGAGCAGCGCGAAGGGGACGCCCACGCGGTGGGCCCAGGGGATCAGCTCGCGCTCCCCGAGCCAGTCGTAGTCCTGGCTCAGCTGATCGTTGCCCACGCTCAGCCACAGCTTGTGGACCTCGAGGCGGGCGAAGTCTCCGGGGTTCTCGGCGATCCACGCGAACGCCCGGGCGTAGAGCGCGTCGCCGATCGCCCGGGCCTGCGCGCGCTCGTCGAGCTCCGTCGAGATCTCGAGGGCCTCGGCCAGCTCGCTGCTCTCCGTGCCCAAGCGCGCGCTGAGCAGGCCGCCGTCGTTCCACACGCCCTTCGACTTCGGGTTGTTGCCGATGAAAAAAGAGGTCCCGCCGCCGTGCACGGGCTGGACGTCGGGGTAGCCCGTGACCGCGTAGTTGCGCGCGGCCATGGGCGCGAGGGCGAGGCTCGAGCCCAAGAGCAGCGCGCCGACTCCGAGCGCCCGCGCCTTCGTCCCCTCTTCGCGCAGGCACGCGACCACGGCCATGACGGCGAAGGGCACCGCGAGGATCATGTTGGGCCGGGCGAGGACGGCGAGCCCCGCAGCCGCACCGAGGGCGAGGCTCGCCCCGAGCACCCGCCGGAGCCGGCGCTCGGGCTCCCGGCTCAGGCCGATGAGCACCCCGGTGAAGGCCACGAACATCAGCAGGTTCGCGCAGATCCCCAGCTCGGCCGAGAGGTACTTGTTCTCGTAAAAGGACAGGCCCGGGTGCAACAGCAGCGCCAGCGTCCCGTAGGTCGCCGCCCGCGGACCCCACAGCAACTTGCTGCGCCGGTGCACGAGGACCAAGACCCCCGCGCCGAGCAGCAGCTGGACGATGAGGCCCAGGCTCGACCACGGGCGGATCGCCATGCCCAGGGTCAGCAGGTAGGCGTAGGCGCCCTGCAGGTAAAAGGGCCGCGTGCCCAGGGGCGGGCGCTCGAGGATGTCGAGGGCCGCCTGCTCGTAGACCGCCCCGTCGGAGAAGGTGCCGAGGGCGAAGGGGACCTCGCCGAGGTAGGTCGCGTGGTAGGCCACGCGGTAGACCACCGCGATGAACATGAGCAGGGAGAGCAGCCGGCCCAGCTCGTCCCGCGGCGCCTCAGCCCCAGTCCCGGCCCCAGCGTCCGCGGCCGGCGTCGACGCGGCCTCCCCTGACGGCTCCCCCACCGCGCCGAGCATACCCCGAGCTTGGAAGACAACCTCGCCCAACGCTCCCCAGAACGGTAAACTGGCGCGATGACGAGCCCGTCCAGCTGGCCCGCGGGACAAGCCCCCAGCGAAGCCGCGGTTCAGGCCGTCCACGAGCGCTACCAGGTCGAGGTCGTCGAGGGCCTCGGCCTGTGCCCCTTCGCCCGTCGGTCCCGGGAGCTCGGCCGCGTCCACCGGCCGACCTACATCGCCGTCGACGACCAGGACTGCGTCGAACCACGCGAGGTCGCGGAGGATCTCGCCGCGCTGATCCGGGCCCGCGCGGACACGGAGATCGTGCTGCTCACCTTCCCCGTCCCGCCCGCGCACCCGTGGCGGGACCCGGCTCGCTTCGAAGAATTCCTCAAGGCCCTCCGCCCGATCTGGGACGCGCTCGCGCCGAGCGAATTCTTCATGGTCGCCTTCCACCCCGAGCTGCGCCCGCCCGCCGACCGCCCGCTCAACCGTGACTCGCTGGTCTCCCTGCTACGCCGCAGCCCCGACCCGGTGATCCAGTGCGTCAACGCGACGATCCTCGAGGACGTGCGGGCCCAGGCCCAGGCGAGCGCGCGCGAGCGCATGCTCCGGGAGCTCGAGGCCAAGGATCCGGCCCTCGCGGCCCTGTTCGCCCGCTCGATTCAGCCCGACCCCGAGCTGTCCTCGGACATCGCCAAGCAGAATTTTCGCAACCTCGGCGACGCCGAGGGCCTCGCTCGCCTCGACGCTGCGGTCGCCGCAGTCCTCGACGAGCGGAACCGGCGGTATGGACTCGAGTAGCCGACTGGCGCCTCGGAGGAGACTGGGCGCTCTCGGTTGGAGTCCATCGGAGCGCAGGCATCATGCGTCGCGTCTTCGAAACGCCCACGTTGTCCATTGCGCTTTTGGCAAAAGACCCATCTTTTTGATGGGCTGTGGGCCAAGATCCCGACATCGCTCGGCTTCTCCAGCACCTTCGGCGAAAAACCAGCAGCCGGCGTCACTTGGGATGGGTAGCGACAGCGTCCTCGACCGAAAGACCACTGCGCGCGTCGATGAGCCTCGTGATTCGCATGAACCCGCCGATCGTCACCTGCTCGCCATGTATGCCGATTCACAGCTTCGCGCGCTCGACTGGTAGGGCGATCAAACGTGAGCACGCGGGGCTTTTACTCGGGCGCGTTCGCTGGCATGAATGCGCCCATGACCACGCTCGCCACGCAACGCCTCACCGGCATCACCCTGGCCCTCGGCCTCATCTGCACCGCCTGCGGCGGCTCCGACGAGACGTCGGGCTCCTCGGACAAGACCGAGGACAAGGCCGGCGAGGACAAGGCCGGCGAGGACAAGGCCGACGCCGACAAGGCCGGAGACGCCAAGGCCGGAGACGCCAAGGCCGGAGAGGACAAGCCCGCCGCCGAGGGGGACAAGCCCGCCGAGGGGGACAAGCCCGCCGCCGCGGCTGCCCCCGCCGCCGGCGCTGGCCCGGCCTACTTCGCCGTCAACATGAAGGGCATCGCCAAGCTCGACGTCGACGGCACCTGGTCGATGCTCGCCGAGAACAACAACCAGCTGATCTCGGACATGTTCATCGGCCCCGACGGCCAAGTCTACCTGATCGACTACCAGGGCCTGCACAAGATCGCCGACGGCAAGCTCGAGAAGGTGCTCGAGTTCGGCTACAAGGACATCGGCTCCGTCAGCCACCTCGCCATGGTCAAGGGCGGCGACCTGTGGGCCGTCAACTACAAGGGCGTCGGCAACTACACCGGCGGCGCCTGGACGCTGACCGAGAAGGAGAAGATCGACGGCGTCGACATGCTCACCGACGTGGCCGTGGCCGGCGACGGCACGCCCTGGATCTCCGGGTCCAAGACCGTGCTCAAGCGCAACGGTGAGGCCTGGGAGGCCGTCGACCTGTCGAGCCTCGGCGACAACCCCTACATCTTCCGCCTGGGCACCGCCCCCGACGGCACCGTCTACGGTCAGACCAGCCGCGAGCTCGTGCAGTTCGGCGCCGAGGTCAAGAAGATCGCCATCAACTCGAAGAACTTCATGGGCTACAGCGCCGCGATGGAGTTCGGGCCCAACGGCCAGGTCGCCGTGTCCTCGAGCCTGTGCGACCTCGCCCGCCTCGACCCCAACAACCCCGACGAGGTCTGGCTGATGAGCAAGGACGACCTCGACTGCCTCAGCTTCCAGGGCCTGGCCCTCGACGGCCAAAACCGCGTGTGGATCTCCTCCCGCGAGGGCCTGAGCGTCGTCGGCGAGGACAAAAAGCCCACCGAGTACGGCACCGGCACCATCATGGAGCTCGTCGGCAACGTCAGCCACATCGTCGTGGTCGGCTCCGGCCCGACCCTGCCCGCGGCCGGAACCGCGCACACGGGCGGCGTGACCGGCAAGGTCCTCCAGGACGGCACCGCCATCGCCGGCGCCAAGATCGAGATGTGCCCCTCGCCGCAGATCTTCGGCAGCGGCTCGCCCTGCTCGACCTCGAAGATCAAGTTCGAGGGCACCACCACCGACAAGGGCGAGTTCACCTTCGAGAACGTCCCCCTGGGCGACTACAACGTCGCCGTCGAGATCGACGGCAAGTGGCGCTCGAACTACATCCCGAGCTTCGCCACCAAGATGAAGGAAGGCCAGACCTACGACGTCGGGGCCGTGACCTACTCGAAGATGTGAATCGGGCGCAGGCGGCCAGCCGTGGCTGAGCCGCCATCGCCAACGCGTGGAGGGGCCCCGTTGGGGGCCCTTTCTCGTGGTTCGCTTGCCGCGGCCTCGGGCCCCGCGTTATGTCCATGGTGTGCCATCTCTGGCCATGGTGCTCGCAGGTGCGACCCTCGGGTTGTTGATGGGCGACCCCCCGACGACGCCGGAGGCTCCCCCCCCCAGCGTGGTCGAAGCCCCGACCTACGTCGAGGCGACACCCGAGGGGGCCGATCGTCCGGCTCCTTCGGACCTCGAGCAGGTCCGCGCGCGGCAGCTGCGGATCGTCGCGGGCGGGATGTTCATGACCCGACCGCAGCTCGACCATGCCACCAGCGTCGACGGCACCAGCGCCAGCGTCCCCGGCGACTACTGGACCAACTACGCCTACCACGTGCGGCTGCGGGCCCGGCTGGGCTTCGACGCGGGGGCCGTGGGCCTGCGCATCGAGCCGCAGGTCGCGCGCACCATGGGCCACTCGAACACCAGCGAGGGCGAGAGCGGCCGCGGCATCGGTCCCGCGCGCGATGGACTGCACCAGGCCTACCTCGACTACTCGAGCCCGCTGGCCACGAAGGGCGGAGACACCGTCGCGCTCCACCTTCGAGTGGGCCGGCAAGAGCTCAACGTGGGCACCAGCCACGTGTACGGACCCGCGCCCTGGGCCGCCGGCATGCGCTCGTGGGACGGACTGCACCTCCACCTCGAAGGCGAGCGCGGCGGGCTGCGGATGTTCGCAGGCTCCCTCGCCCACCCCTTCCTGAGCGCCCCCCAGTCCCTCGGCGACCACCTCGGTGATGCGCTCGAGCTGACCTGGATCGGCCAAGGCTACTGGACCTTCGGTCCGGCCGCGACCGTCGAGCTCGGGGTGTTCGGAAACCACTCCCACGGGGGAGCGGGGCTGTCCGAGAGTCAGCGCGACATCTACACGCCCAACCTCACCCTCAACGGGGAGATCTACGAGGGCCTGCGCTACCACGTGGAGGGCCACCTGCAGCTCGGCTGGTACGACAACACCGCCCGCCAAGTCCACCGCGCGGGTCAGGCCATGGGCAAGCTCAGCTACCGCTCGCCCGTACTCGGAGGGCGCGGAGCGTCGTCTGAAAACTCCGAAGATCCATCCGCGCGTCCCCCTCGGCGGACGCAGATGCGCGCGGGCGGATGGTTGGGGGTCGACTACGCCAGCGGCGGCGGCTGCTCTCGCACGGAGAACGACTCGGTCGTTTGCAACGCGGACATCCACCGAGACTTCTACTCGCCCTGGATGGCGCGGCACGGCCACTTTGGGTGGGGCGACCGCTTCTGGGCGAGCAACGTGATCGACGCCTTCATCGGACCCAAGTTCGAGCTCGCCCTCCCCTCGGCCAAGCAGTCCTTCGAGTTCCTGGCGGCCAACCATTTCTTCGCCTTCGCGGATCCCACCGGCCAATGGCGAGACACCGGGGAAGGCCCCATCGGAACCCCCGACCCCGACAACCGCAACCGCAAGGCCGCCAACGAGGTCGACATGCGAGTTCGGCACGTGTGGAAGACCTCCGAGCTGACCCTGACCTCGGACCTGGGCTACGTCGTGGTCGCCAACCTGTCCGGGGGTCGCAAGATAAGCGGAGAGCGCCTTCGCCAGCGGCTCTATTTGATGATCGTGCTCAACTGGTGAGGTCGTCGCGGGCTCATCCGTCGGCGAATACCTCCTCGGCTGAGGTGGCCGTCAAAATGCGTTGGATGAGCGCCTCGACGCTGGTGGATTCGCATCGGCGCAAGCGCTCCGTCCACGGGACGGTGGGGGGTCCGAACTTGAAGTCGAGCATCTGGACGAGGACTTGGCTTCGACCTTCCTCGAAACCGACAGCCCGGCCCTCTCGCTGCCCTTCCAAACGACCCTCTCGCTGCCCTTCTCGCTGCCCCTGCTCACGCCCGCGCTGAAGGGCCTCACGGCATAGCTGTTCTGCAATCGTCATCGTCATGGCCTCGACCTCCGGGATGTGGTGCGCGACGAAGCGGTGGAACTCCTCGAAGTCCATCTCGCTACCCACGAGGGCCACGTAGCGAAGGAGTTGAGCGAGGTCGCGTTCGCCGTGGTCATAGTCGAGCAGGGCGATGATTTGATCCCGCCAGTCGAGCAGCCGATGAACGAGGCGCTCGGGGGAGCGGGCATCCCGGAGCAGCCACAGGGTCAGGGCCGGCAGCGGGTGCGCATGGCGAGCGCGCAGCTCGGCGTCGGCCCGGCGGCCCAGGTCCTCCACGATGAGGGGGCAGCGAGGCAGGTGGGCGGCGATGGGGGCGAGCGTACGGACTGGTTCGGGGAACAGCTCCACCAAGCTCCGCGGCCCCGTCCAGCCCTTCGCCGCGTGGCTCAGCACGACGCAGAACACCGGCGGCAAGGCTCCGCCGTGGCGCTTGCGATGGCGCTCCCAGATGCGCACGCGGTAGCCCAGGACCCTCAAGGGCATGGTCGTGTCCACCCGGCTCTGATGCTCGATGTGGAGGTAGACCACCCGCGCCCCATCGCCGGCCCCAGGCCCCTCGAGCGCGGTCGAAAAGAGCAGGTCCGTCCGCCGCTCGCCCAGACTCGACGACACCAGCTCGTTGGCCGCGGGGCGGAGCCTCGACCAGTCGATGAGCGCGGCGAGCTCTCGGGGCAACGCGCTGCGCAGCAGGCTCCCCGCGTGGGAAGGGTGCTCGAAGGTCGCCCGGAACAGGGCGTCGTGGGGGCGGGAGGTCACGGACTCCCAGCCCTGACACGAAGCGATGAAATCGTCCAATCACCGAGCTGGCCGGCCAGCAGCCGGGCCACTCGGCTCAGAGACCCAGCTCTCGCATCTTTCGCCACAGCGTCGTGCGGCTGATCCCGAGCAGCTCCGCCGCCTGGCTCTTGAGCCCGCCCGCGATCGACAGCGCCTCGAGAATCCGGGCCTTCTCCTCGTCCTCCGGGCTCATCCCGTGGGACGCCCGAGAGCTGCGCGGCGGCGGCTCCCCCCGGAGCTCCGGAGGCAGCTCGTCGAGGGTCAGGACCGGGCCCTCCCCGATGGCGAAGGCGTACTCGAGCACGTTGCGGAGCTCGCGGACGTTCCCGGGCCAGGGGTAGGCGAGCATGCGCGCGTGGGCGTCGGGGGCGATGGCCTCGACGCGCCGGCGCGGCGGCAGGTCGTCGGGCTCACCGGACTCACCGGGCTCGTCCCCGGCCCTGGCCTGCTCGTTGAACACGCCGATGAAGTGCCAGGTCAGCGCCTCGATGTCGCCGTCGCGCTCGACGAGGGGCGGGAGGAAGAGCGGGACGATGCGGATGCGATACATCAAGTCCTCGCGAAAGCGCCCGGCCTCGAGCTCCTCGCGCAGGGACTTGTTGGTCGCCGCGAGGAGGCGAAGGTCGACGGACACCGGGTCCGTGCCGCCGACGGGCACGAAGGTCCGCTCCTGCAACACGCGGAGCATGCGGGCCTGGATGTCCAGGGACAGCTCGGCGACCTCGTCGAGGAAGACCGTCCCCCCGTCGGCGAGGGCGAGCACGCCGCGGCGATCGCGGATCGCCCCCGTGAACGCGCCGCGCACGTGCCCGAACAGCTCCGAGGCCGCCAGCTCCGGGGTCAAGGTCGCGCAGTTGATGGCCTGAAAGGCCTGGTTGCGACGTCGCGACAAGCGGTGAATCGCCGCCGCGACCAGCTCCTTGCCCGTGCCGGTCTCCCCGCGGATGAGGATGCTCGCGTCGCTGCGCGCGGCCCGACGCATGAGCTCGAAGAAGGCCCGCATCTGCGGCGAGACCGTGACGATGCCGTGGAAGTCCTCGACCTCGAGCGCGGCGGGGACGGGGATGGGGTCCGGACTGTGGGTCGAGGCGGGCACTGGCAGGCCCGACCATACACTCGGGGCGCGAGCGATGCCCGCCGCGCACGGCGTTCGCCCCCGTTGCACCGCCGCTCCAGCGCGGTGAAACGGCCCCCGCGAGCGCAGGCCCAGGCGCCCTCGGAGGCCCCATCCAGGGCCGGCCCGAGCTGGCCCGGAGCCTGCAATGCCTGCGGGCATGACCGACCTGCTCGCCCCCCTGTGCAAGCTCCTCGGGATCTCCGAGGGCTGTTCGCGCCAGCAGCTCCGCGCCGACCTCATCGCCGGCCTGACCACGGCCGTGATGCTGGTCCCCCAGGGCATGGCCTACGCGATGCTCGCGGGCCTGCCCCCCATCGTCGGTCTCTACGCCTCCTTGCTCCCGCTGATCGTCTACGCCTTCCTCGGCACCTCGCGGCAGCTCGCGGTCGGGCCCGTGGCCATGGACTCGCTCCTGGTCGCCTCGGGCGTCGGGGCCATCGCCGAGGGCGGGAGCGAGGCCTACATCGCCTACGCCGCGCTCTTGGCCATCCTCGCGGGCGGCATCCAGCTCGCCCTGGGCCTGATGCGCGCCGGCTTCGTGGTCGAGCTGCTGACCCGCCCCGTGATCAGCGGCTTCACCTCGGCCGCGGCGCTGATCATCGGCTTCTCCCAGCTCGGCCCCTTGCTCGGCGTGAAGCTCGAGCGCAGCCAGCAGCTCCAGGTCATCCTCGTCGACGCCCTCGGCCACCTCCAGGCCATCGACGGCCTGACCCTCGCCGTCGGCCTCGGCGCGATCGCGGCCCTGCTCGCCCTCAAGCTCGCGACCCCCGACGCCCCGCGAGCGCTGATCGTCGTCGTGGTCGGATCGCTGGCCGTGCTCGCCTTCGACTGGCTCGGCCTCGAGCACGCGGTCGCCACCGTCGGCGAGGTCCCGGCCGGGCTCCCGGGCTTCGCCTGGCCGCGCCCCGCGGGCATGGGCGGCGCGCTCGAGACCCTCACCAAGCTCGCGCCCACGGCCCTCGCCATCGCCCTGATCGGCTTCATGGAGGCCTACTCGGTCGCCGACAACGTCGCCCGCCAGCAGGACTACGGCGTCGACGCCAACCGCGAGCTCGTGGCCCTGGGCGCGGCCAACGTCGCCACCGGCCTGTTCAGCGGCTACCCCGTGACCGGCGGCTTCTCGCGCACGGCCGTCAACGCCCAGGCCGGGGCCCAGACCCGGCTCGCCGGGCTGATCACCGCCGCGGTCGTCGGCGCGACCTTGCTGGTGCTCACGCCCCTGTTCGGCCCCCTGCCCAAGGCCGTGCTCGCGGCCATCATCATGGTCGCCGTGTTCGGGCTCATCGACCTGCGCGAGCCCGCGCGCTTGTGGAAGAGCGGCCGCGCCGGTCGCTGGCAGCTCGCCGTGCTCGCCGTCAGCTTCCTCGTCACCCTGACCCAGGGGATCCAGCTCGGCATCGTCGTCGGGGTGCTCGCGGCTCAGGTCGTCGATCGCCTGCGCCTCGGCGGAGCTCCCGAGGCCGAGTGAGTCGTGGACGTGGGCAGGGAGGGCGAGGCGTCGTCCCTGACTCCTCGATCCGCTCAAGCGCTCTGCGCGGGCGCCTCTTGCAGCCACGCCCGCGCGCCCTGCTCGGTGTCGAAAAAGCGCGCCTTGCCGGCCATGCCGAGGACCGTCAGCACGATTCGAAACATCATGCGGTTGAAGTGGCTCACGCCGAACACCGCCATGCGGTCCCAGACCAACCTGGAGGCGTAGGGCTGGAGCGCCTCGCGTGTCCCCCGGTCGATGTTGAGCTTGGCCTGGCCCAGGTCGATGAGCACCAGACAGGGGCTACTCTGCGCGAAGGCGACGAGCATGGCATCGCCGACGGCCGTCACCTCCGCGGGGGTCGACGGCCCGATGACGCGCACACAGACGACGCCCTGGTCGTCGAGGGCG
The DNA here is from genome assembly GCF_000170895.1 of Plesiocystis pacifica SIR-1. Taxonomy (GTDB): domain Bacteria; phylum Myxococcota_A; class Polyangia; order Nannocystales; family Nannocystaceae; genus Plesiocystis; species Plesiocystis pacifica. The sequence continues at coordinate 91,225 of NZ_ABCS01000010.1, read as the reverse complement.
ACCTGGTGCTTCACCCCGCCCCCGAGCTGGGCCGGCTCGCGTCCCGGGCAGACAGCAGCCACGCCCGCGCCTCGCCCTCGGTGGCGAAGAACTGGGTCGACTCGGTCTTGCCCGCCAGGGCCAGGACCACGCGGCCGATCATCCGGTTGAAGTTGCTCATGCCAAAGATCGCGGCGCGCTCCCAGGTCAGCAGCTCCGCGGCCGTCTGCATCTCCCGGCGAGCCTCGCGGCTGAAGGCGAGCTCGGCTCTGGACTGATCGATGAGCAGCAGGGGCGGGCCGCCGTCGCCGAGCGCGACGAGCAAGCGGTCGCGGATCTCGGCGGTCTCCGCCGACGAGACGGGCCCGTCGATGGCCATGCACAACAAGCCGTCGTCGGAACGATAGACACGATGAGCCATGGCGAGAGTCCGCGCGCGACGAGGCCAATCGCGCCGCGCAGGACCCAATCAGTATACCGATCGCCCGCGGGGCGGTCGTGTAGCGAAATTCCACAATCGGCCCCTGAGCCGCTTCCAGACCCTATTTCTTGCAGTGCTTCGTCGACCCGAGAGCGCAGGCCTGACCGTAGAATTCCCGAGCCTTGCGTTTGCTCTTGACCACGCCCGCGCCCTCTTCGTGGAGCTTGGCCATGCCGACGCAGCCGAAGGAGTAGCCGAGCTCGCAGCCCCGGACGTAGCGCTCGGCGGCCTTGGCCGCGTCGACCTCGACCCCGCGCCCGCGCTGGTAGGCGAGCCCGAGCCAGGTGCAGGCCAGCTCGTCCCCAGCCTCGCACGCCGCCGAGAACAGGGCGAAGGCCTGCTCGTAGTCCGGCTCGACGCCGGTCCCGGTCATGAGGATCTGCGCTTGTTGGGTGCAGGCCAGCGTCGCCCCGGCGGTGCAGGCCTGGGCGTAGAGTTCGACGGCCTTGGCGAAGTCCTTGTCCATCCCGAGGCCGCGGACGTAGTAGGCGCCGAGGACCATGCAGTCGCCGACGTGGCCGCCCTCGCAGGCCGCCTCGCGCAGGGCTCGACCCCGGCCCCACATGTCGCGGACCTCGGCCTCGTCCCCGCTCCAGGTCGCCAGCACCTCGCAGCCGTGGACGTCGCCGAGCTCGCAGGCGTAGCGGAAGTAGACGTCGGCCGTGGCCCGGTCGCGCTCGACGTTCCAGCCCAGCGCGAAGATCTCACCGGCGAGGGTGCAGCCCGCCGCGCTGCCCACCTGGCAGCCGTAGCGGGCGAGCTGGACGGCCACGCGCGGATCCTGCCCGAGCGGCTCCGTGCTCGCCTCGCCGCCCTCGCCCCCGCCATCAATCAGCGAGACCGAGAGCGCCGTGCAAGCGTCGGAGCTGCCCAGCTCGCAGCCCCGCCGCCAAAAAGCCACGGCGTCCGCCACGGCGTAGCGCAGCCCCGCGGCCTCGCCCTGCTCGGGCGCGGTCTCGGCGAGCACGACCCCCATGCGGTAGCAGCTGCTCGCGTCGTTGGCCTCGCAGGCGTAGGCCAGCAGCTCCGCCCCGCCAGCGAGCTCTGCCGACGGCCCCACGCCCTGGACGTGCAACCAGCCGAGGTTGCCGCAGGCGACGGCCTCGCCCTGCTCGCAGGCGCCAGCGAACAGCTCCGCGGAGCGCTCGAGGTCGCGCTCGACCCCGCGGCCGAGCATGGTGAGCAGCCCCAGGCTCCCGCACGCGTAGCCGTCACCGGCCGCGCACGCCTGGTCATAGAGCGCGACGGCCTGGCCGAGGTCGACCTCCGTGCCGATGCCCGAGACGTAGGCCGTCGCCAAGCTCGCGCAGCCCCGGGGCTCGCCCGCGGTGCAGGCCTTGCGCAGGTAGGCGATGCCCTGATCGGCGTCGCTGGTCTCGCCCGGAGCGAGCAGCAGCCCCACGCCTCGCTGGACGCAGGCATAGAGGTAGCCCTCCCGGCAGGCCTCGTCGTAGAGGGCCCCGGCGCGCTCGGGATCCTGGGCCCGCACGAACTCGGCCAGGGCGACGCAGGACTCGCTGTCCCCCGCCCTGCACGCGTCGCCGTAGCGATCCCGGGCTCGGGCCGGGCTCGCGCGCACGCCCAGCCCCTGGGCGTAGAGCAGCGCGAGGCTCCCGCAGTACTCCCCCGGGTTCCGCGCGCAGTCCCGCTCGAGGTACTCGACGCCGCGATCGAGGAGGAGCTTGGCGACCCCGCCCTCGTCCGCGTCGCTGCCCCGGAGCATGGTCGCCAGGCCCACGCAGGCCCGCCCGTCGCGCTCGGCACAAGCCCACTCGTAGAGGGACTGCGCGCGCTTGGGATCGGCCTCGACCCCGACGCCGAACTCGTAGCTCGACGCCAGGTAGGTGCAGCCCCCGACGTGCTTGGCGTCACAGGCCTGCTCGAACAGCTTCGCCGCCCGCTCCGGCTCCCGGCCGCACTCGATGCCGGCCGCGAACATCCGCCCCCCGGCGAAGCAGGCCTCGGGGCTCGACGCCTGACACTGGCTCGCGCAGGTATGGGGATCCGAGCAAGGCGCCGCGGTCGAGCGCTGCACCTGGCACGCGCTCACCAGCGCCCCCGTGCCCAGGCCGAGGCTCAACGCGAGAAACAAGGCGGGGCTCAGAGCGGCGCGAGTGGCCATCGAGGAGGATTCTACCAACATCGAGAACCTCCATCCGATCCCGGGCTGTCGCCAGAGGGAGACGCTCGAGCCGTGGACGGGGTGCCCATCCCGTGGGCTTCCTCATGCGATTTACTCCCTCTCCACGGCGCCTCTCGACCGGCCCGTCCCGGGGATGGAGACGAGCTCGCCGCGCTCGACGGGGTCACGCCGCGCCTTCAGGTAGAGCGCGGACAAAGCGACGGTGTCGATCGTCGCTCCGCACGCGAGGGCGAAAGTGCTCTCCACGCGCGCGTGTTCGACTGCACGGTGGTGACCCTCCCGCCTGCCCCGTCGCCGGCCGCTCCCGTGCGACGGTCGCGGAGTCCGAGCGCGCTCACCTCGAAGCGTCGCCAATTTGAAGCCGCTCTTCATGGAGCGTGGGACGCAGATTCGCATCGGTATCGACAAACTCGAAGTCGGGCGCTGGCCCCAGCCTGCTTGCGATATAGTCATCGCATGCGCGGCCACCTGATCGCCGACCGCTACGAGCTCGAGCGCGAAGTCGGTCGGGGCGGGATGGGCACGGTCTGGAAAGCCCGCGATCGCGCTCTCCAGCGGCCCGTGGCCCTCAAGCTCATGGCCGCCCGGCACGCGCATCACGAGGACTTTCGCCGCCGCTTCTCCCGGGAGGCGACGGCCCTCGCCCAGCTCCACCACCCGCACATCGTCGCCGTCCACGACTACGGTATCGACAACGATTGTCCATACATGGTGATGGAGCTGCTCGCGGGTGAGGATTTGCGTTCGCGACTGATGCGTGAAAAGCGGCTCTCGCCGATGGTCATGCTCGAGATCCTGCGCCAGGTCGGGAGCGGGCTCGCGGCGGCGGCGGCGGTGGACATCGTGCACCGGGACCTCAAGCCCGCCAACATCTTCCTCGCCCGCGGCGACGCCGGAGAGACCGTCAAGATCCTCGACTTCGGCGTGGCCTGGTCCGGGCTCGAGGGCCCAGAGCTCCCCGAGCCCGGGCGCATCGTCGGGACCCCGGCCTACATGAGCCCGGAGCAGGTCCGCGGGATCAAGCCCCACCACGTCGGCGACCTGTGGTCCCTCGCGGTCATCGCCTACAAGGCCCTCACCGGCGAGCTCCCCTTCTCCGAGAGCTCCTTCGGGGACCTCGTGGTCAGCATCTGCACCGACGCCTTCCCGCCGGTCAGCGAGCACGACCCCTCCCTCCCGGCGGGCCTCGACGCCTTCTTCGAGCGCGCCCTGACCAAGGACAGCGCGCAGCGCTTCCCGACCGCGGCCGAGCTCATCGCCGCCTTCGCCCTCGCGTCTCGGGCGACCCGCCGCGCCAAGGTGCTGATCGTCGACGACGAGCCCGACGTCAAGGTGATGATGAAGGCGCGGTTCCGCAGACAGCTCGCCAAGGGGGACTACGAGTTCCTGTTCGCGGACAACGGCGAGGTCGCCCTCGAGCGCCTGCGGGCCAACCCCGACGTCGACGTGGTCCTGGCCGACATCCACATGCCGGTCATGGACGGCCTCGCGCTGCTCGAGCGCATCCCCGAGGTCTCGCCCTTCGCCAAGACCGTGATCGTCTCGGCCTTTGGCCAGATGCCGAACATCCGCCGGGCCATGAACCGGGGGGCCTTCGACTTCGTCATCAAGCCCATCGACTTCAAGGACCTCGCCGCCACCCTCGACAAGACCGTGCAGCACGTGTTCGAGCTGCGCGACATGGCCGGCTCGGGGGAGGAGAACCAGCTGCTGCGCAAGTTCACCCCCCCGGCGGTCCTCGACCGTCTGCTCGGCTCGGGCCCCGCCCTGGGCCTCGCCAACGACCAGTCCGAGGGCACGGTGGTGTTCATCGAGGCCGGGCGCGCCCTGCTCGACGACGGCGACGACGCCCCCGCCCCGCCCGGCCAGCTCGTCCGCCGCCTCAACGCGATCTTCGAGGTCGTCATCCCCGAGCTCGAAGCTCGCGGGGGCGACGTCAGCCTGATCGGCAGCGACCTCCTGGCCGTGTTCACCGGCGACGGGCACACCTACCGCTCCCTCGAGGCCTGCCGGGCGCTGTTCAGCCAGAGCCGCCGCTTGGCGAGCACCGCCGGCCCGGAGTCGCCCTACGCCAAGGGCGTGTGCGTGGGCGTGGCCACCGGCCCCTTCATGCGCGGCTGCGTCGGTTCTCAAGTCTGCGGGCGCCTGTCCTACCTCACCTTCGGCGAGGTCGTCGACCAGGCCAAGGCCCTCGCGCGCTCGGCCGAGCACTGGCAGATCGCCGCCGAGGGTCGCCTGGGCGAGATCTTCGACGAGGGACCCTGGCAGGTCGAAGCGACCTCGGCGAGCACCAAGAGCACCGCCGCCGGTGTCCGCTACCTGACGTGGTGCGAGGCGACGGAGACCCGAGACCCGATCGGCGATCCCAGGCCGCTGCCGCAGCGGCGCGACGCCCCCCTCGACCCGACCGCCGACACCGGCATCTCGCCGCCCCCAGAGGTCGGTGCCGCCGACACCCCTGGCAACGCCAGGGATGTCCTCGACGCGAGCTAGCGAGCCGCTAAAAGGGGCGCAACTTCGGCTCGATGTTCGAGTCGAGCGAGAAGCCGACGTGATCGAAGACGAAGCTGTAGTTCGAAGCGAGCTTGCTGTCGCGCACGCCGATCGAGGCGTCGGCGTGGCAGCTGGCGCAGTCGATGGTTTGCACGTAGGTCTCGAGCATGACGTTCGTCAGCGGCTTCCCCTGCCCGGAGTCCGAGTTCAAGAACCCTGTCTTGGACAGCGGAGCGTCGGTGTTCGGCGCCGTGCAGTTGTAGGTGTAGTTGAAGTCCTCAGTGCCCTGGTAGAAGCAGCCCGGCGTGCTCATCTGCGTGCACACGGTCTTCAAGGGCGGCTGCGGCGTCCCACAGGTGGCCCGGGGATCGAACCACTGCACCCCCATGAGGTCGTAATGCGCGAGCGCCTCTTGCTGCTCTCCTGCGAGGTGAGCCTTGGCGCACGCGTTCGTCTTGGCGACGTCCGGCGCGATGGCGTTGATGCGCTGGACCACCGTGGCATAGGGCGCGCAGTCGCCGTTCGAGAAGTAGTCCTGCAGGGTATAGGGTGAGGCCTCGTTGGGCTTGGCCGTGAATTTGACCGGGTCCTCGCCCTCCTTCCCCTGACACTTGGCGGCCCGCTCGACCTCGTGGGGCTCGTTGGCAAAGCTCGCGGTGAGCTCCGAGTGCTCGAAGGTCATCCACAGCCAGCGCTCGCCGCCGTTGGTGCTCTTGAGCAGGATGTGGAAGCCAACCAAGCCGAGCAGGACGTCCTCACGAGGCACCCCCTTCGCGCCCTTGATCGTCCCGCGCGTCGTGACGTACTTGCCCGCGTCCGCCTCGGCGATCGGTAGCCAGGCGGCCTTGACCTCCGTCGAGCCGTGGGGCGTGGCGATCCCCGTGCTCTCGGCGAAGGTCTCCTGACCCTCGCCGCTGTACAGCCCGTGCTTCACGATGTAGTCGAACTCGAACCGGTTGAGGCGCATCTCGTACCAGACGAGCTCTCCCCGCTCGTCCGCGAGCCAGTAGCCGCCGCTGCCGTCGGAGGTGCCGTTGTCGGCCTGCGCGTAGCCAAGGCGCGGCGGCGCCGTCGGCTTCCAGTCCGGCTTGGCCCCCGTCATCACGTCGTCGATGGCCATGAACGAGGTCTGCCAGTTGAAGTCGCCGGCGGTGTTCAAGCCGATGAACATGTCCCACGCGAAGGCGGTGAGCTGCGCCGGCAAGGTCCCGGAGGGGCTCGGCGCGGTGTTGTCCGCGTTCGGGAGCGGGCTGAAGCTGTACCCGCTGCAGTCCGGCTTCTCGGCGGCGGCGGTCTCTTCGGTGTCTGCCTTGACTCCCTCGGCTCCCGCTCCCGCTTCTTGGTCGCCGGATGCGTCAGCCGTGTTCCCGGCCTCCTTCTTGGCCGCCTCGGCCCCTGGTGATTCACCGGAGCTCGCGTCGGAAGCCGACTTGTCGCAAGCCGTGGAGAGTGTCGAAATGAGGGCCAGGCCGGCCATCGACGGTATGGACTGAATCGAGATGTGCATGAGCTGGCCCTCGTAGGGGTGGACTTGGAATCAGAGCGCGTAGGGGACCATCTGGAGGGCCCCCTTGGGGATGCGCCCGAAGGGCGGGAGCAGGAGCGACGAGAGGTTGTTGTTGTCGAAGATGAAGCGCATCTCGACGGGCTTGCCCGTGGCGGCCACGGTCGGGATGTTCGGGCCCTCGAGCCCGGCGTACTTCCCGTTGTAGTCCTTGTTGAACTGCGTCAGCTCGCTGGGCACGTCACCCTCGGCGATGCTCCCGTTCAGGATCCCGATGACGACCGTGAGGGCGTCGTTGCACGCCGTGGGCACCGCGGGCGTCGCGGGCGGGTTTCCGACCCGCTGAGCCTCCGCGCGGAACAGGTAGTCGTAGAGCGTGTCCTGGCTCCACGCCAGGGTATAGATGATGGTCCACGCGGTGCTGTTGTTGGTGTAGGCGACGGCTTCGGGGAGGGTCGTCAGGGGCTCGGGATTGGACATGGTCGTTGTTTCCTTGGTGGTGCGTTGGGTGCGTCAGTTGTGTTTGAACGCGTGCAATTGCTCGAGGATCGCCTCGTCTGAGAGCGCCTCGAATTGGTCTGGTTGGCGGCACAGGACGGCCGTCTCGTAGCAGGCCCTGGCGACGCTCGAGCGCTCCGGGCCGGTCAGCGAGGCGACGAACTCGACGAGCTCCGCGACGTGCTTGGCGTCGCTCCCCGTGCTGCTGTGCACGCGGAGGCAGCGGGTCCCGTCGACCCCGGCGGGCAAGCAGGCGTCGACGCGGGCGATGAAGGCCTCGTCGATGCACAGCGCGAGGCGCTCGAGGCCGTAGGCATAGCCCACGCAGGCGATGGGGTCCTCGCTCTGGGCCGCCCGCGCGAAGTAGTCGACCAGGCCCGCGGCGGCCGAAGGCACGACCGCCTCGACCATGGCCTGGCCCGCGTAGCCCAGGGACTCGAGGTCGCGCAGCGCCAGGCGGTCGTGGCCGCTCTCTTCTCGGATCTTGGTCTGTGCCCACTGCGCGAGGTGCTCACGCCCCGCGGCCCGAAAGCGCTCCGCGGCGACGGCCATGTAGATCGGCGTGGCGTGGGTGGTCTGATACAGCGCGCACAAGCGCACGAGCCAGCGCGCGAGCGTGAAGCGCTGGCGCGGGCCGTCGGGGACCGCCGCCCAGCCGACGCGGGTCACCGCGTCGAGGAGCGTGCCCGTCACGGCGGGCGCCCCGACCCCGGGCATGGGCTGGGCGAAGGGAGTGCCTGGGGTCAGCGGCTGCAGCCACGCGTCCGACCCCTTCGCCACGACGACTCGCCCGCCGTCCACCACGGACCACTCCATCTCCCCCAGAAGGGAGACATCATTGCGCACTCCCATATGCATGCTCTGCCTTTCCACATGTCCCTCGAGTACTATTTGTACGTGGGTCGTGTCACCGATGATCAATCGGTAGACGAATGATGAATTTGGCCCCGCCGAGGGCGGCGTCGCGCTGAACCTCGACGGATCCCGCGTGCCCGACGACGACGACGTCGTGGCAAATCGCGAGGCCCAGCCCCGTCCCCATGCCCGGAGGCTTGGTCGTGAAGAAGGGCTCGAAGATGCGGCCGCTGATCTCCTCGGACACGCCGGGGCCGTTGTCCGCGATGTGGACCTCGGCGACCCCGCTGCCGAGCTGGGTCGAGACCGTCACCCGGGGTGAGAAGGTGCCCTCGGGCTCGGCCTTGGCCCGCTCCAAGATCGCGTCGAAGGCGTTGTTCAGCAGGTTGACGAGGACGCGGGCCATCTGCTGCGGGTGCAGGGCGACCTCGCCGACCGCGGCGTCATACTCCCGCGCCAGCTCGATGGTCGTGCGCGAGACCGTCTGGATGTCCTTGTGGGTCAGCGTGACGTACTGATCGACCAGCTTGTTGAAGTCGACGGCGCGGCGCTCGTCCGTGGGGCTGACCGCGTGCTCCGTCAGCCCGCCGACGATCCCGTCGGCGCGCTTGCTGTGGTGGAGGATGTGCTGGTTGTACTCGCGCAGCTCGGTCAGGGCCTCGGACAGCTGGGCGCCCTCGGCCGAGTCGCCGTCCTCGCGCAGCTCGTCGATGATCTCGACGCTGACCTCGGCGAAATTCACGATGAAGTTGAGCGGGTTCTTGATCTCGTGGGCGATGCCCGTGGACAGGCGCCCGAGCGAGGCCATCTTCTCGGCGTGGATCAGCTGGGCCTGGGCGGTCCGCAGCTCGAGCAGGACCTGCTCGAGGTCGGCGTTCTTTTGGCGCAGCTCGAGGGTCCGCGCCGCCACGCGCTGCTCCATCTCGCGGAACAGCTGGGCGTTCTCGAGGGAGATGCCGGCCTGCGAGGCGAGCAGCTCGAGGACCTCGATGTGCGAGGGCGTGAAGGCCCCGGTGGTCAGGTCGTTCTCGAGGTAGAAGACGCCCAGCAGCTTGCCCTGACCGAGCACGGGCATGGCCAGGATGGACTTGCACTCGTTGCCGACGATGTAAGGATCGCTCGCAAAGCGCGGATCGGTGGACGCGTCGTGGATGATGACCGGCTCGAGGGTGCGGCGCGCGTAGTGGATGACCTGCTCGGGGAGCTTGCCGTGGCCGCGCAGGCGCAGCGGGGCCTCGGTGCTCATGACCGACTCCTGGCTGCCGTCGTCGCGCACGCCCGCGTCGACGTTGACCCACAGGTCGCCATCGCGGTCGAGCATCAGCACGCCCCGGCGCGCCCCGGCGTTCTCGATGACCGTCTCGACGAGGGTCGCCATCAGCTGGTCGAGGACGATCTCACCGGAGATGGCGCGCGAGGCCTTGAACACGCTGCTGAGGTCGAGGACGCCCTTGCTCTGGCTGCTCGAGGTGCTGGTGATGAGCGCGCGCGGGTGCCCGCGCTCGTCGTCCAGGGCCCCAAACTCGGGGAACTCGGCCCGCAGCTGCTCGACCTTCTTCTCCGCGCCCCAGTCGCTGTAGCCGTAGAGGGCGTCGACCATGTAGCTCATGCCCACGCGCGTCCGCCCGCGGGCCAGCCAGGCTCGCCCGGCGAGCTCGTTGCCCAGGGCCGCGGCGTGCACGAAGCCGTTCTCGGTCGCGTCTTCGATGGCCCGGTCGTAGCGCTCGAAGGCCTCGAGCTCCCGGCCCTCCGCGCGGGCCCGCTCGGCCGAGACGAGCAGCTCCATGTGCACGAAGTTCTCGGGCGAGTTCGCGGCCCAGTCGCGCATCATCGCCTCGTAGCCGGCGAGGCGCTCGCTCAGCTCGGCCCGGCGCTCGCCCTCGGCCTCGCGCATGAGCGCGGCGATGCACAGCGAGGAGTAGAGGTTGTGCTCGGCGTTGGCGAGGTTGCCCGCGATGTTGGGGATGAGCGCCTCGGCCAGGTCCGCCTCGGCCAGGCCCTTCGCCGGCTCGCCGAGGATCAGGTGCGCCTGAGCCCGGACGATGTGGTAGTAGCACAGCGCCATGAAGCTCTGGTTCTCGCGCATCTGACCGACGAAGTCGTCCTCGTCCGTCGGCTCCGCCTCGGTCTCCGTCAGCATGCCGACGGCGCGCCGAAAGCCCAGGAAAAAGTCGATGCCCAGCTGGTTCTTGGACCGCTCGTTGTACTGCAAAAAGGCCGGCACGTCGGCCAGCACGCGAGCGAGCGGGGTCCCCTCGTAGAAGGGGTAAAAGACCTTGTAGAACAGGATGTAGCCGTTGAAGAGCACCTCGCCCGCGGCCAGGCCCGCCTTGTAGCCCTCGTCCATGTAGTGGTGGGTCTCGCGGATCGGCCGGCGCCAGACCATGACCCAGTCGGCGAGGATGAAGCACGAGCGGCACTTGTCCCCCGGGCTCGAGAAGCGCTCGCTCAGGCGCACGGCCAGGGTCGCCCACTGCAGCGCCGCCTCGAACTGCCGGTAGCGCGGCCAGACCAGGCGGTGGCCGTAGAAGGCGAACAGGTCGGAGGCCTCCGGCGACAGCCCGAACTCGAGGGTCAGGTTGACCATCTTGTAGACGATCCACCCGTGCGCCGCGTGGTCGACATAAAAGGCCGCCGGGATGGCGTTGACCAGCAGGCGCATCGCCTGGCGGGCGCCGGGGTCCTCGACCTCGTGGAGGTCGTAGAGCGAGGGGATGCTGCGCTCCCCGAGGCGCTCGTTGATCGCCGCCGACTCGACGTCGAGGGCCGCGTCGAGGGCCTCGATGGGCATGGTGATGTCGAGCTCGGCGAGGCCCTCGCGGCAGGCCGTCAGCGCCTCTTTGTAGGCGGCGACCATCGTCCGCTGGTTGATGATCATCATGTAGACGCTCGCCCGCTCTCGCGGCGTGGCGGCGAGCTCGAGCAGCTCCCGGGCGAGGGCGTCGGCGCGCTCGGGGTTGCCCAGCAGGGACTCGGCCTCGGACAGGTCGCGGTAGACCTCGAAGGTCAGCTCGTACTCGCGCTCGCCCGAGCCCGCGCCGAGGAGCTCGTGGGCGCAGGCCAGGTACTCGCGCATCGCGGGGTAAGCCGCGGCGCTCTTGGCCCGCTGCCCGGCCCAGCTGTTGAGCCGCGCGACCTCGACACGCTCTTGGGCCTCGACCAGCTCGCGCCCGTGGTTGAGCTGGTCGACGATGTCGAACACGGCCTCGCGGCGCTGGTCCTCGCTGGTATTGCGCAGCAGCAGCCGCCCCGCGCGGAGGTGGACGCGCTTGCGCGTCTCGACGTCCATCAGCATGTACGCGGCCTGCTGGACCCGGTCGTGGAGGAAGCGGTACTCGCGGGCGGCCAGGGGCGCCCCAGGCTCGACCGCCAGCGCCAGCTCGGGCTCGGACGCCGGCAGCACCAGGCCCTCGCGCACCGCCGGCAGCAGCTCGGCGTAGGCCTCGTCGGGGCTCAGGTCCGCGATCACGGCGAGGGTCTCGAGGGCGAAGCGGTTGCCCAGGCAGCTCGCCGCGCGCAGGATCCCCTGGGTGCCCTCGGGCTGGCGCCGCAGCTTGGCGATCATCAGCTCGACCACGTTGGTGGTCACCGCCGTGGCCTCGATGTCCGCGAGGGTCCAGGTCCAGCGCCCCGCCTCGCGGTCGAACACGACCAGGCCCTCGTCGTGGACCTCGCTCAGGAGCTGGGTGACGAAAAAGGGGTTGCCCTCGGTCTTGGCGTAGACGAGCTCGGCCAGGGGGGCGACCTGCTCGGCGCTGGCGTGGAGGGCGTCGGCGACGAGCTCGCGGACCTCGGCCTCGCCCAGCGGACCGACCTTGATCGCCTCGATCGCGGCCCCCTGCCCCTCGAGCTTGGTGATGCTGAGCATCAGCGGGTGGGCCTCGTCGACCTCGTTGTCGCGGTAGGCTCCGATCAACAGCAGGTGCGCGGCGCTCTCGTGGGCGAACAGCAGCTCGATGAGGTTGAGGCTCTCGGGCCCCGCCCACTGCAGGTCGTCGAGGAAGAGCACCAGCGGGTGCTCCGGCTGGGCGAACACGCCGACGAAGGCCTGGAAGGCCTTGTTGAGCCGCCCCTGGGTCTCGGAGGGGTTGAGCTCGGCGACCGCCGGCTGGGGGCCGATGATCAGCTCGACCTCGGGGACCAGATCGATGATCACCTGGCCGTCGCCGTCGAGGGCCTCGACCAGCGCGCGCTTCCACTCGTCGAGGCTCTCCCCCCGCTCGCCGAGCAGCTGATGGACCAGGCCCCGGAACGCGGCCGCGATCGCCACGTAGGGCGTGCCGCGCTGGAGCTGGTCGAACTTGCCCGCCGCGAAGGCCCCGCGGCGCCCGGTGATGCTGATCTGCAGCTCGTTGACCAGGCGGCTCTTGCCGATGCCCGAGTAGCCCTCGATCAGCGCGAGCTGGGGGCGATCGTCGATGCGCTCGAACAGACCGAGCAAGGTCGCGATCTCCTCGTCGCGGCCGTAGAGCTTCTGCGGCAGCTGGAACACCTCCGAGACGTCGTCTCGGCTGAGCGTCAGCTCGCTCTCGGTGGCCTCGCCGCGCAGCAGCGCCAGGCATGCCTGGAGGTCGCGCTTGATGCCGTAGCTGCTCTGGTAGCGCTCCTCGGCCATCTTCGCCATCAGCTTGGCGACCACCCCCGAGAGCATCGAGGGGATCGCCGCGTCGACCTCGCTCAGGGGCTTGGGCAGCTGGGCGATGTGGCAGTGGACCAGCTCCATGGGGTCGCTGGCCGCGAAGGGCAGCTCGCCCGAGAACAGCTGGTAGAGCGTGACGCCGAGGGTGTAGAAGTCCGTCCGGTAGTCGATCTCCCGGTTCATGCGCCCGGTCTGCTCCGGGGCGATGTACGCGAGGGTGCCGACGAGCTGGTTGGGGTGACGAACGGTCGGGTGCTCGCGGGTCAGCGTGGTCGAGATCCCGAAGTCGATGATCTTGAGCTCGCGGGTGGCGGGGTTCCAGATGATGTTGGAGGGGTTGATGTCCTTGTGGATGACGTGGCGGGCGTGGACCTGGTCGAGGGCCTCGACGATCGCGATCGCCAGCTCGACGCGGGTCGTCAGGCTCAGCTCGGCCTCGCCGATGAACTGGTCGAGGGAGCGCCCGCCGACGTCTTCCTGGACCAGGACCCAGCTGCGCCGATCGCTCTCCAGGCCGTAGGCTTTGATGACACCCGAACCACTGAGGCTATTGAGCGTCTCATATTCGCGCTTGAATGCTGCCAAACGCTCGGGTGAGGGCAGTGCCGGACGCAATACTTTGAGGATCACCGCCGCGTCGTCAGACTCTCGGCGCGCGCGGTGGACGTGGGAGCCAGGGCCGTCGTACAGCAGACTGAGGATCTCGTAGCCGCGAAATTGCATCCAGGTGCTCCGACGTGGAAACCCTACCACGGTGACGCTGGAGATCGATTTCAGCGGGTATCAGGCTCTCGGGCCGGACGAGCTTGGGCGAGATCGCGCAGGTGCGCCCCCGCGGCGTTCGCGTTAGAAGGGGAGGTGGCCAGGGGTTCACGTTGAGCGTCGCGAATCGGAAGACCGCAGTGGTCGGCTCGGGTGTCGCCGGGATGGCGGCAGCGTGGCGATTGTCATCCATCGGCGAGGTCGCGGTCTACGAGGCCAACGCGGAGCTGGGCGGTCACGTGTGCACGGTCGATGTGCCCGCAAATGCACACTCCGAGGCCGTGCCCGTGGACGTCGGCTTTCAGCTCTACCACGCGACCCACAACCCCAACGTGCGCGCCCTCTTGGACCTGCTCGAGGTCCAGACCGAGGCGGTGGCCTTCTCGCTCTCGTCGAGCTTCGAGGGCCGGGTGTGGACCAACGACGGGGGCGGCGATCGAGTCAGCGCCGCCCTCGACGGCGACATCGCGCGCTTCATCGCCGACGCCCCCATGATGGTCCACCTGCCCCCCCAGGTCAGCCTGCGCGCGTTCTTTGATCAGCGCGGCTACTCGGCGGACTTTCGCCGCTGGTGCCTCGGCCCCATCCTCTCGTTTTGGTGGGTGTCTCGCGCGGCCCTGTTCGAGCTGCCCGCCTTCGCCGTGGCCGCGGGGGTCTTGCAAGGCGCGATCTCGTTTTCGGGCGCGACCGAGTACCGAGCCGTGTCTGGGGGCGCGCGGGCCTACATCCAACGACTCGCCGCGCGCCTCGAGGGGCAGGCGCGCCTTCGCCTGGCCACGCCCGTGATCCGGATCGAGCGCGCCGCGGACGGGGTCTGGGTCGAGGACGCCGGCGGCGGCCGAGCGCGCTTTGACCGGGCCGTGCTGGCCGTCGACGCCGCGACGGCGCTCTCGCTGCTCGCCGCGCCCAGCGAACCAGAGCGCGCCCTGCTCGGCTCGATCCGCTTCGAGCCGTCCACCCTGGTCGTCCACCGAGACGAGCGGGTCATGCCCGCGCGGCGCGAGCTGTGGCGCTACGGGAACTTCCGGGTCTCGAGCGCGGACCCGCAGGCCGACCTCAGCGGCGAGATGACCTACTGGCAGCCTCGACCGGGGGACCCCTCGGTGTTCGTCACCGTCATCACGGAGGCCACCGAGCTCGATCCGGACAAGGTCGTCTCCGAGCACCGCTGGCGACACCGCATCATCGACCACCACACCTTCGAGGCGAGGCTCTCGCCGATCCAGGGCCAGGGCGGGGTCTGGTACTGCGGCGGCCATGCGGTGGGCTTGCCCGTGCACGAGCACGCGCTGTGCTCGGGCCTGGCCGTCGCCGAGGCGCTCGGGGCGAGCTACCCCTTCGCGGATGACACTCAGGCCGCTCAGGCCTACGCCCAGTTCAAGACGCACTTCGCGTAGGGCCGACCATGCGGGCCTCGCCCGCGCCCGCGCAATGGAGTAGCGTCGCGTCCATGGTCGAGCCTCGAACCTCCGCCCTGACTGGCCTCGCTGCCCTGACACTGCTGCTCTCGGCTTGCTCGGGGGGCGCCGCGCCCCAGGCCGAGGACCAGGGCGCGGCCCCTTCGGCCAAGGCGCCCGAGCAGACCGCCGCCAAGGACACGGACGGCGCCAAGGCGCCGGCCCAAGCCGACGCGCCCGCGAAGGCCGAGGGCCCCGTCGAGCGCGAGCCCCTGCCCGAGGAGACCCACTTCACCAGCCTCCGCCAGCTGACCTTCGGAGGCGAGAACGCCGAGGCCTACCTGTCCTTCGCCGAGGACCGGCTGATCTTCCAGAGCACCCGCGGCGACATGGGCTGCGATCAGATCTTCACCATGGACCTCGAGGGCCGGGGGACGACCATGGTCAGCACCGGCAAGGGGCGGACGACCTGCGCCTACTTCCTGCCCAAGGACGAGCGCATCGTCTACGCCTCGACCCACGCCGCCGCCGACGACTGCCTGCCGCCCCCGGACCGCAGCAAGGGCTACGTGTGGAAGCTCTACGACGAGTTCGACATCTACGTGGCCAACGCCGACGGCAGCGACCCCAAGGTGCTCGCGGCCTCCCCGGGCTACGACGCCGAGGCCACGGTCTCGCCCGCCGGCGACACGATCGTGTTCACCTCGACCCGCGACGGCGACCCCGAGCTCTACGTCATGGACATCGACGGCCAGAACCTGCGCCGGCTGACCAACGCCCCCGGCTACGACGGCGGGGCCTTCTTCAGCTTCGACGGCAAGAAGATCATCTGGCGCGCCAACCGGCCGACCACCGCGGACGAGCAGGCCAAGTACACCGAGCTGCGCGAGGAGGGCCTGGTCCGGCCCACGGCCCTCGAGCTCATGGTCATGAACGCCGACGGCAGCGAGCAGCGGGTCATCACCAACAACGGCGCCGCCAACTTTGGGCCCTTTTGGCACCCCGACGGCGAGCGCGTGATCTTCTCGAGCAACCTCGCCGACCCGATGAAGCGCAACTTCGACCTGTTCATCATCGACACCGCCCCCCAGCCCGAGGGGCAGTGGGCCGAGCCCGAGCGCGTGACCTTCACCAAGGAGTTCGACGGCTTCCCGATGTTCACCCGCGACGGCGAGCAGCTGGTGTTCGCCAGCAACCGCCACCACGACAAGGACGGCGAGACCAACGTGTTCATCGCCGGGTGGAAGGACTGAGCGGTGGCCTGGATCCGCACGCTAACCCGCGCCGAGGCCACGGGGCGCCTGGCCAAGCTCTACCGCGCCATCGCAGGATCGAGCGAGGCCGACGACGACCAGGGCCAGATCGACAACATCCTGCGCGTGCACTCCCTGCGCCCGCGGACCCTCGAGGGCCACCTCGCGCTCTACAAGGCCGCCCTGCACAGCGCGCCCACGAGCCTGAGCAAGGTCGAGACCGAGCTCGTCGGCGCCTACGTGTCCGCGCTCAACGGCTGCCGCTACTGCGTCGAGCACCACCGGGCCGCCCTCGCGCGCCGCCTGTCGGGCCCCGAGGAAGCCGCCGCCCTCCTCGACGCCGCCCTCGAGGGCGCGCCCCACCCCGGCCTGAGCGCGCGCGCTCGGGCCATGCTCGGCTACGCCGACAAGCTGACCCGCTCCCCCCAGGCCATGGTCGAGGGCGACCTCCGGCCGCTGCGCGAGCAGGGCCTCGACGACGCGACGATCCTCGAGCTCAACCAGGTCGTGGCCTACTTCGCCTACGCCAACCGTACGGTGCTCGGCCTGGGCGTGGACACCCTCGGTGAGGTCCTGGGTCTGCACCCGCCCGACGGCGGCGACTCCCTCGAGCACCGCTAGCCCGGCGGCGGGCTCCAGCGCCTCGCTGCCAGCCCCCAGCGCGGCCGCCCCGGTCAAGGGCTTGGCCGGGAAGGGGTCGCGCCACGACGTCGACGGACAAAGGCGAACACAGCGAGCAGCGCGAAGCCTCCCCCTCGCGGTCGGGCTCCGCCGTGACCCGAGCTGGCGCAAGCGCAGCTCGCCTCGGCATCGACCCCAGCGTCCGCGAGGCCTCCCGCCCCCGTCTCGCCCTCGCTGTCGGTGCCCACCTCGTCTGCGGCCTCGTCGGAGGAGGACTCCTCGCCAGACGAAGACGACCCCTCAGACGAAGACTCCTCGTCCGTGGAGGACTCCTCGCCAGACGAAGACTCCTCGTCGGACGAAGACTCCTCCTCCGTCGAGGACTCGTCGGACGCAGCCTCCTCCTCCGGAGAGCCGCTCTCCTCCGTGTCCCAGTCGCTGTCCAGATCGCCCTCCCATGGCCACTCGCAGCCCTCCTCGAACCACTCGTCGCCCCCCGACGGCTCGGGCTCCTCGGAGCAGTCGTTGAGTACGCAGCAAGGGTTGAACGCGATCGACGCCGCGATCTGTGCCAGCGCGCTCTGCAGCTCCTGCTGTGTATCAACGTGGTAGGGAGCGCCCTCCCCGCCCGAGCCCCACGCCGCCATGGCGGACAGCTCGATGAGGGCCTGCGGAGTATCAGCGCCCTCGCCAAAGCCGACCACGTGGGTGGTCACGCCCTCGTTGAACATCGCCTCGAGTGCGGCCTGAACCTGCGCGTCGGTCGAGTAGGCGGCGTAGGCCCCGTCGGTGATCAAGATGTTCACGTAGGGGGTCTGCGCATGGGTCGGGAACTCGGCGTCCGGCGCCTGGCCGTCGAGGTGGTACTGGCTCCGGTTCGCGGCGATGAGCTCGAGGCCGAGGTGGGTGGCCGAGCCCGAGCCCGAGCAAGCGCCGGAGCCCTCGCAGCGGGGCATGTGGCTGAGGGTCGCGTGGACGAAGCCTGGGGGCTCGGTCTGGCTGCCGTCTTGGAAGCTCCAGCCGATGGGCGGTCCGCCCCAGGGGTCGCTGCAGGTCGGCTCCGCGCAGGAGCTCTCGGGGTCGAGGGCCCACTCGAAATTGTCCCGAAGGCAGGGCCCGTACTGAGCCATGATCTTCTCCTCGCCGGGCTCGTCGTCGCCGAACACTGCCAGCCCAAACAGCGACAGATCCTCGAGCGCGCCCACCCCCAGGTCGAGGTCGAAGGGGCCTCCGACCCCCGTGAGGGCCGCGCGCGCCTGGTCCCAGGGGGTCTGCCCTTGCGGCCCCCAAGTCTGGCCGCCGTCGACGTTGAGCATCGACGACGAGGCGTCGAGCAAGACCATCACCCGCGGTTGGCCGCCGATGCAGGCGGGGCCGAGCACGGCGTCGGTGAGGTCGTCGGCGACCATGCTCAGGGCCTTGTCGAAGAGCGCGGGCGTGTCGGCGTCGGTGGCCGCGGTGGTTCCGCCCGCGGCGGCCGTCTCGTCGGCGGCCAGCTCTGCGTCGGGGTTCCCAGCCAGAGCGATGACGAAGGTGGGGACGTCGTGGTTGTCGAACAGCTCGCTGGCCGTGATCGCCGGGTCTTGGTTCGCGGGCGACATCACGGTCGTGCCGTCGGTGCCCGTCCACGCCCCGTCGGTGACCAGAATGTTGATGTAAGCGCGGGCGGGGTCGGCCAGGTCCTCGGGGTGGTCGGCCTTGGTCGCCGCAATCTCGGCGCCCGCCCGCTCGAGCGCGCCCTTGGTCCAGGTTCCGTGGCCAAACACGGCTCCACCTGCGGGTGGGGAGATCGCAGCGAGGGCGTCGCCGATCGCCTGGCCGTTGCAGGGCAGGTAGGTGGCGTCGGCGTCGTCCCACTCGACGTCGATGGCCTGACCGTCGACGATGGTCTGATCGACGTCCACGGCGATCATCGTTCCCGAGGCCCCTGGTGCGGGGTCATGGGCGAAGCGCATCAGCGCCAGGTGGGTGTGCTGGCTCAGGAAGCTCCCTGGCGCCGTGGCCTCCTGCATGGCGGCGACCGTGACCTCCCACCGAGTCAGCTGATTGTCTGCATCCCAGA
The DNA here is from genome assembly GCF_000170895.1 of Plesiocystis pacifica SIR-1. GTDB lineage: Bacteria > Myxococcota_A > Polyangia > Nannocystales > Nannocystaceae > Plesiocystis > Plesiocystis pacifica. Next base: position 72,538 of record NZ_ABCS01000010.1, on the reverse strand, counting down.
CCTCGTTCATGGACGTCGAGTAGTCCACGATGAGCATGACGTTGGGCTTCTTCGAGCTGCACTCTGCCTCGGGCGGGCAGCTCGGGGGCTCGGCCTCCGCCGGGCTGGGCGGGGCCGCGCACAGGCCCAGGACCAGCCCGAGCCCCAGCAAGGCTCCGAGCTGAACGCCCGCGCGAGGCCATGACTTGGGACGCCGAGTAGCCCTCGCCCCACCTTTCATCCAAAACTGAGCCACGGAACCGAGCATATCGGCGCTCCACCCCATCGCTGTCCGCAGAGTGTGCGCAGCGGCGTCCTGGGGCTGCTAGCATCGAGAGGGTGACTTCCCGACCCCTCTCTCGTCTCGCCCTCGCGGGCCTGGCTGCGGCCGCCCTGGCGAGCACGGCCTGCTCCAAATCCCCGACGCCGGCCGAGGCCCCCGCGCCCGAGCGCAGCTCCGTGACCCCGGCGCAGGTCTGCGATCGCATGCTGGTCATGATGCAGTCGGAGCTCTCGGCCGAGGGCGCGGCCCTGCCCGAGGCAGACCTCGATCGCTTCCGCGGAGAGTGCATCGCCGACGCCACCAACGAGCAGACCTACGCCCCCGAGTCCTACGCGCTGAGCTCGAAGTGCGTGATGGAGTCCATGACCCTCGCGCAGGTGCTGACCTGCACCGGCGCCGAGGAGGGCGCGCCCCAGCCCAAGGGCGGCGGCGGGGCGGTGAGCGCGGGCCGAGACAAGCAGGCAGACTGCGAGGCCCTCGGGCGCAAATTCTACGAGTTCTTCCTGATCGAGGCCAAGCAAGAGCCCGAGTTCGCCGACTACCCCGAGGAGATCCTGCGCGAGGGCGCGGCGGCGGGCATGCAGGAGGTCATCGACCAGTGCATGATCGCGGACCTCGACCCGGCCTCCGTCGAGTGCGCGCTGGCGGCGAGGAACATGGCCGAGATGGAGGAGTGTTGAGGCCCTCGACCCTCGCATTCGTCGTCGCTGCGGTCGGGGGGACGCTGGCTTGCCGCGCGTCCGACCCCGCCGAGGCGCCCGACCAGCCCGAGCCGAGCGCCACCGCCAACGCTGACGCCGAGCCCGAGTCGCCGCCCCCCGAGCTGGTCTGCGAGCACCTCGTCAGCCTGCTGACCGCCGCGAGCCCGGGGCTCCCCGCCAGCGAGCGCGACGCCACGCGCTCGACCTGCGTCGCCAACGCGACCCAGCGGCGCGCCGACAGCCCCGCGCCCTACCTGGCCGACAGCTACTGCACGCTGCTGTCGAGCTCGGCCGAGGACCTCGCGAGCTGCGCCGAAGACCCGCGCACGATCCCCTGCCAGCGCATGGCCGACCGCGTCGCCGTGCTCTACTTCCAGCGCCTCGGGGAGCAGACCGAGGCCGCCGCCGACGAGGGCGCCCTCGCCGACCGGGCGACCATCGAGCACGACCGCCTGCTGCTCGAGTGCCTCGGGCAGGGCTTCGACTACGCCGCCCTCGACTGCGCCCTCGCGTCGCGCAGCTACGCCGCGTTCGAAGCCTGCAACTGGCCTGGATTGAGTTGAATCGAGTTGAGTTGGACTTCAGGGCTCGGCGCGCAGCCGGGCCTCGATGGCCGCGGGTGAGACCTCCCGCTGGCGCACCTGGGCGAACTTCTCGGCGAAGCTCCCCGGGTTGCCCCAGCGCGGCTCGTCGTAGAACTCGGCCGCGCCCGGGTTGACGCGCATGTCGGCGAACCAGCTGTCGAGCTCGACGGTCTCGGCGTCGACCACGGCCAGCGGGTCGCGGGGGATGCTGGTGTGGACGTGCTCGGCGGGGACGCGCAAGTAGTCGCCCCGAGAGCGGAACGCGAACGCGCCGGCGTCGAGCCGCAGGCCCCGAACGCGGGCGTCGAGGACCACGCTGCCCGCGGCGATGGCGAAGTGGTCGAGGCGCGAGCCGACGATCACCGCGCCCTCGGCCTGCCCCGAGCCCAGGGCGCTGTCGACGATGAGGCAGTCGCGCACGCTGCCGTCCTGGGGCAGCTCACAGTCCCCGACCGCGCGGTTTCCCCAGCGATCGGGCTGGCCAAAATCGAGGGCCGCCAGGGCCTGGGCGAAGGGGTCGTCGCGCAGCGCCAGGTAGGCGTCGCGGGCCTTGGCCACCTGCCCGACGTCGCCCCAGTAGGGCGCCTCGCCCATGTCGATGACCGCCACGCGCATGGGGTGGCCGCGCTCGGCCTCGACGCGCGCGCGCAGGTCCCGGGCGCGGGCGTAGAAGTCTGGGCAGCGCGCGACCAGGGCCTGGAGCCGCGGGTCCCGCTCGACCTCCGCGGCCCAGGTCGCCGCGTCTTGGGTGAGGGCCTCGAACAGGTAGCCATCCACGTCGATCCACGCTTCGACCCCGGCGAAGGCCTCGGCGGCGTGGCGCAAAAAGACGTGGGAGAAGGCCGGGCTGCCGGTGTGCACGTGGGCCCGCGCGAGCGCGTCCTCGCCCGCGCCGTCCTCCAGCCCGAGCGCGCTCAGCAGCTCGGCCCGCGGGCGACGGTGAACCTGCACGACCAGCTCGCCGCGCTCGTCGACCCGCAGCCACTCCTTGTTGCGCGCCAGGTCCTCGGTGATGCGGGTGTGTGAGCCAAAGCGGACCGCGTCGACCTCGCTGAGGTCGCGCCGCGCCGCGCTCAGGGCCGCGAGGGCCTTGGCGCTCATCTGCGGCTCGTCCCCCCACTTGAGCGCGATGCCCCGAAAGCCGAGGCGCTCGAGGGTGCGGACGACGAGGGTCCAGGTCCACACCGAGGCCGTCGCCGCGTCGAGCCAGCGCCGCTCGCCCGCGCCCACGCCCGTCACGGACACGGGCACGGGCAGCAGCGGCTTGATGCCGTGGAGGCGCTGGGTCAGCGGGCTCGAGCGCGTCCCCCTGCCCGGGAGCATGATGCCCAGGGCGACCCCGTCGGCGTCGATGCCCCCCGGGTGTCGAGCCGCGAAGCTCGCCAGCGCGTCGAGCAGACCCAGGAATTGACCGCGCCGCCGCGGCTCCTCGTGGGCGTAAATCTCCGTGCTCCCGTCGGCCCGGAACACCGCCTCGGCCTGCGCGCTGAAGTGCTCGGTCATCGCCGGTCCGTCGCCGCCGTTGACCACCGCGAGGACCTGCCGCGGGCCGAGGTTGCGCGGGGCCAGGCTGCGCAGCTGGGCCAAGTTGGTGCGCAGCCCGTCGCGTGGATCCACGGGCAGGATCACCTGGACCACCTCGCAGGCCTCGCCGCCCTCGTCCCCCTGGCTCTGGCGCACGCTCAGCCCCTGCACCCCCGCCGGCACCAACATCGACTCGCCCGCGCGCAGCTCTCCCCAGCTCTCTTGGTTGGGCCCGCTCAGCTCGACTCGACCACGGATCGCGTGCAGCGTGGTCAGCTGCCCCGGAAAGGCCGCCTCGACCACCGGCTGCTCGGCGCAGGGCCGGAGGTGATCGACGATGAAGGCCGGGCAGGCCACGGAGCGGTGCACCCCCGGGCGCTCGACGATGGTCTCGACCACGAAGCTCGCCGGGTCGCTGGCCTCGGTGTTCATGGTTGCGATCGCGGCCCCAACGTCGATGGGCCGCATGGGGAAGCGCAGGTGGTCCCAGGCGCGGAAGGTCGGCCCAGGGCGGCGGATCTCGAGGACCAGGAGCGAGCGGCCCTCGAGGTTGCCGAGGGCGTGGACCTGCGCCGAGGGGGTCTCGGCGCTGCGCGGCGTGGGCGGGTCGGCGTTGTAGAGGATCTGTCCGGGCTCGACGGGGATGGCGTTGAGCCGGCCCAGGGTGCGCAGGACCAGGTCGACGAGCTCCCCGACGAGGGTGCTCAGCTGCCCGCGTCCTGCCTCGCTCGGCTCCGCCACCCAAGGCGCCAACGCCTCGACCAGGGCTCCGTGTCGACCCGCGCGAGCGTCCTCGCTGCGCAGGTGATCCGCGATCGCGCGCTGCAGGGCGTGCTCGTCCACCTCCGGACGCAGCAGCGCGCGCAGGGCCACCTGCCCCCGTCGACCCGCCTCGAGCTCCTCAGCCAGGGCCTGCCCCTCGACCCCCTCGGCGAAGCCCAGGCACAGCGTCGCCCCCGGCTCGCGCTCGATGACCACGTAGAGCTCCGGGTTCCCCGGCGGGTGGGTCTGGACCGAGAGCAGCGCGCCGACGTCGAGGGTCTTGGGCAGCAGGGGGATGCGCCGACCAAAGGCCTCGAGCATCGCCGGGCCCAGGATCCACTCGCCCGCGAACTCGAGCAGATGGAGCAAGTCCACGGCCGTCCCGTCGGCGAGCTCGACCACCGAGGGGTGGCGGGCCGCCTCCGGGTCGAGGGGATCCGCCGCGACCTCGAAGACCTCTCCGTAGCGCGGGCCGTCCCCACCCGAGCGGGGCTCCAGGTCCTTGTAGCGCGCCATTTGGCGCCCCGCCCACGGCCGCTCCACGAGGTTGTCCCGACGCAGGCGAAGGGGGGCCGCGCTGACCAGGTTGACGACCGCGGGCTCGCCTGCGCGCAGGCGCTCATCGAGGGGGGAGTCCGACATGGGGCGAGCATAGCCCGGTCATCCCCGGCTCTCATTTTCGCGCTCGACTTCGCCCAAAACGAGCCAAGCACGAAGGATCGCGCCATACTGTCAAACCCTTCCGGGCCCGCTTTGCGCAGGCCCCTGGACCCTTGGAACCTGAACATGCGTGCGACTGCCCCCTCTCCTCGGAACCCGCTCTCGATCTCCACCCTCGCCGCCCTGAGCTGCTGTGTGGCGCTGTCTGTGGGGTGCAACGAGCGGCTGAGCGAGTCCCTGACCACGACCGTCGGCGACGACGAGTCCGGCACGGCGGACACGGGCGAGAGCAACGACGAGGTCGGCAGCGAGTCCTCCGAGAGCAGCGACTCCGGGTCCGAGTCCGCGGACGAGACCACCGAGTCCAGCGAGACCCAGACCTCCGAGACGGACACCCTCGGCGAGGACGAGACCGACGAAGAAGAGAGCACCACCGAGTCGACCGAGGAGACTGGGGAGAGCACCGACACGGGTGAGACTGGCGTCGACACCGGCGAGGAGACCTTCGACACCGGCGAGGAGACCTTCGACACCGGCGAGACCAGCTTCGACACCGGCGAGGAGACCTTCGGCGAGACCTTCGGCGAGACCTTCGGCGAGGGCACGGACACCGAGGGCGGCGGCGAGTGCAACGGCGAGTGCGGCTCGGCCGAGTGCGGCCCCTGCCCCGACCCCGAGCTCATCCCCCTCGGTGACTTCTCCATCGCCGCCACCGAGGTCACCGTCGTCCAGTACTCCCTGTTCGCCGCCGTCGAGTACAGCCTGAGCAACCTCCCCGCCGAGTGCTCCTGGAAGGAAGACTTCATCCCAGGCAGCTGGACCGAGCAGATGATGGACGACCCGGACATGCCGGTCTCGAGCATCGACTGGTGCGACGCGTGGGCCTACTGCGAGTGGTCCGGCGGGCACCTGTGCGGCGAGGCCGGGGGCGGAGCCGCGGCCCTCAACGACCTCAACGACCCGGTCACCAACGAGTGGTACCGGGCCTGCTCCGACGACGGCGCCCTGACCTACCCCTACGGCGACCTCTACGACCCCATGGCCTGCAACGGCGCCGACCTGATGCTCGGCGGCCTCGTCCCGGTGGCGAGCCTGGGCACCTGCGAAGGTGGAGTGCCGGACCTCTACGACATGAGCGGCAACGTGTGGGAGTGGACCTCGGCCTGCGCCGGCGTGCCCAACATCGACGAGAGCGAGCAGGACTGCCGGCGTCGAGGGGGCTCGCGCTTCTCGACGGACACCGTGCTGCGCTGCGCCGTGGACTCCAAGCGCGCCCGGGGCTTCCGCGGGAGCAACACCGGCACGCGCTGCTGCTACTGAGTCGTGGACGTGGGGCAGGGAGGGTGTGGCGTCGTCCACGACGACTAAAGTAGACAGGGACTGTGAAAACTTCACAGTCCCTGAGTCTGCCCCCGCGCTCAGCCACGTCCACGCACATAGTTGCGCAAGATCGAGTCCAGCTGCTCGTCGTCTGCGTCACCGAGCGCGCGCCGCAGCTGTCTCCGCGCACGCTCGAGGTCACGCTTGAGCGTCGCCATTGAAATACTCAGCACTTTTGCCGCATCGGGCTCAGTGAGCCCCTCGATATAGCGGAGCTGAAACGCCGCGAACTGGCGGCTTTTCAGCCCCTGCATCCCGACTTCGAGGTCGTTGTGGCGTGCGACACGAATACTCAAGCTGGTGCTGAGCGACTCCATCGTCATCTCCTCGAAGCCCTCGAAGCTCGGGAAGAAGCGTTTCAGGCCACGCGCTCGCTTCTCGTAGAACTGTTTTATCTTGTTGCGCGCGACCGCATACAAGAACGCGCGTTCGTTTTCGACCTGCGAGCGCTTCTCGATCAAGACCGTCATGCAGTCCTGCACGAAGTCCCCCAGCTCTGACTCGGGTATCCACCTACGCGCGTAGCGACGGAGGTCCTCACAGCTCCGCTCAAAGAACTCCCTATCACTTTTTCTTGTCACGACTTTGCTTTCCCGCGTGGTAGGCGGTCGCCGCGAGAGCTCCAACCGCAGCGCCTCCAATTACGAAATTTACGACCTGCCCGAACCAGCGACCCGATCGTTCTAGGTTTCGGCGCAGCTCCAACATCGACCCAAACCGGGCCTCTGCCCTGGGGTCGAGCGCGCGACCGAGTGTTCGAATCAAGGGCGCGGAGAGCTTGCTAGCGCCCGTGTAGTCCCGCGCTCGCCCCGTACGCGCGAGCTGTACTCTCGCGTGTTCAAATGGCCGAGTACCCGTGAGCAACTCCCACGCGGTCAGCGCAAAGGCGTACTGATCCGCGGCGAAGCTCGCTTGCCCCCCAAACGACTCCGGGGCCATGTACTCCGGCGTTCCCACGCCGACCTCTCCACGAGGAACGAGCCCTGCCCCTCCTCCGCGGCTGCCAACCTGGTACGCGAGCCCAAAGTCGACGAGACGCGCGCTGCCGACCTTGGTGACGAGAACGTTTTCGGGCTTGAAGTCTCGGTGCACGATCCCCGCCGCATGAGCCGCTTCGAGGCCTCGCGCCGCGGAGCTCAACAGCTCAACCCTGACCTCTGAGGAGACCTGTCGTCGCCCCCACTCGCGCAGGTTCATGCCTTCCACATATTCCATGACGATCACTACAAAACCAAGTTCACCTTGGCTCGACGAAACGCTCGCGCAAAGCACATCAAAGACCGTGGTGACTTCGTCCGCTCTCACGCGAGTCAGAGCCTGGGCCTCTCGCCCCAGGTAGTCACGCATGGCGAGAGGCTCCCTGGCGGGGATGCACTTGAGCGCGACGAGCCGCCCGAGTCGCGTGTCCCGAGCCCGAGCGACGATGCCGAACGCTCCGGTCCCCAACACTTTCTCAACTCGGAATCGATCTGCAACCCACAACGTCTCCCCACAACCCGAGCGACCCTGAGCGATTCGCGCATCAAAGGTCGACTCGAGGCTTACCAGCGCTCCTGAACGGCGTTTCATAACAACCTTAGTCGAGTTCTCAATTTTTTGAGGTCGAGTGAGCTGATCCGTCGACGCGCAGGACTTCTCGATCGAGACCCACCATGAGCCGCCGCGTCATACTCCTCGATTTCCCTTGGGCTCGCGACAAAGATCCGCGACTTCCTCTGGGCCACGCATGCCTTCTTTCCGCGCTCAAGGCGGCCCCAAACATCGAGCCTCGCTCGTTGGTGATGGCTGCGAATGATCCCACGATCAACATCGACGACCTGTCCACCCACATTCTAGCCCAGTGTGATGATGAGCGAGGCGAAATCGACCTCGCCGTTGGGGTTTACGTATGGTCCGAGGGGCTCGTTGGCGCACTACTGCCGAGCCTTCGGGCGCGGGGTTTTCGCGGCCGTATCATCCTGGGCGGACCACAGATCTCCTACGCGGCGGAGGGAGTCGAGCGTCTGTACCCCGACGCCGATGTGTTCGTGCGTGGGTTTGCCGAGGCCGCCCTCGTCGAAGTCCTCTCGAGTACCGCTCGCAAGCGCATCCAAGGAGTTGTGTACCGTGGCGGCTTCGACCGAGGCCGCCAAGCGAACATCAACTTCGACGAGACCCCCTCCCCCTGGCTAGACGGGACGTTCCATATCGAGCCGGGTAGCTTCGTTCGCTGGGAGACTCAGCGCGGCTGCCCATTCCGCTGCAGCTTCTGCCAACACCGTGAGGCAGGGCAAAGCGTCCCTCGGCAACGGTCCGAGAGCGGCCGCATCGGACGAGAGATCGAGCTCTTCGTAGAGCGCGGCGTGCGAGAGATCGCTGTTCTCGACCCTGTGTTCAACAGCGGCGGCCCTACCGGCGCACGACGAAGCACACGCCTTCTCCGTCGCTTTTCCGATGTCGGGTACCGCGGCCGCCTGTCCTTGCAGTGCCGGCCCGAACACGTCGATGACGACTTCATCGACGCCTGCGCAGCCCTCGACACCTGCCTGGAATTTGGGCTGCAAACCACCGAGCGGCGAGAGTGGAAGCCAATTCAGCGCGGCAACAAGCTGGAGACAGTTGACGCCACCCTCTCGGCTTGCCGAGACAAAGGAGTCGACCACCAGGTTTCGCTGATCTTTGGTCTGCCAGAGCAGACCGTCGAATCTTTTGAGCGATCGCTAGCATGGTGCCTCGAGCGGGAAGTCCCAGTCATCAAAGCCTTCCCTCTGATGCTGCTACGCGGCACCGAGTTGGAGCGGACCCGCAGTCGCTGGTCGCTCCGAGAGACAACGACCCCAATGCCGATCGTGTGCGGCTCTTCGACCTTCGACGAGCGTGACTGGCTGCGCATGGCTCAACTCTCTCAAGCCCTCCGAATGACGGAGCGCAATCACCCGCGCTCGATCGAGGGCCTCCGGGCCCTCGCCCGCGACCTCGAATGTGACGAGTCGCGTTGGAACCCCACCCAAGATCGGCACCCCGCATGAACACCACGCGACGAGCACACTCCGCCCCCACATTCATCGCCTTTGAAGGGCTCGACGGATCCGGCAAAACCACCATTTCTCGACGCGTCGCGGAAGTCAGCGGCTCACGCTACATGACGACCCCCTCATCCACGCTTCGCAAGCTCCGTCCCGCCATCATCGACGACCTGAAGGACTCTCAAGAAGCGCGGCAGCTGTTCTACCTATCTACGGTGTTCGCGGCGAGCCGAGCGATCGAGCGCGCCTTGACCTCCGGAGAGTCCATCGTCATCGACCGCTACTTCCTATCCACGCAGGCCTACGCCGAGTTCCGTGGCTCGAACTTGCGCGTCGACACTCTCGAGCGGCGCCTCACCCCCGCGACGCTCACCGTCTACGTCGACGCCCCCCTCGCAATCCGTCGCAAACGAGTACAAACACGGGGAGCGAGTCCGGCCGACTCCGAGACGCTGACACGGGAGGCAGACGCTCGCCTGCGCGAGCTACACATTCAGCGACGAGAGCTCAGCGTCGTCGGGAACTTTGTCGTCATCGACTCGGATACTCACTCCATCGACGAGTGCGTCGAACGAGTCCTGGAGGCTCTCGACACCACCCTCACTCAACGTGCGTCCAGCCACATCTGCAAGCAGGCGTAGACCAACGCCACGGCGCCCAGGGGCACGAGCAGGATGCCGAGCCCAGGATCCGCGTCGTAGAACCACAGGCCACCCAGGAAAAAGCCCAGGGGCATGGTCACGCTCGCCACGCACAGCGCCAGCGAAGCCCGTGGAGTCTTGCCCCCCAGCTCGGCGGCCCCCCGCAGCTGCGCCGCGAGGGCCAGATGGACCAAGCCCAGCACGGCCCCGTGGGCGTGGGCCAGGCGCCACATGGTGCGGCGGGTCTCGTGGTCGAGGTAGGCCCCGATCTTGAAGCCGTGCAGGGTCTCGAGGGCCAGGCCGATGAGCGCGAACACGCCGAGGCTGGCCCAGCCCCACCGGTAGTGCCGCCCGTCGAGTTTGCCCTCGGCCATGGGCCTCACTCTCGCAGATCGACGGGGCGCCTGTCTCGGCGCTCGTGGTCGTGGCGCCAGCGCGCCTGCTCGAAGCCCTCCGCGCCGAGGTAGAGGGCCGGCTCGACCCGGCCAGGATGCGCCCACTCGGCCCACAGCCGCGCCTGCTCCTCGGCGAGCTCGGGCGCGCCGTCGACGTGGAGGGGCCGGGCCAGGGACCAGTCGAGCGCACCGTAGCCGGGCAGCGTCCGCAGGCTCCGCAGGGCCACCCAGCGCACGGCCGCGTACTCGTCGTCGAGGGCCCCGACGAGCAGCGGGGCCATCCAATCGGTCCCTGCGGTGGCCTGGGCCGACGGCCAGCCGAAGGCCCAGGCCGCGAGGGCGCGCTGGCCCGCGTCGCCGCGAACCAGCCAGTCGACGGCCGCGCTCCGCTCCCCTTCTGCCAACCCGAGCTCACCGAGCTCGCCCTCCCAGCCCAGACCCCAGCCCTGCTCGAGCGCCCGGGCCGTCCACGCCAGGCTGCGGTCGAGGTGGCAGGCGTTGCAGGCGTTGGGCCGGCCGTAGCTCACGCTCTCCTCGACGCTCGGCGTCGATATCCGGTGGGAGCGGATCGCCTTGGTCAGGCCGTAGACGGTGTGCGGCATGTGGCAGTTGACGCAGCGCGAGCCGGCCGAGTCCGCGGCGTGGCGGGTGTGCTCGGCCAGCGCCGAGCCAAGGCCCTCGTCCTCGCCGAGCGCCGTGTGGCATTGCGTACACTGGCGATCGTCGTCGTTCCGCGCGAAGGGGCTCAACTGGTCGTCTGGAAAGTCCCCGTGCATCTCGTGGCAGCTGGCGCAGCCAAACTCGACGTCGGCGTAGCAGGGCGACTCGATCAGCCCGTTGTAGTCCCGCCCCGAGATGCGCACGGTCCCGTCGCCCCAAAAGCGGCCCGAGAGGTAGTCCGGATCGACGTCGAGGAGCCCGTCGATCCACGGCTGATCGGCGAGCACGGGGTGGCGCACGACCTGGGTCGACGCGGCCAGCTCGTCGCCGGCCCGGTAGGCGCTCCCGCGGCCGAGCCAGGCCTGGTGATCGGGGAAGATGCTGGCCGAGTGGCACTGCCCGCAGATCTCCGAGCTGCGGTGGGCGTCGAGGCGTCCGGGGTGGACGATGGCCTCGGCCGGCGCCCTGCCCAGGTGCGCGAGGTAGCGGCGCAGCGGGCTGGTCTGCGCCTCGACGTGGTCCGCCCCGGGCCCGTGGCAGGCCTCGCAGGCGATGCCCAGCTCGGCGACCTCGGTGCCCACCGCCGCGCGCCGCTGGTCCGCCCCGAGCTCGACCTCGGGGGCCCCGGCGACGGCGTGGCACTTGAGACACACCTCGTTCCAGCCGTAGACCACGTCGGGCTCGTGGGGCCGCAGCAGCGTGGCCTCGTTGGCCACCCAGGTCTGGCCTTCCACGGACCACGCGAAGGGAAAGGCGACCAGGCGACGACCCGGCTCGGCGGCGACCCAGTACAGCTGCATGGTGTGGGCGCCGGTGCTCATGACCACGCGCTGCCACGCGAAAGGAGCCGCCCCCTCCACCTCCCCGGCGCCGCGCTCGAGCAGCCAGTTGGCCTCGGGCATGCGCACCCAAAACTCCTCGCCGCGGCGCTCGAGGGCGTGCGGGCCGTCGGCGTGGGGCAAGGGCGCGCGCGCGAAGTCTCCGAGCACCGTCCCCGCCCCGACGGCCTGGGTCATGGTCCGGTGCCAGCTCTGATGCCAGGTCGCGTAGGCGTCGGGGTGGCAGGCCTGGCAGCGCTTGGAGCCGACGAAGCCCTCGCTCGCGGGTCGGTCCGTCGGCAGCGCTCGAGCCTGGACGCGCTCCGAAGCCCGCCCCCGCGCCACGCGAGCGAAGCGGCTCGCGCTCGCTCCCCACGCCAGAGCCAGCGCCGCGAGACACAGCCCCGCGACCCCGACCTGGCCGACGCGTGCGCCCGAGCTCGCCACCCCCCGAGCATACGCCGACTGCTACCATCGCCCACCATGGTCCGTCGCTTCCGATCCGTGTGGGTGATCGCGTGGGTGCTCTGCGCCGGCTTCGCGTGTCGAGACGGCGAGGGCCTCGACGAGGGCGCGGACGACAACGACGAGGGCCAGGAGGAGTGGTCCCCCGACAGCAGCCAGGGCGTCGAGGACGTGCCCTACAGCGGGGGCGAGTGCACCCTCGAGGTCGCCGACGACTGCATGGATCCGGCGCTCAAGTGCATGCCCTGGGGCGAGGGCATGACCCCCACGGAGACCCGCTGCTGCCCCCTGAGCGACGCCCCCGTGGGCGCGGGCGAGCGCTGCACCGTCCAGGACTACCCGACCAGCTGCGTCGACGACTGCCCCGCGGGGAGCATGTGCCTGGTCGACGACCCCGAGACCCTGTCGGGCTTTTGCCAGGCCTTTTGCGACGCGAGCGATCCAGGGGCCTGCGGGGAGTCGCAGCTGTGCCGCGTGGCCTTCGACACCCGCGAGGCCGCCCCCGACGTCCCGCTGTGCGCGGCGCGCTGCAACCCGCTGACCCAAGACTGCGAGTCCGCCGGCTTCCCCGGCTGGGTCTGCCAACCATCGGGCCCCACGGCGCCGAACTTTTTCTGCCATCACCCCACCGGGCCCAGCCCCGCGCTCGAGCTCGAGAGCTGCGCCACGCCCAGCGACTGCGCGGCGGGGCTGACCTGCATCGGGGCCGCGCAGGTCCTCGGCTGCGAGGGCCTCGAGCGCTGCTGCACCTCCTACTGCGAGGTCGACGTCGACACCTGCACCGGCGGCAACGCGTGCTCCTCCCTCGAGTCCACGGTCCCAGGCCTCGAACAAGTCGGCGCCTGCGTCGACCCCTCCTGAGCCTGGAAACGGCCTTTCCCAACGCCCGAGCGCCCACTAGGATGGGCCCATGGTCTGGTCTGGTTCGGCGAATTCATGGGTCTGCGTCAGTGTATTGAGCCTCGCCCTGTTGCCCGCATGCCGCCCGGGCAACGACGAGGACGACGGCCAGGCCAGCGACGATGAGGTCGGCGACGAGGCGTCCGACACGAGCGCCCAGCCGCTCGTCACCTACCACGCCGACATCCGCCCCATCCTCGAGACCAACTGCCTCGGCTGCCACAGCGAGGGCGGCATCGGCCCCCTCGCGCTGACCAGCTGGGCCGAGGTCGAGCCCTTCGCCCAGCTCATGGCCGAGTCCGTCGCCGCCGGGACCATGCCGCCGTGGCTGCCCGACAACACCTGCCGGAGCATGCGCGACTCCTTCGCCCTGAGCCCCGAGCAGCTCCTCGCCTTCGAGCAGTGGGTGGAGGACGGCCTGCTCGAGGGCGACCCCGCCGACTACGTCGCCCCCATGCAAGAGCCGCCGCCAGCCCTCGGCGAGCCCGACCTGCACATCGAGATGCCCGAGCCCTACGCCGTCAACCAGGACCTGGTCGACGACTACCGCTGCATCCCCGTGACCGCGCCCTTCGAGGAGGACGTGTTCGTGACCGCCGTCAACGTCGACCCCGGCCGCGACGAGCTCGTCCACCACGTCATCGTCTACCTCGCCGGGCAAAACGCCCTCGACGAGCTCGAGATGATCGACGCCGCCGAGGAGGGCCCCGGCTACGCCTGCTACGGCGGCCCCGGCATCAGCATCCCCGACATCGTGAGCATGTGGGCCCCGGGCTTTGGCGCGGTCCGGTCCCCCGAGGGCGCCGCGATCCGCATCCCCGCCGGCTCCCGGATGATCCTCCAGATGCACTACAACACCGTCAACGCCACGGAGCCCGGGGTCGCCGACGCGAGCGCGGTGGACCTGTGGACCCTGCCGGCGGGCGAGGTCCCCGACGAGGTCATCAACTTCGTGCTGTTCTCGAACAAGAGCTTCGAGCTCCCCCCGGGCGAGGCGGACTACCAAGTCGAGACCGAGATGGGCGTGCCCGCGACGGGGACGCTGGTCGGGGTCGCGCCGCACATGCACACCCTCGGGACCTCCATGAGCGCCGACCTGCCCGGCTTCGACGCGGGCCAGAGCGAGCCCGACGCCTGCGTGGTCGACATCCCGCGCTGGGACTTCAACTGGCAAAACCTCTACTACTTCGACGAGTCCGAGTGGGTCGACCTCGACTACGGCGACGTCCTGCGCACGCGCTGCAGCTACGACACCACCTCCGTCGACGCGCCCGTGGGCTACGGCGACAGCACCTTCGACGAGATGTGTGTGTTCTACGCGATGATGGCCATGCCGTGGACGCCCGGCGAGCAGGGCCTGTGCGGCCCCGCGGCGGCGTGCGTCAACGGCTGCAGCGAGGACGACATCGACTGCTTCCTGACCTGCATCAAGACCTCGGGCACGGCCTGCTTTGCCTGCGGGCTGCAGCAGATCAGCGCCTGCGCGCCTCAGTTTTGCCTCGACTCGATCGTCCCGCTGGTCGAGTGCGTGACCGGGGACGCGTGCCCGACCGAGTCCGACACCTGCCTGCCGCTGCAGTGCGCGGCGGAGTTCGAGACGGCCTGGGACTGCCTCGCGCCCCACGTGTTCGCCGGGGAGTGCGACGCGGATCTAGCCGAGTGCGGCCTGGCCCTGGGGGGCTGAGGCCGCCTTCGCTACGCGATCGAGATCGCCAGCCGGCTCGCCAGCCAGTTCGCGAAGATGGCCCCCTCAACGACCGCCGCGTCCTCCCTGCTGCTAGACTCCCCCCGTGGACGACTCCCCCGTCGACGGCTGCGTGTTCTGCCACAACACCCGCGAGCGCGTGTTCGACTCGGCCCGGGTCTACGCCATCGCCGACGCCTTCCCGGTCTCCCCCGGCCACACCCTGGTGATCAGCAAGCGCCACGTCCCCAGCTACTTCGAGCTCGACGAGGCCGAGCAGCGCGAGATGTGGGCCGCCGTCGCCACCGTCCAGCGCGAGCTCAGCCGCCGCCTATTGCCGGGGGGCTTCAACGTCGGGTTCAACGTCGGGGCCGTCGCAGGCCAGACGATCATGCACGCGCACATCCACGTCATCCCGCGCTTTCACGGCGACATGGAGGACCCTCGCGGGGGCGTCCGCGGGGTCATCCCGGGGAAGCAAAAGTACGGCTAGGCCGCGCGTCACCCCGCGCCCCGCTAGCCGCACGTCAACCCGCGGCCGGTCGCGCACGCACGCGCGAGCGCCCGCTCGCCTCGCTCGGCGTCGGGGGCCGGAAACTTTCCGCAGGCCTCGAGCTGCGCGGGGTTCATGGGCGCGCTCGTCAGCGCCTGGAGCTCCACCCGCAAGATGGCCAGGCAGTCCGCGGGAGGGTTCGGGGCCCGGGGGTCCGAGGACGTGCAGGCCTGCACGTCGCCGGACCAGTCGAGGGCGCTGCGCTCGGCCGTGCTCGATCCGCCCACGTCCGCCAGCTCGAACAGCTCGGCGGTCGTGCTCACCGAGCCTCGGGTCCCGGTGCCCATGGCGAAGGCCCCGGCGAGCGCCGAGCGGACGATGTGGGTCGCGCCCGCGCAGTCCCCCTCGAGCTGCTCCGAGGACACCCCGGTGGCCGAGGTCCGCAGCTTCCCCACCGACACCATCGCAATGTCGATGGTCGCGCCGCGCTCGATGACCGCGGCCAGCTCGGCCCACGTCCACGGCTCAGCGTAGATCCTCGAGGGCACGCGCCAGCCGACGCACGCCCTCTTCGAGCTCGTCTTCCTCGTAAAAAGCGAAGCACAGCCGCACGTGCCGGTCGAGGGCGCGGGTGACCGCGCAGCGCGAGCCCTGGGTGCACTGGACCCGCGCCGCGCTCAGGGCCGCGGCCCAGGCCGCCGTGCCCACGCCGACGCTCGCCTCGACCTCGCGCAGCTCGGGCTCGAGGTCCAGCCACACGAAGTAGCCGCCCGTGGGCGCGAGGAAGCGGGCCCGCGGCAGGTGCTCGCGCAGGGCCCGGGTCAGGGCGGCGGCCCGGCTGGCAAAGGTCGCGCGCAGGCCCGCGACGTGCTCGGCCAAGAAGCCGCCGTCGATGGTGTCGTGGACCAGGGCCGAGATCACCGGGTTGAGCCCGCCCCCGCTGCGCACGCTGCCGTGGCTGGCCATGCGCGCGATGAGGTCGGGGTGGCCGTGGGCCCAACCCAGGCGCAGGCCCGGGCCGAGGATCTTCGAGAAGGAGCCGAGCGAGAGCACCCGGCCCTCGCCCCGCTCGTGGCTGACCATGCACGGCGGCGGGGCCTCGCCGTGGTAGAGCATGCCGTAGGGCTCGTCGGCGAGGATGACGAAGTCGTGGCGCTGGGCGAGGGCGACCAGGCGCGCGGCTCGGTCCGGGCTCAGGCATACCCCGGTGGGGTTGTGGAAGTTGGGGATGCAGTAGACGAACTCGACGGGGCCCTCGGCCAGGAGCTGCTCGAGGGCGTCGAGGTCGAGGCCCTCGTCGTCGACGGGGACGCCGACGACCTCGAGGCCCTGCCCCGGGTTGGCCAGGATCCCGTGGGCCAAAAAGTAGGTCGGGTCCTCGCAGACCACCCGGCCGCCGGCCCGGGCGAACACCTGGCTGGCGAAGCTCAGGGCCATGGAGTTGCCCCCGGTGATCATCAGCTCCTCGGGCGCGACGGGGTAGCGGTACTCCCGGGTCAGGAAGGCCGCGAGGGCCTCGCGGACGCCAGCGTACCCACGCATGAAGCCGTACTGCAGGAGCAGCGGGTCCGAGCCCGCGCCGAGGGTGCGCGCGGCCGCCTCGGCGAGGGCCGGGAGCGGCAACAGCCCGGGCGAAGGTTGGCCCAGGCCCAGGTTGATCACGCCCTCGAGGGCGGGGGTCTGGGCGAAGGGCGGGCCCTGGATCGTGCGCGGGAGCGAGTCGACCATGTGACGCGAGGCTACGCCCCCCCAAGTGGTCTGTCAGTCGCTCTGCCCACGCCCTTGACGGCGGCCACCGAAGAGTCAACGGTCTGGCCATGACCGGAGCCAGTGACACGCAGCGCGCCCATGACATCGTTTTGTGGGGAGCCACGGGCTTCACCGGGGCG
Organism: Plesiocystis pacifica SIR-1; assembly: GCF_000170895.1. Lineage (GTDB taxonomy): Bacteria > Myxococcota_A > Polyangia > Nannocystales > Nannocystaceae > Plesiocystis > Plesiocystis pacifica. The sequence goes on along the minus strand of NZ_ABCS01000010.1, from coordinate 55,715 downwards.
CTCGTCGCCGAGTACCTGGTCAAGCGCGGCCTCGACGGCGTGCGCCTGGCCCTCGCCGGCCGCAACCTCGCCAAGCTCGAGAAGGTCCGCGCCGAGCTCAGCCAGTACGACCCCAAGGCCGCCGAGCTCCCCCTGCTCGTCGGGGACAGCCACGACCGCGCCTCCCTCGACGCGATCGCCCGCCAGGCCAAGGTCGTGTGCACCACCGTCGGCCCCTACGCCAAGTACGGCTCGGAGCTCGTGGCCGCGTGCGCCGAGCACGGCACCCACTACTGCGACCTGACCGGCGAGACCCAGTTCATCCACCGGATGATCCGCGCCCACGAGGCCCAGGCCCGGGAGACCGGCGCGCGCCTGGTCAACTGCTGCGGCTTCGACTCGATCCCCTCGGACCTGGGCACCTACATGCTCTACAAGGCCTTCGCCGACCGCGGCGGGCAGGTCCACCGCGTGCGCATGTTCTGTGGCGAGACCAAGGGCGCCGCGAGCGGGGGCACCATCGCCTCGATGCTCAACCTCGTCGACGAGGTCAAGCGCGACCGCTCCGTGCTAAAGGTCCTCGGCCACCCCTACTCGCTCTACCCCGAGGGCGAGCGCGCTGGGGTCGACGGCTCGGACCAGCGCGGCATCGGCCGCGACGACGATCTGGGCATGTGGACCGCCCCCTTCATCATGGCGGCGATCAACGCCAAGGTCGTGCGCCGCAGCAACGCCCTGCTCGACTTCGCCTACGGCCGGGACTTTCGCTACGACGAGTGCGCGAGCACGGGCAAGGGCTTGAGCGGCCTGACCCGCGCGGCCGTGACCGCGGGCGGCATGGCGGCCTTCCTCCCGGCGATCGCCTTTGGGCCCACGCGCCGCCTGCTCGAAAAGCGCCTGCCCTCCCCCGGCGAGGGTCCGGACCGGGCCACGCGCGAGAGCGGCTTTTTCGTGGTTCGGCTCATCGCCGACGGGGTCGACAGCGGCGGCAACCCGCTCCAGCTCCGCGGCCGCGTGGAGGGCATCAACGACCCGGGCTACGGCGAGACCGCCAAGATGCTCGGGGAGTCGGCCCTGTGCCTGGCCTTCGACGAGCTCGACAGCCCTGGGGGCCTGCGCACGCCGGCCTCGGCCATGGGCGAGCCGCTGATCGAGCGGCTGCGCGCCGCCGGGATGACCTTCCGCGTCGACGAGCGCTGAATACTGCTTTGCCCCCACAGACGTCTCTGAACCGGGGACGCTTCGTCGCTGCCCGCTCCTCCGCTCTGCTCGTGGGGCAATGAAGTTGATACTTGGGAGGAGGGCTCGGTCGCCCCCCAAGGGGGGCGCGGATTCCATACCCCGCTCAGGGCAAGATCGCCGCCGTCACGGCGGTGGTCCACTCGCCGTGGGCGCGCACGTAGGTCCCGCGCATCCAGACCAGCGCCGTGCGCTCGTCCTCCCACTCGGGCACGATCGGCCGCAGGTTGTCGACCTCCGAGTTCGCGGTGATCGACTCCCAGGTCCAGCCCGAGTCCGAGCGCGTGCCCCGGAACAGCTCGTAGTGACGCCTGCAGTCGGCCTCGCTGATCAACGCCTCGCCCGTGGTCGGCTCGGCGTCGGTCGAGATGTAGATGACGTTGGGGTTGGTCGGGTCGAGGGCGGCCAGCCCCGTGTAGTCCTCCTCGCGGGGGTAGAGGTGGGTGCCCGCGTACGCGATCTCTTCGTGGGACCACGACTCGCCGTCCCAGCGACCGTAGTGGTAGCGCATGTCCTGGCCCGCGCCGCCGAAGAAGGGCACGCCTGCCCCGTCGCGCTGGGTCGAGAACGCGAGGTAGGGCAGGCGCTCGGCGTCGAGCTCGATGTCGACGGTCCAGGCGACGTGGTCCTCGTCGCCGGCGTAGACGAGGCTCAGGTCCAGGACAGACAGGTTCGCCCCCGTCGTCTCGCTGAGCTCGGCGATCGGCGCCCCGCTCGAGTCGTGGATGACTCCCCCCTGCAGGTAGCCGTGGTAGATGCTGTTGTCGTAGTGGCGGGGGTGGTCCTCCGTGGCCATGAAGTGCAGCGTGCCCGCGCCGTCGTAGGCGTAGCGCAGGTAGGGCGCGTAGCCGTCGAAGCCCTCCATCAAGCGCCCGCCGTAGGTCCAGGTCTCGCCCTCGTCGTCCGAATACATGTAGTTCGGGTCGGACTCGTAGCCGCGATAGAAGTTGTAGATGCGCCCGCCTGGAAAGCGGAACAGGTTGGCGTAGGTGACGTTGTCGCCGCCAAAGCCGCTGTCGACCCCGGGCGTGACGAATTCCTGCGCCGCTCCCCAGCGCAGCGGGTCGCCGACCTCCGAGTGCTGCGTATAGACGACCCGCTCGAGCCCGTGGATGGCGTAGGCCGCCAAGATCCGACCGTCGGGCAGCGGGAGCAAGGAGGGCGCGTCGTGGTCGTCTTGCTCGAACTGGGGGTAGAGGACGCTGGTCCCGACCGCGCCCGTCTCGATGTCCAGGGTCGAGACCTCGACGTTGCCCCAGCCCTCGGCGCCCTCGTCCTCCCTGGCCTTGCCCACGGCGCGCACCGAGCCGACGATGAGCTTGCCCTCGCTGACGATCGCGCGGCTGCTCATGAACCATGACCACGCGCCGTTGTCGTTGACCTCGATGAAGTCGACCTCGATGTCCGGCCCCCCCGAGCCCAGCGGGGACTCGCAGTCCTCCTGACATCCGCTCGCAGCCAGCCCACCGAGCGCCAGGGTCAGAGCACAGATGGGCGTCAAACAGGGGATCGAGTGAAGCTTGGGCACCTGGAATTCCCGTCAAAACAGCGAGTTTTGGGCAGTTACCACGGGCGTGAGTCCCGCGTCCACAACGAGCGCGCGCCTTGCAATGCCCGCGGCCTTGGACGACCGTGTTGCCCATGCGCCGTGATCTCTACCTTGGAGCCTGGGCCGCCCTAGCCTGCCTGTCGACCGCTTCTCTCGCCTGCTCGGACGACGGCGGTGGCGGCGGCGACGAGGCCCAGACCGAGACCGAGACCGACGCGGGTACGGACACCGAGTCCGAGACCGGCACCGATACGGACACCGAGTCCGAGACCGACACCGGCGCCGCTTGGGAGGACTTCGAGGTCGGCTTCGACGTCCGCGACCTGAGCCCCACCGAGGCCGAGCTCGCCGAAGAGTTCTACCTGGGCGGCTACGGCTTCTACACCGAGCGCGGACCCTGCGAGGGCGTCCACGATCCGGTGTTCGTGCGGACCATGGCCATCGCCGCCGGCGAGGACGCGATGATCCTCGCCATCGTCGACTCGGTGGGCATGGGCAACCAGTGGACCCGAGCGATGCGCGGGGAGATCCAGGAGGCCACCGGGCTCTCCCCCGAGCAGATCGTCATCGCCACCACCCACACCCACTCGGGGCCGGACTTCATGGGCCTGTGGGGGAGCGTGCCCGAGGCCTACCGCGAGCGGGTGATCACCGCCGTGGTCGAGTCCGCCGAGACGGCCTACACCTCGCGCGTGCCCGCGACGCTCGAGGTGAGCTCGACGATCACCGACAACCGCAACCGCCGGGGCTGGGAGTTCACCGACGACAGCCTGGTGGCCGTGCGCGCGAGCGACCCCGAGGACGGCTCCCTGCTCGGGGTGATGTTCGCCTTCGCGGCGCACCCGGTGGTCCTCGGCAGCGACAACAAGCTGGTGTCCCGGGACTACCCCGGCTACGCCGTCGACGCCCTCGAGGCCGAGCTCGACGTGCCCGTGCTGCTGTTCAACGGCATCCTCGGCGACGTCTCGCCCAAGGTCCCCGAGGGCGACTACGCCGACGACTTCGAGCGGGCCCTCGCCTACGGCGACCTCATCGCCCAGGCCGGGCTCTCGCTCGTCGAGGGCGGCGAGGTCGTGAGCCCCGAGCTCTACCGGGACTACACCGAGTGGGACCTGGTGGTCGAGAACGAGCTGCTCAAGCAGGCCGCCCTCGGCGGGCTGCTCGACATGGACTACGACTACGACGGCGAGACCGCGAGCATCACGACGCAGTCCAACTACCTGCGCCTGGGCGACTCCCTCCAGCTCGTCGCCTTCCCCGGCGAGACCCTGACCCGCAACGGCCTGGCCATCAAGGAGTTCATGACCACGCCCTACACCATCGTGATCGGCAACGCGGGCGAGGCCCTGGGCTACTTCATCCCCAGCGACGAGTGGATGACCGGGCTCAACGACGACTACGAAGAGAGCGTGTCCCTGGGGATGATGGTCGGCGACCAGTCCCGCGACGCGATCTCGGTGATGATCACCGACGACCCGGGCGCGCCCTGAAGCCCCCTGGTTCTTCCGCAGTGGAACAAAGCCGCGGGCTCGCGCGTCGCCCCCCGCCATGCCTTCGCACCAAGCGCCACGGGCCCGCTCCTTCGTCCTCTGCGCCGCCCTGCTGACGCCCGCCTGTGGCGGCGAGGAAGGGTCTCCACCCCGCGAGGCGCCCGCCCCGAAAGCGCAGGCGCCCACGGCTGAGGCGGCCCCGGAGGACGCCCGCGCAGCGGCCATCGAGCGCCACGACGCCGCCCTCGTCGAGCTGGCGAGGTCGCGCGAGGCCCTGGCCAGCCGCTACGAGCAGGCCAGCACCTCCGCCGAGCGCGGCGAGATCCGAGCCGAGGCCCGGCGCCTGCTCGAGGACACGATCATCGAGGACCTGTTCCCCGCGTGGTTGGGCATGCCCTGGGGCATGGGCAAGGACAGCACCGCGACGCGCCCCCACGAGCCCGAGATGAAGGTCGGGTGCAGCTACTTCGTGACCTCCGTGTTGATCAGCGCCGGGGTCGAGCTCGAGAACCGCTTCACCTTCGCCCAGGCCCCCGCCATCCACATCCAGCGCTCCCTCGCCCCCGGCGACGACCAGCTCCACACCCACTTCAGCATCCCCGCGACCAAGCTCCGCGACCGCATCGCCAACCTCGGCGAGGGCCTCTACATCATCGGCCTCGACACCCACGTCGGCTTCGTGGTCGTCCGCGCCGGCGAGGTCCGCTTCGTGCACGCGAGCTACACCGGGGAGCGGGTGGTCACGGACGAGCCCTTGGCGGAGGCGAAGGCCATCCACAACTCTCGGCCGAAGGGCTACTTCGTCACGCCGCTGTTCCAGGACGGACGGCTGGTCGACATGTGGCTGCGCGGGCAGGTCGTGCCCTTTCAGCGCATCGGGCCCTGAGCTCTGTTGTGCCCCCACGAGGTGCTGGGGACCGGGGGCGCTTCGTGTGGTCGCCCCCGCGAGCGGGGGCGCCACGCTCGGCTAACGCCGAAGCCCGCGCAGCCGCCCCATGGGCTCGCTCGCGCGCTGGCTGTGCGGGTACACGCCGACCCGCGCCCAGGCCAACGATCGGTAGTCCCGGGTACAGGTCGGCGCCGAGATGCCCAGCGAGGGCGGCTGGTGCCCGAGCCACACCCGGGTGACCTCCATCTCCTGGCTGGGCAGCGGCTCGGTCAAGGTGACCGTGGCCAGGTCCAGCCAGGGGTGCGCGTCCTCGTCCCAGTAGCGGCACAGGTTGAGGACCTCGACGGAGTCGCGGTCCTGCTCCCAGTCCCACAGCTGGATCTGCAGGCGGTACTCCAGCGGCGCGCTGAGCCGACCGATGAACTCGGGCCCGAGCAGGTCGTAGGGGCCGTCGTTCCCGGGCAGGCGGCTTTGGTAGTAGCCCAGGCGCTGCTCCTCGTCGTTGATCTGCCCCGACTCGAGCTCGAGCTCCGGGCGCAGGATCCGGTACTTCGCGTAGCGCCGCCGCCCGTCCCTGGCTTTGAAGGGGTAGGCGATCTTGCTGTAGTAGCTCATGTCCGCGTAGGAGGTGGGCAGCGAACGCAGGGACTCGATGGTGCCCAGCCAGGCCACGGGCAGCCGACGAAACCACCGCTCCTGGGCCTTCCACCGGTAGGGCAGGCTCAGCACCCGGGCCTTGGCGAAGTCCATGAAGCTCCAAAAGCACCAAAAGGCCGCGGTCGCCCCGGTGTTCATGACCAGGTCGTAGGGGCTGTCGAAGTCCGCGTCGGCGAACTTGAGGGCGCAGCCGCGGACCTGGACGACGGCGTCGTCGTCGAAGGACGCGTTGGCGTGGCGCAGGCGGCAGGGGAAGCGGCGCCCGGCGGTGAAGAAGTCGTGCTCGGGGAACTCGGGCTTGGCGACGACGTCGATGGTGCCCCGGGCCGCGACGCCGCGAAAGTGCGTGCCCCGGCGGCCCGTGAGCAGGGTCCGGGTCGCAAACATGGTCTGGGCCAGGCGCTCGGTCCGGCACAGCTCGCGCTCCCTCGCCGGCGAAAGATCGGGCATGGGGTAGAGGAATTGAGCGCGGCTGTTGGCCTCGAAGGCCTCGGCGCCGTAGCGCGCGATGTAGAGCTCGCGCCCGCGGTTGACCCAGCCCTGGCGCGAAGGGTGGCGAACGTCCGGCGCCTCGACGGGCCGGTACTCGTGCTCCTTGACCGGGATGCGGTGCTGATCGAACTCGAAGGCGGTCATGCGTTGATGCTCTGAGGAATGCGCGAGGGCAGCAGGTGCAGGTAGGGCCAGGCCCGGTCGCGGTTGCGGGCCTCGATGGTCGCCTCGGCGGCCTCGAGGGCAGCCACCAGGCGGTCCTCGGCCCCGTGCACGCGCTCGTCGTCGAAGTGCCGGCGCAGCAGCCCGCGGTAGTCGCCCAGGCGCGAGTAGTAGAGCTTGCCCAGGAGCACCCCGAGGCCCAGCTGCACGTGGGCAGCCTCGAGGCTCGGGAGCTGGGCGAGCAAGCTCTCCATGGAGCCCCCGTCGACCCGCGTCGGCGCGGGCGCGTACTGGGCCAGGGGGAAGGCCGGGGCGTAGGCCATGACCTCGGCCTGGGGGAAGTTGACCGCGGCATGCTCGGCGCTGGCCGTGAACAGCAGGTGGGTCAGGAACTCGCCCAGCTCGGCCCGCGTCGCAAAGCGGCCCCCGCCGGCCTTCCTCCACCCGCGCAGGCGCCCGCCATCTTCGGCGATCAGCTCGGCGGCGAAGGCCTCGAGCTCGGCGTCCCCGACCACCGCCGCGTCGTCCCGGTAGTAGCACCCGAGGTAGTCGCCGACCCAGCCCGAGAGGGCGTCCCAGATCAGCAGGCCGTCGTCGCGGTAGGGGTAGTCGAAGGGCAGCGCCTCGCCCGGGCCCATGCCCCGTCGACGCAGCGAGCGGGCGAAGCTGGCCTCGTCGAGGTTCCAGTCGAACACGGCCGACGCCGCGGCGTCGCGGGTCGAGTCGACGGTGCCCGCGAGCACGTAGTCCACGCCCCCGCCCGTGGCCACGAGCTCGACCTTGGCCTGCTCGTTGATGTAGAGCGTGCCCTCGAGGTGGGGCTCGAGCAGCACGGAGACCGGGTGCTGCGCCGCGAGCTGACGACGCGAGGCGAGGACCACCGCGCCCATGAACAGGTGCGTGCGCCCGAGGTGGTAGACGGCCTCGTGCAGGTTGCCCTCGGCGGTGTGCACCGCCAGCTTGGCCTGCGTCCACGCGTGGCCGTCGGCGGGGGTGAAGATCGGGTTGTTCGGCCCCGGCCGCTGGTGGCACTGGATCGCCACGGGCATCAGCGAGCCCCCGCCCTGCGGCGAGACCAACAGCACCAGCGGCGCGCTGATGTACTTTTGCGCCGCCGGGAAGTTGCCCGCGACGATGCCCTCGGCGCCCGCGTAGTCGCAGGTGAAGGCCCGACCCTCGGCGAGCGCCGCCGCCAGGGTGTCGCCCGCCAAGGTAGCGCTGCGGTAGGCCGGCTGCCTCGCCAGCGCGCTCAGGGCCCGGGCGTAGAGCCGCTCGTCGACGGGGAAGTGCGGCGGCAGGCGGCCACCGACGCGAGTCAGGACCATGGGCGCGGGGCCGGCCAGGCGCAGGTGGGCGAACGCCCAGTCCTCCCGCCAGCGCGTCGCAACCTCGGGGCGCGGCGAGCTGTGGAACAGCCGGTCGTAGTCGTCGAGGCTGTCCGGCCGCCCGCGCATGGCGCTCGCGTAGAGGGCCTGGAGGCTGTAGTTGAACACCCGGCCAAAGGGCGCCCGATCGCGGATCAGCCCGCGCAGGGTCTCGTCGTAGCGCTCCCGACCGTCCTCGACCGCCTCCACCTCGCCCGCGTCGTCCTCACCGTCGAAGTGCTCGACCACGGCCACCGCGGCCATGTTGCTGAGCAGCTCCGCGAAGGCCTCGGCGACCTCGCCCCACCAGCGCAGGCTCGGGCGCTCGTCCCTGGGCAGCTCCAGGGCCATGGCCACCCCGCCCACGCGATCGTGGCGGTAGCGGTAGAGCTCACGGCGCTCGGCCAGGGCGTCGCGGCGAGCCTGGGGCTCGGGATCGAGGGCGGGCAACGAGGGCGCGGACATGCCAGTCGGGCTCCAGCGCCGTGATGATAGCGCGGTCCGACTGCGCCAGGATGATGGCGCGAACGCCATGACCTCGGGTTTGGGAGCGAAGCCGCGACTCGCTCAGGCGCGCGCGGGCTGGCCCCCGTCGCCTGCGAGCCGGACCTGCTCCGTGGTCGAGCCCGTCCACGCGTGGAAGGCCCGAAAGAAGGAGTTGGGGTCGGCGAAGCCGAGCAAGTAGCTGATCTCCGCCCCCGAGAGCTTGGTCTTGACCAGGTAGTAGCGCGCGAGCTCTTCGCGGGTCGCATTGAGCACGGCCTGGAAGCTCGTGCCCTCCCCGCGCAGGTGTCGCTGGAGCGTCCGCTTGCTGACGCCGAGCTTGCTGGCGATCTGATCCATGCTGCTCTCCCCCGCCGGCAAGGCCTCGAGCAAGGCCGCGCGGACCCGGTCGCGGACCGTCGCCTCGGCCTCGATCTCGGACAGGCGCTGGCGCAGCGAGGGCTCGAACATCTTCCACATCGACTCGTTGGCGGTGAGGAAGGGGCGGCGCCCATCGGCCCGGGAGAAGTGCACGGCGTGGCGCTCGCTCTGCTCGATGCGCACGCCAAAAAATTTCGTGTAGGGGTCGAGCCTGGCCGGCAGCCGCGGGGTCTCGACGCGCAGGGCGTAGATGGGCTCGCGGGTGGCCATGCGCGCGAAGGCGATCTGAAACACGAGCTCGAACAGGGCCAGGGACACCGGCGGCTCGACGGTGCGCTCGAGCCACTCGAACTCCATCACCATGCGCTCGTCGTCCTCGAGCACGTGCAGCTCCATGGGCGCGACGAGGCGCTTGTAGGCGGCGATGCGCTGGGCCGCGACGCTCATGTTGGTGCTGCACATCGCCGCGAACAGCACGGGGTGGAAGATCTCGCTGCGCACGACCTGGCCCAGGCGCAGGGCGAGCTCGGGCTCCCCGACCTCGCGCTCGAGGGCCGTCCACAGCCGGAAGTAGTCGTCGGTCGGCAAGCCCACCGGGCCCTCGCGGCGAAACAGATCCTCGGGCAGCTCGGCGCGACGCAGCACCGCTCGCGGGACCACGCCGAGGTCGCGCAACATCGGCAACCAAGAGGCCTCGAGGGGGAAGGCGTTCGAGCGAGACATGGCCCCTTCAGGCTAGCCCTCGAGGCGACCTCCGGCCAAGCTCCCGACTTGCCGAGGGCGCCATCCGGCCATCGGATCACGCCAAGCGCAGCTGGCACGACGGGTCCTCGAGGCCACGCCCATGGCCAAGCTCCGCCGCCAGTTCGACGTCAACGTGATCGACCTGCTCGAGCTCACCACGGCCGTGCCGCCGCCCATGCGCGCGCCCAAGTCCGGGGTCGTCGTCAGCGTCTCGTCGACCGGCGACGAGATGCCCTTCCCCCTCCACTTCGAGCTACGCGGCCTCGGCGTGGAGGTCGAGTTCGTCGAGCCCGGGATGCTCGAGACCGACTGCGCGACACCGCGGGCGAAGACGCGAAGGTGCTCATAGCCAAGCGCAAAGGTCGAAGAGGACGCCGAGTTCCTCGGGGACATGTCCGCGCAATTGGGCTCTAGTACCGACGCTCCGGGTGTGAATGTGTTTCGCCGCAAGGCCCGCCGAACGTCGTGCGACGCGCGTTCGAGGGCCTCCCGTCTTGTGCTGTGGAGCACACTCCCCTAGGCTTCGACACATGCGCATTCCTCCGATTGTCACCTTGGCTTCGCTATCCACGGTCTTCGTCCTCACGGCTTGTCCCTCCGACGACACGGCCGACGCTGGGGACGACGAGATCGGCGACACCACGGGAGACACCACCGGCGACACGACGGGCGACGACACGGACACCGGCGAGACCGGCGAGCCGCCGGAGCTCGAGGCCTTCGGCTTCGTCAACGGCTGCTACAGCGTGCGCTCGGGGGACCGCTGGCTGACCGCTGGCGGCGGGGGGACGACCTACGAGTTCGCCACCGACGAAAGTGGCGCGGCCCGCTTCTTCATGCGCGCGGCGGACCTGGGCGCTTACCTCTTCTACGACGAAAACGGCGGCTACCTCGTATCCGACGACGGGCCCTTGCTGCGCCAGACCGAGCTGCAGTCCGACGTCCTGCTCATCGACGACAGCTACGTGTCCGGGGCCATCTGGTGGCCCGAGACCGCCGAGGCCGACTGGGACCAGATCCAGCTTCGCAACGAGCGCAACGATCTGCTGCTGACCGAGTCGGGCCTGGGCGCGGAGGGCCTGCCCGTGACCCTCGTGGAGGCCGAGGGCTGCACGGAGCACCCCGAGCTCACCCTCGACGCCAGCGGCACCCCGACCAAGACCACCTTCGACGACGGCGACCTCTACGGCATCGTCGACACCCACTCGCACATCCTCTCGAACTTCGCCTTCGGCGGCGGCAGCATCTTCCACGGCGAGGCCTTCCACCCCCTCGGGGTCGAGCACGCCCTGCCCAGCTGCGAGTTCGCCCACGGCCCGGACGGCAAGTACGACTTCTTCGGCTTCGCCTTCGACACCGCCGGGGCCGGCGACGCGGACCTGGCCGCGCTGATCCCCGATCTGGTCGCGGGTGAGCTCGCCGAGTACAACCACAACACCGACGGCTACCCCGAGTTCACCGGGTGGCCCAACGCCCCGAGCCGCTCGACCCACCAGACCCAGTACTGGAAGTGGATGGAGCGCGCCTGGCTCGGCGGCCTGCGCCTGGTCGTCCAGCACGCCACGACCAACTCGGTGATCTGCAACTTCACCGCGGGCGAGGGCATCCAGCAGACCCGCTACGACTGCGACGACATGACCGCCGTCGACCGCATCATCGACGAGAGCTACGCCATGGAGCGCTACATCGACGCGCAGTTCGGCGGCCCCGGCGAGGGTTTCTTCCGCATCGTACAGAGCCCCGCGGAGGCCCGCCAGGTCATCGAGGACGGCAAGATGGCGGTGATCCTCGGCATCGAGACCTCGGACCTGTTCGACTGCAAGCTGACCCCGCGACCCGAGGACCCGGTGTGCGACGCCGAGTACGTGCGCAACACCCTCGACGACTACTACGACCGGGGCATCCGGGCCGTGTTCCCGGTCCACAAGTACGACAACGCCTTCGGCCCCGGCGACGGCGATCGGGCCTTCATCGAGCTGGGCAACTTCCTCAACAGCAGCCACTGGTCGAACTTCACCACCGAGTGCCCCGACGAGGTCACCGACGGCTTCGACCAGGGCGACATCTTCTTCGGCGGCCTCAACATGCCGCGGGACGAGTTCCAGAGCGAGGCGCCGCTCAACCTCATCGACTACGTCAACGAGCCCGTGGCCATCGTCTCGCTGTACATCAACGAGCTGTTCGGCCCGCCCCTCGAGGGCCAGTACTGCCAAAACGCGGTCATGACCGAGCTCGGCGAGACGCTGATCGAGGAGATGATGCTGCGCGGGATGATCCTCGAGGTCGACCACCTGCCGCAGTGGTCCTACAAGCGCGCCTTCGAGATCCTCGAGGAGAACCAGTACCCGGCCGTGGGCACCCACGGGCGCAACTTCAACGGCCAGATCTACGCCCTGGGCGGCGTGGCCAAGAGCGGCCTGGGCCGCTGCCGCAGCGGCGAGCCCGGCTCGACGCTCTCGAACTACCTCAACCGCATCGATCTCATCGAGCAAAACGGCGGCTACCCGGCCGAGGGCTTCGGCTTCGACCTCAACGGCTTCGCCGGCGCCCGCGGGCCCCGCTTCGGCGACGGCGTGTGCAACACCGAGCAGACCGACCCGGTCACCTACCCCTTCCAGTCCGCCGCCGGCGACGTCGAGTTCACCGAGCCCGTCATCGGCAACCGCGCCCTCGACTTCAACTTCGAGGGCCTGGTCCACATCGGCCTGCTCCCCGAGCTCATCGAGGACGCCCGCAACGACGCCACCTCCGAGGATGACCTCGACCCGCTGTTCCGCTCGGCCGAGGGCTACATCCGCATGTGGGAGCTGGCCGAAGAGCGCGGCCAGGCCCTCAGCGGCGGCTGAGGAGGGCGCTCGCCCAACGCGACGAAGCCCCCGCGGGGCCTCACTCGAGGCTCGCGGGGGCTTCGCCAATTTCGGCGAGTCGGGGGCGACGCTGCGGGTCCTCTTTCGCCGTCGTGGGCGACGCCCCCCCTCCCTGCCCCCTCCCCTAGTTCTCGAGGTGGACCTTGAAGCGGGTGTCCGACTGGCTCGAGGTGCTCTGGCGGATCTTCCAGTCGTCGCTGCCGCTGCGCGCCCGCATGTACCGGGAGTAACGGGTCGCGAACTGCCACTTGCCGTTGTCGTATTGCGACGGCAGGAACGAGTCCAGGATGTTCCACCCGCTGCGCTGACGAATGATGTAATCGTCGCCGCTGCCTTGGGGCGAGGCGTAGCGGCCGTGGCTGGTCTTGAGCCAGACCTTGCCGTTGGTGCACTCGACGGTGAAGGTCGTGTCGGCGTTCTTGCCCTCGCGGGCGTCGAGGCGCCAGTTCTTGTCGTCGTCGCGGGCCCGGACGAAGCGCTCGTCGCTGGTCCGGAGCGAGATCTCGCGGCCGTCGAAGGCGTCGCAGAAGCTGACGCCGTAGAGCTCGGTGATGGCCGTGACGTCGTTGTCCTTCCACTCGCCGTCGCTGGTGTCCCAGTAGCAGGAATTCATGATCGAGCCCTTGTTGCTCGCGCCCGTGGGCGTGTTGGGGATGTGGTGGGCGCCCACCCCCGCGCCGCCCTCGTTGCCCCCCGAGCCGCAGCTGATCGAGCGGTTGAAGTAGTCGGTGTGCCGAAAGCCCACGCAGTGGCCGAGCTCGTGCATGAACACGTGGCGGAACACGGCCTTGCCGTACTTGGACCAGATGTTGTCGCCCATCTCGATCTCGTCGTAGGCGTGGCCCCCGGAGGGGAAGCCGGCCGAGCCCCCCGTGCCGCCCGTGCGGACGACGGTGATGGTGGTGTCGCAGTCGGGCTCGGAGCCGCTCGTGCGCCGCATCTCGAAGCTCAGGGCCTGGGCGTTGTAGCGGCGGATCGCGCCGTCGATGGCGTCGAGCTTGTCGGCGTTGCCGTAGGCCGAGGCGTCGACGCAGATGATCTCGTCGGTCACCAGGTTGCTGGTGCGGTAGTGGCGGAAGGCCTCGTCGCCCTCGTCGGCGACCTGGGCGACCATCTCCCGCGACGCCTCGAGGGTCACGTGGATGTCGCCGCCGACGTACACGCGGCCGTCCTCGCGGACCTCGACGTGCTCGTCGTTGAAGCCGGCGACGGCCAGGTTGTCGAGGATGAGCTCGGTCTCGTCGCGCAGGGAGTCCAGCTCGCCGTCGGTGTCGACGCCGGCGTCGCAGGCAATGGTAGCGAGGAGGAGGAGGGAGAGGAGTGAAGAGCGCTTGGTCATTGCGAGCTGTACTTGTCACGCCCGCGCCGGCCTGGCTCTGTCCGGTTCCGGTCAGCGGTTTACCACCCCCGGACATGTCCAGATCTGGAGTACCGTTGCCCAGATTTGGACGAGGCAGCACCACCATGACCCTGGACGAACTGCGCGCGTTGCTCGAGGTGATCGAGGCGGGCTCCATCAACCGGGCCGCGTCCCAGCTGGGCGTCCCGCGCACGACCCTCAACCGGCGCCTCGAGGCCCTCGAGGCCGACTTCGGCACGCCCTTGCTGACCATCTCCCGGGACGGCGCGCTGCCGACCGAGGCCGGGGCGCGCCTGGCTCGAGGCGCGGAGGAGCTGCTGCGTCAGGCCGCGCAGCTCGACGCGTCCGTGCGCTTCGAGCTCGACACCCCGACCCGGCCAGTGAAGGTCGCCATCCCCCCGGGCATGGCCCCGGTCCAGACCACGCTCTTCCTCGAGCGCTGGCGCGAGCGGATGCCGAACATCCAGCTGCACCTGTACACCCAGGCCAACCCCTTCCTCCACGGCGTGGACCGGGAGCCCGACCTCATCATGAGCTTCGGCCGGCCGCGGCTGGGCGAGTACCGCACCTTCCAGGTCCTGCGCATGCGCTTCACCCTCCAGGCCTCCTCGGCCTACCTCGCCCGGCACGGCACGCCGCGCTCCGTCGAGGAGCTGAAGGACCACGCGCTGTGGGTGTGGGAGGGCGCGCTGATGACCTCGGGGGAGGGCGCGAGCGTGCTCTCGAGCGACGGCAAGCCCCTCCCCGTCACGCCGGCCATGGTCCTCGACGACGTCCACTTCCTGCACGCCATCGCCCAGCGCGGCGCGGGCCTGGTCCTCGTGCCGAGCCTGCCCTACTTCATCCCCGCGATCGGCACCCAGGCGGACGAGGTCGAGGTCCTCGAGGGCCTGCTGGGCGGCGACGTCGGCATGTGGATCGCCGTCCCGGAGCGAAACGTCGAGCTCGCGTGGACGCGCCGCCTGCTCGCCATCATTCGCGAGTTCTTCGCCGAGTTCGAATCGACCGTGGGCTGAGCTCTGCTCTACCCCCACAGGCTCTGAGGACCGGGGGCGCTTCGTCGCTATCCGCTCCTCCGCTTTGGCTTGGTGGGCAATGGAGTTCGTACCTTGGAGAAGGCTGGTGGTCGCCCCCGCAAGCGGGGGCGTGGATTCGTTGACAAGTCTCTGACTTGAGTCGTGGACGTGGGGCAGGGAGGGGCGTGGCGTCGTCCACGACGGCTAAAATAGACAGAGGGGCGGACAGGACTCGTTCTGGCCGACCCTCTGATGCGAAACTGACCGCTCGGTAGTCCGCGGGGGGCTGTTTCATCCTTGGCAGGCCGAAGCCTCGACTTCGGTGATGGCTGATCTGAGCCCACTCAGGCCCGCTTGCGCGGCGGACGGGGCACGAAGCGCGCGACCCGGGCCTGGACCTCGGCGTAGTCCTTGCGCCGGACGAGCATGCGCTTTTCGATCATCGGGATGCTGATGAACTGAAACAGCCCGGTCATCGCCAGGGCCCCGCCGGCCATCCACCACAGCGAGGCCGCGTGCTCGAGGCCGACCGCCGCCAGGCCGAACAGGTACAGGCCCCACCAAAAGGACATCTCGCCGAAGTAGTTGGGGTGCCGCGACCAGCTCCACAGCCCCTCGGTCATGGTCTCGCCGGGCTTTTTGCGGTGCAGCACGTAGTCGCGCAGCTGGTTGTCGGCGACGAGCTCGATGGTCACCGCGCCGAAGGTCACCACGGTCGCCAGGGCGTCGAGCGGGCCCAGGGGCTGCACCGCTGCGGCGCCATCGGGCGCGCCCAGGCAGACCACGAACAGGGGCAGGCAACCCAGGAAGACCATCACCGTCGGGAACAGGTGGATGGCGCCCAGGCTCGCCAGCCACTCGAGGCGCTCGCCCACCGTCGCGCGGATGTCGACGTAGCGCCAGTCCTCGTGGTCGATGCCGCTCCAGCCCCGGGCCCAGTTCCAAGTCAGCCGCACGCCCCAATAGCACACGCCGACCAGCGCCAGGATCATCCGCACCTGGTTCGCCTCGCCGCCCCAGCCGAGCGCCGCCAGGTAGACGATGATCCACATCGGGATGATGCTCCAGTAGGCGTCGTAGAAGCTGCTGTTGTCGTGGGCGTAGCTGAACGCGAACACCACGAAGGTCGCCGCCAGGTCGGCGACGCCGATCTGCACGTAGGCCGACTCCCAGCCCAGCCGCCCGCACACCACGACGCTCGCCGCGGCCACGACGAGGGCGACGACGTAGGCGAGGGTCACCCGGTAAAAGGACGCGCGGCGGCTGAGGGGCGGGCTGGACGACACACCCATGCC
Source organism: Plesiocystis pacifica SIR-1 (assembly GCF_000170895.1). Lineage (GTDB taxonomy): Bacteria > Myxococcota_A > Polyangia > Nannocystales > Nannocystaceae > Plesiocystis > Plesiocystis pacifica. The sequence goes on along the minus strand of NZ_ABCS01000010.1, from coordinate 39,748 downwards.
TGCCACACCTACGGGCTCCAGGGCCAGCCGGCGGCCGAAATGGGGGTCTGGTCCGTCCTGCGCGCTGCCGGACGAGTCGGCCCGGCGCGCGCGAGGTGCGACTTCAGAGCGAGCGGCCCCTCAGCCCTCGAGGGGCGGCGCGGAGGTGGTCGAGCCCGCGCCGTAGAACTCGAGGTTCGCCGGCGCGCCCGGCATGGGGATGCTCGTCCAGATCACCGAGTCGTCCCCGAACTGGATCTCGAACAGCGCCCCCTCCCGGGCGAAGCCATAGGCCCGGCCGCCCCAAAAGGCCAGGCCGAACACCTGGTCGTAGCCGACGCTGCCGAAGTTCTTGAGGACGGACCCGTCGCTGGGATCAATCTCGACGATGCAGTCCGTGTCCTCGCAGCCCGGGCCGCGCACGGTCAGGTAGGTCTTGCCGACCACGGACACGATGTCCCCGCTCGACTCGAGGCCGTCGCCGAGGCTGCCGAGGGTGGTGATCGCCCCGGTCTCGGTGTCGATGCGGACGTACTGATCGTCGTCGAAGCCCACGAGGGCCTCTTCGTCGGGGTCGACGGTGCCCGCGGGCACGAAGGACAGCGAGGTGGTGAAGCTGCCCTCGTCGGTGATCAGCGTGCAGTCGCCGGTCTCGCGGTCGATGGCCCACAGCGAGCCGAAGGCGGTGCCGTACATGTTCGAGTCGGCGTCGAGGGCGACGTCGATGATCGAGGCGGTGCAGCCGTCGAAGGGGCCGACCTCCTCGACCTCGAGGGTCTCGGGGTCGAGGCGGTAGAGCACCTGCCCCGAGTGGCCGAACACCTCGGCGACCTCCATGAGGCCCTCGCCGAGGTCCTGCGAGCCCATGTCGAGCTTGGCCTCCTCGTCGTCCGAGCTGTCCTCGGGCCCGTCCTCGCCGACCTCCTCCGTGCTCTCCTCGTCCGTGCTCTCCCCGTCGCTCGCGTCGTCGTTGGCGGTCGAGTCGGTGCCCATGCCCGCGGTCGCGTAGGTCGGCGAGCCGTCGCCGTCGTCCGAGCACGCGACCAGGCCCACCGCCAGCACGGTCGTCAGGGTCAGGCCGAGCGCGGCGGTCAGGGGGGAGGTCGAGGAGAGCGTCGCCATCGAGAACACCTTTGGTCGATGGGGCCCACACCCGCAGCGGGCCCGACCTGCGGATGGTCGCACCCCGACCGGCTCAGGGCGAGGCTCGGCGGGAAGTCCGATTCACCCAGACGTCACACGGACGCGACGCCTCCGGCGCAGACCCAGGCTCAGCCCCAGGATCGACAGCGCAGCGCCGAGATCCAGGGCACCACGCCCCGCGAGATCTCCCTTGCTGCTCGCGCACGCGCACGAGCCGGGCGCGTCCTTCGCCGGGGCCTCCTTGGCCTCCGCAGCTTTTTCGGGCGCGCCCTCGGCTTTTTCCGCCTCGCCGTCTTTGTCCTCGGCCGCGTCGGCTTGCGCTTCGGGCTTGGGCGACGCCGCGCTGGCCTCGACGCCGAGGGTCTCCACGGACGCCGCGGTCACGAAGCTGCCCAGGCTCGCGCCGCGGGTCGTCGTCGCCAGCTGCTTGGCGACCTTGGGCTCGTCTTGGGCGCCCTCGGGCGGACCCCCCCACCACCCGCGGTGGGGCTCCTCGCACTCGATCGCTCCCGTCCACTCGTGGCGGATGACGTAGCGACCCTGGAAGTTGTTGACCCCGTAGGCGTCCCCGACCTTCGCGCCCTGCTCGATCTCGCCGTCCATGTCCATCCACTCCCGCCCGCCGGTGACGGGCCCGGCCGACTCGAACACCAGGTCCTCGCCGAGGCCCTTGCCGTCGTAGCGCGCGTGCAGGCGGGTGAGCACGAACTTCGAGGCCGCCGTCGGGGAGAAGCTCATCGCGCTCGCCTCCGTCTCGCGCAACACGAGCGGCAGCCGCACCGTGGCGGGGCCCTTGCCCTTGGGCTTGGGGAATTTCAGCCGCCTCATCCGGCCGCTCAGGCAGTCGCGCAGGGGCTGGTTGTCGACGCCCCCCTCAGCGAGGTGCACGTCCCCGACCTTCCCGCTCGACTCGACGGTGAACTCCAGGTCGAGGGTCCCGGAGAACTCGGCGCCCGGCGGGACCTTGGCCGCGACCGACTCGCGGCAGCTCTCGAGCTCGCGGGCGTGGGCTCGCACGATGCGGCGCACGACCATCGGATCCACGCCCGCGTCGGCCTCGACCCCCTTGCTCGCCGGGCGCACCGTCATCGACGGGCGCGCGTCGGCCCGGAGCGCGCGGCTTTGGCTGTCGAGCACGTCCCCGCCGAGCTCGAGCAATTCCTTGCTGGTCAGCGCGGCCTCGGGCCCCGGGCAAGGGTCGCAGCTCCCCGCCGACCAGGCGTACTCGGTGATCACCGCCCCGGGGTTCTTTTCGAGGGTGTGGTCGAACAAGGACACGTAGAACTCGCCGAAGCGCTCGGCGGTCTCGGCCTTGACGTCGAGGTTGGTGGGGATGAAGGCGTTGGGGTAGTTGGCCAGCTCGTAGCGCGTCCGCGGGGCGAGGATGTGGACGATCAGGTCCTGCTTGCCGCCCTCGGGGGCGTTGATCAGGCCCAGGCGCACGGGCAGGGAGAATTCCTCGCTGTCGTAGTGCATGCGCAGGGGCGAGAGCATGGCCCGGCCCTGGTCGTCGAACTGGACCCTGGCGGGGTCGACCTTGGCGACGAAGAACTTCGAGCCCGCCTCGACGTAGGGGCGCAGCACCGGCTCGGCGCCCGCGGGGATCGAGTAGCCGTTGTCGCGCAGCCAGGTGTCGAGGCCCGTGGACTCCGTCGCCGACAAGATCACGACCTCGTACTCGCCGACCTCGAACTCGGCCTCGACGGTCACCGTCGGGACCCCGCCGAAGCCGTAGCCGGACCCCGTGCCTCCGCCGCCGCGGCCCGTGCCGATCAGCCCGAGCCCGGCGACCCCGTAGCCGTCGCCGCAAGGGTCTTGCTCCCAGTACTCGACCAGGCGCGGCGACGAGAGGGTCTCGACGCGGTCGAAGAGCTCGGGGCGCAGCACCTTGACGTCGTCCTCGGACAGCACCACGGGCACGGGCACGACCATGGCGAAGGCCTCGGGCGGGCCTCGATAGGCGTTTTGCATCGAGAGCACCGTCCGCTTGCCGTCGCGCATGAGCACCACGACCGTCGCGTCGTTGAACAGCTCCGCGTCCGCGCCCGCGACGTAGAACCCACAAAAGGCATGACTCGGGGTGGGGATCAGCGAGATCGCCCCGGCTGCGAGACTGGCAGTCAGAGCGATCGACAACGAGGCGAGGGGACGGGGCCCTTCACGAAGATACCAGCAAGGCGGGCTACGAACGGCCGAAATACAGTTTGAACAGCGTATCATCCTTTTTTTTACCACCCCTGATGAAAGCCGCTACGTCAGCGCACTCCCTGCATGAGCGCGTGCACCTTCCGCACATTCGGGAAGGGACACCCGACTCGCCCTGGGCGCCCCCCTTCGGCCCAGCCCCCCATCACCATGGCTTTATTGCATGCAGCCCCTGACTCCCGACGAGTTCGTCTCGTCCGCCCCGGCGGGTGGACCCGGCTGATCAACGCAGGCCTCGATCGCAGCATCGCGGCGGCGCACACCCTCCGCGCCTTCGGCCGACCCCTGCACCCTTACTTCCTGGTCTCCGACGCGAGCGTGGTCCTGACCCTGCTCCTGGCCGCGGGCTTCAGCCGCCTCGTCGAGGGCTTCACCCTCTCGGCCTTCGCCTTCGCCTTCGTGTTCATGCAGATCCTCTACCAGGGTCTGTACCTCGCGACGAAGCAGCAGCTCACTGGGCTCAAGCCCAAGCCCTGCTTCAGCGACATGTGCTTCGTGGTCATCCCGGCGTGGCTGCTCTCGGCCTGGCTCGCCGACCTGCCCATGGCCGCGGCCGCCGACTTCGCCGCGCTGAGCCTCGCCCTGGTCCTGGCCATGCGCCGGCTGGCGAGCTTCTTCGGCGGCAGCCACCGCGGCAAGCCCTCGCGCTGCGGCGTGCGCTACGAGGCCGAGCAGCTGCGCCGCGTCCGGGGCTGGCGAGAGTTCGACCCCCGCTCCAAGGGCAACACGGGCGTCCGCGTATTGCCCCTGGCGCTGATCTCCTCGGCGGTCTGCTTCGCCCTGTTCGGCGCCCTCAGCCTGCGCGTGCTCGAGCTCGGCCAGCCCGACGGCTGGGCCCTGCCGCGCCTGCTCCTGAGTGTCTCGATGTACCGCTTCGTCGAAGAGTTCTACCGCGAGGGTCACGACCCCGAGGCCGGGCTGAACTCCGCGCAGCGCCTGTCGGTGGGCCTGGCCGTCGCGTCCGCCATCGCGCTGTACTTCAGCTGATGCGATCACCAGCGCGTGGCCGCGGCTAGCTCTGGCAAGATCGCGCCATGCTCTCGCCGCGTCGTGCTCCCACCGTTGCGCTGACCCTCGCCCTGTTCACCGCGCTCGCCTGCGCCGACGACTCTGGCGACGCCACCTCCGACACCAGCGACGAGGCCACGGACGCGGACTCCAGCGACGAGTCACCCACGACCGAGTCGAGCTCGGAGGGCAGCGAGTCGAGCTCGACCGAGTCGGAGTCCACCGACTCCACATCGACTGACTCCACCGACTCCACATCGACCGACTCCACCGACTCCACCGACGCCGGGATGTGCGGCGGCGAGGGAGCCAGCTGCGCCAACGCCGAGCTGTGCTGCGAGGGCCTGATGTGCTGCGCCGGCCTGCCCGTCCCGCGCGGCGAGGAGTTTTGCGGCGTCACCTGCCCCATGAGCGACCGCGAGCTCAAGCGCGACTTCCAGACCGTCGACACCCAGGCCGTCCTCGACGCCCTCGTCGCCCTCCCCGTCGCGGCCTGGACCTACAAAGACGACCCCCACGCCGCGCGCCACATCGGCCCCATGGCCCAGGACTTCCGCGCGGCCTTCGAGGTCGGCGCGAGCGAGCGCGCCATCTTCCAGGTCGACGCCGACGGCGTGTCCTTCGCGGCGATCCAGGCCCTCGACGCCAAGCTCGAGGACCTCGAGGCCGAGAACGAGGCCCTGCGCGAGACGGTCGCGGCTCTCGAGGCCCGACTCGCCAAGCTCGAGGCAGTCGATGAGTGAGTGGGCCCCCTCGGCCTCGCGCGTGGAGCCCACACAATGTACGAGAGCCGAGGTCGTCGACCTCGGCTCTCTCGTGGCGGGTCCTGGACTCGAACCAGGAAGTCATCTTTTGTGCGGACCCAGATCGCGTGGGCAGAACTCACATGAGCCGCCCCATCGAACCCAAACGTTTTTCAACGAGCGTTCCTCAAACGCGTGTGTTTACCAGTTTCACCAACCCGCCGCCGGTCAAGCTAGCAGCGATGTCCCAGCGCGCAAGCGCCAGACCCGGAACAGACCCAGAACGGACACAAAAGTGCGCAAAAATGTGCGCAGAGCCGCCTAGAAAGGCGTTTGATAGAGTCCGCTCCGAGGCCCATTCGTGACCAACGCCTACATTTCCGGAACCGGTTTCTACGTCCCGCCGCGGGTCGTCACCAACGACGACCTCGTCAACGACTACGGCATGGAGACCAGCGACGAGTGGATCCAACAGCGCACGGGCATCCGCGAGCGCCGCTTCGCCGACCACGGCGTCGGCTCGGCGGACCTGGGCCTCGAGGCGAGCAAGGCCGCGCTCGCCGACGCGGGCCTCGAGCCCCAGGACCTCGACATGATCATCTTCGCGACCCTCTCGCCGGAGCACTGCTTCCCCGGCTCGGGGGTCTACCTGCAGCACAAGCTCGGGCTGACCGAGGGCAAGAAGCTCAAGTACGTCCCCTGCCTCGACATCCGCAACCAGTGCTCGGGCTTCCTCTACGGCACCCAGGTCGCCACGGCGATGGTCCAGTCGGGGCAGTGCAAGCGCGTGCTCCTCGTCGGCGCCGAGACCCACTCCCACGCCCTCGACCTGAGCACCCGCGGCCGGACCGTGGCCTCGCTGTTTGGCGACGGGGCCGGGGCCGCCGTGTTCGAGGGCACCGAGGAGGACAAGGGCGTGCGCGGGGTGTGGCTGGGCGCCGACGGCTCCAACGCCGACGTCCTCGCCCAGCACATCTGGGACATCGCCAACTTCCCCTTCGTCGAGCTCGACGCCGACGGCTTCGGCCGCGTGCCCCCGCAAAAGCTGTTCGCCCAGATGGACGGGCGCGTGGTCTTCAAGCACGCCGTGACCAAGATCGCCGGCGCGCTGATGCAGGCCATGAGCGAGACGAACACCAAGCTCGAGGACATCGACCTGTTCGTGCTCCACCAGGCCAACAAGCGCATCAACGAGTACGTCGCCCACAAGCTGCTCAAGGTCCCGGAGGAGAAGGTCGTCCACAACATCGAGCGCTACGGCAACACGACCGCGGCGACCATCCCGATCCTGCTGGCCGAGGCCAAGCGCGACGGCGTGCTGAAGCCGGGCATGAAGATTGCCCTGGCCGCCTTCGGCTCGGGCTTCACCTGGGGCTCGGCGATCATCGATTGGTGACACTCGAGCTCAGCACCGACTCCGCTCGACGCACACGAGGGCCGCGATGTTTCGCGGCCCTTTGCTTTTCGACGTCCGCGTCGAGAGTGGTCGTCGGCGATCCACCAAGGGCACCCCTGCGGGCTCTCGAGGCGCAGAGCTGCTGGCTCCAATCGGCGCGCAGATGGGTTAGCGTGCCCGCAAAGACGGGCACCGAACGCCCGCAGATGGGAGCACGCAATGACCGAGATGAATGGTTACGACGACGGTGTATTTTGTTGGACGGACCTCGTGGCCCACGACTTCGAGGCGGCCAAGGCCTGGTACTCGAAGATCTTTGGATGGACCGCGGTGGATCAAGACACCAAGGGCGGGCCGCCCTACGTGATCTGGACCCAAGACGGGCGCCCCGTCGCGGGCCTGGGCCAGATGAGCGAGGAGATGAAGGCCAGCGGGGCCCCGACCATGTGGACCGACTACGTGGCCGTGAGCGACGTCGAGGCCACGGCGGCCAAGGCCGCCGAGCTCGGCGGCAAGGTCATCTTCCCGCCCTTCCAGGTGCTCGACTCGGGCTCGATGGCCGCGTTCATGGATCCCCACGGGGCCATGTTCGCGGTCTGGAAGGCCGGCACCCACTTCGGCGCCGGCACGGTCAACGTGCCCAACTCGATGTCGTGGAACGAGCTGGCGACCACCGACGTCCCCGGGGCGCGCAAGTTCTACGGCGAGCTGTTTGGCTGGACCTACAGCGAGCAGGACATGGGCCAGTTCGTCTACACCTCGATCGCGGCCGGCCGGCGCAGCAACGGCGGCATCGTGCCCATGGTCGGCGAGCAGTGGCAGGGGATCCCGCCCCACTGGATGACCTACTTCTCCGTCGCCGACGTCGACGCGACGGCCAAGGCGATCGAGGAGGCCGGGGGCAAGATTTGCGTGCCCGCCATCGACATCCCGCAAGTCGGCCGCTTCGCCGTGGTCAACGACGCCCAGGGGGCCACGTTCACGATCATCACCATGCTCGAAGTCCGCCTGTTCGTGGACTAGTCGTGGACGTGGGGTAGGGAGGGCGTGGCGTCGTCCACGACGGCGAAGATGGTCAAAAGCCGGTACCGTTGACCCATGCGCCCGCGCCTGCGGACCCTCGCCACCGTCGCCCACGCCCTCGGCCTGGTCCTGCTCGTCCTCGCGGGCGCGCTGTTGGTGACGGGGGTCGTCGCGGCCCTGCTCGGGGAGGCCCTCGGCCCGCTCGCCCTGGCCTTTGGCCTCCCCGCGATGATCACCGCTGGAGCGGGCGCCGGCATGTGGGCGCGCATCCCATCGCGGCCCCTCGACGAGGTCCAGGCCATGCTCGTGTGCACCGCCGCCTGGCTGCTCGCCTCGGCGATCGGGGCCGCGCCGCTGATGGTCCTGCTCGACGCGAGCTTCGTCGACGCGAGCTTCGAGATGGTCAGCGGGTTCACGACCACGGGCATCACCGTGTTCTCGGGCCTCGACACCATGCCCGCGAGCGTGCTGCTGTGGCGCGCCCTGAGCCAGTGGATCGGCGGCGTCGGGATCCTGAGCCTGTTCGTCGCGCTGACCCGGAGCTCGGCCCTCGCCCACCGCCTGAGCGGGACCGAGGCCCACAAGATCCGCTCGAGCCGCTCCGTCCCCGGCCCGCTGCGCACCTTGCAGCTGTTCGTCTACCTCTACGTCGGCTTCACCGTGCTCGTGGCCCTCGGCCTGCTCGCCGCCGGCATGAGCTGGTTCGACGCCATCACCCACGCGTTCACGACCCTGTCCACCGGCGGCTTCTCGACCCACGACGCGAGCATCGCCTACTACCGCGAGCCCGGGGTCGACGTGAACGTCCGCGCCGTCGAGTGGATCCTGATCGCCGGCATGGCCGCAGGCGGGACCAGCTTCGTGGTCCACTACCGCCTGGTCTGCCGAGAGTGGCGAGCCCTGTGGGACGGCTCCGAGATGCGCCTGTGGATCGGGCTGATCGTCGGCGTCGTCGCCCTGCTCGTGTTCGAGCAGTGGCGCGAGGGCGTCGGCATGTTCGCCGACGATGCCCTGGTCACGACCCACGCCGCCAACGCTGGCGGTCTCGCCCGCGCCGAGGCCGGCCTGCGCACCTCCTTGTTCACCACCCTGGCGATCGTCACCACCACCGGCTACGCGACCGTCGACATCGCCTCGCCCTTTTTCGCCCACACCGCCAAGACCCTGTTCTTGATCCTGATGCTGTTCGGCGGCTGCGTCGGCTCGACCACCGGCGGCTTCAAGCTCACCCGGGTCATCTTGCTGGTCAAGGTCATGGTCCGGGAGCTCCGCCGCCTGGTCCTGCCAAGCGCCGCCCAGACCCCCGTGGTCCTCGATCGCCGGGTCGTGGGCGTGCCCGAGCTCGGCCGCGTCACCGCCCTCGCCGTCGCGTGGATGTGCGTGCTCGCCTTCGGGACCGTGCTGACCACCATGCTCTCGGACCACGACGGCTGGCAGGCGCTCTCGGGGATCAGCTCGGCGCTCAACAACATCGGGCCGTGCTACATCAGCATCCCCGAGATCCAGCAGCTGCCGTCCGCGGTCAAGCTGACCTGGATGGTCGCCATGCTCGCGGGGCGCCTCGAGGTCCTGCCGCTGTTCGTGTTCATGAGCGTCCGGGCGTGGACGCGCTAGCGCGCTCCTCCGCGCCCCGGCGACGCCGCCAGAGCCCCGCGAAGAGCATCAGCGCCCCCCCCAAGGGGAGCCCAGCGCCCCCCTCGTCGACCACCGAGCAGCCGTCCTCCAGCGGTGGTTGGGGCACGTCCGGAGGCCCCTCCACCGTCACCGTGATCGACTTGCCGACCCCCGAGACCTCACCGTCCGCCTCGAGCTCGTACTCGCCAGGCTCGAGGGTCACCTCCAGCGCCACCGAGGGCTGCCCCTCGAAGTCTGCGCTGGCCGCATACTTCCCGTTGGCCCTCAGGGTGACATCGAGGTCCTTTAGCTCGTCGCACCCGCCAACGCTGCAGTGCTCGAAGGTTCCCCGGCTCACCTCGACCCAGAAGGTCGTGTCGACGATCGCCCCGTCCTCCGGGGACGAGATTTCGGGCTTGACGTCGGCCGAGGCCAGGCTTGGCACGAGGAGGCACGAGGCCAAGGCAAGCAGGGGAACGACTCGGCTCATGACTGGGACGTGCCACCGACCCGGGGATCGATCACCGCGCCCCTCCGTCGCGCCCCCAAGGCTCGCGCGCGGGCTCGCCATTAGCCCCTGGAGAGCCTATCAGGCCGCTTTGGGGGCCTGATAGGATCGGGCCATGTACGTCATCATCGCCGGCGGAGGCGCGCTCGGGCGCGAGCTGGCCGAGGCCCTGATCGCCCGTCGCCACGACGTGGTCGTCATCGACCGAGACAAGCACACCTGCGAGGCCATCTACTCCCAGCTCGGGGCGGTGACCGTGCTCGGCGACGCGACGGACCTGCACGTGCTCCAGGACGCCGGCGCCGAGCGGGCCTCGCTGCTGGTCACGGTGATGCCCAACGACGCCGACAACATCGCCTGCACCCTGCTCGCGCGGACCCTCGGCGTCGAGCGGATCATCGCCCGGCTGCGCGACAACGCCTACGCCGCGGCCTACGAGGCCGCCGGGGCCGACCACTTGATCCGCACCACCCACCTGCTCCGCAACCAGGTCGTGCTCTACATCGAGCACCCGGTGGTCAACGAGATCGTGATGATCGGCGACGACGCGGCGCAGGTCTTCTCGGTCGGCATTCCGCCCACGGCCTGGTGCATCGGCCGCTCAGCCGCCAGCATCGCGGCGGAGCGCAAGTTTCCGGAGGGGTGCCTGCTGATCGGGATCCGCCGCAAGGGCGTGCGGGAGCTGGTGATCCCTCGGGGGGAGACGCGGATCCGGACTGGAGACACCGTCCTGGTCATCGCCGGAAACGCGGACATCGACCGCGCCGTGGCGGTGCTGACCCGCAAAGGCTGAGCGCCCGCCCCCTCCAGCTTGTCCGCGTCTGCGAGGTGCTGCTAGCGTCGGGTCATGCTCGGCCCTGCGGGACCCTGGAGAGCCGCGCCCTTCCTCGGCGCCATGGCCCTCGTCGGCGCGGTCCTGCTCGCGCCGGGCTGCTCGAGCCCGCGACCCGGCGGCCTCGAAGGCATCGACGCCAAGCAAGCCTACGCCCGCTGCGTCGAGGGCTCGGGCAGCGAGGAGGCCGAGCTCGACCTCGACCCCCTGCTCGTCGAGTGGCCCTCGACCCAGCGCAGCGCCCTCGAGGCCGAGCTGCACCGCGGCGAGCTCATCGTGGTCCGCTACACCGGCTGCGCCATGGAGGTCCTGCGCGGCTGCGAGGTCGAGGGCAGCTACGAGTGGACCGAGGTCTCGGGCAAGCACGACCAGCTGCTGATCCAGAGCGCCGGCGACGTGTGGGCCAAGGTCCCCCTGGGCGCGGCCAAGCTCGTCGGCGCCGTCGAGCGCTACGGCGCGCTGCTCCTCGACATGGCCCTGGTCGGGCAATACGCCGGACCCTCGACGCCTCCGCCAAGGGCCGCGCTGCGCGGGCGCCAGTGCGAGGACGCGACCCACGTGGTCTCGAGCCTGATCGTCGGCGCCTTCGAGCTGACCGAGGCCAGCGGCGCGCGGGTCGAGGCCGGCGTGGAGGTCAGCGGCGCGGGGGCGGGCGGCGGCGGCAGCCGGCACCGCGGCTACTACTCGAGCGACGGCAAGCTCGCGGCCTGCGAGGCGACCAGCAGCTACGGCCCGCCCCGGGACTGTCGCTCGCTGGTCCAGCTCGAGCTGCTCCCCCTCGACGCTCGCGTCGAGACGGAGGAAATCCTCTCCGACCTGCGCTGCCCCGAGGGCATGGCGATGATCCACTACGGCGCGCAGCCGATCGCGGGCGCCTTTTGCCTCGATCGCAGCGAGGTGACCGTCGCCGACTATGCCCGCTGCGCCGCCGACCACACCTGCTCCGAGGCCCCGGCCAGCGTCGACTGGCGCGGCGTCGACGAGCTCGACGAGGCGCTCCACGCTCGCTACGACGAGCTGTGCAACGAGGACAAGGCCGGGCGGCGCAAGCACCCCGTCAACTGCCTGACCCTCGACCAGGCCCGGGCCTACTGCCAGGCTCGAGACAAGCGCCTGCCCCACGCCCACGAGTGGATCTACGCGGCCAAGGGCGGCGAGCAGCAGCGCAGCTTCCCCTGGGGCGAGGACCCGCCGGACCGCCACCTCGTCAACGCCTGCGGCCGCGAGTGCGCTCGGGAGCTGCGCGCGCGCGACGAGGAGGGCAAGCGCCAGCCGGCCTTCACGGCGCTGTACGAGCGCAGCGACGGCTTCGTCGGGACCGCGCCCGTGGGCAGCTTCCCCGAGGGCACCGGGCGCTGGGGCCTCGTCGACATGGCCGGGAACGTGTGGGAGTGGACCAGCGACGCGGGCACCAGCGGCGCGCGGGTGTTCGGGGGCTCCGCGCTCAGCGAGGAGGCCCACGAGCTCAGCGCGCTGGGCTCGAAGATGGTCGACCCCCGCAGCCGCCGCGCCGACCTCGGGCTGCGCTGCGCCGCGGACCCCCTGCCCGGCGAGGGTGCGGCGGCCCGGCCTCGACAACGCAAGCGTCGGCGGTGACACTGGTCCTCGCCCATGGCCGGCCTCGCCAACATCTTCGACGCCAGCGAGGGGGACTCCAGCGCCGCCCGCGGTCCCGATCTGCGCGTGACCGCCGAGGTCCCGCGCGCAGGCTTGGGCCACGGCGTGCGCGTGGCCGTGCCCCAGCGCCTCGCCGCCGACGGTGACCTCGTCGAGCGCGCGGTCGATGCCGCCGACCCCGAGCGCGTGACCTTGCACCTCCCCGACGAGCTGCCTCCCGGCGCCGTGCTGCGCCTGCGCGGCCAGGGCGGCGTGGGTCGCCCCGGTGAGCGCCCCGGCGACCTCTTCGTCGTCGTCGAGCTCGTCGACAGGCCCGCGCAGCCCGGAGAGATCGTACCTGGGGGCTCCCAGCTGCCCGACGCGCCGAGCCCAGCCAGCTCGGTCGAGCCCGGCCGCGACGTGACCTGGATGGTCCTCCTGGGCCTGGCGGTGGCCGCAGGTGGTGCGGTGGCGGCGACGGCCTTCCTGCTTTGAGGGTCTGGGAGCGCATGGCAGCATTGGGTCCGTGCTCGCCACCGCGCTCCGCCTCGCCCTCGCGCTGACCCAGGCCGTCGCCCCGGAGGCCGCGCCCGCAGACCCCCCCGCGGACGCCCCGAGCGACGGCTACGGCCTCGAGCAGGCCCGCGCCGACGTCGAGGTCATGCTCGTCGATCGCGGCAAGGCCTACATCGACGCCCGCGGGCGCCTCGAGGACCACGGCGAGCTCGCGGCCCAGGCCGTGGTCGAGCGCCTCGACGCCGTCCCGGCCCCGGGCCCCGCCGAGCGCAACCGCCTGCTCAACCTGCTCGCGGGGCTCCAGCGTCCGGAGCACGTGGCCCTGTTTGGGGAGCAGCTGCGCGTGGCCATGCGCCAGGACCGACCCACGGAGCTGTGGCTCGAGCTGCTGCGCAAGCAGGGCGCGGCCGCCATGCCCGTGCTCGTCGGGCTCGTCGGCGACAAGGAGCTGAGCAACGCCGACCGCGGCGACCTCCTCGACCTGCTCGTCGACGTCACACCCCGCGAGCGCCTGGACGAGCTCTCGCCGATGATCGGCCGGGGCGCGAGCGAGCTCCAGGACCGCCTGCGCCGGGCGCTGATCCGCCGCGCCCACGCTGATACTCGGGACGACGCGGCGATCGCCGCGGGCATCGAGGCCGACCTCGACGCCGACCTGGCCCGCTCCGCCGAGGGGGACCGAGACAGCGGCGATCGAGCGGCGCGCTTGCTGGTCGTGCGCGCGGCCTGCTGCGCCGCGGGCGATGCGTTCGGCGCTCGGCTCGAGTCCCTGGCCCGCTCCGCCGACGCCCCCTTCTCCGTGCGCGTGGCGGCCATCGACGGCCTGCGTCGGCTCGAGCGCGGCGCCTCCGTGCTCGCCGAGGTCGCCCGGGCCAACGCCAGCGCGGCCAAGGCTGGCGACCAGGCCAGCGAGGTCTTGCTGAGCCTCGCCCTCGAGGCCATGCCCGCTGATCAAGCCGCGCCCTTGGCCAGCGAGTTCGCGCTCATCGACGCCTCCGCCCCGCGCCTGGCGAGCCTGGGCTACGCGCTCATGGGGCCCGCGTCCGAGCCCGGCGCGCCGTGGCTGTCGACCAGCCAGGCCCACCCCTGGCCCGAGGTCCGCAAGGCCGCCCTCGACCAGGTCGCGCGGACCCAGGGGGGCGAGGCGGCGTGCACCAAAGACACGGTCCGCGCGCTGACGGCCATCGCGGGCCCCGACAGCGAAGGCGGGGACGAGGACGCCCGGGTCGGCCGCTCGGCGGTCACGGCCCTGGGTCGCTGCGATCAGCCGGCCGCCTACTCGGCCCTGCGCGACATCCTTCAAGACACTGGCGTCGCCCTGAGCCACCGCGCCGAGGCCGGGCGCCAGCTCGTGCTCCACGACCCCGAGGGGCCCGCCCTCGTCGCCGCGGCCCTGGTCGACAGCCGCTTCTCCAACCTCGCCCGCGAGCTCGCCGCCGCCCTCGGCCAGTCCCCCGTCGCCTCCCCCGAGGTCCGCGAGGCCCTGTGCCGGACCGCCGACGGCAGCCCCATGGTCGCCTCGACGGCCCACGACAGCTTCGTGGCGCTGTTCCCTGGCGAACGCTGCGAATAGCGCACGGCGGGCTCCGCCCCACGCCCCACGGTGTGCTCGCCGTTTCGAGTCGAAAATACGGATCCGACATCGAGGGACTCGACACCTCGTCGGCGTCATGCGCAGCCCAAAGCTCCGACTCACCATCCTCTCGACGCTGCCCCTCGTTGTTGGGTGCCCCGTCGAAGACAGCCCCGCGGACACCGAGACCTCGGAGACCGACGACACCACGACGGACGACACCACGACGGACGACACCACGACGGATACGGACGGCACCACGACGGATACGACCGACACCACGACGGATACGACCGACACCACGGACACGACCGACACCACCGACACCACGACCACCGGGGGCGGCGAAGACCCCTGCACTTCGCTGTTCTTCGACGGCTCCGACGACTACCTCGAGGTCGAGGGCCTCAGCGCGACGACCTTCACCATCGAAGCCTGGATCCGGCCGCAGGCCAACGAGAGCGCCTACATCGTCGCGCAAAAATCCCTCAACGGCGGCTTCCAGTTCAGCCTCTCGGGGAGCCAGCTGCGCTTCGATCTCGGCGACGGCAGCACCAACACCACCGCGACCTGGAGCCTGCCCTTCTCCCGGGACGGCTGGCACCACGTCGTGGCCATCTACGATGGCGTCGGCGTGCGCGCGGGCGCGGGCGGCATCCTGAGCTCGATGCAACCCCTCGGCTACGAGGTCGCGGACAAGCCGATGACCATCGCCAACCGCAGCAACGACAAATTCTACCACGGCGAGATCCACTCCCTGCGCATCTCCGAGGGTGCCCGCTACACCGAGAACTTCACGCCTCCCGAGCTGTTCGAGAACGACGCCGAGACCCTGCGCCTGTGGCACTTCCAGGAAGGGAGCGGGGACATGACCTGGGACGAGGGCGTGGGCGTCGACGACACGATCCACGGCATGGCGACCTGGGCCATGACCTGCCCCGGCGACCCCACGCCCCCGCCCCTGCCCTGCGGCAACGGGGTCATCGACGACGGCGAGGACTGCGACGACGGCAACGGCGTCGAGGACGACGGCTGCCTGAGCACCTGTAAAATCCCGACCAGCTGCGCCGACTTCAAGGAGGCCGACCCCAACCTCTTCGACGGCCTCTACACCCTGTTCTACGAGGGCGACCTCGACCAGCCCTGGGAGGTCGACTGCGTCGACATGCCCGGCGTTCCCCGGGAGTACATCCCCCTCGTCAACACGGGCGGCGACTACAACTTCGGCCAGTACACCGTCTCGGCGGGCCAGGGCGGCGACACCAGCGTGCGCACCAACTACATGGGCCTGCGCGTCGACCCCGAGACCCTACAGGTCGACATCGACGATCGCACCTTCGCCAGCTCCTCGGGCATGTTGTTCCACAACATGATCCCGGTCAGCGAGATGTTCCTCGGCATCGCCATGGGCTGCCAGCAAGTGAACCTCGCCAACGGCGTGGCCAACATCGACCTGACCGGCACGCCCTTCTTCGTCGACCACGAGTTCCTCCAGTGTGGCTGGATGCCGGCCGGGATGGCGGAGTTCTCGAACGATGGACAGGTCGTCGAGATCACCGGCGGCGGCCACTGCGGCTGGAGCACGCCCGCCCCCTGTGGCGTCAACCTGGAGACCAACACCACCGGGATCCAGCTGCAGCTCGGCTACCTCTAGCCGGGCGGTAAACGCTCGAACAGAGCTCCCGCTCGCGCGGCCGTACGCGCGAGCTCGGCCCATCGCTCGAGCTCTTCGACGCGCGTCTCCTCGTCTACGCGAGCGCGCTCTGCCTCGGACAGAGGGACTCCCCGAACCTCGAGGAGGGCCAGCACCATGGTCTTGAGCACTTGGCAGCGGCCCTTTTCCAGCCCCTCTTCGAGGCCTTCGTCTCGACCGAGGTGATAGGTCCCGCTCCGGCGCTCGATCTCCATGAGGCGATCGTCGTCCGGCGCGAAGGGAAACTCTTGAATCAGCGTGAGGCGCATACTCTTGTCTACCGCGGCCAGAATCGTGGTCGCGTCACGCATGCGCCGCGTGGCGGGCAGCCGCGACACCACTTGAGGCCCCAGCGCGCAGCGTCGAGGTCGCCCCGGCAAGCGTGCAAGGCTGCCCCCAGCACAGCTGCGCTGGGCCTCGCCGAGGCTTTGACCATGTCGTAGCCCACCGGCACCCGAGCCGCGTCGAGCACGATCACCTCGAAGCGCGGCGGCCCGGCCTCGGCCCAGGCTGCCAGCTGTCGGGACACCGCGGCGCAAAAGGACACCACCACGACCCAGGTCTCGCGCGCGTGCTCGTCGGCCAGGGCGGCCTGATAGTGCGGGATTCGCCAGCGCTTTTCCTCGTTCGTGCGGCTCTGGACCTCGACGGTGAGGACCAGGCCCCTCCCACGTCCCGCGCGCCGCTCCCCGTCCGCGACCAATACGAGATCGGGCAAGAGCTGTCGCCGGGCCAGATCGACGTCGAAGGCGTCGAGCGCCGCGTGTCGATCGAGGAGCGCCTCGAGGCCCGGAGGGCGCTCGAGTCGAGCGATTGCGAAGGCCATCCACGGGTCGTCACGAAAGAGGGCGAGGATTCCTTGATGAAGTGCACCAGGCATCGCTCCCTCTTCGGCCCTGGCGCATCTGCCTTGCAGCGCAGGGAGAGAGCTGGCCCGTAGCCTGGCCAGCTGTCCTCCGTCTCAGCCGCCAAAGAGCGCGTCGTAGGGCAGGTCCGAGCCGAGTCGGCGGAGCTCGGCCCGGGCATGCTCGTCGATGCGCGCCTGCTCCTGCGCCGTCAGCATCTCCCCCGACTTGCCCGCCTCCCCGCGCCGGATCATCACCCCTCGCTCCGGGGTCAAGGGCATGCGCGGAGGTGCAAACTGCAGCTCGTGGGCTTTCATGTAGGGCAAGGACGCGCGCTCGACCACGGCGTCGAACTGCGCCGGCTCGAGGCTCACGCCGAGGAAATCGACGAGGCGCTGTGCGTGGGCGCGCAGGTCTGCCTTGGCCTCGGTGTAGGTGCACACGAACACGTTGGGGCGCTCGCGCGCAGCCCAAAAACCCGCCGCGTGCTCGGCCCAGCCCTCCCCGTAGAGACCGGGCTCGAACCACATCTCGACCCACTTGCGCGGCGAGATGCGCTCTCGAACATCGAACAGTTTGGTGATGAAGTAGTAGGCCGACACGCACACCTCCTTGGGGTCGCGGATCATGCAGACGTAGCGCGCCCCCGGATCCTGGGGGAGGCCCTCGAAGCCCAGGTGCGTCTTGATGATGCGCAGCCCGGTGGGCGCATCTCGCCACGGTCCGGGTCGGTCCAGGCGCGGGATCCCGGGCATGGGCGCCTCGGGCCAGGGCAGGAATTCGAGGATGTGGCTGAACTCGACCTCGCCGTAGTGCGCGGCCTGGACACACAGCTGCAGGGTCCAGTTCGTCCCGCTCTTGGGGAACACGGCGACGTAGACGTCACCCTCTGAGGCGCCGTAGCGATCGATCGCGCGGCAGCGCTTGGGCAGGAACATCGCCTTGCTCATGAAGCGCAGCACGCTGGCGCCCTTGCCAACACGCGCCGCGACCTTCAACGCGGCGACCATGGGCAGCATGGGGTTGAGCAGCTTGTGCTGGAGGATCCGCGGGATCTCGGGCTCGGTCGCCATCGCCCATACATAGCGCGGCCCGCCCTCCCAGCGGACACTGGCGAGCCGCTCGAAATCACAGCTCGCGGAACACGGCCTGGAAGGGCAAGTTCGGCGGGCCCAGAGTCGGGTCGAGGAGGTGGGGGAGCTGGCCCTCGACGATCCACGCCCCGCGGCCCCGGAGAAGGCGAAGGTCGTCGGCCCGTCGAGGACCCCGAGCGAGAGGGTGGTCAGCTGCCCGCTGTCGCCGTCGACCTCGATGCGGGTGAGCTGGTCGGCGTAGCCTTCGACGAACACGATGTCCCCGTTGACGTCGACCTCGAGCCCGTCGACGCCCGCCGGGACGCGGTCGAGCTCGAGCTCGACGATGTCCCCCGGCGCCTCGTCGACGATCGGCACGCGGTAGATCGCCCCCTTGTCGGTGTGGCTGACCCACAGCAGCTCGCCGTCGATGTCGAGGCCGTTGGGCCCAAAGCCCCCGGGCTCGACGGCCCAGTCCTCGAAGGTAGCTCGATGGCTCGGCCGCGTCGCCCGGGTGCTCGTGGCCTCGCCGGACTACCTCGACGCCTTCGGCCGCCCCGAGCAGCCCGCGGACCTGGCCGAGCACGAGGCGATCGTGACCTTGACCGCCCGCGGCCCCGACCACCTGTGGCGCCTGACCCGGGGCGAGCGCGAGTACACCGTCGGCGTCCGCGGGCGGCTGCGCTCGACGACCTTGCTGGCCAACTTTCGCGGCGCCCTCGCCGGTCTGGGTATCGCGCTGGTGCCCCGCTGGTTGGCGCGCGAGGCCCTCGCCGACGAACGCCTCGAGCTCGTGCTCCCCCACTTCGAGGCCCCGACCATCGACCTGTTCGCGGTCTACCGCGCCCGCGATCGCGGCTCGCCCGTCCTCACCGCGCTCGTGACCAGCATGCGGCGGGCCCTCTCCCGCTAACGGCACGACCAAAAGGCGAGGCCCCTCCCCGACCCCCAGACCGGCCACCGCGGTGGCTGGCCTGGGACGTCGAAGAGGGGCTCGCTCCTTCGCTCTCGCTCTACAGCGTAGCGCCGCTCAGCTCAAAGGCACGCTCCCTCCCGCGCCGTGGTCGACGATGCCCAGGGAGGTCAGCGACTGGTCCGCGCCGAGCTCCGCCTCGGTGCTGGTCTCGAGGGCGGCCTCGAGCACGGTCTGCATGTCCTCGGCGAAGACGAACTCCATGGTCGAGCGCACCTCCTCGGGGACGTCGTCGACGTCGCGGGCGTTGCGGTGCGGGAGGATCACCCGGGTGATCCCGGCCCGGTGAGCGGCGAGCACCTTGGCCTTGATGCCGCCCACGGGCAGCACGCGGCCGCGCAAGGTGCACTCGCCGGTCATCGCCGTGTCGCTGCGGACCCGCCGACCCGTGAGCAGGGAGGTCAGCGCCGTGAAGATGGTGACGCCCGCCGACGGCCCGTCCTTGGGCACCGCCCCCGCCGGGACGTGGATGTGCACGTCACGACCGTCGAGGAAGTTGGGGTCGACCTCGAGGGACTCGGCGTTGCTGCGCACGTAGGTCAAGGCCGCGCGCGCCGACTCCTTCATCACGTCCCCGAGCTGCCCGGTGATCTGCAGGGCGCCCTTGCCCGGCATCTGCGAGGTCTCGATGAACAGGATGTCGCCGCCGACCGGCGTCCACGCCAAGCCCGTGGCCACGCCCGGGACCGCCGTGCGCTCGGCGACCTCGTTGAAGAAGCGCCGCTTGCCCAGGTAGTCCTCGAGCTCCTCGGCCTCGATGTGGATGGCCTCCGCGTCGGCCTCGGCCTCGGGGGAGCGCCGCGCGACCTTGAGGGCCACCGCCCGAGCCAGGCGACCGATCTCGCGCCCGAGCTGGCGGACGCCGGCCTCGCGGGTGTAGTCGGTGATCACCTGGCGCAGGGCCTCGTCCTCGAGGAGCATGGTCCCCGGCTCGAGGGCGTTCTCGTCGAGCTGGCGCGGGAGCAGGTGGTCCCGGGCGATCTCGAGCTTCTCCTCGGGGGTGTAGCCGCTGAGCTGGACGATCTCGAGGCGGTCGCGCAGGGGCGCGGACATCCGGCTCAGATCGTTGGCCGTGACCACGAACATCACCTCGGACATGTCGAAGGGCAGCTCGAGGTAGTGGTCCGTGAAGGTGTCGTTTTGCTCGGGGTCGAGGAGCTCGAGCAGCGCCGCCTCGGGGGAGCCGCTGAAGCCCTGGCTGAGCTTGTCGACCTCGTCGAGGAGCATGACCGGGTTCTTGACGCCCGACTTGCGGACCGCGTTGATGATGCGCCCGGGCAGGGCCCCGATGTAGGTCCGCCGGTGGCCGCGGATCTCGGCCTCGTCCCGCACGCCGCCCAGGGCGATGCGCACGAAGGGGCGGTTGGTGGCCTCGGCGATGGACCGACCCAGGGAGGTCTTGCCCACGCCGGGAGGGCCCGCGAGGCACAAGATGGTGCCCTTGCTGCCCTTGCTCAGCTTGAGCACGGCCATGTGCTCGAGGATCCGCTCCTTGACCTCGTCGAGGCCGTAGTGGTCGTCGTCGAGCTGCTTGGCCACGGCGTCGAGGTCGTCGACGGCCTCGGCCCGCGTGTCCCAGGGCAGCTCGGACAGGGTCTCGAGGTAGGTCCGCGCGACGTTGAACTCGGGGTGCGCGGGGTTGAGCTTGGTCAGGCGCTTGAGCTCGCGCTCGACCACCTTGGCGGCCTCTTCGGGCAGCTCGATGCCCTCGAACTTGGCGCGCAGCTTGGCGACCTCGTCCTCGTCCTCGCCGTTGCCGTCGCCGAGCTCGCTCTGGATGGCCTTCATGCGCTCGCGCAGGATGTGGTCGCGCTGCTGCTTGCCGAGGCGCTTGCGCACCTCCTCGTCGATCTTCTGGCGCATCTCCTGGGTCTCGCGGGCCTCGTTGACGTAGCGCGCGACCAGGCGCAGGCGCTCGGGGACGTCGACGGTGACCAGCACCTCGAAGCCCGCCTCGCGGGTCAGCGGCAGGTTGGACGCGACGGCGTCGGCGAACTCGCTGGGGCGCATGTCCTTGGACACCGCCTCGACCAGGCCGCCCCCCGCCTCGCCGGCGAGCTCGCGGATGTGCTCGCGCAGCGACTCGGCCAGGATCTTGGCCTCCGTCGACTGGGCGTTCTCGTCAGGCGTCGCGTGCACCCGGGCCTGGAGGTAGGGGTCGCTGGTCTCGAGCGCGTCGATCTTCACGCGCTCGAGGGTCTCGACGACCAGCCGGGCGTTGCCCGCCTTGTTGCGCCCGATGCGGTGGATCTTCGCCAACACCGCCACGGGTTGAATGTCCGCCAGCGCCGGGCGCTCCGTGCTGGGGTCGTGCTGAGACGCGATGACGATGGTGTCGCCAGCGCGCGCGGCCTCGACGAGGGCCAGGGACCGCTTGCGCCCCACGGGCAGGGTCGAGACCGAGCCGGGGTAGAGGATGCCGCGGCGAAGGGGCAGCAGTGGGTACACCTGAGTTTGCTTGTCGCTCATGCTTCGCTCCTGGGAAGGTTTGGCGAAGCTAAGGTCGGCCTCGGGAGGGTCAACGGGGTCAAAATCCCGTTTTCGGGCTTTCCTGGGCCAAATGGGCGGGTTGTTGCATCGAGCGTCCCGGCCGCCTCCCCACCTGGGTTGGCGCCTGGCCGAGCCACGGGACAGTTCTGTCGTGGGCCCGAGAGCGGGCGAGAGTGACCAAGATTGGGAGAGTTCCCCGCGCGGCGCTCGGGGCGTGTATCGTCGTGGAATGGTCGAAGCTGGGGACTCGGGCAACGCGGGCGCAGCCCCGAGCCTGGTCTACCGCGGCCTGCGAGCCGTGGCGCGCACGGGCCTGGGCCTGTTCTACCGCCACATCGAGGTCACCGGCCTCGAGCACATCGACGCGAAGGTCCCGACGATCCTCGCCTCGACGCACCCCAACTCGATCGTCGACCCCGTGCTCGTGGGCCTCTCGGAGCGGCGCCAGGTCACCTTCTGCGCCCGCGACGGGCTGTTCCGCGTGCCGGGCTTCGGGGCGCTGCTGCGCGCCGTCGGGGCCGTGCCGATCCGCCGTCGCAGCGACCACAAAGGCGGCGCCGTCGACAACGACGCGGCATTCGCCGAGTGCCGGGCCGTGCTCGTCCGCGGCGGGGTCATCTCGATCTTCCCGGAGGGCAAGACCCACGCCCGGCTGCGCGTCGAGCCCATGAAGACCGGCACGGTCCGCATCGCCATCGACACGATCCAGGCCTACTCCGAGGCGGAGCTGCCCGAGCTGCACATCGTCCCCGTGGGCCTCAACTACCTGGTCCGCGAGGCCTTCCGCAGCGACGTGCACGTCGCCTTTGGCCCGCCCATCCCCGTGCGCGCGGCCCTGCGCGAGCTCCAGACCCCCAACAGCGATCCCCAGACCCACGTCCGCGCCCTGACCGAGCGCATGGGCGAGTCGATCCGCGACCTCGCCGTGCACGTCGAGCACGAGGACGACGAGCGGCTCATCGCCCAGGTCACCGCGCTGATCGTCGACATCCGCCAGGCCGAGGGCCTCGACGCCAACGGCCAATCCCCGGCGGAGCGCACCGCCTTGGTCCAGCGCATCATCGACGCCTACCGCTGGCTCGAGGACGGGGACCCGGTCCGCTGCGCCCGGCTGCGCGAGCGCGTCGTCGCCTACACCGACGAGCGCCGACGCCTGGGTCTGGGCCGGGTCGAGACCGCGCTGCAAAAGCGCGGAGAGGCCCACGCCTCGCGCCTGGGCCGGGAAGACCGCTCGCTCTTTGGCCCCCTCGGGCTCATCCTCGGCGCCCCCCTGGCCCTCGTCGGCGCCGTCGCGGCCATCGTCCCCTACCTGCTGCTGCGCGTGCTCTTGCTGCTGACGCGCCCTACCGCCTACCGCGTGGCCCTGACCAAGCTGCTCGGCGGGACCGCCCTGTTCTTCGGATGGTTCGCGCTGCTGAGCTACGCGGTGTTCAGCTTCGCGGGGCTGTGGCCGGCGGTCGGCGTGGGCGCGGCGCTGCTGCCCGTGGCGATCTTCGCCCACCGCTACGCCATCGATCTTCGCCTGTATCGCTTTGGCCTGCGCAGCAACCTCCGGCGCCTGCGTCAGCGCCGACGCTTCGCCCGGCTCCGCGGGGAGCGACGCCGGCTCCAGCGCGAGCTCGCCCGGCTCCGCCAGACCTACCTCGCCCAGCTCGACGAGCCCGAAGGCGAAGCGCAGCACGCAGCGTGACCGGAGCCGCAGGGCAAGGACGCCTTCGACTTCGCCCGCGAGCGGAGCCTCGCCGAGATCCTCACGCTGCTCGAAGCGAACTCGCGGAGACGGGCCCGACCCGAGGCGCGATTTCTCGGGCAGACTCCGGTCCATGGCCGAGCTCAGCACCATGACCTACGCCGTCGACGGACGGATCGCCCGCATCACCCTCGACCGCCCAGAGCGGGGGAACGGCATCACCATGGCCATGCCGCGCGAGCTCGCCGCGTGCGTCGAGCGGGCCAACCTCGACCCGAGCGTCCACGTGATCGCCCTGTCCGGGGCCGGGAAGGGCTTTTGCGGCGGCTACGATCTGGTCGCCTCCGCCGAGGGCATCCACGGCATGGAAGAGTTCGGCGACGCCTCGCTCGCGGGCTCACCCCTCGACCCCGCCGTGATCGCCACCAACCACCAGCCCGGCGGCGACTGGGACCCGACCGTCGACTACGCGATGATGAGCCGCAACGTCCGCGGCTTCATGAGCCTGTTCCACAGCGACAAGCCCGTGGTCTGCAAGGTCCACGGCTTTTGCGTCGCCGGCGGGACCGACATGGCGCTGTGCTCGGACCTGCTGGTCATCGAGGACGACGCCAAGATCGGCTACCCGCCGGCGCGGGTCTGGGGCGTGCCCACGAGCTCGCTGTGGGTCCACCGCGTCGGCCTCGAGAAGGCCAAGCGCCTGCTGTTCACCGGCGACTGCCTCTCGGGCAAGGAGGCCGTCGAGTGGGGCCTGGCCATCGAGAGCGCGCCCGCGGACCAGCTCGACGCGCGCTTTGAGAACCTGCTCGAGCGCATCGCCCGGGTGCCGATCAACCAGCTGGTCATGCACAAGCTGCTGCTCAACCAGACCGTCATGGCCCAGGGGCTGCACACCACGCAGATCCTCGGCACCGTGTTCGACGGCGTCGCCCGGCACACCGCCGAGGGCCACGCCTTCGCCCGCCGGGCCGCCGAGGTCGGCTTCAAGCAGGCCGTGCACGAGCGCGACGATCCCTTCGGCGACTTCGGGCCCTCGACGCACAAGGGCTAGCGCACCGACTAACCCAGGAACTCCCTCCACGGGGCGCTGGCGCGCTCCAGGTCGACCTGCTGCCCCGGCGAGGCCCGGACGTAGTCGGCCAGCAGCCCCGCGATCTCCCGGGTCAGGCAGCCCACGCTCGCCTCGATGAGGTCCGCCGCGTAGCCCCGCGCCCCCAGCTCGAGGGTCATCTCCATGGCGATGACCCGGCTGACGACGCGCCCGAGCTGAACCTGCTCGCGCTGCGCCAGGGGAGCGTCGACCTCGACGTCGAGCAGGGTCCCGAGGCGCTCGCTCGCCCGAGCCGTGAGCGCTTCGCCGGCCATGACGGCGCCGAGCTTGCGCTGCTTGGCGATCCGCATCTGACGAACGAAGGCGTTGCCGATCTGGTCGTAGAGAATGTCGTTCGAGCCCTCGGCGATCGACCACGGGCGGCTGTCCACGACAGAGCGCCCGGCGATGTGGTCGAAGCGATAGCCCATGGCCCCGCACAGCTGGAGCAGCGACTGCGCCGACTCGTGCATGGCGTCCGTGGCCCAGCTCTTCATCGCGTTGGCTTCGACGCCGCGCGCCGCCAGGTTGAACTCGAGGCCGGCGTGCTCGGCCATGTGCACCGACATCGCCGTGCACACCGTGACCGCGGACTGCATCTCGACCAAGCGCGCCTGGACCTGGTCGTAGCCGAGCAGCGACTGACCGCCGACCTCGCGCGCGCGGCAGTGGGCCGTGGCCTCGTCGAGCATGCGACGCAGGAAGCCCATGGCCATCGCTACCATTTGCATGCGGCTGCGGTTGAGGTGGTCGAGGAGCAGCTTGACCCCGGTCGTGCGCGGCGTCAGGCGCTGCGCCGCGGGGATCGACGCCTCGATCCGGTTCCGGCCGTAGGGGATCATGTGCAGCCCGAGGTTGTTGTAGCGCTCCTCGACGATCACCCGCTGGCCGGGCTCGTCGAGGTCGCACATGAACAAGTCGACGTCCCGCGAGAGGCTTCCGTCCTCGTAGACGCGGCGAGCCGACAAAAGCCAATAATCCGCCCAGCCCGTGAGCCCCGCCCAGTGCTTCGTGCCGCGGAGCTCGTGGACGCCGTCCTCGAGGGTCCAGCGGGTCTGCATGTTGAGCGCGTCGCTGCCGTGGCCCGGCTCCGTGAGCATCAGGCCGCCGAGCTTGCGGTCGCGCAAGAAGCCCTCGTAGACCTTGGCCTTGACCGCCTCCTGGCCGTACTTGGTGAAGGGCTGGAGAAACAACAGGCCGCTGATGCCGAGGATGAGGCCGAGCCCGAGGGACTCGTAGGCCATCGCCTCGAGCACGGCCCCGCCCTCTTCGATGCTCGTCCCGCGGCCGCCGTGTTCGACCGGGATGAAGGCCGAGAGCGGATCGGCGGCGAGGACCTCTCGCAGCACGAAGGGCGGCATGCCGCGCTCGAGGCCCAGGCGGTCGGGGTCCTCGCGCTCGCGCAAGAGGTGTTGGATCCGCCTCGAGAAGCGACTCAGGAACTCGTCAAAGGGGGGTCTGGAGGCATTCATGAGTCGCGCGAGCAGCTTAACATGGCTCGTTGACCACCGGCGCTTTGGCGGGCTAGGAAGGGTGCGCCCATGTCGATCGCCAACTTGCTGGAGCAGTACCGTGAGGCCTTGAAGACCGCGGGCGCCGACTCGGTGTTCGAGAGCTGGTCGTGCTTCGAGCCGGCCACCGACGATGAGCTCGCGGCGATCGCCGAGGCCGCCGGCGCCGAGCTCCCCGGCGAGCTGAAGACCTGGCTGAAGACCAACCGCAACGCCCTCAACTTCATGGGCAACTACGGCGCCAACGACCCCAAGCGCATCGCCGAGGGCATTCGCGGGACCCGGGAGATCGACTTCAGCCGACACTTCGCCAACGTCACGAGCTGGGGCGACGGCCGCTTCGACGACGGCCGCCTGGCGCGGACCTACTGGCAGCCGCAGTGGGTGCCGCTGGCCCAGGACGGCTGCGGCAACGAGTACTGCTACGACCTCGCCCCCGGGCCCAACGGTCGCGTGGGTCAGATCATCGCGATGGAGTTTCAGGACGGCCAGGGGCCCTACCTGGCCCGCTGGAGCGGGCTCGAGGACATGCTCCGGGCGCACCTGAGCGCCCTCGCCAACGGGGCCTACGGCTTCTCCGAGCCCGGCTTCATCGAGTTCGACTAGTCCGCTGGACCTCGACGTCGAAGCGCACGCGCCTCGTCGAGAGGGAGCTCCCACAGCTGCTCCCAGCGCGGCCGTTTAGCGCTCGCGCTCCCAGTAGATGATCGCCGCCTCGGTGTCGGCGTACTCCGGCGAGAGGTAGTGATCGTAGCCCGCCTCGCCCAGCATGTGCCTGCGCAAGAAGGCGACCACGTAGAGGTTCTGCAGGCGGACGGCCTCCTCGATGGGGAAGGCCTCGGGGCCACAGGTCGCGTCGTAGGGGCCGATGAGGTCGCCCGCCCCGATCGCCTCCCACATCTCCTTGGGGATGCCCATGGCGATGAGCAGCTCGCCGATGGTGCACACGTTGGAGAAGTGGGTGTGGTTGGCCCCGATGATGTCGGCCCGATACACGCTGGACGCGGCGCTCATGCCCTCGAAGGCCAGGGCGTTGTTCTCGACGGGCACGCCCACGTCCTCGGTGCCGCCGAGCAGCATGACCGGCACGGTGATGCTCGCCAGCTGCTCGGCGGTGAAGCCCGCGTTGGGGCTGTTGCGCTGGGACGACTGCAGATCGCCGTCGATGACCGCCGAGATCGGGGCGATGGCGGTGACCCGCGGATCCGGTGGCGCGCCGGCCCAGCCCGCGGCGGCGCCCACGGAGGTCATGCCACCGAAGGAGTGCCCGACCACGCCGTAGCCCGCGTCGCCGATGCGCCCGTGGAACATGTCTTCGGCGTCCGCCTCCTTGGCCTCGAACAGGTCGAGCAAGAAGGACACGTCCAGGACCCGGTGACCCGCGGCCGTGTCGAAGTCGTCCGAGGGGTCGGCCTGCGAGTTCCCGGTGTGCTCGGGGGCGACGACGATGAAGCCGTGGCTGGCCAGGGTCTCGCACAGCTCGAAGCTCTGGGTGCTGATGCCCCGATAGCCGTGCGAGAAGATCACCAGGCTCTGCTCGGGGTCGTCGCGCACGGGCACGTCGGCCCAGGCGACCTCCGAGGGCAGCGTGAACAGGCCGCCGAGCAGGTAGCCCGCCGGCGCGGCGGCGCCCTCGTCGAACTCGCCGGCGGGGTACCAGACGTCGACGAGCAGGGTCCGATCGTCGCGCTCGGGGTCGACGGCGGTCAGCTGGGTGTAGCCGACGGCGACGGGGCCGAGCTCGTCGGGCGCGTCCGCGGGCGCTGGCGGCGGACCGCCCGTGTCCTCCTCGCCGGCCTCGCTCTCCCCGTCCGTGGTCTCGCTCTCGCCGACTTCGTCCTCCGTCCCGCCGCCGTCGGACGGCGCGACGTCATCAGCGGGGCACGCACACAGCAGCAGGGCCGCGAGTCCACACCAAGACCTTCGAATCATGGGCCGAGTATCTCAAAAGCTCGCGCGCGCCGGGCAGAGGTCCGAGACACGAGCCTCGCCGCCGTCCAGCACGGCGTCCGCGCGCCGAATCAATCGATGACTTCGAGGGGTCGATTGTCCGCGCCCGCGAGGACGAGCTCGTCGTCGACCCGGCGATAGCCGACCGCCCGATCCCCCGGCACCGCCTTGACCCACCCGTTGACCCTCACCCGGCGCCCGTCCTCGATGACCCACTCGCGCCAGCGAAAGCCCTTGTGAAAGAGCACGCCGTGGGGGTTTCGGTGGCGGGCGATGAGCTGCTCGACGATGGCCGGCGGCGGGGCGAAGGGTCCCCCCTTGCCGCGGCGCTCGCCGACGTCGAGGGACAAAGGCGAGCTCGCGGCGCACACTCGGATCCGGCCGCTGCCGTCGTCGAGCTCGAAGTCGACGCCGTCGCGAAGATCGACCACCGGCTCCCAACCGCGGACCCCGGTCTCCTGCTCGATCAGCACGCGCCAGGCCACGGCCTCGCGGCCGGAGATCGGCGCACGGCACAGCGCCCCGGCGTCCCGCTGAAGGCCCTTCACTTGGCCCGCGACCTCGACCCAGCCTGGACGGACGCTGTCGATGGCGACCCGCGGTGCGCCGGACAGAAAACGGCGCAGTCGATACAAGAGCAGGGCGAACACGGCAAGCGCGGCACACAGGGCAAGGAACTGCACGGGCGCGGCCAGATTAGCAGCTACCCGCTCGGCGGTGGGGACCCAGATGGGGAGCCACGCGGCCGTCGACTCGAGATTGACTCGGCGCCGCCTTGGGTGCGAGGCGGGTTCACCTCACGGTGACCTCGCCCATGTGCGACAGCCCGCGCCGAGCCTCGCGCGCCTGGGTTTGTCGCCCATCGCCCCCGAGAGTAGGGTGCCCGCCACGGTCCCGCATGCGCTTCGCCAACGTCTCGATCTGCAGCGTCGCCCACGTCGACGCCCCCTACCGGGTCAGCTCCACGGACCTCGAGAATCGACTAGCCGCGCCCATGCAGCGCCTCGGCCTGCCCCCCGGGATCCTCGAGACGCTCACCGGCATCAAGGCCCGGCGGATGTGGCCCGCGAGCGTCAGCCCCTCGGACGCGGCGACCCTCGCGGCGCGCCGGGCCATCGCCGAGTCCGGGGTCGACCCCGAGCGCATCGGCGTGCTGATCAGCACCTCCGTGTGCCGCGACTTCGTCGAGCCGTCCACGGCCTGCCTGGTCCACGGCAAGCTCGGCCTGCCCCCGACCTGCCTCAACTTCGACGTCGGCAACGCCTGCCTCGGGTTCATCAACGGCATGGACATCATCGGCAACATGATCGAGCGCGGGCAGCTCGACTACGGCATCGTCGTCGACGGC
Source organism: Plesiocystis pacifica SIR-1 (assembly GCF_000170895.1). GTDB lineage: Bacteria > Myxococcota_A > Polyangia > Nannocystales > Nannocystaceae > Plesiocystis > Plesiocystis pacifica. The sequence continues at coordinate 10,949 of NZ_ABCS01000010.1, read as the reverse complement.
GAGGACAGCCGCTACGTGATCGACAAGACCATCGAGCGGCTCAGCGCGCCCGACTCGACCCGCGAGGACTTCTGGTCGAACTTCGCGACCTTGACCCTCGGCGGGACCGCGGCCGCCATGGTCCTGGCGCGCACGGATCTGGCCCAGGCGCTGGCTGAGAAGCGGGCCGAGGGCGGCTACAGCCACCAGTTCCTCGGCAGCGTGATCGTGGCCGCGACCCAGCACAGCGGCCTGTGCCGCGGCCAGGTCGACCGCATGGAGACGGACTCGGCCGAGCTGCTGACCGCCGGCCTGCGCGTGGCCAAGGAGGCCTGGCGCGCGGCCCAGCGCGAGTTCGGCTGGACCCCGGGCGCCCTCGACGAGTGCGTGATCCACCAGGTCAGCCGCACGCACACCGACAAGTTCTGCGAGACCTTCGAGCTCGACCCCGCCAAGCTCCTGGCGACCTACCCCGAGTTTGGCAACGTCGGGCCCGCGGGCGTGCCCATGGTCCTGTCCAAGGCCGCGAGCTCGGGCCGGCTCGGCCGCGGCGACCGGGTCGGGCTGATGGGCATCGGCTCGGGCCTCAACTGCGCCATGGCCGAGGTGGTGTGGTGATGCAGGTCTCCGTCTCCAAGCAGCTGTACCCCTTCGCCGAGCACTACTTCGAGGTCGAGCCCGGCCTGCGCATGCACTACGTCGACGAGGGGCCCCGCGAGGGCGCGCCGGTCGTGGTCATGGTCCACGGCAACCCGACCTGGTCGTTCTATTGGCGCCGGCTGATCAAGGCCCTCTCGCCTCAGTTCCGCGTCGTCGCCCCCGACCACATGGGCTGCGGCAAGTCCGACAAGCCCGACGACGCCCGCTACCCCTACCGGCTCGGGCGGCGCATCGAGGACCTGGGCAAGCTCATCGCCCACCTGCGCCTGACCGAGGCTGGACCCATCCACCTCATGGTCCACGACTGGGGCGGGATGATCGGCATGGGCTGGGCCCACGCCCACGAGGCCGAGGTCGATCGCATCGTGCTGCTCAACACCGCGGCCTTCGGCCTGCCGCCGGCCAAGGCCATGCCCGGCACGCTCCGGCTGACGCGCACGGGCCTGGGCACGGTGCTGGTCCGGGGCTTCAACGCCTTTAGCCGCGGGGCCAACCGCTACTGCGTGACCCGGCGCCCCCTCGACCCCGCCGTCGCCCACGGCCTCATCGCCCCCTACGACAGCTGGGCCAACCGCCGCGCCGTGCTGCGCTTCGTCCAGGACATCCCCCTCGCGCCCCGGGATCCGGGCTTCGACATCGTCTCCGAGGTCGGCGAGGCCCTGCCCAAGTTCGACAGCCACCCCGTGCTGATCTGCTGGGGCATGCGCGACTTCGTGTTCGACAAGCACTTCCTCGAGGTCTGGGAGCGCAAGCTGCCCAGCGCCGACGTGCACCGCTTTGAAGACTGCGGCCACTACGTGCTCGAGGACGCCGGGGAGGAGATCGAGGCGCTGGTCCGCGAGTTCATGGCGCCGGCCGTGGTACCGACCGCAGCTCAGGACAGCGCCCACAAAGCAGCCCCGAGCGCCGCGGAGGCCTCCCCGTGAGCACGGAGGGTGCAGGGGAGCTCCCGGCGACCGTCGCCGACATGCTCCCGCGCATGGCCGCCTCCCAGCCCGACGCCACGGCGATCTACTTCCCGACCAAGCGCCGCGACGCAGACGGCCAGCTGGTCTACACCCAGGTCAGCTACCGCGAGCTCGACGAGCGCAGCGATCGCATCGCCGCAGGCCTGCACGCCGTCGGCGTCGCCCGCGGGCACCGGGCCGTGCTCATGGTCCCGCCGAGCCCCGAGCTGTTCGCCCTGACCTTCGCGATGTTCAAGGCCGGCGTGGTCCCGGTGATGATCGATCCGGGCCTGGGCATCAAGGGCCTGCAGAGCTGCATCGCCCGGGCCGAGCCCACGGCCTTCATCGGCATCCCCAAGGCCCACGTCGCCCGGGTCCTGTTCGGCTGGGGGCGCGCGACGATCCGCCAGCGCGTGCACGTGGGCGGCATGGGCCTGGGCGGCACCAAGCTCGAGCGCGTCGAGGCCCTCGGCGCCGAGCGGCTGGCCGCCGGCGACCGCCCCGAGCCCACCCGGGGCGAAGAGATCGCCGCCATCTTGTTCACCAGCGGCAGCACCGGGCCGCCCAAGGGCGTGGTCTACCGCCACCGCACCTTCGTGGCCCAGGTCGAGTCCCTGCGCGAGATGTTTGGCATCGAGCCCGGCGAGGTCAACCTGCCGACCTTCCCGCTCTTCGCCCTGTTCGATCCGGCCCTGGGCATGACCACCGTGCTCCCGGACATGGACTCGACCAAGCCCGCCCAGGTCGATCCGCGCAACATCCTCGAGCCCGTCCAGCGCTTCGGCGTGACCACCATGTTCGGCTCGCCGGCGCTGCTCAACACCGTGGGCCGCTACGGCGAGGCCCACGGCGCCAAGCTCCCGAGCCTGCGCCGGGTCATCGCCGCTGGCGCGCCCTTGCCCGGGCCGACCATGGCCCGGTGGCACGGCATGGTCCCCGCGACCGCCGACCTGTTCCCGCCCTACGGCGCGACCGAGTCCCTGCCCGTGGCCTGCCTGCCCTGCCGCAGCATCCGCGGCGAGACCTGGCCGCACACCGAGGTCGGCGCGGGGGTGTGCGTGGGCTTCCCCGTGCCCAGCATCGAGGTCCGCATCATCCAGATCAGCGACGAGCCCGTGCCCGAGTGGTCGCCCGCCCTCGAGCTCGAACGCGGCGAGGTCGGCGAGATCACCGTGTGCGGCCCCATGGTCACGGAGTCCTACTTCAACGACGAGGCCAACACCGCGAAGGCCAAGATCGTCGAGCAGAGCGACGACGGCCGCCGGATCTGGCACCGCATGGGCGACGTGGGCTGGCGCGACGAGCAGGGCCGGATCTGGTTTTGCGGCCGCAAGAGCCACCGGGTCGTGCTCGACGCCGCCGAGCCGGGCGCGTCGACGCTGTTCACCGTGCCCGCGGAGAAGGTGTTCGAGACCCACCCGGCCGTGTACCGCTGCGCCCTCGTGGGTCCCCAGCGCGGCGGCGCCGTCGAGGCTGCGCTGTGCGTCGAGCTCGAGCCCGACCACCCCGCGCGCAAGGACGCCCAGGCCTGGTCCACCGTCGAGGCCGAGCTGCGCGAGCTCGCCAAGCACCAGGCCGAGTACGCCGAGGGCACCCTGGCCCCCGCGCTGGGCCTCGATCGGGTCCGCCACTACCTGCGCTACGACGACGCCAAGGGCTTCCCCGTCGACATCCGGCACAACGCCAAGATCGGCCGGGGCAAGCTGCGCGCGTGGGCGGAGGCCCGGCTGCGATGAAGCGCGCGCTGATCACCGGCGCTGGCGGCTTCGTCGGCAAGTCCATCGCCCGGGCGCTGCTCGATCGCGGCGTCGAGGTGCGCGGCTTTTGCCGCGGCGACTATCCCTTCCTGCGCGAGTGGGGCGTCGAGCTGGTGCGCGGCGACGTCCAGGACCGCGCCGCGCTCGAGGCCGCCGTCGCGGGCTGCGACGCGGTCTTCCACGCCGCGGCCCTCGTCGACATCTGGGGCCCCTACGAGCGCTTCTTCGCCACCAACGTCGAGGGCACGCGCAACGTGCTCGCGGCCTGCCGCGCCGCCGGGGCCCGCAAGCTCGTCTACACGAGCACGCCCAGCGTCGTGCACGGGGGCGAGACCGTCGACGGCGTCGACGAGTCCGCGCCCTACCCCGACCACTTCGAGGCCCACTACCCCGCGACCAAGGCCATCGCCGAGCGCGAGGTGCTCGCGGCCAACGGCGCCGAGCTGGTCACCGCCGCGATCCGCCCTCACCTGGTCTGGGGCCCCGGGGACACCTCGCTGATGCCGCGGATGATCGCCAAGGCCCGCACCGGCCGGGTCAAGCTCATCGGCGAGCCCCAGCCCATCGACACGGTCTACATCGACAACGCCGTCGCGGCCCACATCGCCGCGGCCGAGCGCCTCGACCCCGAGCACCCCGAGCGCGCGCCCGCGGGCAAGGCCTACTTCATCACCCAGGGCGAGCCCATGCCCGGGCCGCAGTTCCTCAACGACCTGCTCGACATCAACGGGCTGCCGCCCATCGAGGCGACCATCTCCGCGGCCAAGGCGCGCGCCGCCGCGGCGGTCATCGAGGGCCTGTGGAAGCTGCTGCGGATCCGTCGAGAGCCGCCCATCACCCGCTTCGTCGTCAGCCAGATGTCCACGGCGCACTGGTACGACATCTCCGCGGCGCGCCGCGAGCTCGGCTACGAGCCCGCGGTGTCCTACGCCGAGGGCATGCAACGGCTCCGCTCATGGGTACGCGACAACCCGCTCTAGACCCGCGCGACCATGCGCCCGGGCGCAGCCCTGCGCCGAGCTTCCTCGACGGCCTCGACGTCGAGGCCTTCACCGCCGAGCTCGACGCGATCGCGTCCGAGGCCCGCGCGGACATGGGCGAGGCGGACCTTCGACACCTGCGCAAGGTCGAGCGGATCGGCCGCGCCGCGAGCCTGATCGGCCTGGCGACCAGCTGGATCGCCCCCAACCCCCTGTCGATCTTCGCCCTCTCCCTCGGCCGCTTCGTCCGCTGGACCGGCGTCGCCCACCCCGTGTGCCACCGCGGCTACGAGGGCGTCGAGGCCACGCCCCGCTCGCGCACCGGCAAGGGCTTCGCCGCGGGCTGGCGCCGGGTCGTCGACTGGCTCGACTGGATCGACCCCGACGCCTGGCGAGAGGAGCACAACCTCCAGCACCACTACCGCCTCAACGAGGAGGCCGACCCTGACCTGGTCGAGCGCAACCTGATCTGGCTGCGCGACTCGAGGCTGCCCCGCTGGCTGCGGCGCGCCCTCGTGCCCTTCATGGCGATGAGCTGGAAGTACGTCTACTACGCGCCCAGCACCCTCGAGGCCCTCGCCCGGGCCCAGCAGCGCCGCGCGGGCGGGCCCGCCCTCGACCCGGCCGAGGCCCTGCGCGCCCGCTGGTCCGAGCGCGGCCTGTGGAGCTTCCTGCCCGTGGTCACGATGAGGCTGTGGCTGCGCTCGTGGGGCCCCTACTTTTTGCTCAACTTCCTCGTGCTCCCGGCCCTGTTCGCGCCCCTGGGCTGGTGGGCCGTGGCCAGCGTGCTGATCAACTCGGCCCTCGCCGAGGCGCTGACCAATACCCACGCCTTCGTGACCATCGTGCCCAACCACGCCGGCGCCGACCTCTACCGCTTCGAGGGCCGGACCCGCGGGCGCGGCGAGTTCTACCTGCGCCAGATCGTCGGCAGCGCCAACTACCGCTGCGGCACGGACACCGTCGACCTGATGAGCGGGTGGCTCAACTACCAGATCGAGCACCACCTGTGGCCCGACCTCTCCCTGCTCCAGTACCGCCGCGTGCAGCCCAAGGTCCGCGAGCTGTGCGAGCGCCACGGCGTGCCCTACGTGCAAGAGGGCGTGTGGACGCGGGTCGCGAAGACCGTCGCGGTGATGGTCGGCGACGTCGACATGCCCGTGCTCGATACGACCCGGGCGTCGGCTCGAGAAGGGTAGAGCCCCCTCGCTCAGTCCAGCCGGCGCCCCTTCATGGCCCGGCGTCGGAAGGAGTGCTGCATCCGGTCCTCCCGGCGCACCCGCAGCTGCGCCCGCGCGCCCCGCTGCACCCAGTAGAACTCCCCGTCGACCTCGATGGTCGGCCACTCGCCCTCGCCCTCGACGGTCTGCAGCTCGTAGATGCCCGTCCGCTCGTTGGGCATGAAGGTGAAGGCGCTGCCCTCCTCGAAGCTGATCTGCAGCGCGCCGGTCTCGACGACGGCGGCGATGCCGGGGGTCCCGCGGGGGATCACCACGGTGTCGACGAAGCGGCCCTGGCGGACCCGGATGCGCCCGCGGGCGACGTCGTCGGAGCGGCCCGAGACCTGGCGCTGAAGCACGACGCGGTCGGCGATGAAGTACTGCAGCTCGGCGGCGGAGTGCTTGGCGGTCGTGTCCGCGCTGGCGACCTCGCCGTCGATGACCCCGAGCTCGTAGTCCTCGCGCAGGTCCTGGGTCAGCCAGATCCGGTGGGTGCAGCCCGTCGCGCCGAGCAGCACGGCGAGTGCGAGGAGGGGGAGTTGCGCTCTATCCGACCGTCGACGTGGCTCCATCTACGCAGTGTAGTGGGGCGCTTTGGATCAACCAGTGCAGTGGTGCACAGGGCTCGACTCCCGCCGAAACATGGGACCGCGCGTCCGGTGGCGAAGTTCGCGCCAGCTGGTCAGTGCAGGTCCTGGTCGTCGGGCGGCGGGACGATGTGGAAGGGCATGGGCGCGTTGGTGGTGTTCTGATCGACTGCGCGCAGGCCTGCGATGAGCATGTCACGGAGCTCGCGAGCGGCCTGCTCGCGGATCCGCATGGTGACCCCGCCGACGGTGATGTGAATGGCGCCGCAGCTGCACTGATCGATGCGGGTGTTGGCGGCGCGGGCGATGGTCTTGGTGACGTGCTTCACGATGAACCGAGGGCCACGCTACCCCGGCAATGTCGCCGCGTCGACACCCCAAACTAGCAGGACCGCCCAGCTGCGGGCTCACCCCGGGCTCAGCTTGATCGGATAGCCGACCTCGACCTCGCCGCCGCCGCGCGGCTCGGGGAACTGCCAGTGCTTGGGCCGCCGACCCAGGCAGTTCAGCACCGTCTCGTCGCCGAGGTTCTCCTCGCCGACCGTCGCCTTCGACACCTTGCCCTCGGCGTCGATGGTGAAGTCCAGGCGAAGCGCGCCGCGCAGCTGTGGATCCTCGCGCAGGGCCAGCTCGTAGCAGTAGCGCAGCTCGTTGAGGTGCGCGCGCACGACCCGATTGATGATCGCGGCGTCGAGGGAGCCGACGATGGTCGGCTCGAGCAGGCGGATCTTGGCGCGCGCCTTGGTCTCGCCCTTGCCCAGCTTGTCGCCCAATCGCAGGTCGAGGGTCGCCCCCTCGTCGGTCCCGCGCACGGGGAGCTGGCTCGCCAAGCCCCGGTCGAACAGGGCCAGGACGTCCTCCTCGCGGCCCGTGGGTCCGAGCTCGATGCCCGCCAGCTGCTCGCTCTCGTCCGCGTCCTTCGCCCCGGTCGGGGACGGCCCACCGATGGGCACCTCGCCCGCGCCCTCGCGGGGCTCGTCGTCGCGCTCGGGCTCGACCCCGTCTCCGCCCGCGGCGACCCGCTCCGCCTCCGGGGCGACGCACCCGAGGGCGAGCAGCAACCCCAGCGCCACGCGCGAGCTCCAGCGCGTCACGGGCCCACCCGCTTGCCGGTGTCGTCACGCAGCACGTCGGGCTTGGGCTTCGGTTTGGGCTTGGGCGGCGGCGGAACCAGGGCCGGGTCGAGGACCCCGAGCAGCGGCTCGAGGGCTGCGCGCGCGTCCTCGTCGAGGGGGCTCAGCTCCGCCGGCGCGAACAGGATGTCGCCGTAGCCCTCACGCCCCGACTTTTGATCTTGGAAGGTCTGCACGACCAGCTCGCCCGCGGGCAGCAGGTCGACGAGCTTGGCGACGTCGACCTGCGCGCGGCCGAGGCTCTGCTCGAAGCGCGCCCGGCCGTCGTTGGCTCGCTGCCCCTCGGCGAGGGGTCGCACCCAGCGCGTCTCGCCGTCGACGCGCGCCGTCGCCACGGGCACGACCGGGCGCTGGCCCACGACCCACAGCTCGAGCAAGCGAGCGCGCACGCTGGCGTCGCGCTGCTGGGCCGCGTTGGCCACCTGGGCCACCGCGGGTAGGGTCGGCTCGAAGTAGGGGTAGTAGGGGACGGGCGTGTCGAAGCTGATGCGCAGGACCTCGGAGGCGAGCTTGCCCCGCTCGGCCTGCTGGCGCTGCCGGTCCGCGAGGCTGCTCGTCTTGCTGCCCTTCTTGCCGCCCTTGCCCCCGCCCGCCGCCGGCTTGGACTTCTTCTCGGCCTCCCCGCCCCCGTCCGGCTGGGCGGGCAGCGGCGGCGGCTCGTAGCGCAGCGCGACGTAGTAAAAGCCCATGCGCACGTAGTGCTCGAGCCAGGCGCGGGTCTCGGGCGTGGACGCGAAGTCGTTGTCTTCGAGCCAGTCTCCGAGCGCGCCGCTGTCCGAGGCCGCCAGCACGAAGGCGGTGAAGCTGCCGACCTTCTCGACGTCGAGCACGTCCACGCCCGACTGCGGGCCGGCTCCATACCCAAAGGCCCCCTGCTGCGCCCGCGGCGTGGGGGCGAAGGGGAAGGTCCGGCGCAGCAGGCCAAAGGGCGTGCCCTCCATGCCGACGACCTCGGGCCGCGAGGGCGTCGGGACCACGAAGCCGAAGGGCTCCGAGCCGTGGCGAAAGGCGATCTCGCGCACGAAGTGCTCGCGCCCGGCCTCGGCGTCGTGGATCAGCAGCACCTTCTCGCGGCTGGGCGTGGGCGTGCGCTCGGGATCCACGCCCCGGCCGCGAAAGGTCCCGCAAGCCCGCGCCTGGCCCGGCTCCAGGGGTCCGGCCGGGAGCGCGAGGGCTCCGAGCACGATGAGCGAAGCGCCGACGAGCGCGGGCCACCTGGGGCGCGAGAGCGGGGCAGGCATCGCGCCCAGTCTACACAAAAGCCCATCAGCGGGCCGGCAGTCAGGCCGCAACGTCGAAGGGTCGAGCTTTGCGCATGCGCCACCCGAGCACCAGCGGCATCAGCGTGTAGGGGATGTTGACCAGCACGACCATGGTCAAGTTGGCTCGCCCCGCCTCGACGATGAACTCGTAGCCGAAGTAGACCGCCGTCGAGTAGACGATGGCCGAGACGTAGAGCAAGGCCGGGACGCGGATGGCGTTCCAGCCCCGGGCCAGCGCGGGGATCAGCAACAGGTAGAAAGGCCCGAACACGAAGGCATCGATGCCGCACATGATCCGCAGCCACATCGGGTTGTCGAAGAACAGCGGATCCCAGCTCGCGTAGAGCAGCCAGGCCTTGGCGAAGGGGTCGTTGGGGCGCGCGTGCAGGTCGAGGTCGAAGACCACGTACATCTCCATCACCAGCGAGGTGAACGCGAAGGTGACGAAGCAGACGATGAGCAGGATGTCGAGGGGGCGCTGGAGCAGCGGGGGGATGCGGGGCGCCTCGGCGGCTTCGGCGGAGTCCATGGCCGCCATGGTGGCGTGTTTGATGGAGCCGCGGCGTGACGCCGATCCCACGACGCGGTACTCGATCAACCTGGACGCCGGGCCAACGCAAACTCGCGGTGAACGAGATAGGCGAGGATCGCGATCGACCCGAGCACGGGAGTGAGGAGCGCGTAGGGCCAAGCCGGCACGCCCAGGCGCTTCGCCTCCGGAAGCGCCAACCAGAAAAAGGCCAACGCTGCGGCGCACAGGTCGACAAACACCTGCCAGTTCCACGGGTCGAAGGTCGAGAAGTCTGGCATCCCATGCGCGACGATGACCGCGATCGTGTAGGCGGTGAACCCAAGGAACGCGAGCACGGTGACAGCTTTGTTCATGCCCTAAACCTGAGCGAAGACGAGGGCCCTGGCGATTACCTGCGCAGGTAATCGCCGCTCCCACGCCACTCCACGCCCTTCCCCTCCAACGCCGCCCCCTCCCCACCAAACCCTGCCCACGCCATACCCTGCCCACGCCATACCCCGCCCACGCCACTCCAGCCCTCAACCACGCCAAACCACGCCAAACCACGCCCCCGCCTGCGGGGGCGACCACATGCGCCCTAGAAGGCACGAACCCCATTGCCCCACGACCAGAGCGGAGGAGCGGACAGCGACGAAGCGTCCCCGGTCCCCCACCGCCTGTGGGGGCATCAAAGAAATTCGGTGCGAATCTCTTCGATCTCGTTTTGGCCGTTGTAGTAGCCCACCAAGGTCACGCTGCCCGTCGGCAGCTGAACCACCAGGTCATCGCCGATCTTGAGCTGGATGACGTCGTCAGGGCCAAAGCCGACGATCCACAGCACGTCCGAGCCGCTCGTCTCGCCCGTGATCTCGTCGTCGCCCTCGCCGTTGCTCCACACGTAGAAGTCGCTGCCGGCCCCGCCGCCGAGGGTGTCGTCGCCGCCCCCGCCGACGAGGGTGTCCGAGTCGCCGCCGCCTTGGAGGTCGTCGTCTCCGGCCTCGCCGAACAGCAGGTCGTCGCCCTCGTCGCCGATTAGCGTGTCGAGGTCGTCGCCGCCGAACAGCCAGTCCGCGTCCTGACCCCCGTTGATCACGTCGTCGCCGCTGTCGCCCTCGAGCAGGTCGGCCCCGCCGCCGCCGTCGATGGTGTCGACGCCAGCCTGGCCCGAGATCCAGTCCGCGTCGTTTTCCCCGTTGAGCTCGTCGTCGCCGCCCCCGCCGATGAGCCTGTCGTTGCCGTCGCCGCCGAACACGTCGTCGGGGCCCGAGCCGGCCCAGATCAAGTCGGAGCCGCCGTTGCCGTTGATGGTGTCGGCGCCGGCGAGGCCGAAGATCGTGTCAGCGGCGTTGCTGCCGACGAGGTTCTCGCCCGAGTCGGTGCCCATGATCTCGGCCCCGCCGACGCCGCTCCACGGCCCGAGGTCCGGCTCGAGATCCTCGAGCGGATCGCCCTCGTCGTTCACGATCGGGATCACGTCGACGGTCTCGCAGTCGGGGATGCCCATGCAGTTGGGGTCGGGCTCGCCGGTGGTCGACTCCTCTTCGGTGCTCTCTTCGGTGCTCTCCTCCGTCGACTCCTCGGTGCTCTCCTCCGTCGTCTCCTCGGTCCCGGTCTCCGTGGTGTCCCCGGTCGTGGTGTCCCCGGCCTCCGTCTCCCCGGTCTCCGTCTCCGTCTCTGTCTCCGTGGTGTCCGCGTCGGTCGAGTCCGTGGTGTCGTCGTTGCCCTCGGAGCTGCTCTCGCTGTCCTCCCCGACTTCGTCGGCGTTGGCGGTCTCGGACTCGCCATCACCGGCGCCCGTCTGGCCCGAGCCCGAGGCGTCGAAGGAGCAGCCAGCCAGACCGATCGCCAAGAGCGCGAGGGTCAGCGAGGGGGTGAGCGCGCGAACACGGAGCACGGGCCCAGTCTCAGCCGAC
>NZ_ABCS01000011.1 GCF_000170895.1 Plesiocystis pacifica SIR-1 | reverse complement strand
ACATCGACGACGCCCGAGGGCGGCGTCGACCTGGTCGATCGTCGCCGGGCGCCCGGCGATCGGGAGGCCGAGGGCGTGGGCCTGGCTCTGCGCCCGCGCAGCTTCGACGAGTACGTGGGTCAGCGCGCGCTGATCACCAAGCTGCGGGTCTACGTCCAGGCCGCCAAGCAGCGCGACGAGCCCCTCGACCACGTGCTGCTCCACGGCCCGCCCGGCCTCGGCAAGACCACCCTCGCGCAGATCGTCGCCCACGAGATGGGCGTCGTGCTGCACACCACCTCGGGCCCGGCGATCGAACACAAGGGCGTGCTCGCCGGGCTGCTCACGGGCCTGGGCGAGGGCGAGGTGCTGTTCATCGACGAGGTCCACCGCATGAGCCCGACCGTGGAGGAGAGCCTCTACTCGGCCATGGAGGACCGGCGCATCGACATCCCCGTGGGCGAGGGCAGCGCGGCGATCACCCACTCGATCAGCCTCGCGCCCTTCACCCTGGTCGGGGCGACCACGCGCACGGCCTTGCTCTCGGCCCCGCTGCGCGACCGCTTCCACATCGTCGAGGGCCTGCGCTTTTATACGGACGAGGAGCTCGCGGCCATCGTCGAGCGCAGCGCGAGCTTGCTGGGTCTGCCGGCGAGCCCCGAGGGCGCCCTCGAGATCGGGCGGCGCAGCCGAGGCACGCCGCGCATCGCCAACCGCCTGACCCGGCGGGTGCGGGACTTCAGCCAGGTCGCGGGCCACGAGCGCATCACGGCCGCCGACGCGGCCCGCTTCCTCGACACCCTCGAGGTCGACGACCTGGGCCTCAACGTCTCCGACCGCTCCATCTTGACCACCATGCTCGAGCTCTTCTCCGGCGGGCCCGTGGGCGTCGACGCCCTGGCCGCGAGCGTGGGCATGCCCCGAGACACCATCGAGGACGTCCACGAGCCCTTCTTGCTGCAGCGCGGCCTGGTCGTGCGCACGCCTCGGGGGCGGATGACCACGGCCAAGGCCGCGGACCACCTCGGACGCCCCGACCCCCACGTGCACGGGCGCGGGCGCAAGCGGGGGAAGAAGGGCTCGAGCGGGGAGCCGACGCTGTTTTGAGCGCCGAGGACAGCGACGAGCGCTCCGTGGTGCCGCTCGCCGAGGGCGGCGAGGCGCCAGCCAAGAAGCCGCCCGCGCGGCGCTACCACGTCGCGCTCACGCCCAAGGAGGTGCTCGCGCGCCTGGGCGAGCGCGAGGGGGTGATGCGCTATGAGGCCGCCGGCCTGCCAGACTTTGGCGGGCTGATCCCCGACACCGACTTCACCCTCGAGGTCCTGGGCAAGCGCGACTTTCGGATCCACTGCGGGCCCCCGGCGGCGCGCGGCCAGTCGGCCACCGGCATGCTGCGCCTGCTCTACCTCTCGGGCCACCTCGAGCGCACCGACGAGGGCACCGTCGTCGAGCTGCGCTTCGCCTACCGGCGCCCCCGCTGGGCCCTGCAGCGCTGGGTGGGCTTTTTGGTCTTGGCCTTTGTCGGTTTGGCCTGGGTGCTCGTCGGCCCCGGCGTGATCGCCAAAAAGGCGATGCTCTACGGGGTGCTGCTCGCCGTGCTCGTCCCCGTGGTCGTCCACGACCTGCGCCGAGACGGGCGCCTCGCCGAGCAGCGCCTGGACCTGCTCAACCTCATGGAGCACAGCTTCGGGCCCGTCGTCATCCCCGAGTCGAGCGACGAGCCCTACCGCCGGGGCCTGACCCGCGCTCGGGACGACGACGATGAGGACGACGACTACGACTACGACGACGACTACGACGATTGAGCGGGTAGACTGAGGGCCGATGTGCGGTCCGGGATCTGGCCGCGCGGGCGTGGATCGACCTCGACCAGGACCTCGAAGACCTCGCCGCGTGAACGGCTTCGTCGACCACGCTGGCATCAAAAGCTGCTGATCAGCACGACCACCCCGTTGACCCACGGCCCGCGCAGGCTCAGGGGGACGCGGCCAGGCCGCTCGGGGCCGAGCAGCAGCCAGCCGGCCTCGGCGTTGACGGCCAAGCCCACGAAGCGCCCGGTCGCCACGCTGACCCGCGCCGTGGCCATGGGCCCGAGGAAGGGCTGGTAGCCGCCCGAGTCGCCGAACGCCGCCGAGCGCATGCGGACCCCGCCGACTCGAAGGCCTGCGCCGCCGTAGACGCCTACCGTGCCCGCGCCGCGGGGCCTTTGGCTGCGCCACTGGGCGTAGGACAGCAGCGCTGGGGCGACGCTGACGGTGAAGGTCCGGATCCGGTCGGACACGCCGTCTTCCTCGACCGGGACGCGGAAGAAGGTCAGCTCCCCCTCGGCCTTCCACGCGAAGTGCCGCGTGGGCCGGTGGATGACCTCGACCTGCTCGCCGAGCATCAGCGCGGGCGTGTCGGCGCCGAGGAAGGAGCGGACGACGAAGCCGTCGCCGAGGTGCCAGGGGACCGGGGGGCGGCGGGCGACTCGACGCGCGCGGCGGCGCGTGGGCGTCTCGGGGGCGGGGGCGAGCTCGGGCCCGAGCCACACGCTGCGGACCAGCGCGGCGGCGGTCCAGGCCAGGGCTTCCAGGGGGTTTTGGCTGGCGGGGTCGTGGACGTGGCGACGGCTCGCCGAGGCCTCGCTGGCGGGGTCCTCGACGCGCAGGCGGACGCTGTCGAGCTCGCAGCGCAGGGTCAGCGTCGTGCCGCCCGAGCGGCCGTGATCGACGGCGAACCATCCGAGCTCCTCCGCGAGGTGCTCCTCGAACGCGGCCTGACCGTCCGCGTCGAGGCCTTCGCCGTGGCAGCTGGCTTCGACGCGGACCTCGAGGGCGGGCTTGGGGGACCCTGCGACGAGCATGCCTGCGAGGGCGAGGGAGCCGAGCACGGATCGACCATACGCCAGCTCGGGGGCAGGCGCTCGCTCAGCGCGGCCAGTGGCCGCGGAACACCGCCCGCGCCGGCCCGGTCATCACGATCGCGCCCGCTTCGTCCTGCTCGATGGTCAGCGGTCCGCCGGGCAGGCGAAGGTCCACGGCCTGGCCGACGGTGGCGAGGTCGCGGTGGATGGCGGCGGCCAGGGTCGCGCAGGCTCCGGTGCCGCACGCGGCCGTGATGCCCACGCCGCGCTCCCACACCCACAGCGTGACGCTGCCGTCGGCCTCGAAGCGGGCGAACTCGACGTTGGTCTTGGCGGGGGCGAAGATCGGGTGGAGCTCGATCGCCGGCCCGAGGCTGCGGGCGAGGGCCTCGGGGTCCTCGCTGGCGTCGACGAAGGCGATCGCGTGGGGGTTGCCGACGTCGACGGCCACGAAGGTGCGGGGAGCGTCTTCGAGCTCGAGGGTGTGCTCGCCCGTGATCCGCCGCGTGCCCATCTCGACCCGGACCCGAGCCGAGGCCGAGCCCGGCGCTCGGGTGACCGCGCAGGGCCGAGGGCCCGCGTCGGTGTCGACCACGAAGGCGCTGCGCTCGTCGGAGCGGGGCGCGAGCTCGGCCGCCACGCAGCGCAGCCCGTTGCCGCACATCTCGGGCCGAGAGCCGTCGGCGTTGACGACGATCATCGACGCGGCCGCGCCCGCGCTCTGGCCCGGCCCGATCAACAGCAGCCCGTCGCCCCCGACACCGCGCCGACGATCGCAGACCCGCGGCGCATGCTCGCGGGCCCAGGCCACGGTCTCGTCGAGGACGGCCGGGCCCGCGTCGCGCAGATCGACGACGAGGAAGTCGTTGCTCAGACCTTCGACCTTGACGAAGGGGAGGGGAGTCGCGCCCATGCCCAGGAGCATAATTGAAACGAGAGCGAACGACCCGTCGAGGCCGCCCGCTCTCGGGGTGTTGTTCACGCCCGCCGGGCTAACGGCTCGCGCGCAGATCGTTGAGCCCGAATTTTTCGAGCTTGCGCCGCAGGGCGTGGCGGGTGATGCCGAGGATCTCCGAGGCCCGCACGATGCGACCCCCGGACTGCTGCAGCGCCAGGCGCAGCGCGGCGATCTCGATCTCGCGGAGCGAGGAGCCCGGGAGCCGAACGGTCAGCGAGCCCTCGCTGGTCTCGGACACGGCGGAGACCGTGCGCAGGGTCGGGAAGCTCTCCACGGTCACCCAGTCCCCGGTGCACGAGAGCACCGCCTGCTCGATCATCGCGCGCAGCTGGGCCACGTTGCCGGGGAAGCCGAGGTGGTCGAGCTTGGTCACGGCCTGGGGGGAGAGGCCGCGGATGGGCTTGGCGTAGCGCTGGGCGGCCTCGGCCGTGAACGCCCGGGCGAGCTCGGCCACGTCCCCTGCGCGGACGCGCAGGTTCGGGACGGCGACCTCGGCTCCACCCGCGCGAGCCAGGAGCTGCGCGTGCAGCAGCGAGCGCTCGCGCAGCTTGGTCGGCTCGAGGGCGCTGACCAGGTAGATCGCGCACACCAGCGAGATGCCCTGGTTGCCCAGGAGCTGGACGAGGCGCTCGAGCAGGGCCTCGTCCGCGTGCTCGCCGTTGGTCACGACCACGGTGCCCGCCAGGGGCCCCTTGGTGTCGTCGGAGATGCTGGCGAGCAGCACCTCGAGCTGCCCACGGGCGCCCGCCGACGCTGCGTCGATGGTCAGCAGGGCCCGCGCCGCCCGAGAGCTGCAGCGGTGCATCCACTCCGCGGTGTAGCGCTTGCCGCTCCCGGCTTCGCCGTGAATCAGCGCGACGGGGGAGCCCTCGCGGCCGACCTGCGTCGCCCGTGCGCGGTGGCGCTCGATCGCGCTCGATTGTCCAACAAACCATGCATCAGCCCGCACGCCAAAGGCGTCGCGGGGTTCATCGAGGTGGTCGCCCTGGCGAATCGCATGAGCCAATCCGCGCTTTGGCTCGCCCTGAACTTCCCACACCACTGTGTCCGGCATCTTTCTCTCCTTGTGCTTGCTCGCCGAAGCGAGCGCCATGCCACCGTGGTAATTGGTATCAGCAACCCCCGGTGTCATTGCAAGCAAAATATGGCGTCACTTTGGGGACTGGAGGGTTCTTTAGTGCTGTGTGGCGAAAAGGTACGACAAAAAAAGGCGGCTCAATGGCCGCCTCTCCTCATAGATGCCGTGACTCGGCGCTGTTTCGCGACTAACCGTCGCTTTTGGCCTCACCCTGATTGGTATCTTTTGGCCCTTGGTTCGATGCAGTATCCGTTAGGGAATCATCGCCCCCTTGGGGCGAATCGCCACGATTTCCGTCGGGCGAATCGCCTCCCTCAATCGCCTCGGTAGGCTGGCCATTGGCCATTGGATCGGCCGCGTCGTTCGCAGCCTCAGCGCCATTGTCCGAAAGGTCAGCGGCTCCATCCCCGGCGGGCGGCGGATCCCCCGCTTCGGGGTTGGCTGTCCCTTCGACCATCGCCGCGGGGGCCTCGGTCTGCGCCGGGACCTTGGCCGAGGCGGCCTGCTGCTTGGCCTGGGCGACGGCCGGGGTGTCGAGCTCGAGGGGGTTGGGCCCGATGCGCTCGTAGTCAATCTCCTGGTCCGACTCGAACACGCCGTCGCGGCCCTCGTCCTCGTTCTCGAGGAAGGAGGAGCCGGCGTGGGCGCTGGCATAGGCCAGGTACATGGCCGAGATCATGAACGTGGCGGCGAAGCCCTGGGTCAGCTTGCCCATGAAGTCCGCGCCGCCGCCTCCGCCGAACACGCTCTGGCTCGCGCCGCCGCCGAGGGCCGAGCCCAGGCCGCCGCCCTTGCCGGACTGCAGCAAGATCGACAGGACCATGACGAGGGCGACGATGACGTAGATGATGGTGACGAAAGTGGTCATGGCGGGGAGGCTCAGCCCAGGTGGGTCGAGGCGGCAGAGACGATATCGAGGAACTTGCTGGCGTCAAGGGACGCGCCGCCGACGAGGAAACCGTCGATGTCGCCAGCGGCGAGCAGCGCTGCCGCGTTGTGCGGCTTCACGCTACCACCGTAGAGTAGCGATCTGTCAGCGCCGGCCAGGCCCTGCTCGTCCAGCCAGCTGCGGATGACGCGGTGCATGGCGCTGGCCTGCTCCGGGGTGGCCGTGCGGCCGGTCCCGATGGCCCACACGGGCTCGTAGGCGAGGGTCACGCGGCCGGCCGGGAGGGCCTCGTCGAGGCTCCCCAGGGCGGCGGAAAGCTGTGAAATCACGACGCTTTCGTGGTTTCCGGCGTCGCGCTGTTCGAGGCTCTCGCCGACGCACAGGACCACGTCCATGCCGCCCGCGAGGGCGCACTGGACCTTGGCCGCGACGAGCGCGTCGTGATCGCCAAAGTGGGCCCGGCGTTCGGAGTGGCCGATGATCGCCGCGCCCACGCCGAGCTCGGCGAGCATCGCCGGGCCGACTTCTCCGGTAAACGCGCCGCTGTCCTGGGCGGCGATGTCCTGGGTGAGGAGGCGGAGATCGCCGGGGCCCTCGCCGGTGTGGGGGCGCACGGCGTCGAGGGCCAGGTAGGTCGGCGCGACCCCGACACGCAGGGCCTCACCCGCGGCGTGGGCTCCCTGAGCCCGCTCGAGGCCCTCGGCCAGGGCTTGGGCGAGGGCGGCCGCGGGGGCGCGGAGGAGGTTTTGCTTCCAGTTTCCGAGGATCCAGATGGGGCGGGCCATGGCGTGCGTCTTTCGTGGGTCAGGCGAGGGCGGCGACACCGGGCAGCTCGCGGCCCTCGACGAACTCGAGGGAGGCGCCGCCGCCCGTGGACACGTGGTCGATGGCTTCGGCCTTGCCAGAGGCGTTGAGGGCCGCGACCGAGTCGCCGCCGCCGACGACGGTGAAGCCCGGGCAGGCCGCGACGGCCTCGGCCATGGCCATGGTGCCCCTGGCGAAGGCCGGGTTCTCGAACACGCCCATGGGGCCGTTCCAGAACACGGTCTTGGCCGAGGCGATGGCCTTGGCGAAGTTCTCCTCGCTGCGCGGGCCGATGTCGAGGGCCATGCGCCCGGAGGACACGCCCTGGGCGGCGTCGATGAGCGTCGCGGTGGCGTCGTCGAGGCCGGTGCCGCAGCGCAGGTCGAGGGGCAAGAGCACCCGCACGTCGCGGGCGGCGGCCTTGTCGAACACGCGCTTGCAGTCCGCGAGGCGCTCGCGCTCGACCAGGGAGGCGCCGAGCTCCCGGCCCTGGGCCATCAGGAAGGTGTTGGCCATGGCCCCGCCGATGACGATGGCGTCGCCGGCCTGGAGGCGCTCGGTCAGGGCCACGAGCACGCCGAGCTTGTCGCTGACCTTGGCGCCGCCGATGACCGCCACGAAGGGGTGCTCGAGCTCGGCGGTGACCTTGCCCAGGGCGTCGAGCTCCCGGCGCAGCAGCAGGCCGGGGGCGTGGGCGCGGACCAGGCCGGGCACGCCGACGACCGATGCGTGGGCGCGGTGGCAGGCCCCGAAGGCGTCGTTGACGTAGGCGTCGCACAGCTTGGCGAGGGCCTTGGCCAGCTCGGGGTCGTTCTTGGTCTCGCCGGGGTGGAAGCGGAGGTTCTCGAGCAGCACCACCTCGCCCGCGCGCGAGTCGTTGACCAGCTTGGTCGCCCCGTCGCCCACGACCTCGTCGGGCAGCTTCACGGGCTTGCCCAGGAGCTCCGCGAGGCGGCCGGCGATGGGCGCCATGGACAGCTCGGGCGCGACCTTGCCCTTGGGGCGGCCGAGGTGGGAGCAGACGATCAGCCGGGCGTTGCGCTCGAGCAGGTGGCGGATCGTCGGCAGCGCGGCGCGGATGCGGGTGTCGTCGGCGACCTCGCGGGTGTCTCCCTCGCCGCGCAGGGGTGCGTTGAAGTCGACCCGGAGCAGCACTCGACGGTTGTCGACGTCGAGGGTCTCGAGGCTGCGGGGGTCCCGAGCGGGGGAGGGGGCGTCGCCGTCCTGGGGCTGGGCGTCGGTGGGCTCGACCATCGGGCGCAGCCATAACGCATTCGCCCGCCGTGGTCACCCCAAAGGGACCGCAGCGGGCGATGGATGAAGGGAGAGAGCTGTGGACTACTCCGCGGGCGCGAAGTCTCCCTTGGTCTTGAGATCGTCGTGGAGGAGGTTCAGGATCTCAGTCGAGACGCCGATGATCTGCTCGCGGGTGTACCCCTGATCCTGGAGGTGGCGGAACACGGTGCGGGCGAAGACGGGGACTCGTCGGGTGTCCTGTTTGTTTTGGCGTTCGAGGGCGGTCATGCGCTGTCTCCGGGGAGGCCAGACTGCAACGGGCAGACCGGCGTCAGCCGCGCTGCGCGTCATTTTGAGTTTTGGGTATGATTTCAAACTCTTGACCCACTTGGTGCTTCTCCCAGGGATGTGACCTAAGCCGGCAAACTCAGCAGCCACGCGCACCTCCTTGCGCAGATGGGCCAAAAACAGCCGCGCATGGTGCTTCACGTTTGCCGAGCAATTCGACCAATTACGCCCGAAATCGTCCGGTCGGCCGTCCACCTACCCTGTAGGCGTGCGCCTGCAGGGTAGGCAGCCGCGACTACACCGGCGTCGAGGGTCCACCTGATGGTTGCAGGGGGCTCAGAACAGGCGCTCGAGCTGGCTGCGGTTGCCCGCGATGTACTGCAAGAGCACGTCGAGGCGGGTCCACACCCGGTTGTCGAGATCCCGGTCGAAGGACGCCCCGATCTGCTCCATGCCCTCGACGGTCGTCGACCACACGACCTTGCCGGGGAGGCTCAGCGGGGCCGTGTCGCGGTCGGGGAGGGCGACCCAGACCGTGAAGGTCGCGCGGGTCTTGGGCGGGACGCGGGCGGTGGTGTGGATGCAGATGCCCGAGAAGCTGATGTCGATCGCTTGACCGTCGAGCTCCGCGCCGCCGCTGGCCAAGGCGATGCGGGCCCGGAGGTCACAGGCGAAGCGCTGGTGCGATCGACGTTCGTCCACGAGTGCCACGCTATCACCGTGACGGGCTCGGACCCAAGGCTCGTGTCGCGGGAGCGGGCGAGGCCGCCTCGAAGCGCAGGCCCGTGAGCCCGGCGAGGGTGCCCTCGACCTCGCGCAGGCGCAGGTGCAGCTCGATGGCCTCGTCGAGGCTGGGCGCCGGCTGGAGATCGAGGGCGAGGAGCAGGCGCTGGCGCTCGAAGTAGAGCCCCGTGACCTCGGTGAGCACGCGAACGCGCCACTCGTCGAGGTCGATGGCCGCCCGGGCCACGCGGAGCTCTTGTGGCGAGTAGACCAGGCGATCGAGCTCCCAGCTCAGCTTGACCCGGAGCACGCTCTGGTGCTCGCCGTCGTTGGACAGGCTGTCGGCGCTCCCGGCCTCCTGATCGAGGGTCCAGCCCTGGTCGAGGCGGTGGTCGTACTGGGCCGAGGCCGTGGGCACGAGGCCGGCCAGGCGGGCTCGCCTTCGCCATCGGCGGGGGTCGTCGAGCTCGACGGCGGCCCGACGCAGGGCGGCGCGCTGGACCTCGGCGAGGCTGGGGCGCGCGGGCAGGCGGGCGAGGGCTTCGGCGAGCTGGCGGGGGTCCGGCGGAGGCTCGGGCGGTGCAGCGTCATTGGCAGCCGGGGCCGGCGCGAGCGCGCTGAAGCAGCGACAAGCACACGCGGATCACGAGGCTCTCGGGCAGCGATGGCCGCGAGGGCGCGGGCGTGGGCCTGGCTGAGGGATCGCCGGACACCTCGAGGCTCGGGGCGGCGGTCTCGTGGCGTCGACGCAGGGCCGCGGCGTCGCGGGCTTGGGCGCGGGCTCGGGCGGGGTCGAAGGCGAACTCGACGACGCCGAGGACCGTGAGCGCTTCGGCCCGGCGAAGGCGCGGGGCGACCCCGCGTTCGACCCTCGGGAGCGACCAGCCCTGGCCGTGGGTGAGCTCGATGCCCGCGCGCAGGCGCAGCCCGGCGGCGCCCATGCGTCGTCGGGAGGGGAGGGGCTCGTCGTTCGGAGCCGTGCACGCGAGGGCCAGCCTCGGCTCGCAGCGGGGGGCCTGGACCCACGACAGCGCGCCTTCATGGACCACGGGGACCCGGCCGGAGCTGCTGCAACGCCGGACCTGGGGGCGCTCGAGGGCGGCGGGCGGAAGGCTCGCGCGAGCGTCGAGGCGCGCCCGTCCGTGGCCAGGCTCGAGACGCCACGCCGGGCCCTCGTCGTGGGCGATCCACAAGCTCCCGCCGCGACTGAAAGCCAGGCGGAGCTCGGACACGCGGGGCGGCGTCGGGCTGGGGCCCTCATCGTCCTCGTCGTTTGGCTCGGGCGACTCGAAGGGATCGAGCTCGATTCGTCGCCAACAGTCCGGCCCGGGTCGCCAGCACACCCACAGCGCGTCGGCGTGGACGACGGCCCAGCTCGGCCCGTGGACGACCGCGCGCACGGCTTGGGCCCCAGATGGTGAGGGCGAGGTGGGCGTGAAGGAGAGCGAAGCGGCCACGAAGACCGCGTGGAGCGAGGCGATGAGGCTCGGCATGTCCCCTCGTCGGCCCGGGTCTTCGAAGCTTGCACGCAAGCTCGACGCTCGCGGGTCGAAGACGGAGCATGCATCCCAGCTCGATCCTCGCGCTCTTCGTTTCTCTGGCCGTCACCGGCCCCGGTCTGCACGTCGTCGACGTCGGCCAGGGCGCGGCCCTCATCGCCGTCGGCTCCGAAGGCGACGCGGTCGTCGTCGACTCGGGCCCACCAGCGGGCGGCGAGCTGCTGCTGCGCGCCTTGCTCGAGCACGACCTGGATCGCCGCGGCGTCGCGGCGTGGATCCACACCCACTTCGACGCCGACCACATCGGCGGCCTGAGCCGCGCCCTCGCGGGCGTGGACGGCCGGGCGTACACCCACGACGACCTCGAGGTCGGGCTGTTTTGGGACCGGGGCTTCGAGGCCGCGCCGCCGTCCACGGAGGCCTTCGAGCGCTACCGCGTGGTCACCCAAGGGCGTCGCGCTCGGGCCGAAGCGGGCGCCCGGATCGTCGCCCCGGGTCTGGTCGTCGAGGTCCTCGAGCTCGCGCCCCCGCCCGTCGACGCCGACGAAAACCGCCGCGGCCTGGCGCTGTGTCTCGAGGTCGGCGGGCTGCGGGCCCTCGTACCTGGGGACCTGCCCCGGGCCGAGGTCGAGCTCGCGGCCCAAGCTTGCGGCCCCGTCGACGTGCTCTGGGTGAGCCACCACGGCGCCGCGGATGGCAGCTCCGCCGCGGTGCTCGAGCACGCGCGACCCCGCCTCGCCGTGCTCTCGGCGGGAGCTGACAACGCCCACTGCCACCCCGATCCCAAAACGCTGGCGATCCTCCGCAACGCCGGCACGGACCTCTCCGGTCCGGAGCTCGGGGTGTGGATCCTCGACGGCGCAGGTCTGGGGCCAGGCCAGGCTTGTCCCGTGGTGGCACCAGCCCTCGACGGTCTGCGCGGTGGATGGGTGGGAGGGGATCTGTGGATCGCGCCGGGAGACGAAGCATCTGCCGGCGATCCGCAGCTGTGGCTCGGGGGACCGGGCGGGTGGGCGCGGGCGAATCCGAAGTCAGCTTCACAGTGAGCTTTGTTTGCCTTGGCCTGGCTCCAGCGAGCGGACGTGGGCCGACGCGCGTCCAGGGGGCGGGCCTCGCACCGCCAACGCTGTTAGACTCCCGGCTCGGTGGTGTCCACGACCCACGCTCAGCTCCCCCCGCGCCGGCGCCGGCTTGGCTTCGGCGCGGCTACCGTGGCGGCCTTCGCCCTCGTTGCGACGGCCGTGCTCGCCCCCCTCGGCCTGACCGGCTGCGCGAGCAAACGGGCGGGGCAGGGGACCTACATCGCCCGCTGGCAGCCGGCCTGGAAGGAGCAAAACGAGGCGACCTACCGCTACGGGCTGCCCGGCCAGGGCTGGGAGCTGCTGCTCGAAGAGGGCACCCAGGTCGCCTGGCAGCACTCCACGGATCCGGCCGTCATCCAGATCTACAGCGAGTGCGGCTCCCACGGCGACAGCGACCTGAGCGACTTCACCGATCACCAGCGCATCGACTACTCGAGCTGGGAGATCGTCGAGGAGCCCACGGGCGAAAAGGACGCCGAGGGCCGCCCGCTGACCCGGCCCAAGCAGTACTTCGCGACCATCGCCGACCGCGAGGCCCTGCGGACCACCGTCGAGGCCAACCTCGACGGCGCCTCGGTGATGATCGAGTACGTCGTGCTCAAGAAGAACGGCTGCCTCTTCGACCTCACCTACATCGCCGTGCCGCGCAGCTTCGAGGCCCACACCGGCGAATTCCAGGCGGTCATCGACGGCTTCCGCTTCCCGATCCGCCGCTGACCCCCTCCGAGCACGACCGTGAGCGACCCCAAGAGCGACGCGCCCCCGGCCAAGAAGCCCGGGATCCGGGACTGGGCCGAGGGGGTCGGGGCCAACATCAACGAGACCATTCGCTGGTGCGGCGGCATGGCGGTGATGTTTGGCCAGGCCATGGCCCGGGGCCCCCGGCGCCCCTGGGGCCTGTTCGACATCTCCTATCAGATCCTGCAGCTGGGCATCCGCTCGATCCCGGTGACCACGATGATGTCGATCTTCGTGGGCATGATCCTCGCCTGGCAGTTCGGCGAGGCCCTCGCCGACTTCGGCGCGACCAACTCGATCGGCTACGTGACCTCGCTGGCCCTGGTCCGCGAGCTGGTGCCCACGCTCTTGGCCGTGACCGTGGGCACCAAGATGGCCACGGGCATGACCGCCGAGCTCGGGTCCATGAAGGTCACCGAGCAGATCGACGCGATCGCGGCGCTGGGCGCCGATCCCATCAAGAAGCTGGTCTGGCCGCGCCTGGTCGCCGCCTGCGTGGCCATGCCGCTGCTGGTCGCGTGGGGCAACGTCATCGCCATGCTCGGCGGCATGCTCATCTCCGAGGCCGTGTTCGACATCCCGGCGGGCTACTTCTACAACAGCTACATCGACGAGCTCGAGCCCATCCACTACGTGATGAGCCAGACCAAGGCCCTGGTGTTCGGGGCCCTCGCCGGGATCATCGGCTGCTACCAGGGCTTCTCGACCAAGTTCGGCACCGAGGCCGTGGGCCAGTCGACGACCGAGACGGTGATCGCCGTGTCCGTGCTCGTGCTCATCGCCGACTTCGCCCTCACGGCGCTGTTCATCCCGATCTAGGACGGCCTGGCGCATGACGGACGACGCCCAGCGCCGCGCGCTCGAGGAGAGCCTGCACCCGGGGATGGGGGCGGGGGACGACGGCCGCGGGCAAAACAGCCCCTCGACCTCCGGTGTCCGCCGCGCCCTGGGCACCACCATCGGCGAGTTTCACGGCAACAGCTGCGGGCTCGGGGAGGTGGTCATCTCCTTCGAGGACGTGCACAAGTCCTTCGGCAAGAACACGGTGTACCGGGGCATGAACCTCGACGTGCGCCTGGGCGAGACGCTGACCATCATCGGCGGCAGCGGCCAGGGCAAGAGCGTGTGCCTCAAGCTGATGATCGGCTTGCTCCAGGCCGACGCGGGCAAGGTGCTCTACTACGGCCACGACGTCGCGGACATGGACGCCGAGGCCCTCCGGCAGGTGCGCATGCGCGTGTCCATGGTGTTTCAGGGAGGCGCGCTGTTCGACTCCATGACCATCGGCCAAAACGTCGGCTACGCCCTGCGCGAGCACACGGACATGAGCGACGCGGAGATCCGCGAGCGGGCGGTCGAGAGCCTCGAGCTCGTCGGCCTGGGCCCCTCGACCCACCGGGGCATCATGGACCAGGTCCCCGCCGCCCTCTCGGGCGGGATGGTCAAGCGCGTCGCCCTCGCCCGCTCGATCGCCCTGAGGCCGGAGGTTATCCTCTACGACGAGCCGACCACCGGGCTCGATCCCAGCAACTGCAACCGCATCGCTCGCATGATCCGCAAGCTCCAGCGCGAACTCGGGGTGACCTCCATCGTCGTCACCCACGACATGACCACGGCCTGGTACGTGGCCGACCGCGTGGCGATGCTCTACGACAAGCAGTTCCCCTTCGTGGACGAGGTCGAGGCCTTCCGGGCCATCGAGAACCCCGTCGTCCGCGACTTCATCGAAGGAAGGACGTCCTGAATGGCCGGCAAGCGTCGTGATGAGCAGCGCACCAACCTCGTCGTGGGCGTGTTCGTCATCGCGTTCGGCGCTCTGCTCATGGTCTCGCTGATGCTCATCGCTATCAGCGAGGGCGTGCTGACGGAGAAGACCTCGATCCGCGCGCACTTTCGGACGGTCTCGGGCCTGACCAAGAGCTCCTCGGTGCAGCTCGCGGGCAAGGAGATCGGCGTCGTCGAGGAGGTCACCTTCATCTCGCCGACCTACGAGTGCAGCCCGCTCACCGAGGACCTGGGCCGCTTCAACCACTCGCGCACGGACGACTGCGAGCCCTCGCTGTTTTGCGCGGCCATGCCCGGGCAAGGGGGCGAGGGCACGGGGCTGTGCGCGGAGCTCGAGGAGTTCAACGGGGACCTCGACGCCTACGCCCGCTGCTCCGAGGACGCGTCCTGCTCCGAGGGCGAGATCTGCGTCAACAAGCAGTTCCGCAGCCGCTACAAGCGGGTCCCGTGGAGCGCCGGCGAGGGCGTGTGCGTGCCCTTCTTGACCGAGCACCGCCGCGTCGAGGTGACCATGCGCATCGACGCCGACAAGCTCCAGTACATCCGCTCCGACAGCCGGGCGACCGTCGCCTCCAACGGCGTGCTGGGCGACCAGCTCATCAACCTCACCGTCGGCGCGAGCGACATCTACATCGAGCCCGGCGGGCGGATCCAGGCCACGCCCTCGCTCATGGAGGAGCTGAACACCTTCAAGGACCAGATCGGCGGGATCATCGACAAGGTCGACACCAGCTTGGCCGGCATCTCGGGCCTGTTCACCTCGCTCAACAACGAGAACACCAAGCAGGACCTCCAGGGCATCCTGTCCAACACCAACGAGCTCACCCGCCAGGTCGCCGAGGGCGAGGGCCTGGTCGGCGCGCTGTTCAACTCGCCAGAGTACAAGGATGACTTTGGGCGCACCCTCGAGTCCGTGCGCCACAGCGCAGGACAGCTCGATCAGACCCTGAGCACCGTCAACCGCGAGGCCGGCCCGGCCCTGCGCAACGTGTCCCGGGCCGCCGACAGCGTGACCGACATCCTCGACGACCTCGAGGACCCCAACAACCAAAGCGTGATCGGGCGGGCGCTGCACGACCCGCAGATGGGCCAGGACGCCGCCGACGCCGTGGCCAGCGCGGCCGATGCCGTGGACTCGGCCCGCGACACCATGGTCGACCTGCAGGTCGTCGTCGCCGAGGTCCGCCACTCGGTCACCGCCGGCGAGGGCACCATCGGCAAGCTGCTCAAGGACCCCAAGGCCTACGACGACCTGGTCAAGCTGCTCGGCAACATCGAGCGGGTCAACGTGGTCAAGAAGCTGGTCCGCTTCGTCGTCGAGCAGGACGAGGCCAAGGACACCGCGCGCCCGACCGCGTCCTCCGACTGAAGCTGACCTGGGCTGGAGGGGCTGGAGGGGGACTGAAGGGGCATGGCCAGTCGAAAGCAGCAGCGCCGGGTCAACGCCCTGGTCGCGCTCTTCGCCCTGGTCATGGGTGGGGTCATGGCCGTGTCGATGGTCGTCATCGCCAGCAGCGAGGGCCTGTGGCGGTCCAAGACCCACCTCCACGCGGACTTCCGCGACGCCGGCAGCATCGGCAAGAACACTCGGGTGCAGCTCGCGGGCAAGGAGATCGGCAGGGTCCTCGACGTCGCCTTCGTGACCGAGCGCTACCCCTGCGACCCCAACACCGAGGACTGGGGACGCCCGGGCCACGGGCGCAGCGACGACTGCGAGCCGTGGCTGTTTTGCGCCCCCGTCGGCAGGCTGTCCGTCGATCAGCGCGCGGGCCTCGAGGAGGCCACGGTCCAGCAGGGGGGCGTGTGCGGGGAGCTCGAGGAGTTCAGCGGCCGCAGCGAGGACTACGAGGGTTGCCAGGGACCAAACACCTGCGGGCCCGGGCGCCTGTGCGTGACCCAGGCCTTCCGCCAGCGCTACCGAGGCGTGCGCTGGTGGGGCCAGGATGGCTGGTGCGTGGACTTCGAGGTGGAGAGCCAGCGCATCCGCGTGAGCATGGAGGTCGACGACGACTCGCTGCAGTACATGCGCGAAGACAGCCGGGCCAGCGTCGTGCTCAACGGCCCGCTGAGCTCCCCGCGGGTCAACATCAGCGTGGGCGCGCGCGGGGCCGAGGTGGTCCCCGGCGACCGCATCCAGACCAAGGCCTCGCTGACCGAGGAGGCCCTCGGGCTCAAGGACCAGATCGACCGCATCGCCGCCGACATCGAGCGCGGGCTCATCGGGCTGTCGGCGCTCACCGACGCGCTCACCGACGAGAAGGCCCAGGCCGACATCGAGTCCATGCGCGAGAACCTCGCGGCGATCAGCACGCAGATGGAGACGGCCATGGGCATGGTCGGGGCCGTGCTCAACGACCCGACGACGCGCTCGGAGCTGAGCCAGACCCTGCGAGAGGTCCGCCAGGCGGCCTCGGACGCCCAGGGCGAGTACGAGAGCCTCGAGGGCCGGGTCAAGCGGACGATCCGCGGGGTGCAGCGCGCCGCCGACGAGGTCAACGCCGTGGTCGAGGGCCTCGACGACCCCGCGAACACGAGCCTGGTCGCGGTCATGACCCAGGACCACCACGGCCTCGACGACTCGGCCACGCGCCTGTCGGACAACGTCGAGGACGCCCTCGGGACCGGGCGCGGGTTTTTGGCCGACGTCGAGTCCGTGCTCGGGGAGGTCAACCTCGCCCTCGACAACCGCGAGGGCACCCTGGGCCGGCTGTGGTTCGACGGCAAGCCGCTCTACCACCTCAAGGATCCGGCGACGATGCGGCGGGTCAACGTGGTCAAGACCCTGGTCCGCTGGGTGACCCTCGACGAGCCAGGGGAGGCGCGGGCCGAGGCGGCGGACGAGGCCGAGCCTGCGACGGCGAACACGGACACGGGTCCGGATCGTGGCGGCGCCGGCGAGGCAGACGAGGCCGCGGCGCGTCAGCCCTGAGCCCGTCGGAGATCAGCGCGGAGCGGCCCCGTCGGCCGGCCCCTCGGTGTGCGCGGGCCGGCCGAGGACGGCCAACAGCGCCCGCTGAGTCCGGCGCCCGGGCGCGCTGCTCGGCTCGTGCTCGGCGATGTCGCCGTAGAGCGCGGCCCGGCGCGTGCTGTCGACGGGCGCGTGGTGAAAGCCCAGGCACAGGCTCTCGCAGTAGTCGGCGACGGCGGCCTCGTCCTTGGCGTGGGCGTCGGCGAGGCTGAGGAGCACCCGGGCCAGGCCCTCGACGGTGTCGCCGGCGTCGAGGCGGTCGCCCACGTAGCGGGTCCGGGCGCGGTCGCCCTCTTGCACGGCGAAGCACTCCGGGCGCAGGTCGACGAGCAGCCCGTGGTGCTCGGCCAGGGCCTCGGCGCCGACGCAGGCCTCGGCGAAGCGGGCCAGGGCCTCGCGGCGCAGGTCCGCGTCGTAGCCCCGGAGGGTCTCGGCCAGGCGCGGCAAGCGGGGCTCGACGGCCCACAGCCAGGCGCCGCCGCCGTCTTCTTCAGGCGCGGTCTGGAGCGCCAGGGTGGACGGCTCGGGCAGCCACGAGGCCAGGGCGATCTTGCGGCGCGCGAGGGTCTGGAGCGCCGCGAGGCCGGCCTCTTCGCTGGCGTAGTGGCGGGCGCGGCCCGTGGCCAGGCGCCAGCCGCCGCCCTCGAGCACGAGCTCTTCGACGTTGGCGGGATCGGAGACCCGCGCGAGCTCGACGGCCCCGCTGGGCTGGCCGTTCGACTGCCCGTTGGCCTGTCCATTGATTTGAGTGAGCACGGCCCGGGCGCTGCTCAGCGGCCACAGGTGCGTGGAGGGGATGGTCGCCGAGGGCAGGCTGGGGCGGGGAGCGCCGCGCTTGCCCGCCGCCCGGGCCGACTCGTGGTCCGTGAGGGCCGCGAGGGTCGCCTCGGCCGAGCCGACCGCCGCGGCGTCCCCGGCTTGGTCCTTGATGTCCCGGCCCTTCCACTGCTGACGCAGGCCGCTCGAGGCCAGGCGCAGGGCGTGGGCCAGGGTCTGCTTGACGCCCTTTTCGGAGGTCGCGACCGAGGACTGGACCTTCGCGGGCTTGGTCAGCCCCTGGCACACGCGCTTGGCCACCTTGGCGGGCTCGAGGGCCCCCGGCAGGTCCTGCTTGTTGGCCTGAAACACGATCGGCACGGGCTGGGGGAGGCTCGCCAGCTGCTCGCACAGCTCGGCGTAGAACTCCCGCGCCTCGGGCAGGGCGGCCTCCCGCGAGTCGGCCACGAACACGACCACGTCAGCCTTTTCGATCACGAACTTGCGGCGCAGGGTCAGCTCGCGCTGCCCGGGGACGGTGAGCAGCTGGGCCCGGAGCGGGAAGCCCCGGTGCAGCCCCCCGTCGACCTCGAGCCAGTCGAAGAACTGGGTGCGCTCGCCGTGGGTATTGGGCGAGAGCATGTCGCTGCGCCGCCAGGACGCGTAGCGCTTGGTCAGCCGGCGCAGGTTCGTGGTCTTCCCGGCGTGCCCAGGCCCGTCGTAGACGACGCGGATGACGATGCGCTTGCGCTCGGGATCAAAGACAGCCATCGGGAAGCTCGCCCATGATAGGCCCCGGCCGCGCGACTAGCCAGCTGGACGGGGTCCGTCGACGAAGCGCGCTCGGTAGGCCGCGAAGCGCTCGCGCAACGCTCCCGTGTCGAGGCCGAAGTCCTCGGCCGCGTAGCGGTGCACGCCGTGCTGGTGCTGGGTGTTGGCGGCGAGGTGTTCGCGCAGGCGCTGCTCGAGGGCGGGGGTCCACTCGACGCCCAGCGCCGGACACAGGGCCTTCACCGTGGCGAGGGGATCGGCGACCAGGTCGTCGTAGCGGACGTCGACGAAGGACGCCTCGCCCCGGGACTCGCGCAGCGCGAGGGCCCGGCCGAGCATGTAGCCCATCTTCTCGGACCAGTGCGCACCGATCGCGGCCGTGTCGACGGTCTCGCTCATGATCCCCCAGCCGTGGGCGACGAGGCTGCAAAACGAAGGCACGCTCAGGGCAGGATCGCGGTGGGTGTGGACGATGAGCGCGTCGGGGAAGGTCTCGAGCACGACGTCGAGCCACTCGAGGTGGTGGGGCGACTTGAGCACCCAAAACTCGCCGGGGGCGTCGGCTTGGAGCTGACGCAGGCAGCGATCGAGCCAGCGGTAGGCCGGGCGCGGATCGGCCTCGCGCAGCCACGCGGCGTAGCTGGGCACGTTGAAGCTGGTCTCGGGGACCCCGCTGTGAAAGGACTGGGCGAGGATCAGCGCCTCCTCCTCGGGGACGAGGGCCTGCATGGGGTGGGCGATGAACAGATCGGGGCTGAGCCAGCGAAGGAAGCGCTCGGCTCCCCTGGCGCGACCGATGCGGGGGTCCTTGGCGCGGTCGGGCGCCGGCGCGTCGCGAACCTGGGAGCGCCCCGCCAGCGGCCCGCGGCCGGGCTCGGGGATGGGCTCGAGGGCCTCCCAGGTCGGGAGCGCCCGGGCGCCGGGGAGCTCGGCCAACAAGCGCTGCAGGAAGGTCGTCCCGGTCCGCGCGAGCCCGCAGATGATCACCGGTCGGTGCACGCGGACCTCGGCGAGGGCAGGGCAGCGCTCGGACCACGCGCGGGCGCGGAGGTTGGCGACCAGGCTCCCGACGGTCTGGCTCTCGACCATGAAGCGCCCCGTGGGGCTCAGCCGGGCCTCGGCGTTGAGGGACGCGGTCAGCTGCTCGAGCCCGGCCATGACCTCGGGCAGCTCGAGGGTCTCGAGCTTGGCCTGGCGCCGGGCCTTGGCGAGCAGCGCCTCGGGCTCGAGGGGCGCGACCCGCCTCGCCCCCACGCGGTTGTAGAGCCGCAGCGGGAGGGGCCGGTGCGGCCGCGTGTAGTCTCTAGAGCTCTCGCGCACCTCGCTGACGTAACACGTTCAGCAGTGCGGCTGGCTGGCCTCTCGAAGCCTGCCGAAGGGGTTGCCAGCGGTGCGGTAGCGCATCGAGCCGGTCCGCCGTCGCCTGTGGGGCGCCGGGGCGTCCTCCTCGACGCCTACCTTGGCGTCCACCTCGGCTTCGAGCTCCGGGGAGGCCTCCACCTCGAGGGTCAGCAAGGGCACGCCGAGGGACATGGCGATGACGCTCGCGCCCATGCGGATCACCGAGTTGCCACCCACGACGACCATCCGGTTGATGCGTCCGCGGTGTTTCCAGAGCGTTTTTTGCCAGGCCAGCCGCGCCTCGCGGTGGTAGCCGGACATGGTCGGGACCTCGAGCACCAGGTCGACGGAGCGGTCCGCCTGGACGCAGGCCAGCTTGATGAGCACCGCCCGGGCCGAGGCGACACCTTCGGCTTGGTCGAGGTAGCCCGTGAGCTGAACTCGGATCTCTTGCGCGCTCGTCAGATCGACTGCCCACGGCATGTAAATTGTGTACCTGGAATTGCAGTCAGCTGAACACCTGAAGAATCCTACGGAGGCGATGGCTCGGGTCTCGCGCGAAGCTCGAGCAGCGGTCCTGGCGACGCAGTTTGTCCTTTGGTCCAGTCGAGAAAATTCCATGAAGCGATCTCCAAGGTTCGGCATCGTCGTTGCAGTGCTTTTGGGCATGGCTGCAGTTGCGATCGGCTCGAGTCTCTCGCCCGACACCATTCGTTCGCGCGTTCGCGCGCTCGGCAGCAAGTGGTTGCCCATGCTCCTGCGTCGCGTCGGCGTCGCCAACCGTTGCTACCGCCAGCTTCGCGACGAGTGCGCGGACGATAGTGAGTTCGTGTTTCGACTCAAGGTCGCCCGCGATGCCGCGCTGCTCTCGGGCGCCGTCGCGTGGGGGGAGCAGGACCGCGCAAACGCCCAGCTAGCCGACTCTGCGGCCGCTCTGGCGGCCCAGCTGTCCCTCGCCTTCGAGCTCGCCGAGAGCGACCCGAAGACCGCCGAGCGCTGCGTCGAGCGCGTGGGTGACCAAATGGTCTCGCTGCTCATGGTCGACGGCAGCCAGCGCACTCCGGTGGAGGAGAAGGGCGACGAGATCCCAGTCACTCGCCGAACCTGGTGGGCGAGCTTCCGCGCCCGCATGGTGCCCAACGTGCACGCGTGGAGCCCGGGCTGAGGCGAGTTTGGTCGGGGCGAGGAGCCTCAGTCGAGGCGCCTCGGGGCACACAGCAAAATCGGCAGGGGCGTCCAGGTGGGCGCCCATTTTCGTTCGCGGGCGACATGCAAGCCAGCTCCCAGATCTTTGGTCCAGCCCCGAGGCATGGGCGCGAGGGGGACGCCCGTGCGGTGCGCGGCGCTCCAACGGGATTTTCGGGACTTTCGCTCGTGGGCTTGACTCGTCAGCATGCCGGGTTTACTAATCGCGCCCCAAACATCGAGCCGAGGTAGCTCAGCTGGTTAGAGCGGAGGATTCATAACCCTCAGGTCGGCAGTTCAAGTCTGCCCCCCGGCACACATGCGGAGAGGTCGCCAGGTTCACCCCGGCGGCCTCTCGCTTTTGGTTCTGCTCAGCCAGCCTCGGAGGTGCCGAGGAAGCGAGCGGCGCGGTCGAGGACGTCCTTGCGCCACTGCAGCGTCGAGTGCAGCCCGCCGACGAACTCGGAGCTCACGCCCGGCAGGGGCGTGTCTGCGGTGGCCACGACGCCGTCGTCGTCGCCGGCGATCAGCGGGTTGTAGCCCCTGGAGTCGCCGCGTCCGCCGACGAGGATCAGCGTCGCGCAGGAGTCTGGCGGAGGGGCCAGGCGG
This sequence comes from Plesiocystis pacifica SIR-1, assembly GCF_000170895.1. GTDB lineage: Bacteria > Myxococcota_A > Polyangia > Nannocystales > Nannocystaceae > Plesiocystis > Plesiocystis pacifica. Next base: position 129,557 of record NZ_ABCS01000011.1, on the reverse strand, counting down.
GCGATCGGTCCGGGCTGGAGCTCGGCGGCGGCGCGCCCGTAGACCCAGTGGAAGGGCGGAAAGTCGTGGAGCTGCTGCGCCAGGCTCGAGCCCTGGTTGGGCGGGGCGAGCATGACCATGCGCTGGCGCGGGGCCCAGGCGCGGAAGCTGGGACGATCGAGGAGCGCGCGGGCGACGAGGCCGCCCATGCTGTGGGTCAGCAGGCCGATGGCCTCGGGGCCCTCGCTCCCCAGCCACGCGCGCAGCTCGGCCTCGAGGGACTCGGCGTGCCCGGCCAGATCGCGCCGGCGGGTGGCGTAGCCAAAGGCCCGCGCACGAAAGCCCGCGCCTTCGAGGGCGCGGGCGGTGGGCAGCATGCCCTTGGGCCCTCGCATGGCGCCGTGGAGGAGCGCCACGGGCATGGGCGCGCCACCGGAGCGGCTCACTCGGCGTCGCTCTTGGCGTTGTCGGCCTTCTCGGCGTCGCTCTTTTTGCTGTCAGCCTTCTTGGCGTCGCCGCTCTTCTTGGCGTCGCCGCTCTTCTTGGCCGACTTCTTTTTTTTCTTCTTCTTTTTCTTCTTCTTGCCGTCGTCCCAGTCCGGGCTCCACGGGCCGCCGTTCCACTGCTGGGCCCCAGCCTGGTCCTCGGCGAGCTTGCTCATGCGCCCAAAGTGCGCCCCGATGGCGACCGCGGCCACGGCCACGCCGGTCAGGTGCCCGAGGCTCACCGGCCCGGCGACGGGCGGGGTGACGTCGTAGCGGAAGGGGTCCTCGATGAGGTAACGGATGACTCCGTAGCTGCCGAGCACGAACAGCGCGACCTGGCCCGAGTAGAGCCGGCGCTTGCGAATCACGAAGGCGCCGACGGCCGCGATCGCAGCGAACACGGCGGCGTAGAGCTGCGAGGGGTGGACCGTGAGCGAGTGCTCCTCGGGGACGCGCAGGCCGGACCAGTTGGCGCGCTGGAAGGCGTGCACGGGGGACTCGGCCGGGAACTCGACGGCGAGGAAGAAGCTGGGGTCGACGTAGTGGCCGAAGTCGGCGCCCGCGAGGAAGGCCGCGGTGCGCTCGATGACCACGCCGACCATGAACGCCGGGGCGGCGGCGTCGAGCCACGGCCACGCCGGAATCTTCTTGGCCTGGCAGAACATCACCGCGGCGATGAGCCCCACGAGCACGCCGCCGAAGCCGACCATGCCGCCAGCTTGGAGCTGGATGATCTCGGTCCAGTTGGTGCTCTCGTTGCCGGTCATCCACATCGCCCGGGCGGCGAGCAAGCCCGCCCCGACGGCGATGACGTAGCCCGTGCCGAGCACGTCGGCGGGCAGCTTGTCGGCGCGAGCCAGGCGGAGGCTGATGATCCAGCCGAGGACGAGGCCGACGGCGAGGAGCAGGCCGTAGGCTTGGACAGGCGTCTCGCCGATGGAGAAGAAAGTCGGGTACATGGCAGCTCGGATGCCCGAGGGGCAGCGCGGCGCAGCCTATCAAAAAGGCGCGCGAGCGCGAGGGGATCGAGAGGAGTAAGGGGCGCAACACCCGCGCTGGCGGGGCGCCTGGAAACAACGACGAAACCGCCGCGCGTCGGGCTCATCGAGAGCGCCAACGGGCGACGGACGGGGCCGGGACGGAGCGCTCACCCAGAGCTCGGCGAGCGGAGGGCAGGGCGCCCCTCAGTCGGCGTAGACCGCTTCTTCCTTCTCCTGGGCCTCCTTGCATTGGATGCACAAGGGGGCCTCAGGGCGCGCCTCCAGCCGGCGCAGGGAGATGAGCTCATCGCACTCTTCGCACATGCCGTAGATGCCTTCGTCGATCTTGCGCAAGGCGATCTCGATCTTGTTCATCAGGTGGCGTTCGCGGCCGCGAAGGCGGAATGAGAACGCCTGCATGTACTCGCTCGAGGCCTGGTCGACCTCGTCGAAGCGATCGTCGGGCGAGAGCACCATCTCGTTGTCGAGGGTCTCCCGGGCCTGCTGGAGCAGGTGGTCACGTTTTTGGTTGAGCTGCTGCTTGAAGGCAGCGAGCTGCTCTGGACTCAGATTTGAGGCAGTCACGAGCGGTACCATCCTTTCCTCGATGCCGAGGCCTGGGAGGAAGGCAGAGGGCGGGGGCGGGAGCGTAGCGAGACAAGGGCACCGAGGACAAGTGAAAACGGCCACCCGAGTCGAGAGCACGATCCACCGGTGGGGTAGGGGAGTTTTGGCCCCGGCGGGGGAGTGGGGGCCCCGTCGGGGAGACGTGCGCGTCGGCGCGTCCCCGGGCAGTGTCGAACCACTCAGGTGCGAGTTTGGAAACTGCTGTCGGATATTCGGCACGAGGAGCCGACATGCACCCAGACGGTTGACTGCGATCCCACCCTATCCTACCGTTTCGCTCCCCGATCAAAGACCGGGAGAGATTTAGCGAATGGCCAGCTCCGACAAGCGCAAGCAGAGCCTCTACTTTCCCGAAGAGATGCTGAAGGAGATCCAGCACGAGGCGACTCGTCAGGACCGATCTCTTTCCTGGATCGTCCAGAAGGCCTGGAAGCTGGCCCGCAAGGAGATCATGAAATTCCCCAGCGTCAACGACATCGAAGACGACATGGAGGACGATCATCGCGGCAAGTCCGAGTGATCGCCCCCAACTCTTCTTCACATCGTTGACCTCGCTGAGGCGGGGAGACCCCAGTGGACCCGGAACTGTGGGGAGCGGAGCGCTCCTCGCCCGGAGGTGATGGTGTCTGAGCGCTCCGAGCATGAGCTGGAGGTCGGCGCAGACGCCGTCTCGCGTTCCGGGCCCGATCTCGAGTTCGGACCCTCGTCCGAGCCGCGAACTGGACGCCGGCCGGTGGTCGAGCGCCGCTGGCTCGTGCGAGATGACGGCGCCAAGCTGTTCGTCCGCGTGCTCCAGAGCCGCGCGCCGCAGGCCGACGCGTCCGGCACCGAGCCGCCCGCGCTGCTGATCCTCGACGGCATCGGCTGCGCGGGCTGGGCCTTTCGCCGCCTCGCGCCCAAGATCGCCGTCGATCGTCGCGTGGTGCTGATGCACTACCGCGGCCACGGCAAGTCGCCGAACCCGCCCAAGCCCTGGCGCCTGGGCATGCACGTCCTCGCCGACGACGCGGCCGCGGCGTGCGAGCTCTTGGGCATCGAGCGCGTCGCGGTGCTCGGCTTCTCCATGGGCTTTCAGGTCGCGCTGGAGTTCTACCGTCGGCACCGGGCTCGGGTCGCCGGGCTGGTCTCCCTGGCCGGCCCGCCGGGGCAGCCCCTCGACTCCTTCCGCGGCACCGACGTGTTTGGCTTCGCGCTCCCGGCCGTGGTTGCGACCACCAAGATCGCCGAGCGCTGGACCACCCGGGTGTGGCGCTCGGTCCTGCCCAGCCGCCTGTCTTTCGACATCGGCATGCGCTGGGAGGTCAACCGCGACCGCATCGACAGCCGCGACTTCGAGCTCTACCTCTCGGGCATGGCGGCCATGAACCCGCGGCTGTTCGTGGCCATGCTCGAGCAGGCGCACCGCCACTGCGGCGACGACATCCTGCCCCAGGTCCGCGTCCCGGCCTTGGTCGTGGCCGGCGCGCGTGATGCGTTCGTCCCCGTCAACCGCCTGCGCGCCATGGCCTACGCCATGCCTGGGGCGCGCTGGGAGGTGCTCGACGAGGGCACGCACGCGCTCCCGGCCGAGTACCCCGACGAGATCGCGGTGCGCCTGCGCGACTTCCTGAAGCCGCTGACCTGAGCCCCCGAGCCCCTGAGCCTTGGTCTAGCTCGCGTCGCGCGAGCGGTACTCGTGGAGGTGGCGGTCGATGAACAGCTTCCACATGTTCGTCGAGTGGGCCGTGGGCGTGAGCTGGAAGTTCTCCTCGTCCGTGCGCACCTGCAGCCGGTTGCCGACCTGCATGAGCACGGCCCGAACCGAGTGGAATTCGAGCTCGTGCTCGAGGCCGCGCTCGTCGGTGAAGCGCAGGCGATCGTGGCGCAGCTCGAGCAGACCGACGCCGAGGGCCTCGGCCTCGACCTTGCCCCGGTGGATGCGCTCGACCATGGCCTCGCTGACCAGGGCGATGCCGTCGTTCTCGAAGCTCTCGCGGTCGGCGATGGGCAGCTCGCCGAAGTGCTCGTGGAGCCGGGAGGCGGCCTTGTCGATGAACATGTCCTCGGCCCCGCCGCCCTCGCCGACGATCTGGCAGCGCAAGGTGACGCGCCAGCGCGCCGAGCAGGCGCCGCATTCGATGCAGTCGTCGTCGTCCTTGGCGACGTGGAGGGCGCCCACGGCGAAGCAGTGCGGGCAGGCCCACAGCAAGCTGGGCAGGCCGTGGGCGAGGCGGAAGCCGAAGCTGCGCGGGGGCAGCTCGATGGCCTCGGGGTCGACGCTGATCTTGGTCGCCAGGTCGGCCGTGATGGCCTCGGGGCTCATGTCCTCGGGGTAGTCGGTGACGTCGATGACCCGCAGCTGGAGGGGGACGGCCCGGGGGTACTTGGCCCAGCGCGGCCACTTCATGTGCCCGGTCTCCACGCAGACCGTAGCCACCGGCACGCCCAGGCGCTTGACCATGCGGCCGATGCCCGGCTTGAGGGGGTTGGAGCGCCCGGTCCAGGTCCGGTCCCCCTCGGCGAAGATCAGCGCGGCGTCGCCGTTGTCGACGCGCCGCTTGAGCTCCTTGAGGGCCTCCGGATCCCGCATGCCCTTCTTGAACGGGATCATCGAGAAGTAGGGCATCATCCAGCCGAAGTAGGGCACGCGCAGGAGCTGGTCCGTGCCCAGGTTGTGGACCTGGCGGATGCTCGCCCAGGGCACCGCGATGGGGTCCCAGGGCGAGGGGTGATTGGCGACGATGAGCAGCCCGCCGCGCCGCGGGACCCGGCCCCAGTTACGCACCTTGGTCCGGGTCCAGGGGATCACAAAGACGACAGCGAGGGACCACAGGATTTTCCAGACGCCCTTGCGGATGTAGTCGTCGCGAGTCAACGATGCCACGGACCGATTCGTCCGCATTCGCTGGCACTTGTCAAGGAGCGCAGGTGCTTGCGCACTATTGCATGGCCTCGACGATCAGCCGGACGAGCATGTCGTTGAACAGCTCCACGCTGTACTCGCCCACCGTCGGCTCCAGGTGTGATCCGCCGATGCCGCTGTGGTCGGTGAGGAAGGTGTAGGTGCCCCCCGTGGCGATGTCGAGGCTGCGCAGCAGGAACTCCGTGGGCTTGTCGATGCCGCTGGCGGCCACGGGGATGACGCGCACCCCGAGGGCGGCGGCGTCCTCGGTGGCGCTGGTGAGCACGTCGCGGATCTGGGGCGTGTCGTGCGGCGGGGCGTCGAGGATCAGGAACATCAGGCGCGCGCGGGCCGAGTCGCGCCACTGGTGCTCGTAGACGGCGTTGACCAGGGCCGCGTCGACGGCCTCGGGCCAGTCGCCGCCGCCGTCCGTGCTCTGGGCGGCGAGCTGGGTCAGGGCCACGCTGGGATCGTCGGTGAAGGGGAAGGGCTCGACCACGTAGTCGTCGCCCTCGTCGCGGTAGAAGTTCACGCTCAGGCGCAGGTCGACGTCGTTGGCGAGGTCGCTGCTGACCCGGTTGATGACGTCCTCGAGCTCGACCTGGAGGTAGCTCAGCTCGTCGCCCATGGACCCGGTGGTGTCGACGACGAACATCAGGTCGAGGCCGGTCGCGCCCGGGTCCTCGTCGAGCTCGAAGACCACGGGGTCGGGGTTGCTCGCGCCAACCTCGGGGAGGGTGTCGAGGACCACGCTGTGGCCGTCGGCGAGGATGGTCAGCGGCGGCTGGAGGAGCTCGCCGTCGAAGGCGGGCCATAGCTCGGCCTCGCCCTCGTTGTTGGTGCGCGCCGTCCAGCGCAGGTCGTCGAGGCCGTCGCGGACCTGCACGACCACGTCGGCCGCCGGCTCGCCGTCGACGAGGGCCAGGACCGGGATGCGCATGGAGGTGTCGACGCCCCAGTGGTGGAACTGCGTCGTCCAGGCCGAGGCCTGCTCGCCGAGGGCCAGCCAAAAGCCCCAGTCGTCGAGGTCTCGCCACTCGCCGCCGGTGAGCTGGCCGGGCTCGATGGGCTCTCCGCCGTCCTCGTTCTCGCCGCCCTCTGCCCCGCCGCTGTCGCCAGCCCCGTCCTCACCGAAGCCTTCGTCGCCGAGCTCGTCGCCGCCGTACTCGTCGCCGTATTCGTCACCGACTTCGTCGCCGAGCTCGTCGAGGCCCGCGGCCGAGTCGTCGGAGCAGGCGGCGAGCAGGGTCATGGACAGCGCCGCGGCGAGGCCCAGGCTCAGGGGGCGGCGGCGCGCGGGTGTTTGGGAGGCAAGGGGCAAGCGCATGCTCTGACAGTCACTTCAGCGGCGCGGATCGATCACGCCCTGGGTCCAAAGCGCGGTACCGTTGGCCCATGCTCCGCGGAGCCGCAGCTCTCCCCTTCGTCAAGCGTGCGTTGTTCGTGGTCCTGTGCGCGGGCGCGGGTTGTACGGGCGGCTCGCAGTCGGACAGCGAGTCTCCGGGGGAGGACGCCGCCGCGCGCGAGTCCTCCCCGAGCGTCGAGGACTTCGTCGCCGAGTCTGGCGCCGAGCGCAGCGAGGGCTTCGTGCCGCTGTGGACCGACACCGACGCCGGAGCGGTCTACGCCGAGCTCGACGTCGCCGAGGCCGGCGCGCCTGGGGGCATGGAGCTGCTCTTGGTCGAGGGCCTCGCCCGCGGACACGGGGCCAACCCCATCGGCCTCGACCGCGGCGAGCTCGGGAGCGTGCGCCTGCTGCGTCTGCGCCTGGTCGGCGCGCGCGTGGTCGCCGAGGTGGTCAACACGGAGTTTCGCGCCGAGGCGGGCGGCCCCGACGAGCGCCGCGCGACGGCGGCGGCCTTTCCCACGGCGATCCTCGCCAGCTTGCCGGTGGTCGCCCGAGACCCGTCCGAGCTGGCGTCCAAGTCCGAACCTGGCCCGCGCGTGCTCGTCGAGCTCGAGCCCCTCCTCGTCGGCGACCTCCACGGCGTCGCGGCCTCGCTGAGCGGCCGCGACGGGGGGCGCTGGCGCCTCGCCGAGGACGAGAGCTTCGTCGAGATCGGCGCGCTCCGGGCCTTCCCCGACAACGTCGAGCTCGAGGTCTCGCTGACCTTCACCAGCGACGAGGGCAGGGGCTGGGCCGACTCCACCAGCCCCGAGTCCGGGCGCCTGAGCCTGCGCCAGCACGTCTCGCTGGTCCGCCTCCCGCCGCCGGGCTTCGAGCCGCGGGCGGCGGTCGAGGACCTGGGCGCGCTGATCACCGAGCACCTCGACTTCTCCGTGCCCCTCGACCGCCCCCTGGCCCAGCAGCTCGCCCTGCGCCACCGCCTGGTCGCCGGGGAGCCGCTGGTTTACTACGTCGATCGCGGGACCCCCGAGCCGATCCGCGGCGCGCTCATCGAGGGCGCCTCGTGGTGGGCCGAGGCCTTCGCGGCGGCGGGCTTCCCCGACGGCTTCCGGGTCGAGCTGCTGCCCGAGGGCGTCGACCCCATGGACGTCCGCTACAACGTCATCAACTGGGTGCACCGCTCGACCCGGGGGTGGAGCTACGGCCACGCCGTCCACGACCCGCGGACCGGCGAGATCATCAAGGGCAACGTCACCCTGGGCTCGCAGCGCGTGCGCCAGGATCGGCGCATCTTCGAGGCCCTGCTCGGGGTCGAGGCCGACCCGGCCAAGGTCGTCAAGATCGGCAAGGGCGGCGGCGATCCGGTCTCGCTGGCGCTCGCGCGCATCCGTCAGCTCGCGGCCCACGAGGTCGGGCACACCCTGGGCTTTCGCCACAACTTCGCCGCGAGCACCTACGGGCGCGCCTCGGTCATGGACTATCCGGCGCCGCGCATCCACCTCGACGGCGAGCCCGGGAGCCCCGACGCGCGCTACGACCTGAGCCAGGTCTACGCCGAGGGCATCGGCGAGTGGGACCTGCTGGCCTTCGAGTACCTCTACCGCGCGTGGAAACCCGGGGAAGGGGAGGCCGCCGTCGCCGAGCTGCGCGAGCGCGCCGCGGCGGCTGGGATGGTCTTCCTCAGCGACCCCGAGTCGCGCCCCCAGGGCAGCGCCCACCCCGAGGGCGCGCTGTGGGACAACGGCAGCGACTCCGTCGCCGAGCTGCGCGAGGTCCTCGACGTCCGCGCCCACGCCCTGGGCCGCTTTGGGCCCCACAACCTCACCCAGGGCGCGCAGCCCAAGGACCTCGAGCGCACCCTGGCGCCGCTGTACTTCTTCCACCGCTACCAGCTCGAGGCGGCGGCCAAGCGCGTCGGGGGCCAGCGCTTCGAGCTCGACCCCCAGCTCGAGCGCGGCGTCCGTCCGGTGCCCTGGCCCGAGCAGCGCGAGGCCCTCGACGCGGTCCTCGAAACCCTCGACCCCGCGGTCCTCGACGTCCCCGCTTCGGTGGAAGCGATCATGCGCCCGACCCCCGACGCGCACATCGACGCGCTCCCCAGCTACGCGGGCCCAGACTTCGACGCCCTGGCGCTGGCTCGGGCCGCCGCGGACATGACCCTCGGGGAGCTCCTCGATCGCCGCCGGGTCCACCGCCTCGAGCTGCAAGCCAGCCGCAGCGGCGCGGCCGATACCCTCGACCTCGCCGAGCTCCTCGACCGCATCGAGGCCAAGGCGTGGCCGAGCCGCGCGCCGCCGTCGGCCAGCGCCCGCACCCGCGCGCTCCTCGAGCTCACCCGGGGGGCCTTCGTGGATGCGCTGGTGGGCCTGGCCAGCGACCCTGGGGCGAGCCCACGGGTCACGGGCGCGTGCGAGGCCAAGCTCGTCGAGCTGCTCCCGCGGCTCGAGCGTGCCCGCGACGCGAGCGCGCAGGCCCTCGCAGGGCAGGTGCGCCGGTGGCTCGATCGGGCGGAGGGGGACCGCCGGCCGGCCCCCCGTGTGGTTGAGCCGCCCCCCGGGAGCCCGATCGGTACGGGTTTGGACTGGGCTCAGGCTTGCTCCTGGAAGAACTGGACCGATCGGGCCGAGTGAACCTGGCGCCGGCCCGCATCACACTTCCCGGGAGGGGTAATCAGCGGAGGGATCCGCCGTTCAGTGCCAGTAAAATGGCGTTCGAAACACTGAATGCGGCGGTTTTTGCCGAAATTGAGGGTTGGAATTCTCATGTGTGTCGCTCGAGCTGACTTCTCTTTACATTCCCCCCCAAACAACCCTAGAGTACGCCCGAACCCAACGAAGCTGGCACCGAAAGGCCGACTCTCCCCATGAAAATTCAAGCATTTCCCCGAAACCTCAGTCTCCTCGCGTCCGCCTTTGCCCTGATTGCGTTTGCGCCTGGGTGCTCCGTTGAGGTCGTCGACGGTGACGACAGCGCAGGTGATGGGGACACCGCGGGGGACGACAACGGCGACGATGCTGACGACACCACCAGTGGTGAAGACGAGGTCGGGACCGACGACGACACTACGGACGACGGGACGACGGACGACGGGACGACGGACGACGGGACGACGGACGACGGCACCACGGACGACGGGACGACGGACGACGGCACCACCACCGAGGGGGAGACCGGCACCGAGGATTGCGCCATCCCCGACCCCGGTTGGGGCGGTCAGGCGGCCGTGGGTGCGCCCGCGCCCCACTTCGGCGGCGTGAACCAGTACGGTGAGGACGTCAACATCTGCGAGTACGCGGGCGTCCCGATCCTCATCGACACCTCCGCCGTGTGGTGTGGCCCCTGCCAGATGATGTCGCTGTGCCTCGGCGGTCAGGACAACCTCTGCGTCGAGCTCTTCGGCGGCAACCAGGGCGTCATGGACGTGCTCATCAACCCCCTCCGCGCCGAGATCGAGGCCGACACCTTCGCCTGGGTCACGGTCATCACCGAGGACGAGGGCGGGAGCCCGCCGAACAACGCCGACGCCATCGCGTGGGACAACAACTACCCCGGCCCGGAGAAGGTCTGGGTCGTGTCCGACGACGCGCAGAACTACTACACCCACCTGCCGCTCATGCAGTTCCCGAGCTTCTGGCTCATCGACGAGGACATGAACTGGCAGGACCTCGACCAGATGAACGTGTTCAACACGGTCATCCAGCAGCACCTGTAGTCGGTCTCGACCGGTTTCGCGTCCGAGCGCCCGCGGCTGTCCGCGGGCGCTCTCGTTTTGTCGTGGATCGGAACTGTGGCCGCGCCCGAAGTCGCTGGCGTCGAGAGAGTAGAGCTGAGGTGGCCCGGGAGCTGGCCGGCGGCCCGTTGACGGGACAGCGGCCAGCGGCGTTGGTGGCCTCTGGGATGTCGTGGCGCTAGCGTCGATGCATGTCCATCGAAGTTCGAACTGTTCCCCGAGCATCGGGGTCAGGTCCGCGCGGTCTGACGGCTCCATCGGAGGTTCGCGCGTCTACCCTTCGCAAGGGGGTGAGCCCGCGTCTTGGAGGGCCCGAGCGCGCTACACTGGCAGGCATGACCGACGAAGCCAGCCAGATCCTGGACGCCGCCCTGGAGCTGCCTGAGCACGAGCGGGCCCAGATTGCCGCCATCCTCGCGGACAGCATCGGCGACGGTTCATCGCCCAACGAGCTCCGTACGGCCTGGCTCGCGGAGGTCCAACGGCGAAGGGAAGCGCTCGAGCGCGGCGAGGAGACCCTCGTGGACTTCGACGACGTGATGGCACGGCTGCGTGCCCGGGTTGGCCGCTCGCACGAGCAACGAAGCGGCTGAACATGCGCGTGCGCATGCTCAGAGCGGCAGAGCGCGACGTCACCGAGGCCTTCGAGCACTACGCAGCCGTCGATGACGATGGCCGAATTGCCGGCTGTTTTTTGGACGCCGTCGAGCAGGCGAAGCGCTCGATCTCGGAGCGGGAGCATCGGGACAAGGCTCCCAATCTGTTCGAGGAGGAGCTCGCGGGGCCAAGGGGTCGGAGCCAGACCTCGGGAGCCTGTGATGCCCGTCGATCAGAAGAGGCCGCCAGGGTGAACCTAGCGGCCTCTCGGGAGCCCAGAACAGGACTTGAACCTGCGACCTGCGGTTTACGAAACCGCTGCTCTACCAACTGAGCTATCTGGGCGAAAGCGGGGAGTCGGGGCGCTGGTTTTAGTGCCCTCGGGCGCGCGGGTCAAACCTTGGCCAAGGGAAATCTCTCACACCCCGCGCAACCCCATTTTGGCGGCCCCGGAGGCGCTGTGGCTCAGGGCAGCCAGGCCAGGCCGCGGGAGCGGGGGTCGCTGTCGGGGGAAGCGCTGGGATCCCCGGCCAGGCGCAGGACGATCTCACCGCGGAGCTGCTCGGGGGCGATCCAGCCGAGCTCGCGGCTGTCACAGCACGCGCCTTCGTCGCGGTTGTCGGCGAGGATGAGGTAGCCGTCGGCCTCGATCTCGATGGGTCCGAGGTCGCGGGGGAGGGCCATGCCGGACCACTCGGGCGTGTCGGTGCTGACCAGCACCGGGTAGCGGCTGTCGCCGAGGGTCTCCCAGGCCAGGGCGCGCATGCGGGGCTTGGTGACGTCGACGCTGTCCTCGCCCGGGGCCGGGCGGCCGGCGAGGACGAGGCGGATCGGGTCGTCGAGCTTCTGCCCGAGGGCGCGGCCGTTGACGATCAGGCCGAGGGCGGCGTCGGGGGCGTGGAAGGTCACGGTGTCGCCGGGGACGGCGAGCACTCGGCCAACCCGGAAGTTGCGCGCGCGCGTCTTCTCGTGGCGCCCCTGGACGCGCTCCCAGTTGCTCTCGACCTCGTCGACGTCGACCACGGCGGTGTTGCGCAGCTCACCGCGGGGCGCCTGGCGACGATCGACCACGGCTCCACCTTCGCGGCTGCCCTCGGGGGCGTCGTTGTGGCCGGGGCGCGGGGGCTCGAAGGTCTCGGGCCCAGGCTCAGACTCTTCGGGGGGCAGGGTCGGGGGCGCGGGGTCGTAGACGACGATGTCGCCGGCCTCGATGCCCCAGGCTCCTCGGGTCATGACGACGGACTCGCCGTCGAGGATCGTCGGTGCCATGCCGTCGCCGTGGATCTGAATCAGCGTGGCGACGAGGGCCCGGACGGCGACCAAGCCTGCGCCGCCCATGAGCACGGCCAGGGCGACGCGAGCCGAGAGCGGGCGCTCGGCGGCCTTGCGCGCGGCTCGACGCTCGCGCCAGGACAGCTGGTCCTCGTCCTCCTGTTCGTCACGGCGGCGCAGCATGGCGGGCGGGTGCGCGCCGAAACGCGGCGCACAACTGCGCGGCATTGTCGGCAACGAGGCCCGCATCGCCAAAGAAGAGGCTGATTCCGGCGACGCCGTGGGCTCCGGCGCTCAGGCAGCGGGTGGCGTTGTCGGGTGTCAGGCCGCCCAGGGCGAACACGGGCACGCCCCGAGCGACCCAGGGGCGCAGGGCGTCGAGGCCCGCGGCCTGCTTGTCGACCCCGAGCTGTTTGGTGCGCGGCGTGAATACCGGGGCGAAGCACTCGTAGTCGGCGGCGCCGAGCTGCTCGGGAGGCGCGCCGTGACACGAGCGTCCGACCCACCAAGAAGATGCTGTGAGCCCGAGCTTCCGGGCTCGCGCGACGGCTCGAGGCTCGGCGTCGGCCTTGAGCTGAACCCCTCGCAGCCCTTCGAGCGTCACTCGAGGAGTGGCGCTCAACCCCTCGAGATCACTGGGATGAATCGAGGTCAGGACGGGAATGTTCGCGTCTGCGGCAGCGCCCCGAAGGGTCTCCGAAATTGCCAGCGTCCGCTCCAGACTCGCGCCGGGTTCCCGCAGCAGCAGCGCGAGCCCGGGCCCACCGGCACCCGGGAGCATCGGTCGCCACGCGTCGACGAGGGCCCGAACCCGCGCCGGCGTGAAGGCGTCGGGGTCAGGCCTCGGCGGGGTGATCGCCAGGATCCGGAAGGGGACCGCGGCGGTCATCGGCGCGCGCTACTCGATGAGCCCGATGGTCGGGCTCGAGGCGTGGGCGTGGCGACGCTTGGGCATCCGTCCCGCTTCGAAGGCGAGGCGCCCGGCCTGGATGCCCAGGCGCATGGCGTTCGCCATCTTGATCGGGTCCTTGGCCGCGGCGATGGCGGTGTTCATGAGCACGCCGTCGCAGCCGAGCTCCATGGCGACGGCCGCGTCGGAGGCCGTGCCCACGCCGGCGTCGACGATCACCGGGACGTTGGCTGCCTCGATGATCAGCTCGAGGTTGTGCGGGTCACGGATGCCCAGGCCCGAGCCGATGGGCGCGGCCAGGGGCATGACCGCCGCGCAGCCGATCTCCTCGAGCTTGCGGCACACGATGGGATCCGCCGAGCAGTAGGGGAGCACGGTGAAGCCCTCGTCGATCAGCATCTTGGCGGCGACGAGGGTCTGCTCGTTGTCGGGCAGCAGGGTCGTGGGGTCGCCGATGACCTCGAGCTTGACGATGTCGGCGATGCCCAGCTCCCGAGCCAGGCGCAGGGTCCGGACGGCCTCGTCGGCGGTGTAGCAGCCCGCGGTGTTGGGCAGCAGGGTGTAGCGATCGCGGTCGATCCAGCTCAGCAGGTTGTCCTTGGCCTTCAGGTCGACCCGGCGCAGGGCCACGGTCACGATCTCGGCGCCGCTCGCCGCGAGCGCGGCCTTGGTCTCCTCGGCGTCCTCGTACTTGCCGGTGCCGACGATCAGGCGCGAGCTCAGGTCGCGGCCAGCCAGCTTCCAGGTCGACGTCGGGGGGGTGTCTCGTTGCTCGGTCATGTGGGCTCAGCCTCCGCCGACGAAGGTCACGATCTCGAGCTGGTCGCCGTCGAGGAGCAGGGTCTGGCCATGCTCGGCTCGGGGCACGACCTCGCGGTTGCGCTCCACGGCCACCTGCCGGCTGTCGAGGCCGAGCTCGGCGATGAGCTCGGCGACGGTCTGCCCGTCGCGGGTGGGGCGTGGATCTCCGTTCAGGACGATCGTCGGCACGGGCGGAACCCTACTCGAAAGCGCGCGCCTGGGGTGAGCGGAGGGAGCCGGTCCGCGCACTCTCCGGCGAGCGGGTTGACCAGACCTGAGACGATCGCTGCTCGCAGGCAACGCTTGACCCTCGATGACGAAAGCCAATGCAGGATGCGGGCCGGGCGCTACGTGTACGGGCCAGCACGCCGTGGCGTGCATCACAGGGCACAGTTGCTCGTCCCCACCACCTGTGGCGTGCATACAACAGCCGATCTCCAATCCTGGGTCGGGTGGGGCAAAAACGACCATGTAATGATTTCAACGACTTAGGTCTAGATGCAGGCGTCCGCTGTCCTGGCACGGTCTGTGCTCTGTATCACCGGCGTATGGAGAGCCGCCGCCCGTCCATCCCCCTCGAACGCATGTCCGTCGAAGACATGCTCGCCTGCATCGAGCCGTTCACCGCCGCGCGCAACGAGGAGATCGAGGTCCTCGCCCGGAGCGTCGTGCGCTCCCGCAAGCCCAGCCAGACGGTCATCATTCGAGAGAGCCAGCAGCCCGACGGGCTCTACGTCGTGCTCCGCGGCCGGGTGAACCTGGTCCGCGCCGCCGACGGAGGCCGCGACCTGATCCTGACCTCCCTCGGGCCGGGTGACGTGTTCGGCGAGTCCTGCGCCGTCGAGGGCGTCGGCGCTTCGACCACCGCCGTGACCGCGGTCGCCACGGACATCGCCCGCATCCCCGCCGACGTGCTCTCGGCCCACCTGCGCCGGGACTCCAACACCCTCGTGCGCTTGATGAAGCTGATGAGCGAGAAGCTCAGCGAGGTCGAGTCCGTGGCCAGCGGCCTGGCCCTGTGCGACGTCGAAGAGCGCCTGCGCCGGACCCTCGTCCGCCTCGCCAAGCGCCAGGGCCGGCACTCGCCGGCGGACGAGGGCTGGATCCTCGCCCCGGTCCCGACCCAGTCCGAGCTCGCCCGCATGGTCGGCTCGTGCCGCGAGACCGTGTCGCGCACCCTCAGCGCCATGGCTCGCAACGGCCTGCTCAGCTCGAGCGGTCGCCGGATGATCCTCGGCGAGACCCTGATGGGCAACAGCGCCGCGCCCTGAGCTGAGCCTGGCCCTCCACCGCACTCGACGGTCCGCGTCCGCGCTGGCCGTCGTTTGAATTGGTTGAGTCAGGTCGAGTCAGCCGCAGGCGGCGATGTCCGGGTTGGGCTCGGCGTCCACGCCCGGGTCGTCGCAGGTCAGCGCGGGCGAGCTCTCGTGGGTGAAGCACTCCCCGGGGTGCTCGTCGCAGTAGCTCTGGCAGGTGTCCACGTTGCACGAGCGCCAGTTGAGGGTGTGGAAGTTGGAGTCCTGGGCCTTGCCCCAAAAGAAGGTCTGGCAGCCCGCGGCGACGATCGGCCCGCAGTGGCCCTGGCAGCGCATGACCCCGTTCTCGTCGGGGGCGCGCTCGCTGATGAAGGCGTCGATGACGTCCGCGCAGGTCGCCCCGCCGCCCTCACCCTGGACGTGCTCGCCGCACCGGCCAAAGGACGCGTGGGCGCCGTTTTGCGAGTCGTACTGGGCCTCCGAGTTGGCGCACTCGTGGCAAGCGGTGCACTCGACCATGGGCGGGAGGCCGGCGGGCGGGCACTCGACCCAGCCCTCCTCGCAGGCCCGCTTGCGCCAGTAGTTGATGCGCTCGACGCAGCTGCTGCCCTCGGTCTTCCAGGTCGCCTGCGTGGTGTGGTTGGGCGGGCACTCCCACTCGCAGGCCTCGTCGAGGGGCTTGGGGACGCAGGGGCACACGGCCGAGTAGCGCTCGCCAAAGCAGTTGGCGTTGCCGGGGTGGGTGTCGCAGCGCTGCTCGGTCTCGGTCGGGAAGTAGCAGCTCTTCGCGCCCTCTTCGTCGGTGTCGATCGAGACCAGGTAGAGGCCCTCGGAGGGCGCGACGGAGTCCCAGCAGCCCCCGGGCTTGCAGGCGAAGCCGAGGCCCTCGGCGACGGGGGTGAAGCTGGCCATGTCGGGGTAGGCGACGGGGCGCCCGGCGTCGCAAGCGTTGAAGGCACAGTTCTCCCCGAGGGCGCCCTCGCACACGGACTTGCAGGTCGGCCCGTTGACGTTGCCGTCGTCCTTCATGACCCACACGACCTCCTCGGCGGGGTCGGGCCAGCAGGTGTAGCCGGCGGCGCAGTGGGTCCCGTCCGGCAAGGTCGTGCCCGTCTCGCCGGCCTCGTCCGCGGCGTCTTCGGATCCACCGTCGTCGCCGGAGCCCGCAGGGCACGCGCCGAGAGCGAGGAGCAGGGGCAGGGCGAGGGGCCCGAGACAACGGAAAGTGCTGGTGTTCGACATCGCCCAAGGACCCCAAGTGGCCAACGGCGAGTGTCGCACAGGTCCGCCAAGGTCCGCGCGGTGGGAAGCATCGCAGGGCCCGGTGCGTCCGGGCGCCGTGCCCTTCGGCGTGAACTCCCTCCGCTCGTCTCCGGACTCCTGTACCGAGACCAACGATTGTTTACTCTGTCCCGGTCAGCCGCCCGTGAGCAACTCTCAGCCCCAGCCCAAGGCCCTGGCCTACACCGGCCCCGAGCGCCGCTCTCGGGAGCGTCGCCAACCACGCAGCGTCGAGGTCCGCCCGACCTGGGCGTCCGTGGACGAGGGCGCCCTGGCCCACAACCTGCGCACGGTCCAGGCCCACGTCGGGGAGCGCTGCCGGGTGCTCGCGGTGGTCAAGGCTGACGGCTACGGCCACGGGGCCGTCGAGAGCGCCCGGGCCTTCGTCGACGCCGGCGCCTGGGGCCTGGCGGTGTCCTTGGTGGAAGAGGGCGTCGAGCTGCGCCAGCACGGCGTCCGGGCGCCGGTGCTCGTGCTCAGCGGCGTCCACCCGGGCTCGGAGGACGTCATCGTCCACGGCGCCCTGACCCCGGTGGTCTGGTCGCCGCAGCACTTTCAGCTGCTCACCTCGGCCGTCCGCCGCAGCGGCGCGGCGACCTTGCCGGTGCACATCAAGATCGACACGGGCATGTCTCGCCTGGGCGTGCTGCCGGAAGACCTCGGCGCGCTCTTGGACTGGTACCAGGCCCACGCCGCCAGCGAGCTGCGCATCGAGGGGGTCATGACCCACTTCGCCTGCGCCGACGATGCGGAGGACGCCCTGACCAGCGCGCGCCAGCTCGAGCGCTTCCAGGCCTGCCTGCGCGTCCTCGGCGAGCGGCGCATCCACCCTTCGATCCGCCACGTGTGCAACAGCGCCGGCCTGGTCCGCTTTAGCGAGGCCCACCTCGACATGGTCCGACCCGGCATCGCGCTCTACGGCGCGGGCTCGAGTCGGGCGGTCGAGCTCCCCGAGCTGCGCATGGCCATGGGGGTGCACTCGCGCTTGCTGGGGATCCGCGAGCTGCCGGCGGGCACGGCCGTGTCCTACGGCCACCGCCAGGTCCTCGATCGGCCCTCTCGCCTCGGCATCGTGCCCGTGGGCTACGGCGACGGCTACCCGCGGACCATGAGCGGCCGGGCGCAGATGCTGATCCGCGGGCATCGCTGCCCCGTCGTCGGCAACATCACCATGGACCTGTCCATGGTCGACGTCACCGAGCTGCCGGACGCCCGGGAAGGCGAGCGGGTGACCTTGATGGGGACCCAGGGGCGGGAACGCATCGACCTCTACGAGCTCGCCGATTGGGCCCAGCTGATCCCCTACGAGGTCACCTGCGGCCTGTCCAAGCGCGTTCCTCGACGACCCCTCTGAGACAAAACGCAGCCGAGCGACACGCTCTAGGGAGCGCCGCGTCCTCGTGACATGCGAGGATGGCGCTGCTGCGAGCGAAGGATGACCGAGCGCAACTCCTCGACGATGAAGTGGGCCGTGATCGGCGGGATTGTCCTGGCCGTGGTGATCGCGGCGGCCCTGCTGTGGAAGCAAAGGGGCAGTGAGGGCCCCGAGGACGCCGACGAGGAGGTCGCGCAGACCGTGGATCCCGCGGAGGCCCTGCGCCGCAAGCGGGCGCTTCGCTCGTCCGCCGATGGCCTCGACTTCGAGGCGCCAGCGAGCATCGGCGGCCGCGTGACCCGGGCCGACGACGGCGAGGGCATCGAGGGCGCGGTGGTCCTGCTCTCGCGCAAGGGGGTGTTCCGCGGCCAGGCGCCCGAGGCCGGTGAGCCCTCGCAGCCGCTCATGGTCGTGACGGACGCCAACGGCGGCTGGCAGCTCGACGCCGTGCTGCCCGGGCGCTACCTGCTCTCTGCCACGGCTGACGGCTTCCTGCCCGGACAGCGCGCGGACGTGCAGGTGTTCGGGCCCAAGGCCAAGGACGCCGCGCGCACCTTCGACCTGGCCCTGCGCGCGGGCGGCAACCCGATCTCGGGGACCATCTCGGACATCGACGGCGGCCCCATCGAGGGCGTGCTCGTGCAGATCCAAGAGGCCGGCGGGGCCAACTTTGGCTTTCGCCAGGTGCCCCTGGCCGTCATCAGCGACGAGGAGGGGCGCTACTCCGTGTCCGTGGCCAACGGCCGCTACGCCATGTCCACGCTGCACGCGGACTATGTCGGCGACGTCCGGCTGACGGAGGTCCTCGACGCCGCGCGGACCGAGGACTTCCGCCTGGTCCCCGGCGGGACCATCGAGGGGGTCGTGCTCGCCCGGGCCGAGGGCGCCGAAGGGGGCAAGCCCGTCGCCGGCGCGCGGGTGACCTTCGCCGACTCGCGCATGGGCGGCATGGGCGGGTTCACGACCAACATCAGCCTCGACGGCTCGGTGGTCGTGACCGACGACGCCGGCCGCTTCCGCCTCCGGGGCCTGCGCTCGGGGGTGGTCAAGATCTCGGCGGCGGCGGCCGGCTACGCGACGACCAGCCCCGTCGAGGTCGCCGTGGGCATCGGCGAGCCCGTGTCCGGCGTCGAGCTGTGGGTCGACCGCGCCTACACCCTCTCGGGCTTCGTGGTCCCCGATGGCGACCCCGAGGGCGCCATCGAGGGCGTGCTCGTGGGGGCGTGGCAGCTCCAGCCGCCCGCGCTGCTCGTGGCCACGGCGCCGACGAGCAGCGACGGCTACTTCGAGATCCTCGGCGTGCCCACGGGCACCTTCCAAGTCGGCGCGGTCGGGGAGGAGAACCTGCTGACCCTGACCGGGGCGACGGCCGTGGTCCAGGACTCGGACATCACCGATCTGCTCATCGAGCTCGACACCGGCGTGCGCATCCGGGGTCGTGTGGAGCCGCCTCGGCAGGCCCGCATCGCGTTGCGCCCCAACCCCGAGGAGGCCAGCTTGGGCAACCTCGGCGGGATGATGGCCGACGGCATGGCCTGGGCCATCGCCGACGAAAACGGCGAGTTCGAGCTCGGGCCGCTGACCCCGGGCGGGGGCCTCAGCGGCGGCCGCCCCCTGACCCTGACCGCCGAGAGCGACGACGGCTACAAGGGCGAGCTCGAGGTCAAACTCGGCGGCGAGGACCTCGAGGGCGTGACCGTGGCCATGGAAAAGGGCGCCACGGTGGCCGGGACGGTGCTCGACTCCACCGGCGCGCCCCAGGCCGGCGTGACGGTCTCGGTGACCCCGGCGGACCCCGAGGGCCCCGGCGACATCCAGATGAACTTCGGCGGTCCGGAGACGGGCGCTGCGCCCACGGGCGAGGACGGGCGCTACTCCGTGCGCGGCCTCGACCCGGGCAAGCACCTGGTCATCGTCAAGGACAGCAAGGGCCGGGCGATGAGCTGGGCGCCCGGGGCCGGCCCCGAGCCCAAGGGCAGCGGCGAGGACGAGGAGGTCCAGCCCCTCGAGCTGAACATCGAGGACACCGTCAACGACACCTTCCTCGAGCTGCGCGTGTCGCCCCGGGACGGGCTCATCGAGGGCCAGGTCGTCGACGCCGACGGCGTCCCGGTGCCCGACGCCTTCGTGACCGCGGCCCTCGACGTCAGCTCCGACGCCTTCATGGCCGCCATGCGCCCGGGCCAAGAGGAGACCGAGACCGTCGAGGGCGTGACCCCCGAGAAGGAGCGGGCCGATCGCCGGGACTGGACGCAGTCGGCCTACTTCGCCGAGCCGCCGGTGCTGACCGACGAAAACGGCTTCTTCGTGATCACCGAGCTGCGCCGCGATCGCGCCTACAACCTCGTCGCCGAGGGCGAGCGGGGCGGCGCCCGGGCCACGCAGGACGGGGTCTCGCCCGGCGTCGGCGTGGGCACGCGGGTGACCCTGACCCTCGAGACCCTCGGCGGCCTCGACGGCAAGGTGCTCGCCAAGGGCAAGGCCGTGCCCAAGTACACCGTCGCGCTCAGCGGCTCGGTCTCGCGCACGACCCGGGTCAACGATCCTTCGGGCGAGTTCAGCTTCGACCGCCTCGACCCGGGCAAGTACGAGATCGTCGTCACCGCCGACGGCGGCTCGGCCACGACACTGGTCGAGCTCGGCGAGAGCTCCCGGGAGCGCGTGGAGCTCCAGCTCGACGCCTGGGGCAGCCTCGAGGGCGAGCTCATCAACGCCGCCGACGGCGAGGCCCTGCGCGGCATGGCCGTGCTGATGACCACCGAGAGCAACGCCTCGCGGGGGCAGGGGGGCATGGGCCTGCTGACGGGGCAGGGGCCCAAGACCGGCTACGACGGGCGCTTCGTCATCGACGAGGTGCCGCCGGGCAAGGGCACGCTGACCTTCATGGACCCGGACATCGACCTGGGCAGCGCCGCGGCCGTGGCCGTCGTCGACTTCGAGCTCGAGCCTGGGGAGACCCTCGACCTGGGCACCGTCAAGGGCACGCAGACCGAGTCCGTGCCCCGGGACGAGCGCGGCGACCTGGGCATGCGCGTGACCACGGCGACCTGGGACGAGCGCCCGCGGCCGCCGGGGACGGACCTCGAGGCGAGCGACGAGGAGCCCGATCCGGAGCCGGCCGAGCCGGGCAAGCCCGCGCCGGTGCGTCTGTGGGTCCGCTCCATCGACGTGGGCGGCGCGGCCGAGGACGCCGGGGTCGTGCCCGGGGACGAGGTCCTGACCATCGACGGCGAGTCCGTGGCCAGCCTCGGCGCCGGCACGGCGGCCCAGAAGCTCTCGAACAGCCGCGTGCGCGCGGGGCAGAGCGTCCGCCTGGAGCTGCGCCGGGACGGCGAGCGCCTCGATCTGAGCGTGAAGGCCCGGGCCAAGGACGAAAAAAAGGGAGCCGCAGAGGCGGCTCCCGAAGGCGAGCAGGGCTAGCGAGGGCTACTCGGCCGGCGCCGCGGCGTCTTCGGCCGGGGCTCCCTCGGCAGGCGCCTCGCCGGCTCCGTCCTCGGCCTTCTCGCACGCCTCTTCGCCCATGTAGTTGACGCTGCAGGGGTCCAGGCAGTCGTCGGGGCCGACGTAGTCGTCGCTGCAGGGGTCGTCGATGCGCTGGACGCTGGCGTCGCCGTTGGCCGCGGCGTCCCCCGCACCCGCGTCGGCCGGGGGCGCGTCGCCGCCGCCCATGTCCGCGGCCACCGGCGAGGAGGCTCCGCGCTCCCAGTCGGCCTGGAAGCGCACCGTGGTCACCGTGGGACCCTGGGTCCGGGTCATCTTGCTCTCGAGCGAGCGCAGGTAGTTGGCGCCGGTGTCGAACTGCACCGTGGTCGTCTCGCGCACGCGGATCTCGCTGGACCCGTCCTTGGTCGTGGTCGTCTCGGTGCGGTCGCGCTCGATGCCCAGCTGGGCGAAGGAGAAGTTGGCCTCGGTGTCCTCGAACATGCCCTCGAGGGCGCCGCGGTTGGTCTCGACGATGTACTTGCCGAGCTTGCCCTCGCGCCCGCGGGTGTCGCTGTTCTCCCAGGTGCCGCCGCCGGCGAGCTTCTCCTCCGGGACGACAAAAAACGCAGAGGTCAGGCCCTCGAGCACGGAGTCGAGCACCTGGGCCTCGGGGTCGGACAGCTCCGGAGGGGCGGAGGGCACGTCGAACACGCGGCCGCTGGGCTCGACGAAGAAGCGGATCGTCGCCCCCTCGAGGCGCTGCTTGGACTTTTGGGCGAACTCGTCCATGGACATCGGCATGCCGGGCACGACCCAGTCGATGTCGATGTTGGCGATGGTCGCCGCGACCAGGGCGTTGCCCTTCTCGTCGAGGCCGCGGACGACCAGCTGGACCGTGAAGCTCAGGGAGCGGTTGAGCTGCTGGCCGCGAGACGAGAGGGTCTCCCGCCGCAGGATCTTGCCGTCGAAGGTGGCCCCGGGCTGGAGGTCGTAGCGCAGCTCGACGCCGCTGGCGGGGACCTCGAGCTCGACGAGGTTGGCCTTCTTGCACCCGGACATCGGGGGGGCCACGAACAACAGAGCGGCCATGGGGAGCGCGAGACGAAGACCCCGGAGGAGGCGAGAGCGGAGCATGGCGCGCAGCGTAGCGGCGCAACTGGGCGCTTACAAGCGCGTCTGGGGTGCGTGAGGCAGGTCTGAAAGCGGGCTCTTCGCGCCCCGTTGTCGCTCACTTGGCTCCCTCCCAGCGCGCAGAGTAGCCTCCGGGCGCCGATGTCCGCCCGCGACGAGGACCTGTTCAGCCACGCCCGCCGCAGCGACCCGGCGCTGGTGCCCCTGGCCGAGCGCATGCGGCCCCGGGACCTCGACGGCTACGTGGGCCAAGAGCACCTCACGGGACCCGGGCGCCTGCTCCGAC
This sequence comes from Plesiocystis pacifica SIR-1, assembly GCF_000170895.1. Taxonomy (GTDB): domain Bacteria; phylum Myxococcota_A; class Polyangia; order Nannocystales; family Nannocystaceae; genus Plesiocystis; species Plesiocystis pacifica. The sequence continues at coordinate 107,195 of NZ_ABCS01000011.1, read as the reverse complement.
GCGTCGTCGAGAGCGACCGCATCCCGAGCATGATCTTCTGGGGCCCGCCGGGCACGGGCAAGACGACGCTGGCGCGGATCATCGCGTCGCGCACCGGCGCCCACTTCGACACCCTCTCGGCCACCGACGCGGGGGTCAAGGACCTGCGCAAGGCCGTCGAGCGAGCCCGCGAGCGCCGGGACTACCAGGGCCGGGCGACCCTGCTCTTCGTCGATGAGATCCACCGCTTTAACAAAGCCCAGCAAGACGCCCTGCTGCCCCACGTCGAGGCCGGCGTGTGCACGCTGATCGGCGCGACCACGGAGAACCCGAGCTTCGAGGTCAACGCGGCCTTGCTCAGCCGCGCGCGGGTCGTGCAGCTGCGCGCTCTGGGCATCCCGCAGCTCGTGGACATCTTGCGGGCGGCCCTCGAGCACGACGAGCGCGGCCTCGGCCGGCGCCAGGTCCAGGCCAGCGACCGCTTGCTCGGGGCCATCGCGCTGGCGTCTCAGGGCGACGCGCGGCGGGCCCTCAACAGCCTCGAGCTCGCCGTCGATCTGGTCCCGGACGCCGACCCAGACGCTGGGGAAGGGGAGGAAGGGACCGCCCGGGAGCTGAGCCCCGAGCTCGTCGCCGAGGCCCTCGGCCAGTCGCACCTGCGCTACGACCGGGACGGCGAGGAGCACTACAACATTGCGTCTGCGTTCATCAAGAGCATGCGCGCCAGCGATCCCGACGCGGCCGTGTACTGGATGGCGCGCATGCTCGAGGCCGGCGAGCCCCTCGAGTTCGTCGCCCGCCGCCTGGTGATCTTCGCGGCCGAGGACGTCGGCAACGCCGAGCCCCAGGCCATCGTCGTCGCCCAGTCCTGCGCCGACGCGGCCCGCTTCGTCGGCATGCCCGAGGCCGTCTTGCCCCTGAGCCAGGCGGCCGTATTCCTCTCGCTCGCGCCCAAGAGCAACGCGACCATCAAGGCCTACTTCGCCGCGCGCAAGGAGGTCCGCCGCCGGGGGCCGCTGCCCGTGCCCATGGAGATCCGCAACGCGGTCACCAAGCTGATGAAGCAGGCTGGCTACGGCAGCGGCTACCGCTACCCCCACGACCTCGAGGGCAACGTCGATCCGCGCCACCGCAGCCACTTGCCCGAGCGGCTCCGCGATCACCTGGGGCGGGGTGACGGCCGCCGCTACGTCCACTCGACGCGCTACGGCTGGGAGGGGCGGGCGGAGCAGCGCCTGGCCCGGCTCCGCGGCGAGCCGCCCCCCGGTGACAGCGGAGTCGACCCCAAGGCGAGGCCCGAGCCCGAAGTCGAGACTCCCAAGCCCGAAGTCGAGACTCCCCAGTCCGAACCGGACAACTCGAACACACCGCAATCGCAGCCCGGGCGTGGCGATGACGGCGAGGCCGAGAGCGGGTAAGAAGTCCCTCGTGGTTCGCCTGAGCGTCAACGTCAACAAGGTCGCTACCGTCCGCAATTCCCGGGGAGGAAGCGTGCCAAGCGTGGTCGAAGCCTGCCGGGTGTGCGTCGAAGCGGGCGCGCCGGGCATCACGATCCACCCGCGGGAAGACGAGCGCCACATCACCGCCGCGGACATCGGCGACGTCGCCAGCTTCCTCGCGCCGCACCGCGACCGCGTCGAGTTCAACATCGAGGGCGACCCCCGGCCGGCGCTCATGAAGCGGGTGCTCGAGGTCGAGCCCGACCAGTGCACGCTGGTCCCGGTGCGCCCCGGCGAGATCACCAGCGAGGCCGGCTGGATCCCCCAGCGCGACCGCGAGCTGCTCGAGCCGGTCATCGCCCAGCTCAAGGGCGCGGGCATCCGCGTGAGCCTGTTCGTCGAGGCCGAGAGCGCCGCCATCGACTGGGCCGCCGAGCTCGGGGCTGACCGCGTCGAGCTCTACACCGAGCCCTACGCCCGCGCCTTCGAGGCCGGCGAAGAGGCGGCCAGGGCCAGCTTCGCCCGCTACGTGCGCGCGGCCGAGCACGCCCACCAGCGGGGGCTGGGGGTCAACGCGGGCCACGACCTCGACCTGGCCAACCTCGGCCTGTTCGCCACGCTGCCGCACCTCGACGAGGTCTCGATCGGCCACGCGCTGATCTCCCGGGCGATCTTCGAGGGCCTCGACCCCGTCGTCCGCGAGTACCTGGCGATCCTCGAAGGGCGCGGAGTCGTGGACGTGGGGCAGGGAGGGCGTGGCGTCGTCCACGACGGCTCAAGGTAGGCACGGCCATGGCCCGCGTTTACTATCCGAGCGACGCGCCCTACGGCGCGGTCCAGACCGAACTGCAGGCCTCGCTGCCTGCCTTCGAGGCGCTGTTGACCGCGCTGGCGCCCAAGCGAAACCAGGCCGTCTCGATCGATCTTTCGGGGACGTCCAGCCCCTACGCGACGGCGCAGGTGTGGGAGGGCGGCTTCAGTTACGCCGGCACCTACCTGCCGCGGGCGGTCATCTTCGGCGACGACTTCTCGATTCACTACCCAGAGCACTACTGCTAGGGCGCCGGCCAGTGTGAGGCCGATCGGTCCCTGCTCGCGGCGAAGTAGCTGCCGTCTGAGGCGAAGCGCGTGTCGAGGACCGTACCTCGGTGCAGCTTCGCGGGCGCGCCAAAGCTCGCCTCGCCGACGGTGGCCTGGAGCAGTAGTCCGCCCGGACCGCTGCCAAGGATCCGCGAACCGTCGGGGGCCACGGACACGCCCAGGACGCGGAAGCCCCCGGGCTCGATGACCCCGAGGCTCTCGCCCGTGTCGACCTCGATCACCGTCACGCGCCCATCGCTGAGCAGGGCGAGGCGGCGGCCGTCCTCGGACAGGGCGTAGTCGTCGAGCTCGCGGGCGTCCTTGGGGTCCTGACGGTAGATCGGCGCGCCCGTGTCGATGGCCACGACCTCGACCGAGAACGGCCCCCACCCCCAGTCGTGGTCCTCGTCGTCGTCGCTCAGGTGGAGCACGGCGAGCCGGGGGCCGCTCTCGCCAGCGTCGAGGGCGAGGGCGTTGCGGTGGGGGCAGGTGCCGAGGCGGACCGGGAGCAGCTCGCGGGTGCCTTCGTCGAGGTCCATGTACGCGAGCTCGCTGGTCCGCGGCGGCGAAGGATCGCTGCAGTTGGACCAGTGCTCGCTCAGGTCGTAGGTGGCGGAGCAGACCACGGCGGTGTGGGTGTCGGGGACAAAAGCCAGCGGGACGTGTCCACGCTCGAGGTGCCGGTCGAGCTCGCGCAGCTCGGACTCGGGGCTCAGGCGCGCGTGGAAGAAGGCCCCGGGGGCGGCGTCGTGGGGCCCGCACTCGTCGTGGCCTTCTTCGAACAGAGGCGGGACGCCGATCAGCGCGTGGGCGCCGTCGCTGGACACGGCCAGGGCGTCCGGGGCGAGCTCGGTGCCGTAGTCGAAGGCCCAGCGTTGGCGCGGCTTGGGGTCGCTGGCGCCGTACTCGACGAGCTCGTCCGCGCCGCGGCTGAGGTAGAGGACGGGACCCTCGGCGCCCTCGCTCAGGCTCATCGCGTGGATCCAGGAGTAGGCTCGCGCGTCCTCGGACCCCCAGTTCGGGAGGCTCTGCGTCGACGCGCCCTTGGGCGTGACCAGGACGCGCGAGCCCTCGCTGACGTAGGGGGAAGGGTGGGCGTCCTCGGCCTCGCGCAGCGCGGGCTCGAGGGGCGCCTTGGTCGTCCCCGCGGCGTCGAGTCGCCAGGTCAGCACGCCCTCGTACTCGACGTAGTCGTCCTTGCCCGACCAGCCGCCGTCGACCTCCGCCTCGAGCGCGGGAGCGCCTTTGGGCCCGTCGACGAAGCGCAGGGCGTCGATCGTGGTGAACGAGCAGTAGTCGCAGTCGGCGTCGGGGATGCTGACCGCGAGCTCGCGCCGCTTCGTCAGCTTGCCCGCGCCGTCGAAGCCAAAGGCGCACAGCTTGCCCGGGAAGCCGTCCGTATTGCGGCCCACGACGAGCTGGGCCCCGTCGCTCGAAAAGGCCAGCACGGCCCCGCCGTAGACGGCGTCGGACAGCTCGCAGTCGAGGCGCTGGCCGTCGCGGGCGAGGGCGGTCTTGGGGTCCATGGGCGCGGCGACGCGCACGAAGTCGTAGGCGTGGTCGTCGTCTCCTTTCCGCCTGCGAGCGAGGACGAGCTCGTCTCGGGTGGGCGAGAGCGCCACGCCGCCAACATCGTCCACGCTGCGCGCATCCTCGACGCGCTCGAGGCCGTCGAAGACCCGCGCGCCGCCCTCGTAGAGCAGCACGGCGACGCGCTCGGAGCCCCGGTTGCAGACCAGCTCGTCGATCTCGCACGCCTCCTCCCCGCACCAATCGTTGGCGATCCGCGGGGCTTCGAGGGCGAGGCTGTCCCCGTCGACGCGCAGCCGGGTGAGCGCGCCGTCGTAGCTGGCCACGACGACGCCCGCGGCGCTCTCGCACATGGCGCTGACAGAGGTCGCCATGAAGGGGCTGGCGCCCGGGAAAGGCTCGACCGGGTCGGAGGCTCGGGCGGCAGCGACGTCCCACAAACGCACGGAGCCGTCGGCGTAGGCGACCACGAGGGGCGCCTCGCCGGGGGCGCCCTCGCCGAGGGCCAGCCAGGTCTCGACCTTCGCGCCGAATTCGGGGTGGGCGTAGTGGACGACGCCCTCGGTGCTCGCGGGGGTGTCGGTGATCTCGCCCTCGTCCTCCGCGCTCACCTCGTTCGAGGTGTCGGCAGGGGCAGGTTCAGGCGTGGACCGTGCCGGCTTCGTCGCGCACGCGACCAGGCCGAGGCCAGCGAGCAGTGCCAGTCGATTGCGGCTCACGACCCATGATAGCCGCCGACAAGGAGCGCGCAGTGCTTCCTCCCCACGCCCCCCCGACTCCAGGGCTGTGAACGACCCCTCGCCCCCTTCAGGGGGCGAAGAAAGCCCCCGCAGAGGCACGAACCCCATTGCCGACCAAGCCAAAGCGGAGGAGCGGAGCGACGAAGCGCCCCCGGTCCGAGACGCCCGCGGGGGCAAAGCAGCGCTCAGCCGCCCAGCTCGTCGATGATGCCCTTGACGCGCTCTTGGTCCCGCTGGCGCCCGGGGACGAGCTCGAGGTAGCGGCGGTAGTGGACCTTGGCCTCGTCGGGGTGCTCGAGCTCGCGCTCGATGTCGCCCAACAAACGATGCAGCTCGCCGATGTCCGGGGCCAGGGCCAAAGACACCTGGGCCGCGGCGAGGGCCTCCTCGGGCCGGCCCAGGCCGAGGAGCTCGCGGGCGTAGTCGATGCCCTCGAGGGCCTCGCCGTAGTCGCGGTACTCCTCGGAGTAGAGCAGGCGGTCGGCGCCAAAGTCCGCGAGCGCGGCGGGCCGGCTGCCCTGGCGCGCGAGCAGGTGGCGCAGGTCGAAGGCCCGGTAGCGCCCGAGGTTGGACGGCCCCTCGGCGACCCACAGGACCATGGAGGTGGCGTCGACGACCACCGACTGGGTGGTGTGCAGGTTCTCGAGGGCGTTGCGGTTGCCCAGGCCGAGCTCGGCGTTGTCGAGGCCCCGGCGGTCGCGGAGGATCGACACGGCGTCCTCGGGCTCGAAGGTGCCCGGGGCCTTGAGCAGCTCGGTCAGCCGCTCGAAGCGGTAGCCGCTCGAGGTCGTGCGCCGGATCCGGTCGTTGTGCGCGTCGGCCTCGAAGACCTCGCGGATCATGTGGTCCGTGGCCCAGATGGCCTGCTCGTCGTCGCCCCGGAGCACCCGCGCCTCGTCGCGCTCGGCCCGGGCCGAGGCCTCGAGGATGACCGCCTTGCGCTGGACCCCGTCGCCGATGAGCACGATGCCCGCGGTGCGCAGCTCGGCCTCCTCGAGGATGGTGACGGCCTGCTCGAGGGTGTCGGCCTCTTCGAGGACCTGGCGCAGGACCAGGGGCAGGGGCACGGAGTTGGCCTCGCTGGCGTCGTCGGTGCGCGCCGGGTTGGCGGCGACGAACACCCCGCGGGCGTTGATGCCCGTGACCACCCCGACCAGGCCCGCCCAGCCCACGGACACGAAGGGGTACTTGCCGTCGGGGTAGTGGAAGGCGACGACCCGGTCGGGCTCGAAGTCCGGGCCAAAGTCGACGCTCAGCGTGCGCCCGATGACCAGGTTGCCGGCCTCGACCCCGGAGTTGGTCGCCCGGGGGGTGACGGCGAACATGCTGCCCTCGACGACCACGTCCTGGAGGCGCTGGGTCAGGTCGAAGAAGCACTGGTAGAGGAACAGGCGGTGGTAGGGCTCGAGCTCGCTGTCCTCGTCCTCGGGCAGGGCGGCGGCGAGGGCCGAGAGCTCCGTGCGCGTGCGGTGGGGCAGGGCCGCGTCGGCGCCGCGGTAGTCCCAGCGCAGCAGCATGAGCTCGGCCCAGCTCTCGATCCACCCGTGGTAGCGCCCGTCGAGGGTCCCGCGCACGCGGTCGTCGATGGCCCGAAACAGCCTCCCGGCGAGGCGCCCGTGGGCGTCGCCCATGTCCTCCGGGGAGCCCTCGAGGTGCAGCACCCACAACCCGCCGCGACGGGCCAGCCACGAGCGCCCGTAGTCGACCCGGCGCCCGGTCTCGTCGACGACCAGCTCCTGCTCTTGCAGCTCGATCTCCGCGGGCTCGAGGTCCGTGTAGCCGACGTAGCCCGAGTAGGCGAGGGCGGCGATGATCGAGAAGATGCCCCCAACCACGACCAGGACCCGCAGCAGCGCGAGCACGCTGCGGCCCTCGGAGGCCTGACTGAAGGATGGGCGGGTAGCCATCGGCGGCGAGTTATAGCCTCTGGGGGCGAGGCGGCGAAGGGGCGGGGCAGGGGAGCCTCTCTAGAGCGCCCTACGGGTGAGCGCGACGGGATGTTCGCGCTCGCCCGTGATGATGGTCATCCGGGCCAGCGCTCGAGTCGTCTGCGGCGCGGGCGTGTCCCACGGCGCTTGCGCGAGCTGCGAATCCGCGGGCTCTAGCGGGTCTTCGGGCAGCCGCAGTAGCGCGCGCGATCGAGGGAGTTCGCGTCGCCGTTGGGGCGCTCGTCCCAGGGCAGCAGGGCCTTGGTCACGGGCCCGAGCACCGGCGTCAAATCGGCGCCAGCTTTGGTCCGCAGCGCGCAGCCGATGACCTCGGCGATGGCCAGGACCCGCATGGCCGCCTCGATCTGCACCTCGAAGGGGTGGATGACCCGGCGCAGCTTGTCGTCCCGGGCGTACTGGGCCGACAGCCGCAGGTAGCCGTAGCGCCCGTCCCGTTGCTGGGCGACGGTCAGGTACACGCACGCCGGCTCGCTCCCGGAGCTGTCCATGGCCAGGCCGCCGTCGTACCAGTTGGACTTGCAGGCGAAGGGCGTGAACGAAAAGTCCGCGGTGTGCTGGATCTCGGCGTCCATGGCCCGCGAGACGTAGAGGGCCTTGGGCTGGCCCTGGGCGCTGCCGCCTTCGAGGATGTAAAACAGCGGCTTTTGGTCGCCCGCGTGCTCGTAGGCCAGGAAGATGGCCACGGGCACGAAGCGGCGGCCGCGAAAGCGCGCTCCGCTAATCAGCTCGACGTGCCCGACCGTGGGCTCGCTGCCGAACTCGTCATCGTAGGCGTTGACCACCTCCTCCACGGAGAACAGCAGGTGGTCCTTGGCCTCGATGGTGCCCAGCCAGGTGCCGATGAAGGCCGAAGCGCTCGGCTTGCGCTGCGGCAGGGTCACGCGCACGGCCTGGCAGCGGCCGGTGAACTTCGAGTGGATCGGCTCGGTGCGGTCGTGCTCCGCCTCGATGGCGTAGATGACGTGCTTGCCCTTGGCGTGCCAGCGATCGATCTCGGTCCAGCCGCGCCGGGCGAGGATCGGCGGCCCCGCGGACTCGGTGGTGACTTCCCAGGGCTCTTGGAGCAGCTCGCCGACGCCGCCCAGATCGAGGGGCAGGTCTGTGGCCTCTTTGCCGGGGGCTTCGAGCTTGGAGGGGGTGAGCTTGGGCGCCTTCAGCTTGGCCTTGATGCTCTCCGCGTCGAGCTTGCTGGCCTCCTCGTCGGTCTTCTCGAGCGGCTCTTGCTTGGGCGGGTCGCCCTGGAAGGGGTCGTCCTGCTGCGCTTGCTCTTGCTTGGGCGGGTCGCCCTGGAAGGGGTCGTCCTGCTGCTCTTGTTCTTGCTTGGGCGGGACCCCAGGGAGCGGTTTGTCTTCGACGGGGTCGTTTTGAACGGGCTCGTCCGGGCTGGGCTCGTCCTGCTTGGGGTTCTGAGCAGGGTCCTGGTTCGGGTCCGGAATCTGCGGGTCGTCCCAGGGCGACTTCTCCTCGACCTTCTTGCCCACGCCGACGTGCGAGAAGGCGTCGTTGTCACTCTGGCGCAGGGCGTCGATGTGCGGCGCCACCTCGGCGGCCGTCGTGTCCTCGAAGCCGGGCAGGGCGTGGCGCAGCAAGAGCGCGAGGTGTTCGGGATCGGTGAGGTCGAGCTCGGTAGCCATCGTCCCGACGGTTTTATCGCAAAACGCGCACACCGAGCAGGCTCGAGTGTACGCGCAGCGTTATCGTCGGCGTGACCGCCCGGCTACTTCTCTCCCGGGGATTTGGAGCTACTGGGAGCAGCCCGAGTAGCCCTGGGGCTTGCCTCGGTGCGGCGGCTCGGTGATCCAGTCGAGGGTCGAGCGCCCGAGCTGGGCGAAGCCCCGCTCCCACAGCTCGAGCTCGCAGCCCATGCCTTGCGCGATGGCGAACACCCGCATGGCCGCCTCGATCTGCGTGGTGATCGGCCAGTAGACGGGCCCCGGCTCGACCACGGCGTAGCTCGCCGTGATCTGGATGTAGTGCTTCTCGAAGTCCTCATCGAGGGCGATGTTGATCGACAGCAAGCTGGGCTCGGTCTTGGCCCGGTTCATGATCAGCCGGCCCTTGTAGATGTTGTTCACCCGGGCGAAGGGGGTGAACAAAAACCCCGCCGTGTCGATGATGGTCGCGTCGAGGGCCTCGGCCCAGTAGAGCTTGGCCGGGTTGCCCTGGGCGCTGCCGCTCTCGTAGACGTAGAAGATGGGCACGTCATCGTCGGCGTGCTCGTAGGCGAGGAACACTGACAGCGGCGCGAAGCGATCGAGGTCGTGGTGGCGCGCGCCGGTGATCAGGTCGACGCGCTCGACCTTGGGCCGCCGGCCAAAGCGCTCGGCGTGGCCGGCGACGATCTCCTCGATCGAGAAGGCGAGGTGGTCGTCCTTCTTGACCACGCCGTAGTGGGTCCAGATGGGCTGCGCGGCCTCGAGGGTGGGCGGCAAGGTCACGCGCACCGCTTGAGCGTGGCCGACGAAGTCCGAGCTGAAGGGCTTGGTCCGGTTGTGCCGGGCGGTCACGGCGTAGAGCGTGTGCTTGCCCCGGGCTTCCTCTTGCAGGCGCGCGACCTCGGTCTCGGCGTCGGTCGGGACGAGGGCCTTCGAGTCGGCCTCGACGGGCTGATCGCCCTTGGCTCGGGCCTCGTCCGAGCGGGCCTTGGCCCGGCTGCGACGCATCTTTTCGCGGCGGGCCTCGAGATCGGCCTCGTCGATCTGTTCGCCCGGGAAGGCGCGATCGAGGACCTTCTTGAATCGGCCGACGTCATCGACGAGCTCGGCCACGAGATCGCCCATGGCGCTTGGATGTCCAGGCGGGAGGGATGATCGGTCGGACACGGCGCGGAACATTAGCAGGAAAGCCCATGAGGGGGCGATAGCGACCGCCTCAGCGGCACCGTTGCATGCGTCATTCGCAGCTTTGATCCACCAAGTTGCACCGGCCTGGCCTGCCCGCCGCGGTGTCTCCAGGCGAGCGCCCGTCGATCCGGGGGAGGAACATCGTCCCCAAACCAGAGGTGGGTGGCCCGTCGGCGTGTTAGTGTGCTCCCCATGGCGCCTGCTCGGGGCCCGGATGCGGCAGACGACCACCACCTGGTCGACACGGGTGACGCTCTGCGTCAGGACACGCTCACGATCACGCGGGGAGCGCTCGGGGGACAGCTGCGCACCAACAGCCCCGTGACGCCGGCCGGGCTCGACACCATCGCGGCACACGGGATGTCCGACGAGCCCGCCCTGTCTCCAGGTGAGACGCTGGGGAAATTCCGGGTCGAGCGCCAGCTCGGCGCGGGCGGCATGGGCCAGGTGTTCGCCGCGATCAACCTCGAGACCCACGACCTCGTCGCGCTGAAGTACCTCGAGCGGACCAGCGCGAGCATGCTGTACCGCTTCAAGCAGGAATTCCGGGCGCTGGCCGGGGTCCAGCACCAGAACCTGGTCGAGCTCGGCGAGCTGGTCGTGCTCCCAGACAGCGCGACCTTCTTCACCATGGAGCTCGTCGACGGCGTGTCCTTCGATGACTACGTCCGCGGGAAGACGCCGATCGGGGAGCTGCCCAACCTCTCCCGCCTGCGCCGGGCGCTGCGCCAGCTGGTGCTGGGCGTGCGCCACCTGCATCAAAACGAGTGCATCCACCGGGACCTCAAGCCCTCGAACGTGCTGGTCACCCCCGACGGGCGGGTGGTCGTCCTCGACTTTGGCCTGGTCCAGGATCACTCGGAGGCGCAATCCGACGACCCCGACGACCAGATCATGGGGACGCCGGCCTACATGTCCCCCGAGCAGGCGGGGCTCGAGCGCGCCGGCCCTGCGGCCGACTACTACGCCGTCGGCGTGATGCTGTTCGAGTGCCTGTCGGGCAAGCGACCGTTCCGCGGCACGCTCACGCACCTCTTGTTCGCCAAGCGCGAGTTCGATCCGCCGGACGTCACCGAGGTCGTCAAGGAGGTCCCCGAGGACCTCGCCGATCTGTGCCGGCGGCTGCTCTCGCGCTTCCCCGAGGACCGCCCCCGGGGCGCCGAGATCCTCGCCATCCTCGACGGGGCCGACCCCGAGGCGCTCGACCCGAGCATGTCGATGAGCATGTCGATGAGCATCTCGGCGAGCCTGTCGAGCAGCATGCTCGGCAAGACCCAGTTCGTCGGGCGCAAGGCGGAGATGACCATGCTGCGGACGGCCTGGGCCGACTGCAAGGTCAACAGCCAGCTCGTCACGGTGCACGTCCGCGGCCGCAGCGGCTACGGCAAGTCGGCGCTCATCCGCCACTTCATGAGCCAGGTGCGCCATAAGGAGGGGAGCGCCGCCGTGCTCTTGCGCGGGCGCTGCCTCGAGCGCGAGTCCGTGCCCTACAAGGGCGTGGACGCCGTGGTCGACGCGCTCAGCGTGCACCTGCGCCAGCTCCCCCGCGAGGCGCTCATCGAGCTCCAGCCCCAGCACCCGGCGGCCCTCGTGCGCCTGTTCCCGGTGCTCGGCGACCTGTGGGCCGCGGACCACGGGCGGACCGTGGGCCTCGAGCCCCACGAGCTGCGCCACCGGGCCTTTGCGGCGCTGCGCGAGCTGTTCTCGGGTCTGGGCCGGCGCCGCCCGACCATCGTCTTCATCGACGACTTCCACTGGGGCAACGTCGACAGCGCCAAGCTCCTCAACGAGATCCTGCGCCCGCCGGGCGGCCCCCCGGTCTTGATGATCGTCTCCTACCGCGACGAGCTCCAGACCAGCGACACCCTCCAGGCCCTCAACGCCCCGACCGCGCTGTGGGGTCGAGACGTCCGCGAAGTCTTCATCGGGCCGATGTCCGAGGAGGACACGCTGCACCTCGCCCGCGCCCTCATGGGCGAGGACTACGACGAGGAGCGGGCCCGGGCCTACGCCGCGGGCTCGGCCAACAACCCGTTCTACTTCGAGCAGATGATCTACGGGGTCTCGGCCGACGGCACGAGCCCCGAGCAGCTCGACCAGCTCGTCGTCCGCCGCATCCTCAAGCTCGACGCGGACAGCCGCCGGCTGCTCGAGTTCGTCGCCGTCGCGGGCGGCCCGGTGCCCCGCGCGGTGCTGTTCGAGGCCGCCGACATCCCCAACGCGGCCCAGCTCCTCCCGGCCCTGCGCGACGCCGAGCTGCTGCGCATGCGCGGCTCGTCCACGGCCGGCCGGGCCAAGCTCGAGACGGCCCACGACCGCATCCGCGAGGCGACCGTCGGCGAGCTCGATCCGGACCGCCTGCGCGAGATTCACCTGCGCCTGGCCCAGGCCCTCGAGCGCGCGGGCGCCGACGCGGAGAGCCTCGCGGGCCACTTCGACGCCGGCGGCGCCCGGGCCAAGGCCGTCGACTACTACGAGCGCGCCGCCGAGCAGGCCGCGAACTCTCTGGCCTTCGAGCGCGCCGTCAGCTTGTTCCGCAAGACCGTCGAGCTGTTCGAGGCCGAGGGCCTCGCCGCGCAAGACGGCGGGATGGACCGCATCACCGACCTGCGCGAGGGCCTGGCCGACCAGCTCATCAACGTCGGGCGGGCCCACGAGGCCTCGCAGCTGCTGCTGACCCTGGCCGAGCACACCGAGCGCGAGGAGCCCGCCCGGGCCCGCGAGTTCCGGCGCGTCGCGGCCGACCAGCTCATCAAGACCGGCCACGTCGACGAGGGCCTGCAAGAGCTCGACGCGCTGCTGCGCACCGTCGGCATGCGCATGCCCGTGGGCAAGGCCGCGGCCATCTCGGGCCTGGTCTGGGAGCAGACCCGGGTCAAGATGCGCGGCTTCGACTTCAACCAAAAGTCCGCCGCCGAGGTCGACGCGCGCACCCTCGACCAGATCGACACCTGCTGGGCCGTGGTCAACGGCCTGTCCACGCAGGAGGTGCTGCTCAGCGTGATGTTCCACCTGCGCATGCTCCGGCTCTCGCTCAACACGGGCGAGCCCAGCCGCGTCGCGCGGGCGCTGGCCTACCAGTGCGTCATCGAGGTCGCCGGCCGAGACTGGCGCCTGGTCGAGGAGCACCTGACCGTCGCCCGCCGCCTCGCCGCCAACATCGACGACCCCTCGCTGACCGCCTTCATCGACGTGTGCGAGGCCAGCGTGCACTGGTTCGAGCGCCGCTACCCCATGAGCACCCGGCTCCACACCAAGGTGCTCGAGAGCTCCGAGGGCATGCCCGGGACCGCCTGGCAGCGACGCACCGCGACCATCCATCACCTCTACACCATGGTGATGAAGGGCGAGTTCAAGGAGTTCCGCGCGCGCTCGCGGGGCATCATCGAGGCCGCCCGCGAGTCCGGCGACATGCAGGCGATGATCGAGGTGTCCTCCTTCGAGTCCATCGTCCGGGTGCTGACGGGGGACTCCGAGGGCGCCCACGCCATCTTGGCCGAGTCGATGCGCGACTGGAACCCGGGCCGCTACCTGTTTGGCGACGTGTGGGCCTACTACGGCAAGGTCCGCGCGCTCATGCTCGACGGCGAGCCCGAGGAGGCCATCGAGCTGTCGACGACCACCCTGGCCCAGATGAAGAAGACCTTCCTGGACCAAAACGCCCTGTGCCGGACCAACGTCCAGGAGCTCTACTGCCGGGCCCTGCTCGTCGGCGCGCTGCTGCGCAACAGCTCCACCTACGCCCGCAAGTGCAAGCGCCTGGCGGGCAAGCTGCGCGCCGTCAACAACCCGGTGCTCACGGCCCACGTGGCCAACATCGAGGCCGGGCTGGCGTCCATGAGCGGCAACCAGGACGAGGCCATGGCGCGCTGGTCCGAGGCCTCCAAGCTATTCGAGAGCCACCAGATGGCCGGCCACGTCGCTGCCACGCGCATGCGCCGGGCCCAGGTGCTGGGCGAGCAGGGCGACGGCCCGCGCCTGCTCGCCCAGGCCGCGGCCTACTTCGACAGCCAGGACATGGTCGACGAGCACAAGCTCGACGGCTTCCTCAACGTCGTCGCGCCAGCTCGGATGACGAAGCTGACTAAAAAATAGCTCGGTCGTGTGACAACGGGCGATGGCGAAGGCGGGCGAAACATCGATTCGAGCCGCGCACGCGGTGAGCCTCGGGCAGCTGCTCGACGACGAATATGGGATCGCAGCCGGGGAGCTGTTTGGGCCGCTCGGGTGGACCCTCGACGCACTGGCGACGCCGAGCGCCCGGCTCACCGCCGCCCAGGCCGGAGAGCTGCTCGCGCGGGCGGTCGAGCTGACCAAGGACCCCGGCCTCGGCATCCGGCTCGGCGCGCGGGCGCCGGTCCCCATCCTCGGGCTCATGGGCTTCGCGCTGATGACGTCGGCGACGCTGGGCGACGCGCTCCGGCAGTTGGTCGAGCTGTTGCCCGCCCAAAGCGACGCCTTTCGCCTGGACTTCGTCTCCGGCGAGGGCCAGGCCACGCTCTACCTGTCGGTACCGGGGGACTTTGGGCGGTGCCAGGACATCGCGCTCGTGGCGAGCATCGTCGGAGTCCAAGGGGTCGCGTCGCACCTCACCGGCCGCGTCGTCCCGATCGTCGGCGAGCTCGCGGTCGCGGCTCCCGAGGGCTGGCGGGAGGTTGGGCTCCCCGAGGGCATGCGGTGCACCTTCGACGCGCCCGAACACCGCGTCGTGTTCCGCACCGAGGACCTGGAGCGCCCCGTCGTCTCGGCCGAGCCGGTGGCCAACCGCCTCATCGTCGGGCAGGTGCGAGAGCAGCTCGCGCGCCTCCCCGAGGGCCAGTCGTTGGCCGAGCGCTCGCGCAGGCTGCTCGAGGACGAGCCCCGACTGCGCAGCGCGGCGCAGCTGGCGAGAGCCCTCGGGGTGTCCGAGCGCGCGCTCCGGAGGCGACTCGCCGAGGCGGGCACCTCGTTCCGGGAGCAGCGAGACGCGGCGCTCCGGCGCCGGGCGATCGCGCTGCTCGAGCAGCCGGAGATCAGCCTCTCGGACATCGCCGAACGGCTGGGCTTCGCGGACAGCCCCTCGTTCTCCCGGGCCTTCGCGCGCTGGGTCGGCGAGCCCCCCGGACGCTTTCGCAAGCGACGAAATCCATGATGGCCAGTCCGGTCAATTTCTTGGCCGGCTGTCACAATGCCGCGACCCGATCGGCTCCCTAGTCTGACCTCAGCGCCACGAGGCGCGAAAGGAATCAGACGATGCCCATCAACATTCGTATCCCGCTCTCGGCCGCCGCCTACCTCGTCGCGGGGCTCGGCCTGAGCGCTTGTGATCCCTGCCTGCCCGGCGACGAGGAGCCCTCGTCGAGCTGTGAAGAGGACGAGCGCGAGGTCCTCGTCGGGACCCGCGCCCAGGCGCGGATCATCGCCGCCAAGGCCTACGTATACGGCTTCCCGCTCGTCTTGAACGAGCGGACGCGACAGGTCTTCACCGCGGTGCCCGAGCCGAGCCCAGACGGCGCGCCGATGAACCAGCTCTCTCACGCCGTTGGGCTCCCCGACGCCAGCTTCCGGACCGTGGTCCGGCCGAACCGCGACACGGTCTACTCTTCGGCGTATTTGGACCTTTCGGCAGAGCCCCTGGTCTTGAGCGTCCCCGACGTCGAGGGTGATCGCTTCACGCTCTTCGCCATGCTCGACGCGTGGACCAACGCCTTCGCGGCCCCAGGGACGCGCACCAACGACAATCAGGCGACGACCTACGCCATCGTCGGTCCCGACTACGACGGCCCGATCCCCGACGAGCTCACCCCCATCCGCGCCCCGACGGACCTGGTGTGGATGATCGGCCGGATCGAGGTCTTCTCCGAGTTGGACATGGCCAACGTGGCGGACATCCAGGCCGAGATCGACCTGCGGCCGCTCAGCGCCTACGGCGGAGGGTACACGCCGGCTCCGGGGGTGCCTGACGACGCCATCGATCGGGAGACGCCCCCCCTCGAGCAGGTGCTCTCGATGAGCGCGAGGGAGTTCTTCGGCGAGCTCGCCGAGCTCCTCGCCGCGCAGCGCCCGTCCGTCGACGACGCCCCCCTGCTGGAAGAGCTGCGCGCCATCGGCATCGAGCCCGGGGGCTTCGACTACGACGCGCTCCCGCCACACATCCGCGAAGGGCTCGCGGAGGGGCTCCCGACCGGGCAGAACATCATCGACCTGGCAAAGGCCGACGTGGGGCTGCCAGGCAGCCCCTGGAGCCCCTCGGCGGACGTCCCGCTCGGCGACTACGGGACCGAGTACCTCACCCGGGCCGTGGTCGCGCAGATCGGGCTGGGCGCGAACCGCCGCGAGGACGCCGTCTACTTCAACGCCTCGCGGGGGCCGCTGGGCGGGCAACTCGACGCTTCGAAGCGCGAATACTCGATCCACTTCGAGCCCGGCGAGCTGCCGCCAGTCGGCGCGTTTTGGTCCATCTCCATGTACGACTCGGAGGGCTACTTCGTCGACAACCCGATCGACCGCTACGTCGTCGGCTCGCACGAGGCCCTCGAGCTCGGCCCCGACGGATCGTTGGACATCCGCATTCAGGCGACGGCGCCCCTCGACGCGGCCGCGTCGAACTGGCTGCCGGCGCCCGAGGGGCCCTTCGAGCTCACGCTGCGCGCGTACTGGCCGTCGGAGGCGATCATCGACGGGTCGTGGACGCCGCCCACGGTCCTGCCGCTCCCATGACGCTGGGTACTCGCGCCTGTGCCAGCGGGGGCAAGGTAGAGCTCAGCTGCCCAGCAGCGCCTCGATGCGTTTGATGTCGAAGCCGCGCAGCAGCTCGCCGCCGACGTCGATCATGGGCACCGAGCCCATCGGCACCCCCGCGGCCTTGGCCTTCGCGGCGAGCTCGGCCTGGGCGCCCGGGTCCTTCTCGATGTCCTTGGCGACGTACTCGATGCCCTCGCGCTCGAAGTAGGCCTGGGCCTTGGAGCAGACGCCGCACCACTCGGTCTTGTAGAGGATGACCTCGCCCTTGGGCGCCGGCTGGACGTCGGGGAGCTCGAGATCGCCGGGCAGCTCGACCTTGGACGAGCGGCCGTCGCCGAGGATGAGCTCCTCGAAGCGCTCGCGGGGCACGGCCTCGAGGGCGAACTTGCCCTCGCCGTCGGGCTTGGACAGGTTGCACAGCCAGACCTTGCCCGCGGGCGCCCGGCGGCCGAACACGTTGACCGCGACCAGGCCCCGGGCGTTCTCGGGGACCTCCTCGACGGCGCTGCAGTCGGCGAACACGCCCCGGTCGCCGGCGTAGGTGAGCACGAACTGGTCGGCGCCGGGGTCGAAGGCGGGGGAGTCGTCGGCGGCGGGCTCGGCCTCTCCGAGCAGGCGATCGGCGGGCTTGGGGGCGTCCTCGGAGGCCTGGGGAGGCTTCTCGGGGCCGCAGGCCAGGGCGCAGGACAAGGCGAAGGCGAAGGGCGCGAGCAGTCGGAGGCTCGTGGGTCGCATCAACGAGGGAGTATGGCGCTAGTTCGGCGCTCGCGGCAAGCGGAGCGCGACGACGGGGCGGACCCGCAGCTCGCCACCGTGCTTGGCGGCGATCCGCCCGACCAGGGCCAGCCCGGCGAAGGACACGGGGATCGCCGGCTACATCGTCGGCGACGACGAGTACGGCGGCGGCAACCAACCAGGGCCCGCGGACGGCGACCCACCTGATCCTCACCGCGCCCCTGGGCGTGCTCGAGGCCGGCACCATCGCCTTCGAGCCGCCGCTGCCCCGGGCCAAGCGCGAGGCCATCGAGGCCATGGGCGTGGGCAACCTCGAGAAGGTCGCGCTCGTGTTCGAGGCCGCGTTTTGGGCGAGCGAGGGCCCGCGCCAGCTTCACGCCTGGAACCGGCGCCGCCGAGCTAGCGGCCCTCGCCGCCCCCGTCGGGCGCATCGGCTTTGTCGGCGAGCACACCCACGAGGGCCACCCCATGACCGTCCACGGCGTCATGCTCAGCGGCATCCGCGAGGCCAAGCGACTCGGCGTCGGCCAGATCCTCATTCCGGGCCTCGAGGGCTGGGCCTAATCCTTTGGCGACGCGCAGGTAGGCCTGCAGGCGCTCTTCTTCTCCGAGCGCCTCGCTCCCACCTCTGTCCTTCGCACGGGCCGCGAGCGAGGTCCGAAAGTCGTCGGGATCCACGGTACACAGCCCCAAGCCCGAGCACAGCGGGCAGGGGTAGTACCAAAAGCGTGCGCAGAACACACAGCTGTACTGTGGCATGGTTTCTTCCTTCTAGGTTCGCAGAGCACTCTAGTCGCCCGCAGTTTAAATGCAATCACTTTTAATGATGTGTTGCCTTTTAAAAAGCACCCTGCCGCCCATCCGTGGAGGCGTGAACGCGGCCTACAGGCAGCGATTCGGGCGCTCACCCCTCACATCGTCATGCTCGCTCAGCCTCGACTGACATCGCACGAGCACATATCAATCGGACTCAGTCCGCCACATCATCGCGTTCAATGGGGACATCCTTGCCGCAATGCTCGTCATGTTGCGGTCAATGGGCACGGCGCGAGCAGTCGGAGCTCGAGGGCCGCGTCAGCGAGGGTCGTGATGTCCAGGTCGCGGGACGGTATCCTGTGCCTGCCATGCGCGCAGAATTCGCCATCGCCATGATGTTCACCGCAGCCGTGCTCTGGGGCGTCATCGCCTACTTTCAACACCGCGGGCGCGCCCGCGCGAGCGCTGAGCGTCGGGGAGCGGGAGCGGGCTTGGGCAGCCCCGACCAGCGCGCGGCGAGCTTGCTGCGCGAGCTGATCGCGGGGACGATCAGCGCGGCCGAGGCCCGCGAGCGGTGGCCCGAGGGCGTGTCCGAGCCCGCGGCGGTGACCTACCTAGACTACTTCGACCAGGGGCTGGACCACCAGGGCATGCGCGACCCGGGCTTCGACGCCGTCGTCGCCGGCCTCGCGGATCGCCTGGAGCGGCGCGCTAAAAGGTGACCCCCACGTCGAACACGAAGCGGCCGTTGCGGTCATCGGTGGGCCCCACGTTGTAGACGCCAGGGATCAGCACGGCGTAGCCCAGCGCCATCGTCACGATGTTGATGTCCAGCTTGATCGCGTTGACGCCGACCGAGTGCCGGAAGTCCCGGCGCAGGTCGAACTTGTCCCAAAACTGCGTCAGCACGCCGAAGTCGTAGAACACCGAGTGGGCCAGGGCGCCGCCGAAGATGTCCTTGACCGAGGTGACCTGCAGGGCGATGGAGCCGATCGCCCGGATGTGGCCGCCCTGGGCCCGGGGGCGGATGACCGTGCCGCCGTAGGGCAGGGCGACCTCCTCGAGGTCGACGAGCATGGTCTCCGGGAGGATGCCGCGCAGGCCCAGATCGGTGGTGCCGCCGGCGTAGTAGCGCCACACGTCGGGCACGGTCTTGGTGTTGACGGTCTCGCCGCCAAAGCCGGGGCCGGAGAAGGGCACGAGCTGGCCGTAGCGCAGGGTGTAGCGGAAGTTCAGCCGCTCTTGGGTGCGCGGGATGGGGATGAAGTGCTGCCAGCTCAGGTCGATGCGCGTCCACCAGTCGTCGCCGCCGAGCCAGGGCGAGGCGAGCTTGATGTCCATGGTGGCCATGAAGCCCTCGTAGGGGTTGAAGGGGTTGTCGACGCGCTGGAGCACGACGCCGGTGTCGATCAGACCGGTCAGGTCGGAGACGATGCCGCCGCCGCGGTTGATCCACCCGGCGTTGCTGCCCGCGAGCGGCTTGACCAGATCCTTGCTGACGTTGGCGTACTGGATGAGGTAGCCGGCGTAGAAGGTCCAGTCCTGGAAGCTGCGGCTCAGGCGGATCGAGCCGACGATGCTCGAGACCACGCCGCGGGCCGGGGTCGCGCGCTGCTGGAAGCGGCCGTTGATGTCCAGGTCCAGCGCGGTGTCGAACACGTGGCGGCGGGTCAAGGTGCCGGCGCCGAGGCGCTCGTAGCAGTCCTGCCCCGAGCACAGGTCGCCGATGCCCTCGGAGATGTCGAAGCCGTAGCGGCCCTCGAGGTTGAGGTCCCAGGCCGTGCCCGCGATGTTCGGGAAGCTGGGCTCGGCGAACACGTAAAAGGGGTTGAGGGTCGCCGCGCCAAAGCCAAAGTCGACGGCCATGGTCACGTCCTTGGCCTCCTCGATGGCGATGAGCTGGTGGACCTGGCAAGGCGCGGCCTCGTCCCAGTGGCAGCCGACCGGGTAGGGCGTGATGGTCACCGTCCGGGCGACGCCGGTGGCCTCGATGGACGCGGCCGAGCGATCGGCGAGATCCTGGCTGTAGGCCTGGCCGGTCTCGAACTTCAGCTCCCGGCGCAGCACGTAGGGCTGGGTCTTGAAGTTGCCGCGGAACAGGATGTCCCCGAACTCGCCCTTGCGGCCCTCGTAGACGTTGACGATGGGATCGACGGTCGCCACGGAGTCGCGGGAGCGATCGGAGCACACCTGCGCGGGCAAGTTGCGGGCGCCGCGGATCTCGTAGCGGTTGCCCCGGCGGTCGGTGTAGCCCCAGGTCAGCTCGGCGTCGGCGACCGCGAAGCCGCTGTTGCGGTAGCCGCGGACGATGGCGTTGCGAGCCTCGCGGTCGAGGCTGGGGGTGACCGAGACGCCGCCGGGCTTTTCGTCTCCAGGGCGGCGCAGGGGCCCGCCGCGGAGTATTCGCGGCGCCCCCCAGAACACCTCCTGGGACTCGAGGTCGCGGCGGTCGAGGCCTTCGACGTTGCGCGAGAAGGGGATGCGCTGGTCGAGGTAGCGGACCTCTTCGGTCGCGCTGGTGACCACGCGGGGGCCCGGGCGCACGCGGAAGCGGACCCAGACCTTGGCGCTGTCCTCGGCCAGGATGCCCTGGAGGCCGGCCGCGTCGAAGTCGTCGAGCCAGCTCGGGCTGCCGCCGTTGTCGAGCAAGCTGGCCACGTTGAGCACGGCCTTGACCTGCTCCTCGGGCTTGGCGTCGAGGGCCTCCTTCCAAAAGGCCAGCTCGATCTCGACTCGGGCGCATAGGTAGCCCTCGGCGTTGTAGGCCCCGACCAGCGCCTGGATGTCGGCGAGGGCGTCGGCCTCGGTGAAGCGCCCGCTCCGACGCAGGGCCCGCTCGTCGTCCCAGCGCTTCTCGATGCGCTTGGCGGCGGCGGGGAGCAGCTGCGCCGGGCGGATGAGCTCGAGGTCGGCGACCTTGACCTTGGGGCCCTCGCGGATGTCGAAGCGCAGCTTGTCGATGCTCTTGAAGTCGAGGTAGGAGCCCTCGACGGAGGCGAACAGGTAGCCCTTGCTCTGGTAAAAGGCGCGCAGGTTGGCCGACTCGCGCCGGGCCGCGGCCGGGGTCGCGGGCTCGCGGCGGTTGAAGAGCTGGAGCTGGGCGCGGAGCTGGGCGTCGCTAAAGCGCAGCTTGGGGGTCTCGGAGGCGCTCGGGTCGGCCTGCGCCTCGAGGCCCTCGCCGCGGCCGCCTTCGTCGTCCGCGGCCCGGCTCGGGCGCGTGGGCAGCTGGGCCCGGAACTCGGTCTGGACCCCGGGCCCGCGGGTGATGGCGACGTCGACGGGGATGGTCCGCTCGCCGCGAAAGTCGGTCTCGGGGGTGAGCTCGTCGTAGCTCGAGCGGACCTGGACCTCGGGGTAGGGGAGCGAGCCCTCGGTCCAAAACGCGCCCAGGTCGAGCGCGGCTCGGCGTAGGCCCGCTCGACTCGCTCGACGGCCTTGTCCATGAACTCGCGGGTGATGCGGGTGCGGAACAGGCCGAGGATCTTGGGCACGAACTGGCGACGGATCCAGCGCTGGTCGCGGGCCTCGGCCAGGGGCTCCTGGCCGTCGCCGAGGCCGAACTCTTCGACCACGACGCCGCGGCTGCGCTCCTTGTCATCCCGGCGCCGCGCGACGCGAAAGCCAGGGCCCTTGTCGAGGATGACGTGGAGGTCGGCCTCGCCGACTTCGCGGCCGCAGACCAGAGCGAGGGAGGCGTGGCCCTTGAAGTAACCACTGTCGAACAAGAAGGCGTCGATGCGCTCGACCTCGTCGTCGCGCCACTCCTGGCAGGCCTTGTCCTGGGATCCGCAGATGTCGGGCAGAGGGTCGCCCGCGTTGGCCTTGGCCTCGCGGCCGCGCTCGCGCAGGGCCTCGCGCAGCCGCGAGGGCTCGATGCACTCGCCCCGGGCCAGCGCCCCAGGCTGGGCCTGCACGCTCAGCTGGCGGGTCACGTCGCGCTTGGCCAGGGGCACGTGGCCGCGGACCCGGACCCGTCGAATGGCGCGGCCGGGGCGGACCTCGATGACGACCTCGCCGGCCCGCACGGGCAGGAACTCGGCGCGGTAGCCCAGCTCGGCGAGGCGGCTGGCGTACTCGAAGGGGTAAAAATTACCCGGCTGCAGGCCGATGACGAGCTCGAGCCGGGCCCGGTCGTCGCCGTCCATGAAGCTGCCGTGGAGGCTGATGGCGTCGACGTTGAGGTAGTAGACGCTCGCGCCGACGATCGCCGGGCGGATGCCCAGCAGGACCTCGTGGGTGCCCTGGGGGGCCACGAAGACCTCGAAGCCGTCGGCGGCCAGGCCCTCGAGGCGGTACAGGACCAGGGCCTGATCCCGGCCGCGCACCGTCGCCTCGAGCAGGCGCGGGCCCATGGAGCTCGACACCTGGCGGCACCCCTCGACCTCGAGGCCGTCGCCGTCGAGGGCGTCGAGGACCGCGATCGCCGGGGCCAGGGGATCGCCGGGGTTTTCGATCGAGCAGTCGAAGGTCTGGAGGTCGGCGGACTGGGAGCCGAGCTCCAGGTCGCGCCGGGGGCCCCGACGACCTCGGCGACGCCTGGACTCCCCGCTCGCCGCCGGGGCAGGTCCGTCGGCGCCGGCGGACTCGGAGAGGCCGGCGCCTTCGACCTCGACCCCCAGGGGAGCCGCGGGCTCGGGATCGGTCTCAACAGCGGGCTCGACAGCGGGCTCGGGCGCGGGCGCGGTGGCCTCTGCGCTGGCCTCCGCGTCCGCCTCGGCGCCCGGCGGGCCCGAGGCGGCCGGGCGCGACAGCGGCCACAGCAGCACGAGCACGAGCGCCAGCAGAGGCCACGCGCTCGTCCCAAAAAGGCGCTGCTGCGAGGGGGGCGTCACGAGCTCTCAGCGCAGGCTCGGCAGCTCGAAGTGCTGGATGAACTGCAGAGACTGGTAGTTGGGCGGATCGAGGATGAACACGCGGCGGGAGTAGTTGCGGTTGCCGAAGGTGGCCTCGATGCCGGTGTTCTCGAGGATCTCGAGCATGCCAGAGACCGAGCGGCTGTCGCGGATCACCATCCCAGGGTACCCGCGCAGGTAGCTGAAGTTGAGCCCCAGCCGGCCCCAACCCCACGCCAGCCACTCCGGCCGCGTCTCGGCCTCGATGAGCACGCCGAGCTGATCGACGCGGAAGCGCACGTAGGGCAGGTAGGCCTCGACCCGCGGGATCTCCTTCTCGAGCACCTCGTTGACCTCGACCTGGGTCAGCCGGCCCGCCAGGGGCAAAAAGCGCGTGCCCAGCAGGTTGTTGTCGTTGTTGCGGTTGTCGCGGATGTCCGAGCCGGCCAGGTCCGTATTGCCGGCGTCGAAGATCAGGTAGTCGACGCAGCCGCGGGTGGTCGCCAGGGCGCCCGAGGTGTCCCCGGGGGCGCTGCACTCCCACTGGATGGCCCCGAGGGTCCCGCTCAGGCGCAGGTTGAGGGTCAGCAGCTGGTTGTTGATCTTGATCGGGTCCTGGCGCGTGGCGAGCAGGGCGAGCTCGCTGTCGGCGAGGCTCTCGGCCAGCTCGACCTTGCCGCCCTGGACGTCGTAGGCCCCGCCGAGGATGTCGACGTCGACGACCCCGCGCTCGACCTCGATGGTCCCGGCGAGCTCGGGATCGCCGACGGTCCCGCCCAGGCGCAGGTCCGCGCTGGCCTCGAGGCGCTTGGCGATGTTGTTGTCGACGCGGAAGGGCGCGCCGGTCTCGAGCTCCATGTCGAGCTCGAGGTTGCGGATGAACGCGGGCAGCTGCGAGGGCGGGGCGGCGCCCGGATCTGCAAAGGACAGCACGGCCACGCCCTGGCGAGCGTCGCGGAGCCAGCTCGAGCGCTCGACGAGGATCTTGCCGGAGATCCGCCCGGTCGAGCCGTCGGTCTCGAAGGCGATGCCCCGGGAGCTGAGCGCGGCCTCGAGCTCGGGCCGGCCGGAGTTGTCGGTCAGCTCGAGGGGGAACATGTCGGCCGAGGCCGTGAGCCGGGCGCGCTCGAGGCCGGCGAAGGTGTCGTCGAGGATGACCTCGCCCCACAGCGCCGCCTGGCCGCGGTCGGCGACGCGCAGGTTGAGGGCGTCCGAGGGCTGGAGGGTCGACAGGGCGACCCGCTGCCCGCCGACCCACAGCGCGATCCCGCGGGTCCGCCGGCTCCGCCGCTTGCCCCCCCCGACGCCGCGGCAGGGGCGGGCCGGGGTGCACTGGCGCAGCTCGATGAGGCCCGAGGCCACGCGCACGTCGCCGAGGCCGTAGACGCCCATGCGCACGCTCTTGCGGCCAAAGCTGATGGTCCCGCTGAGGCCGTCGAGCAGGGGCGGGGCCGGCTCCGAGGGCTCGCCCTCTTTGTCGCCGCCTTCGCCGGCGAAGCGAGCGAGGTCGCCGCTGACGTGGAAGCGCTGGACCTCCGCGGCCCCGCCGGAGGCCTCGACCATGGAGGGCAGCACCCGCTGGATGAGCGCGCCGTCGAGGGAGCCGGCCGCGTTGACGGCGAAGCGCCCGGAGCAGGGGCCGGCGAGGTCGAGGAAGGTCGAGCGGTTGGCGATCTCGCCGATGCGCACGACCTCGTCGAAGACCTCGATGGCGGCGTCGTCGATGTAGAGGGTGCCGCCGCGCATCTCGAGGTCGAGCTTACCGAGCTCGATGGGGATGGGCCGGGCGCGGCGGCCCTCGCCGGGGTCGGGGCCGGCGACGCTGAGCGCCAGGGGCTCGCCCTCGGGCAGGCGCAGGTAGCCGATCAGCGTCGGGCGGCTGACCACGCCGGTGATGTCGAGGCCGATCTCGAGGCGGCCCTCGGGGCTGGCGATGCCGTAGGGGCTGAGCAGGGGGCCGAGGGCGCTCAGGTCGAGGTCGCCGGTGACCTGGGCCGAGGTCTCGCCCGGGGGCAAGCTGGCGTTGTCGGGGATGCCCGGGACGCAGCGCTTGCCCCCGTCGGCGTCGGCGGCCTCGGCGAGGCGGGCCTCGTCGGTCTCGGCGCTCGACAGGTCGAAGGTCCCGTCGATGGTCAGCTCGGCCCCGCCCTTGCCCCCCGAGCGCAAGGTCCAGGCGTCGGTCAGGCTCAAGGTCGTGCCTTCGAGGCGGGCCTGCAGGGGAGTGATCGAGCAGGTCGTGTCGGGCTCGAGGCAGGGGTCGGCCCCGCCCACGGACGCGTCCTTGGGCCGACGCCCGCGGTACCAGACCTTGGCCAGGGACAGGTCGATGCGCACGGGCTCGCCGGCGAGGTGGCGGGGATCGTCGGGGTCGATCTTGGCGCACTGCTCGAGCATCGGCTTGCCGGCCTTGCCCGAGCTGAGCGCGTCGTCGTGGCTGGGGCAGTAGCGGGCCTCGAGGGCCAGCTCGTGCAGGCCGCCGACGAGGTGCGTGCGCCACTGCTCGCGGCTGGGGTGGCTCAGCAGGTTGTCGAGGGGCAGGGTGTCGAAGCGCAGGTCGACGGCGGCCTCGATGGGGTTGGTCGGCCCGCCGCCGAAGGCCACGGTCGCGTCGACCTTCCAGTCGAGCTGGCCCTCGGCCGCGGTCTGGCCCCGGGGCCCCTCGAGGGCGCCGCGGACCCGGATCTGGCGGTGCTTGATGGTGGCGGCCCGGCCCAGCTCGAGCTCGGCCGGCGCGGCCCCGACGTCCTCGCTGGTGAAGTTCAGCTCGCCCGCGCCCAGGGGGACCCCGGCGGCGCCGAGGCCCTGGAGCTTGAGCACCCCTTCCACCTGAGGCCGGCGCAGGCTGCCCGTGACCTCGAGCTTGCTGCCCCGGGCGATCTTACCGCGCAAAGGTAGGTCCTGGCTCGCGCTCTGGGCCAGGGCCGAGAGCGGGACGTTGCGCGCCTCGACCTCGAGATCGAGCTTGGGGTCGTCCTGGAAGCCGACGGTGCCGCTGGCCTGGAGCCGGCCCACGGGGACGCTGACCCCGGCCATCAGCGCGGGGCTGATCGGGCGGTGGTAGGCGAGGGTCATGTGATCGATCTGGAGGCCCTCGCGGGTGAACGCGAAGCTGGCCTCGGCGTCGCGGTAGTCGACCCCGGCCAGGCGCAGGGTGTCCGCGTAGGCGCCCCCGCGGGCCTGGAGCTTGGACAGGCGCACGGGCTTGCCCGCGCCGTCGTCGATCTTGAGCTCGATGGCCGCGCCCTGGGCCCCGATGCCGCTGCCGAGGATGTCGTCGCGGTCGATGTCCTCGAGGCGCACGGCCAGGCGCAGGCGCGGATCGTCGAGGGCCTTGCCCCGCGACATCAGCCCGAGCTCGAGGTCCAGGGGCCCGTGGCCGCCGAGCATGCCGACGTCTTCGCTGCGCACGGACAGGGCCCCCCGCTCGAACTTCAGCTTGGCGCCCTGGATGTCGTCGATGGCCAGGGCTCCCGTGCCGGCGCCGGCGATGTCGAGGGAGCCCGAGCCCGTCGGGTTGCTCAGGGGGCCGGCGAGGGTGAAGCCCGCGCCGAGGCGGTCGAACCAGCGCGGGAGCCCAAACGCAGCCAGGAAGGCCTCGCCGTCGTCCACGCGCACGCTCGCGCTGGTCGGGTCGAGCTCGGTGAAGGTTGCGTCGACGCCCCCGCTGACCCGCAGCGATCCCCCGTCGACCCCGATCCGCAGGCCGCGGAGATCGAGGCCCTCCTGGGCGTCCCAGATGGCCTCGCCGGCGGCCTCGATGCGCCGGGGCAGGTTGTCGTCCTCGGGGCCGCGGTCGCGGGCGATGGTGACCCGGTGGAGCTCGGCCTCGACGCGCTGGACCCCGTCTTGGATGACCACCTCGTGGACCTGCAGGCCGCCCCGGGTCTCGCCAGCGAGCATGTCGCGGAGGCTGTCGTTGGACGCGTCGAGCTGGCCGAGGTTGACCCCGAGCATGTCGAGGTAGATGGACACGAGCAGCGGCTCGCCCTCGCGCGGGAGCACCACGTGGTCCTCGCCGCCGCGTCGGTGCAGGCGCACGCTGCCGTCGAAGGCCGAGCCGCGGAAGGTGTCGAGGTAGAGGATCCAGCGCTCGTCGTCGAACTCGGGGGCCGGGGGCTCGTCGTCCTTGGCCGCGGGCGGAGGGCCGCCCGCCTTGGCCTCGGCTTCGGCCTGCTGGCGAAGCCGAGCAGCCATCGCGTCTTGCCACAAGCGGCGCTTGGCCGCCTCGACGTTGGCCGGGTGCTGGGTCAGCTCCCCCCACATCTCGGGCAGCGGATCGCTGGCCAGCGCCAGGGACACGTCGACGTCGTCGAGGGCCCAGGCGGGATCGGGGAAGAGATCGAGGGTCAGGCCCTGGCCCACGGCCTCGAGCACGATCTCGTCGAGGGGTCCTTTGACCTCCATGCGCGCCGGAGCGCCCGGGCCCGAGATCATCGAGCGGGGCACGCCGCGATCGTCGGGCTCCGCCGGCCACAGCTCGCTCGCCAGCGGCCCGAGATCCGTGGTCCCGAGCTGAAAGTCGAAGCCCAGGTCGCCGAACACGTCGAGCAAGCGACCCTGGAACACGCTCGGGGATCCGGCCAGGTCGGCGTCGCCGGCCACCCACAGATCGCCCAGCGGCCGGTAGTTCATCCCCGAGGCCAGCTCGAGGTGGCGGATCGACTGGATGTCCATGGGCCCGTCGTGCAGCGGGGCGATGGTGAAGGTGCCCGAGCCCGCGTCGGCCTCGACGGAGTAGGCCAGGGGGAAGACCTCGGGGCGGCCGTCCTGGGGCGCCCAGTTCTCGAAGTCCATGTGGACCTCGACCTCGTCGAGGATCAGCTGCGTCGCCCAGCCCGAGCGCTTCTCCATGTCGATGGTCAGCACCAAGCCGCCGAAGTCGGCGTCGTCGATGCGGTAGGACATGCGCTTGAGGTCGGGGGGCGGGTGGAATTCCTCGAAGGCGTCGAAGGCGTCGATGAGGCTGAGCATCCACTCGCCGTCGCGGTGCTCGTTTTCGTAGGCGCGCACGTCGACCCACAGGTCGCCGCGGTTGCGCACCTCGCTAAAGTGCAGCACCCAGGGAATCTCGACGAGCTTGGGCAGCAGGTGCAGGCGGTTCCAGGGGATGACCTCGTGGAGCACCAGCTCGGCCTCGAGGTGCTCGGCGTAGGCCGTGCGCCGCCCCCGGGGCTGGCCGTCGACCTTGAAGGGCTCGTAGACGCTGACCTCGTGGGCGACGACCTCGTGGGGCTGGCCCGTGAGCAGGTCGAAGATCAGCCACGGCGACCAGTGCAGGCTCTCGATCGCCAGCTCGCCGTCGATCATTCCGCTGATGCCGTCGGTGACCAGGCCCCCGAGGCGCTCGTCGTTGAGCAGGTAGTACGCCGACATGTAGACGACGTTGAACACCAGCACGAGGAACATCAGCAGCTGCACCGGCAGCTTGACGAACAGCGCCGTGGCGATGGGGTAGCGCCTCCGCGTGGGCATGGGCGAGGCCATGAACTGGAGGTACTGGGGGTGCAGGCGGCTGACCTGGCGCGGGTGGCCGAGGGCGGCGTTGATCAGCGCGTGGCGGAACTGCTCGAGGCCGCGGTGCTGGATGCCCTCGATGCGGCTCGAGCGGGCGCCGACGGCCGTGCTGGTGCTCGAGCTCAGGGAGGGGTCGGTGCTCGGCGCGGGCAGGGGCCGGCCGTGGACCAGGGCCGCGACCTCGGCCCGGGTGTCCGGATCGATCTCGAGCAGGGCCTCGAGCACCAGGGGCGGCGGCGACACGGACAGGCGCTGGGGCCGGGGCAGGGGATGGTTCCAGACCAGCCGGCGGTCCCGCGCCAGGGCGTCCTCGCGAACCAAGGCTTTGAGCCGCTTGCGGAAGCGTCGACGGGAGCGGCGGCGGGCCCGGGGCGTGTCTCGGACGGCGCGGGTGACCGTCCGCCAGCGCTCGAGATCTTGGTAGGCCCGGAACAGCAGGGCGAGGTTTGGACCCTCCGGGAACAGGTGCCGGTAGCGGGTCGTCGAGCACATGCCCTCGAGGGCCTCCCGGCCCTCGGCGAGGAGGTCCGCCTCGGCCTGCCAATTGGCCAAGACGGCGTCTTGTAGGTCCTTCGAGGTCACGAGGGCTCGCGCTTCGACGCTGCACGGGAGGGTAGCACCGGGGCCGGGCGCTGGCCCTGGGCATCGCCACGGGGGTCACGCGGGTGGATCTCCCCGGTCACCCGGACCCCCAGACCTGAACACACGCACTATTTAGCCGTCGTGGACGCCACGCCCTCCCTGCCCCGCGGGGAGGGTACACTCGCGGAGCATGCTCGGCGGACTCCGAGGCCTACGCGTCGCGCTCCGAGGGGGCGCCGAGAGGGCGTCGTCGCGGACACGGAGCGTCGCGGTGTTGGCGGCTATGATGGCTGGGCTCGCGCTGGTGGTCTTCGTGGTCCTCGCGGGGGTGCCGGTCCTGGCTGGGCCGCCGCCCGCAGAGCTCGACGGCGAGGGCGACGCTGGCGCGGAGACGGGCGGGGAGCAGGCGGACTCGCCGGAGTCGGGATCCGTCGATGGGGAGGAGGCTGAAGGCACGCCCGAGGGGCCCGACCCCGCGCCGGGCTCCGACCAAGAGCCCGGTCCCGCCGAAGCGGTAGACCCGATCCCTGGCGCGACCCTCGAGATCACCGAGGTGCTCCGCGCCCGGACCAAGGCCCTGAGCGAGCGGGCCGAGGGCATCGAGGCGCTCATGCGCGGGCAGCTCGACCCCAGCCGGGACCTGGACGCGCTCTTTGTCCTCGACCTGTCCCAGGACGACGCGGGGCCCGATCTGCGCAGCTTGCTCAGCGACGCCGTCGCGCGGCCCGAGCCAAACGCCGAGGAAGGCGCGCCCGAGGGGGAGTCGACGCGAGAGCCCACGGAGCCTGCGGCAGCGCCGGAGCAGGAGCCCGAGCCTGCTGAAGCGCCGTCCGCCGAGGAGGCCGCCCGCGCGGCCCTCGTCGCGGCCGAGGCCCGGCTCGAGCGAGCCTACCGCGACTTCCTGAGCCTCCCCGCGGACCAGCGAGCGGCCCGCGTCGCCGAACATCGAGCCGCCCGCGCCCGCTGGTCCAAGGGCCGCGCGGCCGAGGCCAACGCCCGCACCCGCCTCGAGCGGATGAAGACCCAGGCCGAGCAGCTCGAGGCGTTGATCAACGAGGAGCTCGACGTCGCCATCGACCCGACGGCGCTGCTGCGCATCAACCTCGCCGACCCCAGCGAGATCGCCGGGGACGATCGGCGCCTGCGTCAAGCCCTGGGGATCCCAGACCCGCCTCCCGAGCCGGAGCCGGCGCCCGAGAAAAAGGGCCGCAAGAGCAAGAAAAAGCAGCCGGAGCCGGAGCCGGAGCCCGCGGAGCCGCCTGCGTGGACGCCGGAGCCGGAGCTCGCCGCCGAGCTCGAGCAGGCCGCCGCCGAGCTCGATCGCCAGCGCCTCGCCTTTTGGGACCTCGGCCCCGAGGGCCGTCGGGCGCGGCTCGAGAGTCACCTGCGCCGCAAAGAAGAAGCCGAGAAGGCCGCGGAGGTGGCCGATCTCATCGCGGACGTCGACGTCGAGACCGAGACCGTCGAGGACGAGATCAGCGAGGCCGAGCGCGAGGCCGCCGAGCTGCGCCTCGCCCGGGAGCAGGCCGAGGCCGCGGCCGAGCAGGCGCGCTCCGAGGCCGTGCGCAGGGTGACCTCCGAGCGCGCCCGCTTGCTGCGCATCAAGGAGTCCCACGCCCTGTTCCGGGCCGAGCTCAACCGCGAGCGGCTCGAGGCCATCGCGGCCCACGACGTGGCGCTCGAGCTCGACGGCCGGGTCAACGCCCTCGGGGTGCGCTACCGCAGCCCGGACCCCGCCGACCGCGAGGGCCTGGCCGCCGAGGTCGACCCGCTCTACGGCGAGCTGCGCGAGGCCCTGGTCGAGGCCCGGGACGACCTGCGCGCGAGCCTCGATCGCATCGGTGATGGCCGCTCGGGGGTCGAGGACGTCGGCGCCCCCCTCGACGGTCTGCCCGAGGGGGTCGAGCTCGGCGACCTCGACGAGCTCCGCGGCGAGCTCGTCGCCACCGTCGAGGAGCTGCGCGAGCTCGAGAGCGAGACCCTGTGGTCCGCGGCCAAGGAGCAGCGCGACGACATCGTGCGCCTCAACGACGCGCGCCTCGAGCTGCTCGAGATGGGCAGCCGCGAGCTCCGGGCGAGGATGACCGGCTTCGGCGCCGACGGGGTCGCCCAGGTCCGCAAGGAGATCGACCAGATCGGCCTCGAGCTCCGCTTTCGCCTGCTCAGCCTGCCCCGCATCGGCCGGGACCTGCTCGAGGAGTTCGAGCGGGCGCCCATGTCGGTGCTCTTCGACCTGCTCAAGGTCGCCGTCGCCCTGACCCTGTTCCGGAGCTGGCGGCGGCGCGGCGACGAGCTCACCGAGGCCTTGCTGCGCAACGCCCAGGAGCAGGTCGAGGCCGCCGCGCGGGAGGGGAGCCGCGACGCGAGCGGCCTCTACTACGCGAGCCTGTGGTACCTGGGCCGGATCCGGCGGCCGCTCGAGTGGCTGCTGCTGATCGCCTTCGTCTACTTCGCGCTGCTCGCCGAGCGCGAAGTCCAGGAGTTCGAGATCCTGTGGTTGGTCGCGCTGTGGGTGCTGCTCGGGCTCACGGCGATCCTGACCATCGACGCCGTCGCCACCCGAGACAACGCCGAGCGCCAGCGGACCCGGACCAAGACCCTCGCGGAGCTCCGCCTTCGCTCCCTGCGCCTGGTCGGCATGACCGCCGCCACCGCGGGGCTCGTCCTCTCCCTCACGGTGGAGCTCGTCGGCCGCGGGGCCATCTTCTACTGGGTCGGCAGCTCGATCTGGGCGGTCGCGGTGCTGATCTTCGTGGTCTTGATCCGCTGGTGGCGGGAGCCGGTGTTCAAGCGCGTGGGCGACGAGCGCGACGTCCCGGCCAACGTCCTGGTCCGCTGGGTCCGCAACAACACCGAGGGCTGGACGAGCTTCCCGGCCGCGGCCGTGGGCGCGAGCTACATGCTCACCCGCGGGCTGTGGCGCTGGGGCCTGCGCCAGGCCCAGGCCCTCGAGGTCACGCGCCACCTCCAGGGCTGGCTGTTCCGCCGCGAGGTCGAGCGCCAGGCCAGCGCCCGGGGGCGCGAGGACGTCGACACCGCCGTGCTCGACCCCGCGATCTTCGCGCGCTTCGAGCCCAAGGGGCGCGAGGGCCCCGAAGAGGTCCGCCTCGACACCATCGCCAGCGCCGCGCTCGAGTCGATCGTCGGCCTCAACCTGTCCCGCCAGGGCAGCCTCAGCGCCATCATCGGTGAGCGCGGGGCGGGCAAGAGCGCGTTCTTGACTCGAGTGGGGGAGGCCCTCGAGGCCCACGCCGACGAGGGGCCCCCGCTGCCCCCCGACGCGCGCGAAAGCGACGGGTCCGCGCCGACCCACGCCGAGTACGGCCGGTTGA
Organism: Plesiocystis pacifica SIR-1; assembly: GCF_000170895.1. Classification (GTDB taxonomy): domain Bacteria; phylum Myxococcota_A; class Polyangia; order Nannocystales; family Nannocystaceae; genus Plesiocystis; species Plesiocystis pacifica. The sequence goes on along the minus strand of NZ_ABCS01000011.1, from coordinate 75,161 downwards.
CGGTGCGTCGCCTGCGCTGCCCGGCGGGGGGCTTCTCGGCTCTCGAGGGCGCCCTCGGTGAGGCCCTCGGGCTGCCGCCCCGTTCGTCGCGCGCGGCCGTGGTCGAGGCCATCGCCGACCAACGCCCGGTCGTGTTCCTCATCGATGACGCCCACCGCCTCGTGCGGCCGGCGATCGGCGGCCTCGGGGACCTCGATCGCCTGGCCGAGTTCACCCGCGAGGTCCGCAGCCACGCTTCTTGGGTCGCCAGCCTGGGCGCGGCCTCGTGGCGCTTCATCTCCCGGGCGCGGGGCGAGCGGGTGTTCTTCGACCGGGTCTGCGAGCTCGCGCCGTGGACCGAGGAGCAGATCGGCGAGCTGATCCAGCGCCGCTGCGAGAGCGCCAAGGTCGCCCCGATGTTCGACGAGGTCGTGATCCCGCGGCAGTTCGACGTGGCCACGGTCGGGGTGGGGGAGGGCGACCGCCAGCTCAGCGAGCTCGAGCGGGCCGAGCTGGGCTACTACCGAGTGCTGCGCAACTATACCGAAGGCAACCCGGCCATCGCCCTGCAGTGCTGGCGCGAGTCCCTGGTCCCGCACCAGACCTTCGGCCCGCGCCGGGCCGACGACCCGGACGAGGCCGAGGGCGAAGCCGCGCTCCCCGTCCGGGTCCGGCTGTTCCGCGAGCCGCCCACCCGGGAGCTGGACGAGGTCGGCGCCAACGTCCACTTCGTGCTCCGGGCCATCGTCCAGCTCGCCCTCGCCGACGAGCCCGCCGTCGTCGACTGCACCCAGCTGCCCCCCGCCGAGGTCGCCGACACCATCCGCTTTGCCCTCGCGCAGGGCTGGGTCGAGGAGTTCGAGGGCTACTACCGCGTGACCTGGCACTGGTACCGCGCCATCACCAACGTGCTCCGCCGCCAGCACCTGCTGACCATGTGATGCCCATGCAAGCGCCCCGCCCTCGCTCTATCCTCGCCGCAGCCGCGCCGGTCCTCGCGGGCCTGTGGGCGGCGCTGTGGCCCGCCTGGGCCCTCGCCGGGCCCGAGGACGCGGTCGCGGACGCCGAGGTCATGGGCCAGTTCGCCCGGATGATCCGCTGGAGCGGGGTGGCGACCTCCATCGCCGTCTTGTTCGGCGCGTGGCTGCTGATCCGCTTCACCCGCGACCTCGTCGAGCGCCTGGGCAAGCAGTTCGCCAGCCGGCGCCTGCTGTTCAAGAAGTTCGAGACCTTCTTCCAGTTCTTCGTCTACGTGAGCACGGGCCTTGCGGTGATCCTGCTCAGCTTCCGCGTCGACGAGAAGGTCCTCGCGGTCATCGGCGGCACGGTCGCGGTGTCCGTGGGCTTCGCGGTCAAGGACGTCGTCGCGTCCTTCATCGCCGGCATCATGATCATGGTCGACCGCCCCTTCCAGGTCGGCGATCGCATCTCCTTCGGCGGCCAGTACGGCGACATCACGGCCATCGGCCTGCGATCGGTGCGCATGACCACCCTCGACGACAACGTCGTCACCATCCCCAACAACAAATTCCTGAGCGACATCACCTCCTGCGGCAACTACGGCGCCCTCTACATGCAGGTCGTGATGGACTTCCACATCGGCGTCGACCAGGACGTGCTCTTGGCCCGGAGCATCGTCAACGAGGCCGCGGTGACCAGCCGCTACATCTACCTGCCCGAGCCCGTGGTCGTGCTCGTCGGCCAGGTCATCGCCGACAGCTACGTCGCCGTGCGCCTGCGCCTCAAGGCCTACGTGCTCGACACCAAGTACGAGAAGGCCTTCGAGACCGACGTGAACCTGCGCGTGCTCGGGGCCTTCCGCGAGCGCGGGATCATGCCGCCGGCCGTGCTCCACCGCCAGCTCGCCGACCTCCACCCCCAGCCGCGGACGGCGGGGAAGGGCGGCTTCGGGCTCGGTCTGGGCGGCCCGCGGCCCCAGCCCGTCTCGTCCGGCCTGAGACCGCCTGGCTAGGCACCGAGTCGTAGCCGCAGATCGCGCTCAGTACGCCCCCAGGCTGATGCCCGGAAAGAGCGTCATCAGCCCAGCACCGATCTGGTTCTTCACCACCTGGTCGAGGCAGTCGGCTGTCGAGTGGTAGGCGCCCTCGTGCGGGCCGCTGGCGTAGACGTAGTCGACGTCCGTGCAGGTGTGCTCGATGTGCATCGAGGCCAGCAGCGCGCTCGATGAGACCTCGTAGACGAACAGGTCCACGTCGAACAGCCGCTGCGTCGTGCGACTCGCAGGCTTGTTGGGCCGCACCGCCACGACGTACTTCACCGCCTCGAGATCGCGCTGGGCCTGCTTGATCTGATCGAGCGCGGGCTTCGCCTTGCTCTCGACGACGGTGATCGCGTCGAGGTCTCGGGTGTCGATCGACTCTCTCATGAAGGCCCCGTGAGCCAGCAGCTGCGCGGGCCGGACGACCGCGCCGGAGTGGCGGAAGCGAACCATGCCCACGGAGGATCGGTTGCTGTACTCCCGCCAGTCCTCGGGCGTGGTGAGGGTGTCGGTGTAGACGACGATGGTGTTGCAGCCCCCGGTGATCCCGCTGCCGTTGAACGGGCATAGCGCGATCGGACCCGAGCCGGGCTCGGCCCCCTTCGACGAGGACACGACCGGATCGGCCGCGCGCGCCATCTCGCCGATCTTCTCGAGCGTGTCGACGCGCTGCTGGAGCGCGTCGCGGTTGGAGTCCAGGTACGCTTCGGGAGAGGTCTCCCCACAGCCGAGAGTCGTCAGCAGTGCAAGAAGAAATGGGATGCGTGATGAGGTCACGCGCTCGCGTGTAGCACGCTACGACACACGCTGCGAACAGGGACGGTGCATGTAAAGATTGGCGGCGGGTGATCAGCGTCGATCATTTTTTCGATCGCATTGACTCAGCGTTTTGCTGCGGGGATCAGCCCCCTTGCCTCGAGCCGGGCCGCGCTCGCGCAGGCACAGCAGCTCGAGCTCGCCCTCGCTCATGGCCTGGCGGTAGCGGTAGCGCCGGAGCTTGCCGCTGGTGGTCTTGGCCACGGTCCGCGGCGGAATCAGCAGGACCCGGTCGAGGGCCAGGCCGTGCTCGGCCAAGATGCGCTCGAAGATGGCCTCGCACACGGCCTCGCGGTCGCGGGCGGCCATGCTGCGCCGCCCCGTCGCGGCCAGGCAGACCAGCGGCTCGCCCCGCTCGCCCCGCGCCATGAAGGCCACGGCGTCCTTGGCCAGGGGCGCGTCGCCTTCGCTGACGTCGCGCTCGAGGTCGTGGGGCTGGTGGACCTGACCGCCCGAGACGAGCAGATCGGCGAGGCGCCCGGTCCCGTAGAGCTCGCCGTCGTGGACGAAGCCGGTGTCGTCGGTGCGAAACCACGGCCAGCTGGGGCTGGGCTCCTCGCCGCGGATGCGCCCGGCGAAGCGGCGCGTGCTGGTCTCGGGGTCGCCCCAGTAGCCGCGACCCACGGAGGGGCCGCGGACCCAGATCTCGCCCTGGCGCCCCTCGGGCCGGCGCGCGTGGGTCTCGGGGTCGACGATCGCGACCTCGTGCTCGCTCATCGGGGTGCCGCAGGACACGTAGACGCGGCTGTCGGCTTCCAGGGCCCCGTCCGCGGCGAGCACGGCCTGGCCCCCGAGCAGCTGGGCCTTGTCGAAGCGCTCGTAGCGGGGCAGGGCGTGCTTGGGCGCGCCGCTGACCATCAGCGTGGTCTCGGCCATGCCGAAGCAGGGCATGAAGGTCTGGGGGTTGAAGCCCGCCGGGGCGAAGCGCTCGCAAAAGCGCTGGATCGTCGCGGGGCGCAGGGGCTCGGCGCCCGAGATCGTCAGCTCCCAGTGGCTCAGGTCCAGGCCCTCGATGTCGGCCTCCTCGACCCGCTGCACGCACAGCTCGTAGGCGAAGTTGGGGCCGGTGCTGACCCGCGCGCGCAGCTTGGAGATGGCGTCGAGCCAGGCCATGGGCCGGCGCAGGAAGGCCGTGGGCGACATCAGGGCCGTGGTCCCGCCGCAGTAGAGCGGGTAGAGCAGCGAGCCGATCAGCCCCATGTCGTGATAGAAGGGCAGCCAGCTCACCGTCACCGAGCCCTCGGGTTGGGCGAACTTCTCGTGGGCGAAGCGCTGGTGGGCCAGGAGGTTGTCGTGGCCGATCATCACGCCCCGCGGGGTGCCGGTCGAGCCCGAGGTGTACTGGAGGAAGGCCAGCTCCCCCGCGAGGGCGTCGGGGCGGGTCCACGCGTCGGCGTCGGCCTCTGCGCGACCGAGGCCGCCGCTCGCGTCGATGAGCAGGGCCTCGGGGTCTTCAGCCTCGGCGCGGGCGAACTCGACGGTCTCGATCAGCTCCTGGTTGGTCAGGATCAGCCTCGCGTCGGCGTCCCGGATGATCGCGCTGACCCGCGGCATGGTCTTGACCGCGCGCTTTTTGTCCGGGGGAAAGGCCGGCACCGCGGTCAGCCCGGCGTAGAGGCAGCCCAGGAACACCGCCGGGTATTCGAGCCCGAAGGGGTAGAGCAGCAGCACGCGGTCGCCGGTCTGTAGCTGCGGGTGGATGCGGCGCAGCTCGACGGCGAGGGCCCGGGCGCGGCGATCGGCCTCGGCGTAGGTCAGCGTCTCGCGGATCTCCCCGTCGACGTAGGTCTGGTAGAGCGGGGTCTCGGGGTGCAGCTGGGCCCGGATGTGGAGCACGTCGACGAGGGTGGTCGCCGCGTCGAGCTGGGCCCGAAGGGCCGCGTCCCCTGCCACGGTCGGCTTGGGGCTCGAGAGGGTCTGGCTGGGATCCCGCTGCATCATGGTTGCGCTCGACATCGGCTAGTCCGGCTCCGCCTGGGCCTTTCCATGCCCAAGGCCGGTCCCCGAGGTCAAGGGCGCAGCGGACTGCGCGTGCGCGCAATCCCATTCGGAGCGGTGTTAACTCGCCGCGCGGGGTTCAGCCCAGGCCGCCCTCACCGTCCGGCCAACCGCCCCAGTTTGGTGTCCACAACACCACCTCGCCGTCGCCGTCGACGCGGGTCAGGCACGCCATGCGCCACGGCGCCTCGAGACCGAATCGACGTTCCTCGTCCGTTGCTGCGCTCAAGTGTTCGGCCCCCGTGATCGGCACGACGGCGCAGGCTCGGCACACCCCGCGTCCGCGGCACGCGTTGCCCAGGGGCGCGCCGGCTCGGCTGGCCGCGGCGAGCAGGGTCGTCCCACGTGGGACATCCATCACGCCAAAGTCTCGACCGAAGCGCAGACGCGTCACCCCCCGAGTATCCACGGATCGTGACGGCGCGCACGCGTTGTGGAGCGCGCGATCGATCAGGCCCGAACCCGAGTTCCCGACCCCGCCCGGTCGGAGCTCATCCTGGGCCTTGCCAGCCGGAGCGGCAAAAAGAAGAAGACCTTCAGACGGATGTCTGAAGGTCTTCGAGAGTAGCGGGGACAGGATTTGAACCTGTGGCCTCCGGGTTATGAGCCCGGCGAGCTACCTGGCTGCTCCACCCCGCATCGAGCGTCGGCGTTGCCGTTCGGCGTTGCCGTGGGAGCAGGTATTTAGGCGGTCGCCCCGACCGGGTCAAGGACTTTTTTTGATTCTTTTCGCTGCGGGAAACGCAGCCCCCAACGAGGTGGCTGGCAGCTCCGCAGACGACTTTCGCGGGTTCGTCGCGCCGGGCTCAGCCGGTGATGACCACCTGCAGCAGACCCAGCATCACGACGGTCATCCAGATTTTCCAGCTCGTTCCTCGCACGGCACCCTCGCTTTCCTTCTCGGCTCTCTTGGGTACATCGCACCAAGGGGGCGATCGCTTTCATTTTTCTGGCGTCGCGCGAGCCAGGGCAGCGAGCCCCACCCGCTGTGCCCCAGAACTCCACAGCTCGGCCAGGACACTCAGGGGCCGATTGACCGCGTCGAGGATCAGGACGCTGTCTCGGGGCGGCGGCGCGTCGGTGAAGTTGAGCGGGCAGTGGTCGACGACGAGGGTGCCCGGGGGGTCCTCGGGCCCTGGGTTGGGGTCGGGCACGGCCACGGGCAAGCCGTGGGAGCGGCAGATCATCGGGCGCTGTTCGTAGACGGCGCAGCGCCCATCCACGAGCAACGCGCAGTGTTCGAGCCCCCCGTCGGCGCCCTGATCGGCCACGCGCTGGCGCAGGGCGGGGTCGTCGACGGCGAGGCGAGCGAGGGCTTCGCGCACCGGCGCGGCCTCGACCTCGAACACGGAGAAGCGCTGGTGGCAGCAGGCGTCGCAGCCCTCGGCGCAGCGAAACGAGCTGGGGCTTCGAGCCACGGCCGCCTCGAAGTGAGCGTCGACCCGGGCGCGCAGCTGCACGAGGTGCCCGCGGAGCGGCTCTGGGGCGGTCACGCCGGACCCCGGAGCACGGAGGCGATCCCCTGCACGGCCCGATCGAGATCGGCCCGCTGGCTCAGGGCGAAGGCCGCCCCCGCGACGAAGGGGTGCCCGCCGCCGCCGTGGGCTTCGCACAGCTGGGCCAGGTCATGGCGCCGGGTCTCGGGCGCGAGCCACGGGTTGAAGCCCACCGACAGGCGCAGATCGCCGTCGGGGTGCGCGTACGCCCCGATGCTATAGCGGATGCTCGGGTCGAGGTAGTAGGGGATGAAGTGGCTCAGCACCCGGGGGCCGTCGTCGACGAGGTCGTAGACGCAGACCCCGGCGCCCACTTCGACCCGGCGCCGGAGCAGCTCGATGTCCTCGCGGTGGGAGGCGAGGCGGGGCTCGACGAGGGCGCGGACCCAGTCGGCTTTGGCCAGGCGCTCGAAGGGCGTGGTCAGCAGGGCCTCGATGAAGCCCGCGATCGCCTCGGGGTCCGAGGCCGTCTGGATCCAAGCCGCGAGGTGCATGGCGGGCTGCTCGTAGAGCACCGCGACCTCGGGGGTGGCGAAGTCGGCGGAGTCGATGATCTCGCCCCAGCGGATCAGCTCGGCGTGGGCGCTCAGGTCGACCCCGAATTGTTCGTGGACCACGCGGGCGAGGTAGCCAGTGCAGCTCGGCGCGGTCGGGTCGTGGAATTTTTGGCCGCTGGTGTCGGCCTCGAAGTGCTCGCGGTCGCCGGGGAGCTGAAAGGCCGAGCGGTGGTGGTCGAAGTACCAGCTCAGCCCGGGGCGCTGGGAGTAGCGAAAGTCGACGATCGCCGCCTCGTCGGCGCCCTCGAAGTCGCCGTCGTCAAAGGGGTCACCCTGGCGGTGCTGCTTGGGCAAAAAGCGCAGGTCGAGGCGCTCTTTGCCGTGGCGAGCCCGGGCAAAGGCTGCGAAGAGCGCGGCCGAAGCAGCGCCATCGAAGCAGCGGGCATGGTGGAGCACGTGGACGCGCATGGTCGAGGAGCGGGAGGGTAGGGGGCCTGGAGGCCGGGGTCCAGGGAGCCTGGGGAGGCCCTTCGCCGGTGCCCCCATTCGAGGGCCAAGGCTTTGAAATTACACCGGACTCGCGCCCGAACAGAAGCTGAAACTGGAACCGTGGGCGCGCGTCGAAGGGGGTGATCTCCAGGCTCCAGCGGCGACCCCGGCGCAGGAGCTCGTCGGCCTCTGGGCGGCGTCGAGACGCTTTTTTGGGCGGCTCACGGCACCTTGATATGGCAGTGGCATGCATCGTCGCATCGTCGTGCTCGCCACCGCGCTCTGCCTCTCGACGCTGGCCTGCGCCCACGATCGCGTGAGTCCAGAGGAGCAGCTCGAGACGGCCACGGACCATTACGAGATCGCCCTGGGCTCGGCTCAAAACGGCGCGTACGACGACGCCAAGAAGCACATCGAGATGGCCCTCGACGCCGTCCCGACCCACGGCGACTCCCTCTATCTATTGGGGCTGCTCCAGCTCCACGAGGGGCGGACCATCGTCGAGTTCATCGAGTCCGAGATGTGCCTGACGGACGAGGCCGCCCTGGCCCAGCGCGAGCGCGCCGACGATCTGCACCGTCAGGCCCACGAGTCCTTCGATTTGGCCACGCAGGCCTACACCGAGGACGATCCGGGCCTGGGCCGGGCCTACAACTCCATGGCCGTGGTCTCGCTCTACTTCCACGACTACGAGCGGGCCAAGGGCGAGCTCGAGCACGCCCTCGACACGCAGTTCTACACCGAGAAGTACTCGGCCCTGGCCAACCTCGGCTGGGCCTACTACGAGGCCGGCGACCTGGTCGCCGCGATGACCGAGCTGCGCCAGGCCGTGCTGATCAACCCGGACTACTGCGTGGGCCGCTACCGCCTCGCGCAGGTCTACCTCGACTACGACATGACCGAGGCCGCCCTCGAGCAGGCGATGACCGTCGTCAACGACGATCGTTGCCCAATCCAGGACGTCCACCGCGTCGCCGGCATCGCGCAGATGCGGATGGGACACAGCGACGCCGCCGGGCAGAGCTTCCGCGCGTGCCTCGACCTGGCCCCGCGCAGTTGCCTCGCTGACGCCTGTCGGGAGTTCCAAACGGTCGCTGCGGCTGGCGCGCAAACGACCAGTCGGGCGGGATCGCCCTGAGGATCCCCCCGTGCCGGGACGTTGGGCGCGAAAAACACGCGCCCGAAGGTGCGTTCAAGGGCCGCTGAGGGCCACTCAGCGCGCCTTTTCACATTCCATGAACCTGCAGTTCGCGCGCAGGGGAGGCTCACGCCGTTCGCCGAAGCCAGCGCCTTGCCCACCCCCTGGACGTGGCTGCACACTTGCGCCCAATGCGAGTCGACACCGGTCGTCTTCGGGTCGTCGCCGCTCAGCCGGTGGCCGCCCTCCAGCCCAGCGACGACGCTGGAGCTGCGCTCGAGCCAAGCGTCGATGATGCGACCACGGCCGGGAGCTACATCCGAGCTCACCGCAAGCGCCAGGGCCTGAGCCTGGACCAGCTCGCCGTCGCCACCAAGATCCCCCGGCGCCAGCTCGAGCTGCTCGAGGAGGACCGCCACGACGGGCTCCCCGGGATGGTGTTCATCAAGGGCTTCCTGCGCTGCTGCGCCCGCTCCCTCGAGCTCGACCCGGACACGGTCCAGGGTCTGCTCTACGACCAAGAGCGCGAGCAGCTGCGGACGCGCCGGCGCGAGGCCGCCGACGCCGAGTCCAACCTCCGCGCCGCCAAAGCGCCCCGGGCCTACCAGGCCCGCGCCAAGCTCGAGCGCAGCAAGAACAAGAAGGCGAGCGAGCCCGTCCGCCCCGGCCTCCGCGCCCCGAGCCTCGCTCGGCCGGCCCGCACCGAGGAGCGTCCCGTGCGGCGCGGCCCCGCGGCCCTGGCCGAGCCCAAGCCCAGCGCCAGCAAGCCCCCGCGCTCCCTCGCCGACGCCCAGGTGGCCAACTTGCCCCTGCTCCCGCCGGCTCTGGCCGAGAGCCTCGACGGGCTGCGCCGGCGCGTCCGGGAGTGGGCCGTGGACTGGGTCGCGCGCTTGCCCATGGCGCAGATCGTGCTGTGGGTCGTGGTCGCCCTCGCCGTCGCGCTGGTCGTCCTCGCGGCCTTCTCGCTCGCCAGCGGTCAGGCAGCTGGGGTGAGCCCCGGCACCGGCGGGCTGTGATCGTGACCGACTCGAACTCGATTCGAATTCGAGTCGATTCGAGCTGGACTCGACCTGGACCTGCGCCGCTGCTGACGTACCATGCCCGACGCGGGAGCGAGGCGTGGCAGTCAACATCAAGATCGATCTGAGCCGCCTGGTCCGTCGGGGCGAGCACCGCCGCCTCGCCCGCGCGCTGCAGCGCCTCGACGAGGTGCAGATCGCCAGCCAGCTCGACAACCTGCTGGCCGAGGACCAAGACCGCATCCTCCAGACCCTGTCCGTCGAGCGCCGGGCGGGGGTGTTCGGCGAGCTGCGCGACGAGACGGCCGCCGAGATCGTCGCCCGGCTGGCCCCGGAAGAGGTCGCGGTGCTGCTCGACGACCTCGAGTCCGACGACGTCGCGGACATCCTCGGCCGCGTCGAAGAGACCCAGCTGCGCCAGATCCTGACCCGCCTCGATCCCGAGGACGCGGACGAGGTCGAGCAGCTCCTCGGCTACGACGACGACACCGCCGGCGGCATCATGTCGCTGGACTACATCCGCGTGTTCGACAACGTCACCGTCGCCGAGGCGGTGCGGACCATCCAGGAGGTCGAGGACCCCCCGGATCAAGCCTTCTATGTCTATGTCGTCGACGAGGACGAGCGCCTCGTCGGCGTGGTCACCCTGCGCGTGCTGCTGACCTCGCGCCGGGACGACTCGATCCGCGAGGTCATGGACGCCGAGCTCCAGTACGTCGACCGCGAGGCTGACCAGGAGGAGGTCGCGGACATCGCCTCGCGCTACGACCTGGTGTCCGTGCCCGTGGTCGACGACCAGCGCCGGCTGTGCGGCATCGTGACCATCGACGACATCGTCGACGTGCTCCGCGAAGAGGCCACCGAGGACATCCTCAAGATGGCCGGCGCCGGCGAAGAGCTCGTCGATCACCGCGCCTTTTGGTCGAGCTTCCGGGCCCGGGTGCCGTGGCTGGCGGCCGCCGCGGGCGGCGGCGTGCTCGTGGCCGGGGCGCTCTCGGGCTTCGAGGGCGCGCTCGAGTCGGTCCCCGCCCTGGCCCTGTTCATGCCGGTGATCGCCGGGATGGGCGGAAACGTCGGCACCCAGAGCTCGACCATCGTCGTCCGCGGCCTGGCCGTGGGCTACGTCGAGACCGCGAGCATCTCCCGGCTGATCCTGCGGGAGGTGGGTCTGGGCCTGAGCCTGGGCGCGCTCTACGGCGTGGGCATCGCCCTGTGCGCGCCGCTGCTGGGCATCGAGGTCGAGAGCCTGGTCGCCCTCGGGGTCGTCTTGACCCTGGGCATGATGGGCTCGATGACCATCGCGGCCGCCGTCGGGACCTGCATCCCCCTGGTCATGGACCGCCTCGACATCGACCCTGCCGTGTCGACCGGGCCCTTCGTGACCACCGCCGTCGACATCCTCGGGCTCATGTTCTACTTCTGGCTGGCGACGGTGCTGTTGCACGTCAGCGTCTAGAGCCAGGACCCCAACCTCGAGTCATGGGCAGCGAGCGCTCAGAGCAGGGAGCCGCGGTCACGCCCGCGGTGGTCCTGCGCACCCGGGCCTACCGCGAGGCCGACCTGGTGGTGATCCTGCTGACGCCGACCCTGGGCAAGGTCGACGCCTTCGCCCGCGCGGCGCGGCGCAGCCACAAGCGCTTCCCCGGCGGATTGCCCGTGGGGGGCAGGGGAGAGGCGGTGCTCGGGCGCGGGCGCGGCTCGCTGACCCCCCTCGATCGCTTCTCGCCGACCACCGAGCACAGCCGCCTGGGCCGGGACCTCGAGGCCTTCGCCTACGTGAACTACCTGTGCGAGCTCAGCGATCGCCTGCTCGGCGGGAGCGCGGCCGACCCGACCTCCTTCGCGCTGCTGTGCGACGCCATCGAGACCGCCCTGGACCCAGACGCGCGGGACCCGGGGACCCTGCGCCGCTTCGAGCTGAGCTTGCTGCACAGCCTCGGGCTGCTCCCGGCGCTGGCGTCTTGCTCGGTGTGCGGTGACCCCGTGCTGGCCGGGCGCGACGGCGTGCCCTTCTCGACCGGTCGAGGCGGCGCGCTGTGCCTCGCCCACGGTCGCGGGGCGGGGCGGGTCGATCCGGCGGTGCTCGAGCTGGCCGAGGGGCTGCTGGCGACCTCGATCGTGGGATCTGGAGGGGAGGGCGCGCCCCGCTACGCCGACGCCGAGCCGCCCATTCGGCGATCTCTCCGCGACCTGTGCTCAGAGCTCATCCAGGCCCAGCTGCGCTCGCCCCTGCGATCGCTCGCCTTTTTTGCCCAGCTTCCCCGGACCCCGCCGGTCTCCGAGTGAGCCTGGGGTGAGCTCAAGCCGGGCCCGCCGGTGAAAGGGCCGCACCCCCGAGGCTTTGCGCTCTGGAATTCCCCCGCGGAATTGATAGGGTCCCGGTCCATGCGTGCGCGCTCCCAGCCCCTCGGCGACGCCGCCCCGTCCATCTTCGGACGGGGTCTGAGCCTGTTCAGCCTGGGTCTGCTCGGCGCGCTGAGCCTGGCGGCGAGCTCCTGCGGCGAGGGCGTGCCGGGCATCGACCCGCCCTCGGACAGCTTCCTCTTCCCCTCGGGCGTGCTCCTCGATCCGCGGGTGTCCGCGGCCGCTGGCGAGGCCTGCCTCGAGGACGCGGACTGCCCTGGCGCCGACGAGGTCTGCGGCGGCGGCGGCTTTTGCCGCGAGCCGGCGCGCTGGCTGTTCGTGACCAACGCCAACAGCGACCGCCGCTACAACGCCGGGTGGATGATGGCCGTTGACCTCGACGCCTACTGGGAGGCCGCCTTCGCCAACCCCGACGGGCTGCTCGACGCGGGCGACCGCCCCAGCGCCAGCCAGCCCTGCCGACGCATCGCAGGGCGCCCGCAGTCGGTCGAGTGCCTCGAGGCGCCCTTCGTGGCGACCGGGAGCACGGTCCACTTCGGCGACTTCGCCGGGCCGGCCGTGGGCTGGGACCCGGACACCGAGGACGACGAGGCCAAGATCCTCATCCCCGTGCGCGGCGATCCGAGCATCACCTTCCTCGATCTGTCGGGCGGGCAGGGCAGCTCGGGGGCCCCGACCCTCGAGTGCGATCAGGCCGGCGACGTCGACGGCGGGCGCTACTGCGGCGACTTCCACCGCCTCCGCTTCCTGCGCAACGACCCCGAGGCCAACCGCATCTCCCGCGAGCCCTTCCGCGTCCTGGTCAGCTCGGACCCCACGACGCCGCTGGCCTACATCACCCACAACCTCGACACCGACCTGACGATCATGAACCTCGAGGGTCTGCTCGTCGGCGGCGACGGGCGGCCGGCGATCGTCCACCAGGCCAACATCTTCCAGTCGAGCTCGCTGCCCGGGGGCTTTGGCCTGGCCGAGCGGGCCTGCGACGCCGAGGCCGGCAACGCGCCCACCTCCACCCTCGAGTGCACCCGGCCCATGATCTACTCGAGCCTGCGCTACGAGCAGTCCATCCAGGTGGTCACGGCCGTCGAGCGCGAGCCCCTGGACGCTGGCGGCTACTCCCAGACCTGCGTCGGCCCCGACGAGCTCGACATCCCCGGCGGCATCATCTGCGACTACCGCGTGGAGAACCTCGGCCGCTTCGGCGTCCAGGGCCTGCTCCAGACCGGCAGCCCCGTGCTCGCCGACATCGCCTTCACCGACGAGGGCGAGGAGCTCTACGCCATCCAGTCCGTGCCCGGGGCGCTGCTGCGCATCGATACCTCCCTCGATGTCGACGGCGACCCCCTCAACGTGACCGTGGGCCAGGTCGAGGTCTGCGGCCAGCCGACCTCCCTGCGCCTGTACGAGGACGGCGAGAGCAAGTACGGGCTGATCACCTGCTACCGCAGCGCGGAGCTGTTCATCGTCGACCTGTCCAGCCTGGCCGTGGCCGCGGTGGTCCGCCTGGGCATCGGCCCGGACCAGCTCGAGCTCGACTACGCCCGCGAGGTCGTCTACGCGGCCAACACCCTCGACGCGACCGTCAGCGTCGTCGACATGTCGCGGACGAGCCCCTCGCGCTTCACCGAGATCGGGCGCATCGGCCTGTCGGAGCCCTACACCCAATGAGCACCTCGCCGACGAACGCGTCCCCCCGGAGGGCCCTGTCCCTCGCCCCCCTCGCCATGGTCGTAGGGGTCTTCGGGCTGTTCGGCGCGGGCTGCCAGGACGACAACCAGCAGGACATCCCCAACCGCGTGCTCGATCGGCCCACGGACGTGGCCCTGGTCTGCGCCAACTTGCCCGACACCTGCGGCGAGGACTGCACCGCCGAGATGCTCGCGCCCTCGGCGTGCAGCGCCGAGTCCGGCTCCTGCGGGTCGAGCGGCAACCACTCCATCGGCTTCGTCGCCAACTCCGAGCGCAACGAGATCGCCGTGTTCGCCCGCTGCGAGGGCGGCCTGGTCGACCTCAACCCCGAGGTCCCCGGCTACAACTTCATCCCCACGGGCGTGCTCCCGACCAAGCTGAGCGCGAGCGCCGACAGCTGCCGCGTGATGTCGGCCAACGTCGGCAGCTGCGACATGACCCTGCTCGACGCCCAGGGCCTGAGCCACTACGTGCTCGAGCAGGACAACGGCGAGAAGCTCTCGCCCCTCGTCGACGAGCCCAGCTCCCTGGTCAGCACCGTGATCCCCCAGCGCTTCCTCATCGAGGACGGCGGGGGCGAGGGCGGCAGCCAAAGCGGCGCGTGGGTGCCCCTGGGCGCGCGGCCGTCCGAGCTCGTGTTCGTCCCCGAGGGCGCGAGCACGGCCCCGCCGGCCCCGCCCGGAACGGTCACCGAGGGCGAGCTGTGCAGCCCCCTCGAGCCCGGCAGCGTCTACGTCAGCTTCCCCAGCTGCAACCTCGTCGCCGAGCTCGACGTGCAGACCGGCTACATCCTCCAGAGCCGCCAGTTCGTCAGCGACGGGGTGGGGGGCTTCGACATCGTCGACACCGGCGTGTCGCCCGAGTGCCCGGTCGAGTGCCCGGCCCAGTTCACCGAGCTCGGCGAGATCCCCACGACCCAGGGCATCGACCCCGACGGGCCCTTCCCCCAGGCCCTCGAGTTCCTCTACGAGGACCTCGACGAGGACAACGAGGACAACAGCGATCGCCTCGGGAGCTTGTTCGTGGGCGGCCTCGGATCGGACGTGCTGGTCGAGATCCGCATGGACGAGCAGGGCGCGTGGACGGGCACCAACACCCTCGAGCTCGCCGACGCCAGCGGCATCAAGCGCATCCGCGTCAGCCCGACCGTCGACCTGTCCATCGACCTCAACGAGACCAGCCGCTTCATCTACGTCATCGCCGGCGACGGCTCGACCCGGGTGGTCGGCCGCGAGTACCCCGGCCAGGACGACACCATCGGCTTCGAGTGCGACACGCAGATCGATCCGAGCGTCTACCCCGACGTCTCGCTGACCGACTCGCCCCTGGGCTGCGTGCCGATCACCGAGGTGCCCAGCGACGCGCCCCCGGCCGACCGCCGCGGCCTCGCCCGCGGGCCCGGGATCCGCCCCGCCGAGGGCGAGGTCACCGACTGGATGTTCAACAAGATCGAGATCGGCGAGGAGGAGATGACGGGCGACGTCTCCTACCGCTCGCCCTTCGCCGTCGAGAACGTCGTCGCCGTGGGCGTGACGACCCGGGCGGACGTCATCTACGTGGCCATGGACCACCCGCTGGTGACCGAGGCCTGGACGCCGGCCAGCGGCCGCGACGGCGTGCCCTCCGACGCCGAGGACGTGCTCGACGACATCCTCGACGTCACCCTGCGCCCGCACACGCTGTGGAACGACCCCAACGCCCAGAGCGCGGCAGGCCTGCCGCTGATGGAAGACGCCGAGCCCAGCCGCCTCGTGCCCACCGACTCGGGGCCCACGGCCTTCCTCAGCCCGGCCCTGCGCCGCATCGACGGGCCCTACTTCTTCGACCCCGATCTCGACGAGGGCGACGAGGACAAGGAGTGGTTCACCGAGGCCCTCGGCCTGCTGCGCGACCTCGACGGCCTCGACAACCCCATCTACAAGTTCAACCTCGACTCCAACGCGACGGTCCCGCTCTACGACGAGCACGTCGCCAAGGTCGTCGCCCGGGACTACCGCAGCTGGTTCCCCTCGCAGTGGGAGCTGCAGTGGGAGGGCAACCTCGTCGGCGACCGGACCACCGGGCGCTTCGCCTGCGAGCAGCCCGGCTGGAACGACGCGAGCTGCCTGGTCACGGAGGCCGGCGACTCCCGGCTGGTCGACGAGTCGGCGAGCTTTTGCGAGGCGGGGGTGCTGCCCGGCGACAAGCTCGTCATCGTCGGCTGCACCGAGGACAGCAACTGCGGCGAGGGCCGCCGGTGCCTGCGCGAGACCTCCGCGGGCGGGGACAGCACGGGCATCTGCGTGCCCGGCGTGGTGTTCGACGACGCCGCCGTCGCCGAGGGCCTCGCGCCCTACGGGGCCGCCGAGCTGCGCCAGATCTGCGCCAACTTCATCTCCGACCCCTGCGGAGAGGCGCACCGCGAGTTCACCATCACCCACGCCTACCAAGACGAGCTGTGGCTGCAGGGCATGGACATCCCGCCGATGTCGCACTGGACCACGGACGCCGAGGGCAACGCCGTCGAGGTCTCGGGCTCCTTCCTGTGCTCGGACGAGCAGCCCGCCGACGGCTGCACCCTGGACAGCGAGTGCGTCGAGCTGCTCAGCGACGACCTCGACGACAACGGGGTCATCAGCGACGACGAGCGCGACGACCGCTGGATGTGCGTCGAGGGCAATTGCCGGCGATTGTGCGAGGACGGGGACGAGTGCCTGCTGCGCCGCCTGCCTGGCCCGGCCTGCTTCGGCGAGTTCGTCCGCTACCGCATCGACATGCGCAACGCCTTTCGTTTGGCCGGGCCGGTCAGCTTCGCCGGTGACCGCGTGGACGTCACCGCGGACCTCGAGTGCGTGCCCACGCAGGACCCCGAGATCTCGCAGCTGCTGACCAACCGCATCCCGCTCCCGGCCACCGACGATCCGAGCGACCCGGACTGGTCGGCGATCCCGCTGTGCCCCGAGGGCAATACCATCCTGCCCACGGACCCCAACCCCTGCCGCATCGAGGTGCCGCGCAGCGACGAGGCGCCGCTCTACCACAACCACGCCTACCTCGGTGAGTCGGTCAGCGCGCTGCGCTTCTCGAACCCGGTGCTCTCGCTGATCCTCGATCTGACCAGCATCCAGGGCCTGCTCGAGCCGATCCCCGAGGAGGAAGAGGTGGTCAACTGGCCCGCCTCGGCGGCGGGCTTCGTGCGCGCTCGCATCCCGCGCGGCTACGGCGAGGCCTTCCGCATCAGCTCGGGCTTCGTGCCCTTCGAGGACAACCCCGGCCTCGCCGGCGCGCCGCTCATCTTGCCGGTGCGCATCGTCCCGATCCCTGGGCTCAACAGCGCCTACATCGTCGACGGCAGCGGGCAGGGCGGCTCCCTGAACGTCCGCGGCCAGGTCATCCGCGTCGAGCTGGGCGAAACCGTCGAGCCCGACATCAGCTTCGACGGCGTGCGGTGATGATGCCCCCGCAGGGGGCTTGCACCGGGGACGCTTCGTCGCTGTCCGCTCCTCCGCTTTGCGTGGTGGGCAATGGTGTTCGTACCTCGGAGGGCGTGTGGTCGCCCGCGCTCGCGGGGGCGTCATCTGGCGGGTGAGTGACGCGCTCGTTCCGTCGCGGCGCGCTCTACCTTCGAGGCGAGGATCCCCGAGGCAGCGGGCATGGATTCGCTCACGGGTTCTGGAGAGGTCGGTTATAGTGGCGTCGGTGAGTCCGTCGTATCGCCTGGAGCTTGGGGGGCGGACCCTCAAGCTGTCCCCCGGAAGCCACGACGTGGGCCGCGGCGCTGACTGCTGGCTCACCCTCAACGACGACCAGATCAGCCGGCAGCACGCTCGCTTTCACGTCACCAGCGAGGGCGTGGTGCTCGAGGACCTCGACAGCCGCAACGGCACCTTCGTCAACGATCGCCAGGTCCGCGGCTCGGTCGATCTCTCCGACGGGGATGCGATCCGCATGGGCAAGGAGCGCATGCGCCTGAACGTCGAGAAGAGCCTCACCGAGGACACCGTCGACCAGCTGCGCCGGACCATCGGTCCGAGCGAGCAGAGCCAGTTCCCCTCGCTCATCGGTCAGCTCATCGAAAAGAGCCTGTCCATGGGCAAGGTCAAGGAGGCCGAGCGCTACGCCCTGGCCCTGACCAACCAGCTCGCGGGCACCCGGGGCAGCATGGCCGTCGACAACCCCACGGCCGTCTCGGGCATCCGCTGCCTCACGACCCTGGCCGAGAAGAGCGCCAAGGGCGAGTGGGTCGACCGCCTGTTCAAGATCCACGTGGCCAACCGCTGGATCATGCAGGACGAGGTGCTCGAGCAGCTCCGCGGAGCCCTGGACCGCATCCCGCGGATCCCGGGTAGCGGGCTGGGCGAGTACGAGCGCCTGCTCCGCCAGCTCAGCCGCGAGGGCCAAGAGGTCTCGCCGCGGCTGATGGCGGCGATCGGCGAGCTCGCCGATACCTACGCCTGACGCGACCTGGGTTCGAGGGGGAGCACCCCAGCTGTTGGACGAGTGAGCTCGCCCAACGCCTGGACGTGTGTCTCGTCGCCCAATCTCGCGTGGAAAACGAGGATGTGTTCCGGTGTAGGATGATGTCGGAAGGAAGAGCGAAAAAGCTCTCCGTACAGCGTTTGGAGCCCACATCATGCCTCGGATCCGAATTCAGCCTCTCTACCCGACTCTTTTTACTGCCATCAGCCTGATTTCCATGCCGGGCTGTCTCGACGAGCCTGGCACCCGCCCCGAGGGCGAGGACGAGGCCGGCGAGACCTTGGGCGAAGGCAGCGAGGGCGAGGCCGACACGGACAGCAGCGGGGAGGACTCGGGCACGGAGACGAGCGGGGAGAGCGGCGAGACCGAGTCCGAGACGGGCTCGAGCTGCCCGCCGCCCCCGGTCGCGCCCGAGCTCGTCGACGACCCCGAGGTGTTCTGCAAGCCCGGCTTCGCCTTCGACGCGAGCTACCGGCTGTGCGTCGACGAGGCCGAAGGGCTGGCCCTCGGCCCCTTCCCGCCGGCGATGGTCGAGGCCTGCGAAGCCTGCGGCGGGGTCGACTGCGAGGCCGGGAGCTGGCCCGCCGACCAGGCCCGGGGTCTACGCGGAGCGGCCAGCGAGCTGCCGTGCTGGCCGGGGACCACGGCACACGAGGACGGGCTGATCTGCGTCGACGACGAGCACGCCTGGGGGCCCTTCCTCCCGGCCATGGTCGCCGACTGCAAGGCCGGCGGAGGCGGCGAGCTCACCTGCGAGTCCATGCGCTGGGCCCGGGACTTCGCCGAGAACCTGCTGCCCTCGACGCTGGGCGCCGACTGGGTGTGGATCCTGCCCGAGGACTACGGACTGCGCGACGACTCCGGCGGGGGAGGGGCCTTCTCGGCGCCGCGCCTGAACAACCCCGGCGGCCACTCGGGCATCGACGTGCTCGCGCCGGTCGGCACGCCCTTGCTCGCGCCCTGTGCCGGGCCGGTGTTCACGGGCTACGACGGCGGCTACGGCAACTACGTCCAGCTCAGCTGCCCCGTGCCCGAGACCCTCGCCCCCGAGCAGGAGCTGTGGACCTCGATCTTGTTCGCGCACCTCGACACCCTCGCGGTGCAGTCGGGGCAGGAGGTCCAGCCCGGGCAGAGCATCGGCACGGTCGGCAAGACCGGCAACGCCGGGTCCGCGACCATCAACCCCCACGTGCACTTCGAGCTGGCCATCCACGGGAGCCTCGGCGCGGCGCAGTCCGAGTCCCACGCCTCGTCCAACCACAGCCCCAACGACGCCGGCGACAGCTTCGCGCTGAGCTTCCAGGAGCACTGCCTCGACGTCCTCGAGTTCGAGTCGACCACCGGCCCGAGCATGAAGGGCCGGCGCGTCGATCCCTTCTTGATGATGAGCTGCCTGAGCTCGGACAAGCCGGCCCTGCAGGTGCCCAGCGCGAGCTTGCAAAGCGCGTGGACGCCGTGGAGCGACCACTACGCGGCGACGGAGTTCAACGTCGACGAAGGGCTGTGACGGGAGAGGTGCCCACGAAAAAGCCCACCGGTGAAGGTGGGCTTTTTCGTGGGTGATCGCCTGGCTCAGTTCGCCGGCGCCTTGCTCTCGTCGTACTCGCGGACGCGGAACTCGGTGCGGTTGTTCTTGCGTCGGCCGTCGGAGGTGATGTTGACCGCGACCGGGTCCTTGGCGCCCCAGCCCTTGGCCTCGAGGCGCCCGGCGGGCACGCCCTTCTTGACCAGGTAGCTGACGACGGCGTCGGCCCGGTCCTGGCTGCGCTTTTTGGGGTTGCCGCGGTCGTCGGTGTGCACGCGGACCTGAACCTTGCCGTACTCGGGGTGCGCGAGCAGGAAGGCGGCGAGCTGGTCGAGGCCCTCGGCGCTCTTGTCCTCGTTGAGCTCGCCGCCGGAGTAGCGCGGCTTCTTCTTGACGCGCACGCGGTACTTGTTGCCGCTGATCAGCGGGGTCTCCATGCCAGGATCGGCCGCGCCACCGCCGGCCGCCGCGTCGCCGCCCTCGGCGGACTCGGCCCCGAGGGTCTCGGTCACGATCGCGCCCTCTTCGGTGACGCTGAAGGTGATGTCCTTGGGCGGCAGGCCCTCGGCGGTGAGCGTCGCCTTGTACTCGCCCATGGGCAGGGCGATGGCGATGCGCCCGTTCTCGTCAGAGTCGAAGCTCTCTTGGATGCCCATGCCGTCGAGGGCGACGCTGACCTGCACGCCCTCGCCGTCGGCGTTGAGGAAGGTGCCGTCGAACACCGGGTCCTCGGCGGCCACGACCTCGGCGATGACGTCGACGGAGGCGTCCTCGCCGTTGCGGACCTCGGCGGTCTGCTCGACGAAGCTGCCGTCGGGCAGCTCGACGCTGATGCTCACCGGCCCCTCGGGGAAGCGGAAGCTGGTGAACATGCCGTTGGCGTCGGTCAGGATCACGTTGCTGGCGAGGCCCGGGAAGCTGACCTTGGCGTCTTCGATGGGGTTGCCCTCGGTGTCGGTCACGCGACCGAGCAGGCGCCCCTCGAGCACGGGCTCGGCGGACGAGCCGTCGTCGATGGGCACCGGCACCTCCTTGACGCGGGGCTTGGGATCGAAGCTCCAGCCGAGGCCGAGGGTGACCTGGTAGGGGGCGACCGGCGGGCCAAACTCGTAGCTCGGCGAGGTCGTGCCGACGTCGACGCCCGCGTCGACGAACAGGCCGTCGTAGACGTTGGCGCGCAGGCCGAGGGTCAGCCAGGCCTGGGAGCGCTGCAGCGGCGAGGCGCCGAAGTCCTCGGTCAGGTCGAGGAAATCATCCTCTTGATAAGTCGCGATGTCCCACGCGTACTCGAGGAAGGGATCGATGCCGAACTGCTTGTCCTTGCCCAGGCGCAGGGGGAAGTCCACGGCCAGGCGGGTGTTCACGCGGCTGTGGTTGGCGCCCGAGCTAAAGCGCAGCACCTCGCGGGACAGCTGGTCGTCGATGGCGCTCCACTCGGTCAGCTTGATCGAGTTGTCGAGGGTCCAGCCGATGTTGCCGGTGAAGCGGACCGGGATTTCCTTGTCGGTCAGGTAGCGCAGGTCGACGCCGAGGATGGCCGCGATGTCGAAGTTGACCTGGTCGGTGCGCAGGCGCTCGCTGCCCGCGATGAGCCCGAGGCCGAGCTGGCCGCCGAGGCGGATGCCGCCGTCCTTGAAGCCGTAGGCACCCTTGACGCCGAACTGCATGTCGCCCAGGGCGAACACCGTCGGCGGATCCTGGCGCGCGCCCTGGTCCCGGGTGTTGCGGTTCGAGGACGAGTTGACGGCGAAGTAGACCTCGGTCCACTCGGTGAAGGTGAAGCCCAGGTTGACGGCGCCGCGCATGCGAGCGTGGCGGTCACCCTCGCCGCCGCCCTCACAGCAAAAGAAGTCGTTCTTGACGAAGAAGTCGGTGTGCAGCCGGAAGCGGAAGGTGTACTTGCCGCCGACCTCCGCGAGGGAGGTGTGGTGCAGGCCGACGCCGCCGCGCAGGGAGTTGGCCATGGGCTCGCGCCGACCGGCGACCATGCCCGGGCCGTCGTTGCCGGTGTCGAGCCCGACGGTGCCCATGGACACGTCGCCGCTGCTGCCGTCGTCGAAGCTCGAGTCGAAGTCGCCCTCGCCGGCGCTGTCGCTGCCAAAGTCGGACTCGAACTCGCCGGAGGAGTCGTCACCAAAGTCGGTGTCGAAGTCGGACTCGAACTCGCCCTCGGCGCTCGCGTCCCCCTCGAAGCCAGCCTCCGCTCCGTCGTCGGCGACCACATCTTCGCCCGGACCCGCCGGCTGCGTATCCGTGGGCATGGGCTGACCGTCGGCGGTCGTCATCGAGTCGTCCGCCGGCGCGGCTTCGTCAGCCTCGGCGCCCTCGGGCAGAGAGGGCGGGGCCGCGTGGGCCAGACCAGGGAGCGCCAGCACGGCGCTGGCGACCAAACCCGACGCGAGCAGGTGAGTGGACATACGGCGCATGCTTTGAGCGTCTTACGTCGGAGTGCACCTGTCAAACTCCGCGTGAAGAATTGAGTCGCCAAAAATTTGGCCAGTACCGGACGCGCATCCAGGTGCTCCAGCCTGAAGTCCGAGCCCGGTCCTGGCCCGGTCCAGGGTTGGTACGAAGCGCCACGAACAGGGCGGGGCGAAACGGGCCTGTCCGTTCACCCTCGCGCCGCCAAGCGCTGGGCAGCTGCCCAGCTGGTGGGAAAAAGCGAGCCGTGTGGCTGGAGCCACGCGCCCGTCCAGGGGTCGGGGCGGGTAGGCATGACTCGCTCTGCTCGGCAATAAAGCCGCGAAATCGCCAGCTTTCGAGGATTCACAAAAAAGTCGTGAAGGAAACTCGACGCCTGGTCATCGACTCGGGAAGACCCATCGCCACGCCTCGCGCACAAGGCGGAGGCGACGCGGACGAGCGCACGCGTTACGCTCCGCGCCGGGCCCTTGAACGCGAACGACAACACGACGAAGTCGACGGACTCGCTGCGAGAGCACGGGCCCATTCGTCGCATTCGCGTCGCGGGGTCGGGGGCCGCCGCGGCGCCGTGGCGGAGGAATCGGACGGCCGCATTCGGGACCTTCGTGCTCGCTCTGTGCTTCGTGTTGGGGCTCGGAGCGAGCGCCGGTCGAGCCTTCGCGCAAGCGCCCGCATCGACGCCTCCGATCTCCCCCGTCTCCCCCGAGCGCGCGCCTTCGGATGCGTCAGAGGACACCGCGGGTAGCCGTGGGGTTGTCTCGGACGCGACCGACGGCGAGCCGCGCGTCGCCTCCGTCGACGTCGACCTGACCGTGTGGCGAGGGGGCGATCGTCCCGTGGCGACGGCGGGCGCGGGCGACGAGGGCCGTCGCATCCCGCGACGCCGCGCGCGGGTCGACGGCACCGCGACCTACGAGCTCGAGTCGAGCGCCGGCGCCGACCGGACCCTGCGCCTGCTCGACTTCGCCGAGTTCATGGCCGAAGAGCCCCGCGACCTCGACGAGATTGCCCTCGCCACCTACGTCGCCGGCGCTTCGGAGCGGGCGCGCCTCGAGCTCACCGGCGCCCGCGTTCGCCTCGGCGACGGCAGCGAGGTGGAGGTCGAGGTCGAGCGCGTCGGCGGACGCCGAGACCTGAGCGTGCCGGTGCCGGCCGGCGCCCTCGCGGTCACCCTCGACTACCGCGTCGAGCTGCCCCATCGCTACTGGCCGCTGGGCTGCGTGTGGCGGCGCTGCAGCTTGTCCGGGGCCATCGCGCCGCTGCCCAGCGAGCCGGCCCGCGGCGGGGCGTGGCTGCCCAGCGAGGGCCGGGTCGTCGCGCCGACGCGGTGGACCGTCTCGGGGGCCCGCTTTGGTGCTGTGCCGGACTGGGTCCCGGGCACCGAGCCGAGCCGCGAACAAGACAAGGGCCTGCGCGGGCAAGAGCTCGTCGTCACCCGCGAGACGACCAACCCCGACGCGCCCATCGCTTACCCGGCGGTGTTCTGGGGCCCGCGCTGGCACCACGAGACCATCTGGCACCGGGGCGTCGAGGTCCGCGTGCTCAGCATCACTCGCCGCCCGGGCGATCGCTACCCCGACGAGAGCCTGCTGCACCCGCTGCGCGACATCGCGGGCCACGTCCACGCCATCGCCAAGGAGAGCCTCGACATCGCCAGCGCGACGGGCATCGAGCCGGCCCCGGACGCCCAGCTGACCGTGGTCCAGGGGCCGCTGCGCACGGACGTGGCCCAGTTTCATCCGACCGCGGTGATGGTCAGCGACCAGTACCTCGAGCTCATCGCCACCGATCGCCTGGCCAAGTTCCACGACATCCAGGTCGCCCGCGCGGTCGCGGACCTGATCGCCTACGGGCACTTCGTCGGGGGCCGCGACGGCTCCGTGGACCTGTGGCTGTCGAGCGCCCTGGGCGTGGGCCTGGCCCAGCTGTGGCAGCGCCAGCGCGAGCTCCGGGACGAGTTCGCCGCGGACCTGCTCGCGTCCTTCACCTTCGTCCCGGCCATCGACCACTTCCTCTACTCGGGGCAGGCCGCGTTCTCCTCGGCCTACTTTCGCGGCAGCGAAGACAAGATGCCGGTGCGCTACCACCCGCTCTACTTCGCCCACGAGCTGCCCACGGGGCGGCGGATCCATGAAAAGCTCGTCGACCTCATCGGCGAGCAGGCGCTGGCAGACTTCTACACCGCCGCCGTCGCGGACCCGGGCCAGGACCCGGTGCAGCTCGCCGAGCAGGCCTGGGGCCGGGAGCTCGGGTGGTTCTTCGACCAGTGGCTCGGGCCCTACCCAGACGTCGACTACGCCATCGCCGACGTCCGCTCGACCAAGGGCGCGGACGGGCGCTGGCGCCACGAGATCGACATCGTCCGCGACGGCGAGCACGCGGTGATCGAGCCGGTGCAGGTCTACGTGGCCGAGCGGGGCGGGGGCGACCACTACCTGGTCTGGAACGGCGAGGCGGCCCCGGGCGAGAGCCTGCTCGACCAGCCCGCCTGGCACCGGCACACCTTCGTGCTCGAGACCGACGGCGACCTCGAGGTCGTCCGCCTCGACCCGCGCAGCCGCCTGACCCAGGTCTCGCGCGTCCCCGTGGGCCGCTTCAACCGCGGCGACAACAACGACCCGCTGTTCAACGACCGCAACCCCGCCAAGGCCCGCTTCCTCTACAACGGCTTCGGCCTGACCTTCGCCGCGTCCGAGTTCGCCACGGCCACGACCCCCCAGGCGCGCATCAACGCCGTCTCGGCCTTCGCCATCTTCGAGGCGAGCCTGCGCCGGGACCTCCGCCACACGCTGCACTTTTCGACCTTCACCGACCGCGAGACCAACTTCGGCGGGTCGATCGCGTCGAGCGTCTACTTTGGCGGCAAGCGCAACCGGCAGCGCCGCAAGCTGCGGGTGCGCAACTCTCTGAGCGTCTCGTGGCTCAACCGCAGCGGCCTCGACGAGTCCGGCGGGGTCCGGCTCAACGAGTCCCTGCGGCTGATCCACGACAACCGCAAGTTCACCCTGTGGCCCGAGCGCGGCCACTCGATCAGCGTGGGCGTGTCGGCCTCGCAGACCGTGCGCGTCGACGGGGCCACGGACCACCGCTTCGTCCTCGGCCTCGACGCCGGCTGGTCGCAGCTGTGGCGCATCGCCCATCACCACGTCATCGCCACGCGCTTGCAAGCCAGCATGGGCCTGCCGCTGCGCTCCGACCTCGAGTTCCGCTCGCTCCAGCGCGCTGGCGGCAACGGGGGCCTGGCGGGCTTTGGCGGCAACGAGCTGTTTGGTCGGGCCGTGGCCATGGGGCGCATGGAGTACCGCCACGTGTGGGTCGACGACCTGCGCATCCCGGCGCTCAACCTGATGTGGCTGCGGACCATCGGCGGGGCGCTGTTTGGCGGGGTCGCGACGGTGTCTCCGTGCGAGCGCATCGCGGGCTGGTTTGGGCGCGGCACCTGGTACGGGCAGGTCGGCTACGGCCTGACGGCGCGCTTGCAGATCCTCGGGGTCACGCCCCAGTTCTTCCGCCTCGACGTCGCCGTGCCGATCGGGCGCAAGACCGGGCGCACCTGCCTGGGCGAGACCTTCCCCGGCTACCTCGCCGAGGTCCAGGGCCGCCCCCCAGAGGACGCCCAGGGCTTCCTCGTCCCGTACAGCATCTACATCAACTTCACCCAGCCCTTTTGAGTGCACGCCATGGACGCGCGGAAGCAAGCGATGGGCACGGCGGCGACCTTGGTCGCGCTCGCCCTCCTCATGCTCGCCTCGCTGTGGCTGCGCTGGCCGGCCTTCGTGCAGGGCGGCTTCGTGTCCCACGACGTCGCGGGCATGCTCTACAACGCCATGGTCCTCGACGCGGGCGGGCTGCCCTACGTCGACACCCTCGAGCTCAAGGCCCCGGGGAGCTTTTGGCTGGCGCGGGCCTTCGCGGGCCCCGAGGGCCGAGACATCGCGCGCTTTCAGGTGTTCGCCAACCTGTGGGCGCTGGGCAGCCTGGCCGCGGTGGCGGCCGTTGCCTGGCGCAGCTGGGGGCGGCTGGCGAGCGTGGTCGCGGCGGGGCTCTACGGCCTGCACGACGCCTTCCTCGACTCCATGGACGCCAACTACGTCACGTGGGCGAACCTGCCGCAGATCCTCGCCTTCGGCCTCGGAATCGAGGCTTGGCGGAGCCAGTCGCCGCGCTGGCGGCCGACGCTGTGGCTCGCGGCCGGGGCCGCCGCGGGCTGTGCCGCGCTGTGCAAGCGACCCGACGGCGTGGTCTTGGTGGTCTTGCTGGCCATGGGCGCCCGGGCTCAGGCGCAGGCCTCGAGCGAGGCCCGGCGCGCGAGCTGGCGCGAGCCGGCGTGGGTGCTGGCGGGCTTTTGCCTCGCGCACCTGCCCCTCGCCGCGCTCTACTTGGGTCGCGGCGAGCTCGGGGCGCTGCTCGACGGCTACGTCGTCAACCGCTGGGGGCTGCGCTACGTCAACGCCAAGCTGGCTGGGTCCGCGTCCGCTCCGGGGTCCGGCTCGGGAGTGGGGGAGGGGCTCCTCGCCAGCGCGCACTTCCTGGGCCTGCCCCTGGCCCTGGCCGCCTTCGCCGGCGCGGCCGCGCTCCCCAAGCACACGGCCGCCAGCGAGGCCGAGCGCCGCGAGCTGGCCTGGGTCTTGGCCTGGCTCGGCGCCACCCTGTTCGCCGCGAGCCTCGGCCTTCGCTTTTACAAGGGCTACTTCCTGGCCTGCGCCGCCCCGGCGTGTCTGGCCGCCGCGGCCCCATGGGGCTTGTGGGGGAGGCGCTGCCGGGCGCACTGGGTTCCGCGAGTCGTGGCCAGCGCGCTCGCCCTGGGCCTGGTGCTCCGCTGCGGCCTGCTGCTCGACGCCGAGCGGCGCAGCCGGGCCCGCGCCCACGACACCGGCGGCCGCCGGATCGCCGCCCACCTGATCGAGCATGGCGAGCCCGGCGACCGGGTGTGGGTGTGGGGCTGGCACCTGTGGGACGTCTACCCGCTGACGGGTCAGCTCTCGGCCAGCCGCGTCTACAAGTCCCTGGGCATCCTGAGCCAGCCCAACGACGACACCTGGCGGCGCCCCTCGACGCCGCTGCGCTTCGTCGAGACCGAGCACGCCCAGACCTTGCTCGACGATCTCGAGCGCACCCGGCCGCGCTTCATCGTGCTCGGATCCACCGTTCCTCGCCGGGAGTTCGGCGCGCTCCAGACCTTTTTGCGCGCCCACTACCGTCTCGATCGCAGCGCGCCGCGCATTGGCCGGGTGCAGTTTTGGCGGCGCCTCGACGACAGTTGGGTCGACGCAGAACACGGAATTGCCGACATGCCGCGCATTTCGCGTTGACCCCAGCTTCGCCGCTTGCGTAGCCTGAGCCCATGGTTTTGCGTGGTGCTTCGGCGGGTTCCCTCTACGTCTCGAGTCTGCTCAGCGCCCTCGCGCTGATGGCCGCCGGCTGCGGCGACGACGGGACCCCCGACACGGGGACCAACGGCGACGAGATCGGCGCGGAGCAGGGCGACGAGCAAGACACCGACGCCGAGCAGGGCGACAGCCAGGACGTGACCTCGGCCGACGACCAGGGCGAGGAAGAAGACAGCACCGCCGGTCCGGACACCACCAGCGACGATCAGGGCGAGGAAGAGAGCGCGTCCGAGGAGGGCATGGACGAGGGCGCGACCAAGTTCGACACCCTCTCGGACGTCGACGCAGGCAGCGGCAACCCCAACTGCGTCGGCGGCGAGCTGTGCGACGAGGCCGAGTTCAGCTACATCTGGATCGCCAACAGCAGCGAGAACACGGTGTCCAAGATCAACACCCGGACCATGGTCGAGGAGTCGCGCTTTTACTCGCGCCCGGACCAGGGCGGGAGCCCCTCGCGGACCTCGGTCAGCGTCGACGGGCGGGCCGTGGCCATCGCCAACCGCCAAGTCGGCATCACCAAGATCTGGGCCGACCACGACGACTGCGTCGACGCCAACACGAACGGGATGATCGACACCTCGACGGGCAAGGACGACGTGCGGCCCTTCGCCGAGGACGAGTGCATCGCCTGGCACAAGGAGTTCCCCGACATGACCGTGCAGCGCCCGGTCGCGTGGACCTCGGGCACCTACAACGAAGAGACCTGCGTGTGGGAGGACCAAAAGATCTGGACCGCCACGGGCAACGGCGGCTCCCCGGGCCAGTGCGGGACCACGGGCATCTGGGTCCACCGCCTGAGCGGCGACACCGGCGACGTCGAAGACACCATCCACATCCCCCACGCCGAGGCCCCGTGCACCATCGGCAACATCGAGTGGGGCCTGGGGCCCTACGGCGCCGCCGTCGACAACGAGGGCAACCTGTGGTTCTACATCTGGGCCCAGGGCAAGGTCGTCAACGTCAACTACGAGACCCTCGAGTACCAGGTCATCCAGGGCGGCTCCTACGGCATCACCGTCGACAGCGAGGGGCGGCCCTGGGACGACGTCCCGCGGCGCCTGAACCTCGACACCATGCAGTGGGAGAACGTCCAGGGCGGCAGCTTGCCCGGCGCTGGCGGCTCGGGCGTGGCCCAGGACCTCCAGGGACGGATCTGGAAGTCCGTGTCGGGCGGCGGCGTGGGCTGGGTCGACATGGAGACCATGCAAGTCGGCGACACCGTCTACCTGCCCACGACGAACAACCACCGGGGCATCGGCGTCGACGTCGACGGCTTCATCTGGGCCGTGCCGCTCAACGGCACGACGGCCCACAAGATCGACCCGGACACCTACGAGGTGTTCACCTACGACGGCCTCAACGCGCCCTACACCTACTCGGACATGGCCGGCGGCCAGCTGAGCAACGTGACCTGCAACGAGCCCCAGGGCTGACCGAACCCGGCGTCGAGCCCTGCATCGAGGGCCGGACGGGGGATGACCGGGACGCTCCAGGTGATCGTGCTTTCGCGTTGACCCCCCGTCGGCCACCTGCGTAGCCTAGCTCCATGGTCTCGCGTTGCGCTTCGGTGAATTCCCTCTACGTCTCGAGTCTGCTCAGCGCCCTCGCCCTGCTCGCCGTCGGCTGCGGCGACGACGGGACCCCCGAGACCTGGACCAACGGCGATGACTTCGGCGCGGACCAGGGCGAGGATCCGGGCGAAGACGAGCAGGACACCGACGCCGAGCAGGGCGAGGGCCAGGACACCACCTCGGCCGGCGACCAGGGCGAGGAAGAAGACAGCACCGCCGGCCCGGACACGAGCTCCGCCGGCGACCAGGGCGAGGAGGAGAGCACCGCGTCCGGGGAGGGCATGGACGACGGCACGACCAAGTTCGACACCCTCGCCGACGTCGACGCGGGCGGCGGGAACGGCAACTGCGTCGGCGGCGAGCTGTGCGGGGAGGCCGAGTTCAGCTACATCTGGATCGCCAACAGCCAGCAAAACACGGTGTCGAAGATCAACACCCGCACGATGGTCGAGGAGTCGCGCTTTTACACCCGCCCGGACCAAGGCGGGAACCCTTCGCGGACCTCGGTCAGCGTCGACGGGCGGGCCGTGGCCGTCGCCAACCGCCACGTCGGCATCACCAAGATCTGGGCCGACCACGACGACTGCGTGGACGCCAATACGAACGGGGTGATCGACAGCTCGACCGGCAAGGACGACATCCGCCCCTTCGCCGAGGACGAGTGCATCGCCTGGCACACCGAGTTCCCCGGCATGACGGTCCAGCGCCCGATCGCGTGGACCTCCGGGACCTACAACGAGGAGACCTGCCTGTGGGAGGACCAGAAGATCTGGACCACCACCGGAGACAGCGGCACCCCCGGCCAGTGCGGGGAGACGGGCGTGTGGGTCCATCGCCTCAACGGCGACACCGGCGAGGTCGAGGACACCGTGCATCTGCCCCACTCCGTCGCGCCGTGCACCTTCGGCAGCGCCACCTGGGGGCTCGGGCCCTACGGCGCCGCCGTCGATAACGAGGGCAACCTGTGGTTCCACATCTTCGGCCAGGGCCGGACGATCCGGATCAACTACGAGACCCTCGAGCACACCGTCGTCAACGGCAGCTCCTACGGCATCACCGTCGACAGCGAGGGCCGGCCGTGGACCGACGCGCCCGCGCGGCTGAACCTCGACACCTTGCAGTGGGAGAGCGCCACGAGCCCCGACCTCCCCGGCGCGGGCGGATCGGGGGTCGCCCAGGATCACCAGGGGCGCATCTGGAAGTCCGTGGCCGGCGGCGGCGTGGGCTGGGTCGACATGGAGACCCTCGAGGCCGGGCAGGTCGTCTACCTGCCGACTACGGGCAACCACCGGGGCATCGGCGTCGACGTCGACGGCTTCATCTGGGCCGTCCCGCTCAACGGCACGACGGCCCACAAGATCGATCCGGACACCTATGAGGTGTTCACCTACGACGGCCTGGACTCGCCCTACACCTACTCGGACATGGCCGGGGGGCAGCTGATCAACGTGGCCTGCAACGAGCCCCAGGGCTGAGGGCTGCTCTACCCCCACAGGCAGCTGAGGACCGGGGGCATGGACTCGCGTTCGCAGCCTCTGAGTTGTGGACGTGGGGCAGGGAGGGCGTGGCGTCGTCCACGACGGCTCAAGTAGACAGAGGGGTGGCCACCCCTCTGAGTTTCCAACCGCAAACGAAGGGAGGCCCTCCGCGTCGCGCAGAGGGCCTCCAGCCTCGGGGGTGTGCCCGACTCAGGGTTTGGTGGGCTCGAGCAGGCGCATCAGCAAGGCCTGGTCGACGGAGCCCGAGCGGCCCCAGACCACGACGCCTTCGGGGTTGAGCAAGTAGCTCTGCGGGAGCATGCCCGAGCCGACCTCGAAGACCTCGGGCAGGCCGGCCTCGTCGGCCTCTTCGCCGCCGAGCAGGGCCGGGTGCTCGCGGAGCTCGATGCCCTCGAGGAAGCTCTTGGACAGCTCCGCCGTGTCCTCGCCGTCGAAGGCGACGGTGACCAGCTGGACCTCGGGGAAGGCCTCGAAGGCCCCGGGGAAGTCCTCCTCGAGCTCGTGCTTGCAGGGGGCGCACCACGAGGCCCAGAAGTTGATCAGCACCCACTTGCCGCGCTCCTCGGACAGCGAGTACTCGCCCTCGCCGATGAGCCGGGGGAGGGTGAAGTCGACGGGCTCGCCCTTGGGCTCGTGGTCCACGGACACGTCGGCGAAGGCGCTCTCGCCCTCTTCGGTGGCGTCGCCGTGGTCCTCGTCGGGTTTGGTCTCACCCTCGGCCGCGGCCTGTTCGGGCTTGGCGTCGGCCTGGGCTTCAGCGGGCCCGCGCTCGGCCTGGAGCTTCTCGAAGCCGTCGAGGCCGCGCTGGAGGAAGGCCTCGTACTCCGAGGGATCGTTGGTCGAGGACGCGAAGGTCTCGATGGCCTCGCCCGTGAACGGGTCGTAGACGACGTAGAAGGGCAGGGCGACGGTCTGGAAGGACTCCTTTTGCCGGGTCTGCTGCTCCTCGCACACGGGCTCGTCGCAGTCGGTGTAGGCTTGGCCGAGGACCATCTGGTCGAGGCGGCTCTTGATGTTCGGGCGGGGGAACATCGAGGCCTCCATCATCCGACAGTTCGTGCAGGTGTAGCCGGTGAAGTCGACGAACACGGGCTTGTTGGCCTCGCGGCCAGCGGCCAGCGCCCCGTCGATGTCGTCCTTGATCCACACGAAGTGCTCGCCGCCGCCTTCGCCGTCACCGCTCGAGGCCCCCGAGCCGTCGGGCATGACCGCGGGGGGCAGCCAGGCGTCGATCCACGCGCCCATGGACCGGCCGTGGGAGAAGCCCGAGGCCGAGTAGAGCGCGAAGCTGACGAAGAAGGCGCCCGCGAGCATGCGCAGCGGCCCGATGTGGGTGGTCTCGCTGTACTCGTCGGTCTTGATGATGCGCCACAGGAACAGGCCGCAGGCCAGGAACAGGCCGACCCAGATCATCAGGACCAGGGGCCGCGTGACCATGAACCAGCCCATGACCAGGTCGATGTTCGACAGGAACTTGAACGCGCCCGCGATCTCGAGGAAGCCCAGGGTGACCTTGAAGGCGTCCATCCAGTCGCCGGCCTTGCCGCGCAGGCGCGCGGCCGCGGCCGGGAACAGCGCGAGCAGGAAGAAGGGCAGGGCGAAGGCGACCGCGAACACGAACAGGCCGAGGGTCGGGTAGAGCCAGTGCTCGCCGCCCTCGAGCTGGGCGAACAGGATGCCGACCAGGCCCACGGTGCAGGTGAAGGACATCAGCGAGAAGGTCAGACCCATGAAGAAGGTCCCGAGGAGCTGGCGGCCCAGGGGCGCCTCCTCGTCCTCGCTGTACTTCTGCTCCATCTCCGAGCTCTTCTCGATCAAAAAGCGCGGCGCGCTGATCTCGAACAGGCCGATGAGGCTCAGCCCGAACACGAACAGCAGCAGGAACATGAAGATGTTGAAGGGGATCGACGCGGCGGTCTGCTGCATCGCGCTGGCGCCGAAGATGACCGACGCGCCCACGCCCAGGATCGTGAAGCAGACCACGATCGCGCCCGAGTAGGTCCCCGCCATGATCAGCGACTTCTTGCGCGACGCCTCGGCGTGCTTGGCGAAGAAGCTGATGGTGATGGGGATCATCGGGAACACGCAGGGCGTCAGCAGGGCCAGCAGGCCCGCGATGAAGCTGCCGACGAGGAACTGGAACAGGCCAGCCTTCTCGGGGTCGAGGCGGTCCTCGGCGCTCATGCCATCGCCCTCGGACTCGACCCCCGCGTCGGCCGCGGTCGCGCCCTCGGCCCCGCCGATGAGCCGCTCGCCGTCGCCTTCACCGAAGCCGATGCCCTCGAAACTCGGCGCCGCGGCGTAGTCCGCCCGGGCCTCGCCCGCGGCCACGTCGAGGGTCAGCTCGAGCTCCTCCTTGACCGGGAGGCAGGTGTGCGGGTCGCAGATCTGGCCCTTGGCGACGACCTTGACCGTGCGCTCGCCAGCCTCGCCCGAGACTTTGTAGGCCCGGGAGTGGACGACGGTGCCCTCGTAGAACTCGACGTCCTTTTTGAAGTTGGGGTCGAACTCCGTCTTGGGCTGTGGCGCGAACCACTCCCCGGCGGCCTCGAGGCCCTCGGCCTCTACGCTGACCTTCAGGGGCTTGGGCCCGTCGGGCACCTTGTTCATCGAGTACAGGTGCCAGTGCTCGGGGACGGTGGCCGAGAGCTCGAGGCGCAGGTGCTCCCCGGAGCGGGCCTGCTCGGGGGTGGCCTTGACCGACCACTCGACGACGGGATCGTCGGCGAGGCCGGTTCGCGGAGTCCCCGTGACCAAAAAGCCGACGAAGAACGCGAAGAAGACCGCAAAGCCGGCAGCCCACCGGCGCCGGAGCGCCCGATTGCCAACGAGAGAGGAAAGATCGGGTTGAACACGCATGGCACGAGGGGAGCGAGCGAGGGCTTCAGCCACAGTACGCCGGCTCGACGTCGCTGTTTCCTACCATGATCCTGGGAAAAATATTGAGCAGCATTGCTCCCACAAGCCCCATAGACCCCAATTCGAAGCTGGCGGCCGATCCTGACCGAGTGAAAGGCCCTCACCCGGTTATCGCGGCGTGACTTCCGCGTCCGCTGTTAAACGGGCTGGTACGACATTCAGATCATGGGATACGTGAATCCAATTGCGCGTGTGAAAGTCTTCGCTCAGTTCAATTCCAATGTGGCTCCAGCGAAACGCACCCGTCCTCGCCCTCACCGCCCTCGGTCTCAGCCTGGGACTCGCCGCCTGCGACAAGGGCGGATCGAGCTACCAAACCCACTCGAGCCCGCTGCTCGAGGTCGGTAGCGAAGACTACGCCCCGCGCCGCGAGAACCCCTACTTCGACGCAGCCCGTGTCCCCTTGTCGACGGTCTCCGTCGATGTCGACACCGCCGCCTACAGCAACGTGCGCCGCTTCCTCCGCGACGGGCATCTCCCGCCCTCGGACGCCGTGCGCATCGAGGAGCTGATCAACTACTTCGACTACGACTACCCCCAGCCGGCCGCGGACGCCGAGGGGGTCGCCGAGCCCTTCTCCGTGACCACCGAGGTCGGCCCGTGCCCGTGGAGCGACGAGGCCCGGTTGGTCCACATCGGCCTCCAGGGCAAGAGCATCCCCGAGCGGGAGCTCCCGCCGCGCAACCTGGTGTTCCTCCTCGACGTGTCCGGGTCGATGCACGACCAGGACAAGCTGCCGCTGCTCACCGACTCCCTGCGCGTGCTCGTCAATCAGCTCGGGGAGCGGGACCACGTGGCGATCGTCGTCTACGCCGGGGCCTCAGGGGTCGTGCTGCCTCCCACGCGCGGCTCGGACCGGGGGACCATCCTCGCGGCCATCTCGGAGCTCCGGGCGGGGGGCTCGACCAACGGCGGCGAGGGCATCCAAAAGGCCTACGCCCTGGCCCGGGAGCACTTCGACCCCCAGGGCATCAACCGGGTGATCCTGGCGACGGACGGCGACTTCAACGTCGGGACCACGACCGAGTCCGGGCTCGAGAACCTCATCGAGCGCGAGCGCGAGTCCGGGGTGTTCCTGACGGTGCTCGGCTTTGGCCGGGGCAACCTCGGCGACCGGACCATGGAGATGCTCGCCGACAAGGGCAACGGCAACTACGCCTACATCGACTCGCTGGCCGAGGCCCGCAAGGTGCTCGGCACCGAGGCCGGCTCGACCCTGGTGACCATCGCCAAGGACGTCAAGCTGCAGGTCGAGTTCAACCCGGCCGAGGTCCAGTCCTACCGCCTGCTGGGCTACGAGAACCGGCTCCTGAGCGACGCCGACTTCGAGGACGACCGCGAGGACGCCGGCGACATCGGGGCCGGGCACAGCGTCACCTTCCTCTACGAGGTCGTGCCCCACGGGGCCGGGCCCGAGCCCGAGGGCGAAGGGGAGGGCGCGACCAGCCTGCGCTACCAGGAGGCGCGCCAGCCCTCGGCGCAGGCTGGCTCGGGTGAGCTGATGTGGCTGCGCCTGCGCTACGAGGCACCCGAGGGTGCGACCAGCCGCGAGCGCAGCCTGGCCGTCCACGACGAGGGCGCGGGTCTGGACGAGAGCTCCGTGGACTTCCGCTTCGCCGCCGCCGTGGCCGAGTACGGCATGCTGCTCGGGGGCTCGCTGTTTCGCGGGAAGGCCAGCTGGACCCACGTCCGCGAGCTCGCCGAGGACTCCGTGGGCAGCGATCCCCACGGCCACCGGGCGGAGTTCGTCGACCTGGTCCGCAAGGCGACGGCGCTGTCGCGGGGCTAGGGCTGGGGCTCGAGCTGAAACTGGGGGCCCGCTACTCGCCTACGGAGACGTAGTAGCGGTCCTCGTCGTCCCAGTCGAAGGGCTCGCGCTGGTTCTTGGTGATGACCTTCGCGCACAACCCCTTGACGGCCTTGATCCCGTCCTTGGTCAGGAAGTTGTCCGACAGATCCAGGCACTCGAGGTGGGCCAGCGCGGGCTTGGCCGCGGCGAGGGCTGCGGCCCCCGCGTCGGTCAGCGTTCCTTGCGAGAGGTCGAGGGTCTCGAGACCGGCGAGGACCTTGGCCTTGGGGAGCGCGCGGGCGATGTCATCGGTGAACTCCGCGTTCTCGAGGCCGAGGTAGCGCAGCTCCGGGAGGTCCGTGCGAGCGAGCAGCGGGCGAACATCGGCGATCGAGCAGCCCGCGCCGTAGTTGCTGTCCCCGTAGTAAACCTCGAGGTGCCGGATCTTGGGCATGGTCGCCTTGGCGATGGCCCGGCCGCAGGCCTTGGACAAGCCGCCGGTGACGAACACGGCGCGCTCGAGCCCCGGGGCGACCATCTTGCCCACCTCGAAGTCGCCGCTCTCGATCTCGAGCTCGCGCAGCTTGGGGACCCGCTTCCACAGCTTGGCGAGGCTGCCCGTGTGGTGCCAGCTGATCTGGTCGACGTTGTCGCCCAGGGTGATCTTGCGGGTCGAGGCGGGGGCCTTCTTCGCCAGCAGGTCGATGAGCTCCTGGAGGTCGTCGTCGTTGGGGTCGCCGTTCGAGTGAAACGCGAACTCGACGATGAAGCGGCCCGAGGGGTGGCGCAGGACCTCGTCGAGGACGTCGACGCAGCGGCCGTCCCAGGTCACCGAGTACGCGTCGTGGCTGAGGCGGACCCGCCGGATGTAGCCCCTGTGCCACAGGAAGGCCTGGCGGTGGGTCTTTTCCCAGGCCTTGGCCTGCGCGTTCGTGCGAAGGCTGGAGCTCGCGTTGTTCCAGCCCTCGTCCCGGACCTCCTGGTGCGCTGCGAGAGGGCCCAGGAAGGTCTCGGCGTGCTTGGCGAACAGGGCCTTGGCGCGGCGCTTTTTGCCGGCGAGCTCGAGAGAGATGAGCTCGCCCCGAGGGTCGCCCTGGCTCTGCAGCCAGTCGGCGAGCACGGCGAAGCCGTCGTCGCTGTCGGGGTCTTCGTGGATCGCGGCCTCGAGGGCGGGGTTGCGGGGGTCCAGGGCCGGGGCCGCCGCGCCTGCGCCTGCACTGCCTCCATTGCCTGCACTTCCTCCACTTCCGCCGCGCTCGACGTAGCCCTTCTTGCTCTTCTGGGCGATGAGCTTGTCGCGCTGCTCCTCGGCGGCCTTGGGCGACGCCAGCGACTTGCGGGTGATCCGGCCGTCGGTCCCGATCTTGCCGTGGCGAGTCTCGAGCGCGCTGCCGTCGACGAGCACCTCCCAGAACTTGCTGGACTTGCCGTCGACGAACTCGAAGTAGCGGGCGCCGGGGCGGGCCGGGGAGTCCTCGGCCTCCTCGCCGTCGTCGACGAGCGCGTAGCCCTTCTTTTCTTTTTGCGCGATGAGCTTGTCGGCGGCCTGCCTGGCCTCGGCGGCCGAGGCGAAGCTCTTGGTCGTAGACCGGCCGTCCGAGCCGATCTTGCCGTAGGTCGTGGTGAAGGACTTGCCGTCGACCTCGATCGCCCAGAACTTGCTCGACACCTCGTAGCGCGCCATGCCCGACCGTACCAAGGCCGAGGACAAAGCTGAGGGGCTTTTGGCCTAGCCGTCTACGGCCAAGCTCGCGGGGGCTGGCTCGACCAGGGGGGCGCCCACGGCCCGCGACAGCCCTGCGATGGCCGCGTTGCGGTTCATGATCGCCTCGAACAGCGCGAACTCGAAGCCGGCCCACTTCTCCAGCGCCTTGCGCAGATCGTTGAAGTTGGCCGTGCCCACGCTGTCCGCCGCCTGCTCCGAGACCACGAGCTTCCAGCTCTTGTCCCGGGCCAAGGTCATGAAGGCCATCTGCTGCTCGGCGTCGAGGACGTCGCGGTAGGCCTGCTCGACCTCCAGCAGCAGCAGGCGGCGGGCCGCCTCGCGCTGGTACTCGGCCTCGCGCCGCTCGGCCTGGGCCTTTTGCAGGTCGAAGGCGTCGTTGTGGAAGTCGAGGTTCCACGACAGCGCCAGGCCCAGGTAGATGCTGGAGGTGTTCAGGCGGCCCGTGTAGTAGAGGGTCCGCATCTCCGTGGTCGCCTTGTTGGCGTAGCGCAGCTCGGCCCGGACGACGGCGCCCAGGTCCGGGAGGAAGTTGGTCCGGGCCAGCTTCTCCTGGGTCTGGCGGAACTTGACGCCCGCGTCGGCCATGCGCGCCTCGGGGGCGGTGGGCCAGGGCCATGCTCTGGTAGTGCTCGAGCTCGGCGAGGCCCCCGGGGATGCGGTCGGGGACCAGGCGCCGCTCCTTCACGTCGAAGCCCCGGGGCGCCGCGCTGCCGGCGATGGCCCACAGGGTCGACAGGGCTCGGCCTCGATGGCCCGAGCCTCGCGCATGCGCGTGGCCAGCTCGACCTCCCCGAGCTCGAGGCGGACGAAGTCGTCGGGGTCGCGGTCGGGGTTGATGGAGTCCGGGTCCGCGTCGAAGGCGGGGAGCCCGTCGGGGCCCAGGCCGAGCTCGGCGGCGATCTTGCCCCGCTCCCCGGCGATGATGTCCCAGGCCCGGTCGAGGATGGCGATGGTCTCCCGCGCCAGCATCAGCGCCGCGTGGGCCTGGTAGATGCGCAGGGTGGTCTCTTGCTGGGTCGCCAGGCGCTGGAGCTCGGCCAGCTCGACGCCGACCTTGGCGAGCTTTTGGACCGTGACGATCTTGCCGAAGGTGGTGATCGGGACGACGAACTCGGCCTTGAGGCTCAGCGCGATGCCGGCGTTGCCGATGCGCTCGAAGTAGCCCTGGACGGTCTGGAGGTCGACGGGGTCGGTGCCGTCGGAGGGGTCGCCGGCGGCCCGGCAGTACTGGAAGGAGAACGGCCCGTCGGCGCCGTCGAGGGTGACGTCGTCGCAGTCGATGGCCGCGCCCGGGGCGATCACGGCCGAGGTCCGGACGATCGGCACCCACGCGAAGTTGGCCTTGCGCAGCTGCGCCTCCATGGCGTCGACGTGCTCGTCGGCGGCCCGGACGTAGGGGTTGTCCATTCCGTAGCGGACGATCTGCTCCCGGGTGATGGTGGGGACGCCGGTCGGCCGCGGCCCGTAGGCGTCGTCGCGGCTCGACGGCGGCATCTCGAACAGCGCGCGCACGGGATCCTCGGCGCGCAGCAGGGACTCCTGCGCACCCTCACCCTGGGGCCCCTCCACGGAAGGTGCCTCCGACGGGCCCTCCACGAGCCCGGCGGGGCCCTCCTCCGGCCCGCTCGCCCGCGCCGACGCGCTGGTGAGCGCGAGGCTCAGACCGAGGCTCAGGCCGAGGACGAGGGGCGGCAGGCGACGCACGGGCATTCCCGACAGAGCTACCTGTCCAGGCGGGCTTCGGCAAGGGTTGCAAGATGCCACGG
Organism: Plesiocystis pacifica SIR-1; assembly: GCF_000170895.1. Taxonomy (GTDB): domain Bacteria; phylum Myxococcota_A; class Polyangia; order Nannocystales; family Nannocystaceae; genus Plesiocystis; species Plesiocystis pacifica. Next base: position 36,607 of record NZ_ABCS01000011.1, on the reverse strand, counting down.
CCCCGGTGTTTGCTTGGCTCGTGCCCGCCCGCCACGTCCTCTTGTCCGCGCTCCCCCGCCAAGATCGCGCCGTCGTCCACGTCGCGGGAGAGGACGCCGCCCGCTTCCTCCAGGGCCTGCTGACCGCCGACGTCAGCGCGCTCACGCCCGGCCGCGCCATCCCGGCGGGCCTGCTGACCGTCAAGGGCAAGCTCGTCAGCGAGCTGTGGGTGCTCGCTACGGTCGATCCGGACGACGAGGACGAGACCCGCCTGGCGCTGGCGCTCCCCGCCGAGCTCGCCGAGTCCGTCACCAAGGCCCTCGACGACCACATCATCATGGACGACGTCGAGCTCGAGACCCCCGAGCCCGGGGCGGCCGCCTTGCTGCTCCGCTTTGGGAGCCTCAGCGAGGCCAAGGTCGAGGCGCCCGCGGGGGTCGCCCGCTTCACCTGCGCCCACCCGCTGGCGGGGGAGCTGTGGCTGGGTTCGACGAGCGCCCTGGCCGAGGCCGCCGCCGCCCTCGCGGCCGCCGGCAGCCAGGTCGCCGACGCGCCGACCTTCACCCGCGCCCGCGTCGACCAGGCCCGACCCGCGTGGGGCTTCGAGCTGACCCCCGACCGCTTCCCCCCCGAGATCGGCTTCGTCGACGCGGTGTCCTACGCCAAGGGCTGCTACCTCGGCCAGGAGCCCCTGTCCCGCATCCACAACCGCGGCCAGGTCAACCGCGTGATGGTTCGGGTGATGGCCATGGAGCCGCCGAGTCAGGCCATGGCCGACGGCCCCATCGCGCTCCTCGCCGAGGACAAAGAGGTCGGGGCGTGGACCAGCTGGGCGCCGAGCAACGACGGCTCGAGCGCCGTGGGCCTGGCCGTGATTCGCCGGGCCCACGCCAAGCCGGGGACGCAGCTGCGCACGGCCAGCGGTGGCCTGGTCGAGGTCGGGTCGGGGCCCCTGGGCGACGATCCGGGCGGGGACAGCAACGAGCAGACGGCGACGGTCAAGCTCGGCGGGAGGTGAGTCGCCCCCAAAGCCCCCAAAGGCCTCGAAAGCGGGGCAGGGGGGTGTTCTAGCCAGATTGCTCGGTCTCGCCCCTGCGTGTTAGACCGGCCCCATGTGGACACCTAGACCATCGACCCTGGGAGCGTGCCTGGTGCTCGCCGCCGTGGTCGCAGGCGGAGGCTGCAGCTTCGAAGAGGAGCACTGCAGCTTCCAATATGAGATCTCGGGGGCCCTCAGCGGCACCTACGAGAGCACCGACGCCACCTGTGGCACGACCATTTTCCCCTACCAGGTCGACCTCGCCGTGCCCGGTTCGAGCATGAGCGTGGAGATCGATTCGACCGCCGGCGGGGGCTTCGTCGAGGGCTCGCAGCAGGTCGACGTCGAGTGGCGATCGGGGGGCACGTGGTTCGACAGCGGGGACTTCAGCGACCCCGTGGCCTGCACCCTCGTGCTCGACACCCTGGCCACGGAGGAGTGGAGCCAGGGCGACCGGGCGCGCATGTCCGGGACCCTCAGCTGCGCGGCGCCCCTCGTCGACGCCCTCGACGAGGACGCCTCCGTCGAGTTCAGCAACTTCGAATTCAGCTTGTTTCAGCGGGTGGGCTACTGACCATGACACGCGCCATGACGATCGACACACTCCGCTCTAGAGGGGCCGCGCGGACCTGCGCGAGCGTCCTCGGCCTGCTCCTCGCCTTCGGGCCGGGCTTGGCCCGCGCCAATCCAGGCGCCTCGCCTGGCATTCCCGAGGGCACGCAGCGGCCCGCCGAGCCTCCGGCCATTCCCACGGGCAACGACGCGCCTGGAGGGCCCGGGGGGACCAAGCAGGCGGACCACCCAGCCGGGACCCCCGGCGGCTCCGCCTCCGCCCAGAGCCCGCCCGAAGGGGTGCCGGGGGGCGTGCCGGGAGGTGTGCCCGGAGGGGTCGTCGCGGACCCACCCGTCGGGGACCCGCGCGCGCCCACGGTCACCCTCGTCACCGAAAAGGGCGACGACGCCTTCGTGCTCAACCGCATCGAGTCGGACACGACCCACTTCGTGCCCAACGGCTACGTCCGGATGATCCACTACCGGAAGCTGTGCGCGACGCCCTGCAACGTGCCCGTGCCCGCGACGGGGCGCTACTTCCTGACCAGCAGCACCGCCCGGCCAAGCCGCGCCTTCGAGCTGCCGGGCTACCGCTCCCACTACGAGCTGAGCGTCAAGCCCATCCCGCGCTGGGTCGGCTGGTTGGGCTTCGCCCTGGCCGTCGTCGGGCCCACGGCGGGGGTATTGCTGGCGACCATGCCGATCTGGGTCGACATGCCCAAGGCCAACGCCCGGGCGGCGCAGATCGGCGGCATCACCCTGGGCCTCGCCCTTGGCGGCACGGGCGTGGGCCTGGCCTATACGCGCAGCCGCGTGACGGTGCGCTGACGCCCTCGAACGCGGCGCCCCGGGCTGGCTTGGCCCGCTCGGCCTACTTGGCCTTGATCCGCATCAACTCGACGGTGAACACCAGGTCGGAGTTGGCGGGGATCTTGCCCTTGGCCCGGGCGCCGTAGGCCAGGTCCGCGGGGATCTTCAGGCGGCGCAGCTCGCCGACCTTCATGCCGTCGATGCCCATGTCCCAGCCCTTGATGACCCGGCCCGCCCCGAGGGGGAACTCGATGGGCTTGCCGCGCTTGCTGGAGGTGTCGAACACGGTGCCGTCGGTGAGCGTGCCGGTGTAGTGCACGGAGACGGTGTCGCCCTTCTTGGCCACGGCCTCGCCGGTGCCCTCGCCGAACACCTCGACGACCACGCCGCCGTCGAGCTCGAGGGTGCGCACCGGCTTGCCCTCGAAGGCCTCGGGGCCCCTGGCCGGGGGCAGGGGCGGGATGATCTCGACGAGCTCGATGGTGAAGGTCAGGTCCGCGTCGGCGGGGATGATGCCCCGAGCCCGCTTGCCGTAGGCCAGGTCCGCGGGAACCACCAGCTTGCGCTTGCCGCCGACCTTCATGCCGACCACGCCCTGGTCCCAGCCCTTGATGACCCGGCCCTGGCCGAGGGTGAAGGTGAACGGCTTGTCGCGCTTTTTGGAGGTGTCGAAGATGTCGCCGTTCGCGAGCGTGCCGCGGTAGTGCACGGAGACCTCGGAGCCTTTGACGGCCTCGGCCCCTTCGCCGATGACGTAGTCCTCGGACAGCAGGCCGCCGGCGAGGGTGTTCGAGGCGAGGGGCGCCCCGGCGAAGGCGGGATCCTCGGGGAACTTGGCCGGGTCGAGGGGCTCGCGCTTGCCTCGGGCGTGGGGGTTGTTCTTCTGGCGCTGCTTGGCGGCTTGCTCGGCCGGCGAGATCGGCTTGACGGCCTTGGCCTCGGCGTTGGCGGGCGCCTCGGCCTGCTCGGCTTCTCCCTCGCTGGGCGTAGCCGCAGGCGGCTCGACGCAGGCAGCAAAGAGGGCGAGCAGCGTGCAGGGGAGGGCGAGGAGCAGGGCGCGAGCGGTCCGGCGGCGGCGGGTCATTGGCGCGAAGATATAAACCCCCGGAGCGATCCTGACGAGCCCCCGAAATGAGAAGGGAAAGCGCGAAAACAGCGCCCCTTGCTAGCGCAGGCCGAGGGCGATGCTGGCCGCGTCGTGGCCGCTTTGGACCGCGCTCTCGATGGTCGCCGGGATCCCCGTGCGCACCCAGTCGCCGGCCAGCAACAGGCCCGGGATGGGGCTGCGGGTGGGCGGACGTCGGCGGTAGGTGCCCGCGGCGTGGCTGATGGTCGCGCGCTTTTCCTTGACCACCCGAAAGCTGCGCACGCTGGCGCCGTGGCCGGGGAAGAAGCGCTCCAGCTCCTGGACGAAGACCTCGCGCAGGGCCTCGGGGTGGTCGTGGACCGTGGCCCGGGCGCCGGAGATCGTGACCGAGAGCAAGTTGGTGTCCTTCGAGCCCTCGCCGGTGATGCGGTCGCGGTCCCACAGCCAGTGCAGCGGGCTGGCCACCAGACCGACGAAGTCGCGGTCGAGGGGGCCGAGGATGGGGCGGTCGAGGGTCGCCCACAGGTTGACGATGGGCGAGGCCTCGAGGCGCGCGACGTCCCGGAACACCAGGTGCTCGGTGGCGGCCTCGGGCAGCATGGCCAGCAGGGCGTGGGGCGGGACCGCGGTGATGACGGTGTCGGCCTCGAGCTGCTCCCCCGACTTGAGAGTCACGCCGGCGATCTTGCCGTCGGCGTCGAGATCCAAGCTGCGCGCGGGGCTGGCGAAGCGCACCTCGCCGCCCTGGGAGCGGATGTAGTCGACGGCGGGGCCGACGTAGATGTCCGAGAGCGGGCGCTTGGGCACGCCCAGGCGCGAGGCGTCGCGGGTCGACATGAACGCCCGCTCGAGCACGGCGACGAGCATGGCCGCCGAGGCGACGAGGGGGTCGTCGTTGAGCACGGCCCAGATCAGCGGCTCCCAGAAAGCCGCCCGCACGGCCTGGGTCTGGTCCAGGCGGCGCAGCCAGGCGTCGCAGGTCTCCCCGTCGTCGGGGCGCTCGATCTCCCCGCGCAGCATCACGCCGGCGCGCAGGGCCGAGGCCCGGTGCAGCAGGCCCAGGCCGCGCATGCGCAGCAAGCCGGCGGCGAGGTGCAAGGGCGCGGGCAGGGCGGGGCAGGCCAGGTCGATGGTCTTGCCGCCGGGCTTGACCATGGTCAGGGCCAGGTCGCGCTGGAAGTGGATGGCCTCGTCGATGGGCGCGTCGATGCTGCGCAAGAACGCGAGCGTCTCGTAGTAGCAGCCCATCAGCAGGTGCTGGCCGTTGTCGATCTCGCGGCCGGTGACCTTGTCGTGGAACGAGCGCGAGCGCCCGCCTCCGACCTTGGCGGCCTCGACGACCAGGACCTCGCGCCCGGAGTAACCCTCCCCGGCGTAGGCGTCGGCGAGGCGCACGGCGGCGGCGAGGCCAGCGAAGCCGCCGCCTACGACGAGGGTGCGAGGACGGCGAGTGGGAGCAGAAGTCGTCATGGCGGCCTGCGGCGGGAGAGTACGCTGGCCCAGCGGCGCCACCCTTGGTCCAGATCACAGGCATTGCACGGACGGCGCCTGGCGTCGACCATGGTGCGACCCATGCCACAGCCCGAACATGGCGACCTCGCCGCGGGGATCTGGGGCCCGCTCCTGGGACCGGCCGGAAACCTGCGGGTCCGCGCCGTCGACGAGGAGCCCGAGCCGCTGCCGGACTTCGACGTGCTCCTCGACACCCTCGGCGAGCTGTCCGAGCTCCTCGGCGCCCCGCGCTGCGCGACGGCCTACCAGCTCTACACCCCCGAGGACCTGCCCGAGAGCTGGGATAGAGAGCTGGTCGATCAGCGCGCGCTGATCCGCCGCCTGCTCCGCTACGCCGGCGAGGACGACGAGAGCCTCGGGGTCCGCGTGGTCGACGGCCGGCGCCCCGACAAGGACGTGATCGCCGAGCACCTCGCGGGCGAGCTGCGCTTCGCCGGGCTCTCGGGCGAGGACCAGCGCGCGGCGGGCTTCGTCGTGTCCAGCCTCGGGGACCTGCGGGCCATGCTCGGGCCGACCTGCGTCGAGGTCGCCCGGGCCCTGGTCCACCGCGCCCGGCTCGAGCGCGGGCGCAACCCGGACGGCCCGCGCTACCGCGGCGAGGAGGCCGAGGGGGAGGGCGCCGAGCTGCCCACGGCCGTCGAGGGCTTCCTGGCCTGCTTCGCCCTGGGCTGGGGCGTGCCCGTGACCAACGCCTGCCTCGATCCGCGCAGCGTCGCCGAGGGCATGGGCGAGATGCAGACCACGGCCTGGGTGTCCGCGAGCCTGCGCTACCCGCCCGACGTCGCCGCCGAGCTCCTGGCCACCCTCTACGCCGCCGGGGCCCGGGACGCGAAATTCGTCGAGGGTCGCCGAGGGGCCCTCAACCCCTCCCAGCGCGAGGTCTTCGACGAGGCCTGGGCGGCCCTCGAAGAGGATGGGCCGAACGAGGCCGCGGCCTTGCGCGAGCAGCTGCGCTGGGGCGCGCCAGACTCCTGGCCCGAGCCCGCGACCCGGGAGCCAGCCCTGGCCGAGCTCGAGTTCGACGCCCACGACGACGCCCTCGTCGACGCCGAGGAGCGCTACCAAGAGCGCCTGCGCCTGCCCAACCTCGGCAAGCCGGTGTTCCGCGCCCGCCCGCGCCGGACCTGGCAGGGGGCCCTCATCGGCTCCGTCGTCGGCGTCCTGTTCGGAGGGGCCATCGGCGGGGCCGTCGGCGGGGGCATCGGCGCGCTGTTTGGCTACTCGTGGCGCCCGAGCCTGTGCTCGGGGCCGCGCTGCGGCGTGGTCCTCGAGGTTGGCGTGACCGAGTGCCCCAAGTGCGGCGGGACCATCATGGGAGAGATCGCCCGGACCAAGGACCACCTCGCCGCGGTCGAGGCCCTCGAAGAGCAGGGCGCCCTGAACCAGGCCTCCGATCCCACTTGATTCGGCGTCGCTAGCTTCGCAAACCCGCGCTGCCGATCGCGCAGCTTCCCGATCGCGGATCGCCTCGCAGCGGCGCCGATCGAGAGCGCCGCTGCGCCTCGGGGCGTGTCGAGGCGCCGGTCTGAAAATTGCTTCACCCCGGAGCGATGCCACAGCGAAAGCAACGCGAACCCGAAGTCCAGACCGCTCGCAGGGGCTCCGAGCAGGGGCCGAGCGCGGCGCATCCGGGGGGGACGATCGGCGAGCTCCAGCTGCTCGCCGATCGCAGCCCGCAGGTCGAGTCTCTCGGTGCAATGCAGCGCCAGGCCGACGCCGATCGAGGCGGCGGTGCCGACGCGACGCGCGAACGAGCGAGCCTCGGGATCAGCGGCTCCGCGAGCGCCTATCCCCACCTGTCGACGATCAACGCCGCGTTCGGGGAGCGACGGGTCGCGCCCAAGGCCCACCTCGACGGCCGGGCGAGGGCTGCCAACGCGGCCCTCGGGTCGCGGGGCTTCTCCCTCGACGGCCACGTGGCCTTCGCCAGCTCCACCCCCTCGCTGTTCGAGGCGACCCACGAGGCCGTCCACGAGCTCCAGCGCGCCCGCGGAGAGCAGCCCGAAGGGGGCGGCCGGTCGGGCGACCGCTACGAGGCCCAGGCCAACGAGGTCGCGCTCGCCGTGACCGAGGGACGCGACGTGAGCCGCTCGCTCGCGCCCCTGGGAGCGGCTGGCGCGAGCGGCGGGGCCAGCGAGGGCGGCGGCTCGCTCCAGTTCCTGAAAGAGGGGGAGACGATGGAGTACGTGCGCAATCAAAAGATGCGCGTGGCCAACCGGCGCGCCTCCGTCGACGCCACCCACGGCGAGTCCTACGCCAAGCACAGGATCTTCGTGGGCGCGCTCGTCGGCCGAGACGAGTTCCTCGATCCGGTGCGCCAGGCGATCAAGGACGCCCACGACACCGTCACGACGAACGCCGACGCCGACCGGTGGATGGGGCAGCACGCCCTGCACATCAACCGCTACATCCTCGAGAAGATCAAGGCCGGGACCTGCCGCAACTTCGCCGAGATGACGCTCTCGCGCCACGTCGAGACGACCCAAAACCAGTGGGTCTACGTCGCCGGCGTCGAGGGCTACATCGCCAACGAGAGCGGGGTCGGGGTCTCCCACTACGACCACGGGTGGACCTTGACCAGCCCGGTGCAGCTTCCCCTCGTGCGAGCGGGCGGGCTCCTCGGCAGGGGCCCGCTCATGCTCCCGAACAACCTCGACGCGCAGGTCAACGTCCAGGACGTCACGGTCATGGACCCCTGGGACAGCCACAAGATCATGAGCATCGATCGCTTCCTGCGTCAGGGGAAGAACTACTACGCACGCAACTTCCGCTACGGCGACATCAAGATCTACAACGTCGTGCAGTCCCACGGCGCCCAGACCCACGCAGGTCTGTTCCCGCAGACGCTGATCCGCGCGATCAAGAACGGCGCGCAGGCGGCCCTGAGGGCCGAGATGAGGCGGAAAGAGTACCCCTCCGACAGGAGGACCATCTACGAAGACAACAAGCGCTCGGGCCTCGACAAGGACAATTCGCAGGTCTGGGAGTTCGATCGCGTCAAGCAGACCCACGTCGAGCACGTCGACGCGGCGCGCCTGTGGGAGCTGACCCGCGGCATCCCCAACGCGCGGGTCCAGGCCGCCTTCGACAGCTGGCGGGTCGACGCCAACGCGACCATCGACTGGGCGCGCCAGGGCTCGGCGCGCGCGGCCTTCGACTACATGGTTCGACGCGGCGGAGCCTCGCGCGCGGCGATCTACTCCTGCGTGGACACGACCCAGGCCCTCCCGGCGGCGCTGACCGGCGATCGCCTGTGGAAGATGGCCAAGCACCTGAGCTGGCGCGCCGACGACAAGGTCCTCGAGCTGACGACCCTGGTCCGCAACATGAGCCCGCAGCAGCTTCGGGAGCTGCGTCGGGAGGCGTCGAACAGCAACTTCACCAACCACATCGTGCCCAAGCTGAGCCAGACCCAGCGCACCGCGCTGGGGCTTTGAGGGCAGGCGCGAGCAGACGCCTAGCAGCCCGTGGTGAAAAGCTCCGCTTGGGCGGCCGCAGCGAGCCGAGGTCGGCAAGTACAGCTCAGCCGACCGCGGCGAGCTCCACCGTTTGAAGGCGCCCAGCTCCGACCTCGAGGCACACGCGAGCGACGACTGCGTCCAAGAGCCCGAGCAGCGGCCACAAAAAGGCCGCGAGCCTCCCTTGGAGGCTTCGCGGGCTCCCGACCCCCACCAGCTTTCGCATCAGCAAGCTCAGATTGAAGCCGCCCGCATGGATCAGCAGCCGCTTGAGGATGTTGTCGTGTCGGCGCAGGTGCACCCGTCGCAGCCCGCCGGTCGTGTACAGGTGCGCGAAGGGTCGTTCGAGCAGCTCTCCACGCTGACGCATCAGCCGACGTCCTCGCGCACCCTTCGTCCGTCGCCGGTTCGCGTGTACGGCCTTCTTCTCCTCGGCCTTGCCCTTCCAGTTTCGGCGCCCTCGCTTGGGCTCGGCGATGTAGCTGCGCAGCTCCGACTCGACCAGGTCCGTCATCACCTTGTTGCTGTGGTAGCCCGCGTCCGCGACGACCTCCTTCATGTCCTCGACCACCGGTGAGCCGGGGCCGTCATGGTCGTCATTATCGCGCTTGCGCTCGACCTCTTTTTGGACCTCGCCGAGGTTCGTGGCCGCCATCTCCAGCGTCGCATCGAGGCTCTTCGTGTCGTGCGTCGTTCCTCCGTGCACGGTGACTCCGACTATCGCTCCGGCCTCCATGTCGACGGCGTGCTCGGCCTTGTGGGCCATCTTCGTCGCCCCGCTCTTCATCTTCGAGATGGTCGCGTCCGGGTCGTTGGGGTTGACCCAGACCGCGTTGGAGCCCTTCTTGGGCCGCTTGCGGTCGAGCTGCGCGAGCTGCTTTTGGGTCGGGTTCTCGATGCCCTCGGCCTTGGCGAGCTCGACGAGGTAGTCCTGGTAGCCCTGACCGTCGTCGCGCTTGACCAGCGAGCGCAGGGCCGCGTTGGCCTCGAGCGTGGTCGCGTCGACGCCGATAGTCCTGCCGCGGACGAGCTTGGCCTCGGCGAGGCGGGTCAAGACCCAGGTGAAGACGCGGTGGTGGACCTCGACGTCGAGGAGCCGACGGGTGCGCGAGAGGGTCGAGTGGTCGGGCGGCGACTTGGTCATGCCGAGGCCGAGGAAGTCGCGGAGGCTCAGGGAATCAGCGACGCGCCAGGCGATGCCGCGCTCGCTGTCGATGCCCTCGAAGTAGCCGATGAGCAGGCAGCGAAAGTAGACGCCTGGGGCGAGGGAGGGCCGGCCGATGGGCGAGTAGAAGCGCTCGCACTCGCGCTCTACGAAGCGGTCGAAGCCCTTGGCGTGGAGGACCTTGTCGAGGGCCTGATAGAAAGGGTGTCCGGCGGAGCGCGGGACGTCCTTGTAGGTCAGGAAGAGGCCGGCCTGGTCGTCACCCTTGTGGCCCATGGACATGGGCGGAGACTACGTGGTCTTCGTGGATTCGTCGCCATGCGTGGTTGTCGCCCGGCGTGGTTGCCGCGCGTTCCACCACGGGCTGCTAGAAGCGGCCCGAGAGCGAGAGGCCCCCGCCCTGGGGCAGGAGCATGGGCCCGACGGCGCGGACCTGGGCCACGTCCTCGACCCCGGCGTCGCGCCGTCGCTGGCGGCGCTTTTTCTCCGCGGCCGCTCCGACCCCGACCAGGGGCAGGCCCGCGGTCAAGAAGATGCTCGCCGAGAGCGTGCCGACGATCATCAGCGCGTTGCCGGCGACGCCCTGCTCGAGGTAGCCCTCGCGCTCGAGCACGTCGGCCTCCGTGGGGTAGTTGCCGATCTGCTCCTCGGCGTTCTTGGCCATGAGCGAGCCGCCGAGGATCATCACCCCGCCGCCGAGGCCGAGCAGGGTCAAGGTCGCGCCCGCGCCGAGCATGGCCTTGTTGCGCTTTTCTTCCCGAGCGTCGGCCTCGAAGTCAAAGGTGGGGCGCATGCGCTCGGCGAGCTCGGCCTCGCGGCGGCGCTGCTCCGCCTCCCACTCGGCGATCTGCGCGTCGAGCTCGCCGATCTGGTCCTCGATCTTCTCGCGCTCGATGGCCGCCTGGCTGGGCTCGTAGAGGGCGTCGAGCTCGTCGGCGTAGCGGACCAGGATCTCCCGGGACTGGCGCAGGTGCTTGATGTCCTGGTCGATGTCGAACCACTTTTGCTGGGCCCGGGCGACGTTGTAGATGAGCTGGGCCTTGATGAACTGGTTGTCGACGGTGGCCGGGAGCAGGGCGTAAGCCTCGAGCCACAGGTCGATGGCGGCGCCGTAGTCCGCGGCGGTGTAGCGGGCGGCTCCGGCCTCGAATTTGGCCTTGGCCTCGGCGAGGGTGGGGTCCTCCCCCGCCGGCGCTTCCTCTGCCCCTTCGGCGGGCGCTTCGGCTTCGGCTTCGGGAGCGGGGGCGGCCGCTCGCGCCGTCGACGAGCCCAGCAGCGCGGGGGAGGGGGCCAGCAAAGCGGCGGCCAGGGTGAGGCTGGTCGCCCGGGAGCCGAGCTCGAGTGCAGTCGTGCGCATGGTCATCGCTCAGTTCTCCGTCGGCACCACGGCCACGACCCCGTTGGCGTTGCCGACCACGATGTCGTCGACGCCGTCTCCGTCAAAGTCCTCGAGCAGCAGGGTCTGGGGCCCAGCCGCCACGTCGATGTTGATCTGGTCGGGGAACTCGCCCCCGCGGTTGAGGAACACCGGGAGCTTGTCCTCGCCCGCGTCCGCGACCACGATGTCGATCGCGCCGTCGTTGTTGATGTCCGTGGCCAGGCCCGAGACCGGGGACTCGCCCGCGGCCAAGGAGGCGCCGAGGGTCAGCCCGCCCGCGCCGTCGCCATACAGCACGACGACCGAGGGCGTGGTCAGGTACATCAGGTTGCCGGGGCCGCCGGTGGTCCGCGAGGGCGCGAACACGGCGACGTCGAGGTTGCCGTCGCCGTCGAAGTCTGCGGTCTCCACGGCCGAGGGGGTCAGCTGCTCGTCGAGGGCGACGCGGCCCAGGGGCGTGAAGGAGCCCGAGCCGTCGTTGAGGTTGACGCCGACCGTGGCATCGGCGGCGCTGGCGATGATGAGATCGAGGTCGCCGTCGCCGTCCATGTCCGCCGGGGGGGCCAGGCGCGGCCCAGGGTCGGTCACGATGAGCTGCTCGGCCGCGAACCCGACCCCTGGCTCGGCGAAGTTGACGGACATCAAGCCCGCGACCCGCCCGCCCGCGATCAGGTCGTCGAGGCCGTCGCCGTTGAGGTCGGCGGCGTGCAGGGTCTCGGCGATCAAGCTGACGTCGATGTCGAAGGACGAGCCCTCGAAGGGGAAGTTGTGCAGCACCGCGATGAAGGAGATGTCCGGCACGTCCCCGGGCGGGATGACGGCCAGGGCCACGTCCCGGGTGTCCTCGCCGTCGAAGCTGCCCTGGGCGATCTGCGGCACGGTCCCCGGCTCATCCACGCCCAGCGGCGCCATGGTCTCGAGGCCCCCGTTGCCCTCCTCGTCGAGCTCGAGCAGGAACAGGCCCCAGCACGGGTTATCGGGGTCGTTGGGACAATCGCCGTTGGCGACGGCGCCGATCCGCGGCGGGAAGTCGTCCGAGGGCTGGAAGCTCTCCAGGTCCGAGACCTCGCCGAACACGCTCTCCTCGGAGGAGTCGCCAAGACACAGCTCCCCGGGCTGGACGACGTTGTCCCCGCACTGGCCGCAGACCGAGTCCCGGCAGCGCTGGTCCGTCCCGCACTGGCTGTCGTCGAGGCAGATCGCGCCGAGGGTGCCCTCGCCCACGAAGCAGCCCCAGGACAGCCCGGCGACTCCGGCGAGTAGAATGGGGATGGGCCAACGCGAGCGCCGCACGGCCGCATGGTACCGGAGTCCGCGGCCCTGCGCCCCGCTTTGCCCGCGCGGTCGAGCGCGCGCCCCCGCTCCAGGTCTAGGTCTAGGTCAGCGCCGAGCGCATGGCCCCGAAGGGCCCAGGCAGATCGACGGGCAGGGCCGTGAGCGCCAGCGACACCCCGGCGACCTTGAGCTTGTCCACGCGTCGCAGCGCCGCCCGGTGGGTGAACACGTTGTAGTTGTGGGCTCGGACCTCGCCGAGCAGCTCGTAGTAGGTCCGCCCCATGACCTCGGCGGGCAGCAGGGCCCGGCGGTTCTCCACGTGGGGTAGCTCGGCCCAGGCGCGCTGGTATTCGGCCTCTGCAATATCCGCAAACTCCTCCGCCATCGTCAAAAAGCGCGCGTCGTAGCGGCACTCGAGCATGTCGCGCTCGTTGAGGCGGTGGCGGGCGAGGAGGTCCCGGGGCACGTAGACCCGAGCCCGGGACGCGTCTTCGCCGATGTCCCGGAGGATGTTGGTGTACTGCAGGGCCAGGCCCAGGTGCCGGGCGTAGCGCTGGGCGGCGGGGCTCTGGTCACCGAACAAGCCGATGCACAAGATCCCGACGCAGGACGCCACCCGGTAGCAGTAGAGCTCGAGGGACTCGAGGTCGGCGTAGGTCGAGGTGTCGAGGTCCATGGCGCAGCCCGCCACGATCTCCTCGAAGGCGAAGCGCGGCAGGTTGAAGGTCGCCACGGTCTGCTGCAGGCCCACGCCGAGCTTGGAGGTCGGGCGCTGCTCTGGGTCGTAGATGCGCGCGAGCTCGGCCATCCACTCGTCGAGCTCCCGCTCGGCCTGGGCCCGGCCGGCCTCGCCCGGGGGGCGCTCGTCGACGATGTCGTCGACGACCCGGCAGAACTTGTAGACGTACTCGAGCCCCTTGCGCTGGTTCGCGGCCAAAAACAAGAACGCGAACTTGAAGTTGGAGCTCGACCGCTTGGATCGCTTGCGGACCAGCTTGACGCTGGCCGAGCGCAGCTGCTCGAAGCGCTGCGCCATGGTCTTGGACAGGCTGTGGGCCATGGCCGCCTCCCTTTCCCTGGTTCCCCGGTTCAGACCTCGCCGCGGAAGAAGCGGCGACCAAAGGAGACGAGCGAGCGACCGGCCAGGCTGACCACGTCGCGGCGATCGAGGGTGGGGCGGTAGGACAGGACCTCGAAGTTCTGGGCCTCGACCAGATCCAGGACCTTCATGCCGCCGCGCCAGGTCGCCTCGAGCTCCAGGCTCAGGCCCGGCGAGACCTTGCGGATCAGCGGCTGCCCGCGCAGGAACATGGTCCGCACCCGCTCGATCTCGAAGCGCATCAGCTCCTTGAACTCCGTGGTGTGCCGCCCAGCCTGGAGCTGGTCCCAGGTCACCCCGAAGTGGATGAGGTCCTCTTGCGGCAGGTAGCAGCGGCCCCGGGGGATGTCGACGCTCAGGTCCTGGAGGAAGTTGGCGAGCTGCAGGGCCGTGCAGATCTCGTTGGAGAAGCGGTGCAGCTCGGTCTGCCGGTGGCCGTGGACGAACAGCACCAGCTGGCCCACGGGGTTCGCCGAGTGCTTGCAGTAGTGGCGCAGCTCGGAGAAGGAGGCGTAGCGGTGCTTGGTCAGGTCCATGCGGAAGGCCGTGAGCAGGGCCTTGAGCGGACCGATGGGGATGTTGTGGCGGCGGACCGTGTCGCGCAGGGCGAGGAAGATGGGGTGGTCGACGTCGCGGTGGTACGCGGCCTCGAGGTACTGCTCCCACCCGTCCAGGCACTCGCGCCGGCGGCCCTGGAAGCGCGGCTCGTCGGAGAAGTCGTCGGCCGTGCGCGCGAACGCGTAGATGGCCCACACGTGGGGGCGCAGCGGCGCGGGCACGAAGCGCGAGGCCACCGGGAAGTTCTCGTAGTGGCTCGTCGCCAGGCGCTCGCAGTAGCGGTAGGCGGCCTCTTTGGTCCACGGCCCCGGCGGGGCGCCGTCGGGCGGATCGGGCAGGCGGTCGAACTCGTCCTGACCGTCGTCCATGGGGGGGACGGCGAACAGTCGGGTCGTGAGGGGCGGACTTCCAGTGGCCATTGGGACAGGTCTCGACGCGGCGGTGGGCGCAGGGCGACAACGCTAGGGTAGGCCAGCGATCAGCGCTTGGGTGCGCGGTGTTCGTCTAACAGAGCTTTGGCCCGCTCAGGCTTGATCTCTCCCACATCGATGAGGCGCTGTGCGATGGATTCCACCTCCGCGCCCCGTGCGCCAGCGGCGACGGCCACGGCGCGTGCGTGCAAGGACATGTGCCCGCGCTGGATCCCCTCGGTCGCGAGCGCGCGCAGGGCCGCGAGGTTCGAGGCCAGCCCGGCGGCGCCCATGATCAGGCCGAGCTCGGTGCCCGAGGGGTGGCCGAGGAGCTCGATGGCCAGGCGCGCCGTCGGGTGACTCCGGGTCGCCCCGCCGACGACACCGACCGCCGTCGGCAGGCTCAGCTCGCCGCGCAGGCTGACGATGGCCCCGCTCGCGTCGGCCTCGGTGCGCCAGATGGCGAGGGGGCCGTAGCGCCCGTCCTTGACGGCGTAGGCGTGGGCCGAGGCCTCCATCGCCCGCCAGTCGTTGCCCGTGGCCAGCACGACCGCGTCGACGCCGTTCATGATGCCCTTGTTGTGGGTCGTGGCCCGGTAGGGGTCGAGCTCGGCGAAGCGCGAGGCCTCCTCGATGCGCGAGGCCACGGTCGGCCCGTCGAGCTTCCCGGTGGCGAGGGCCTCGACGGGCACGTGGGCGCTGATGTGCGAAGCCCGGCGATCGGCGAGGTTGGAGAGGATGCGCAGCACCGGCCGCCAGCCCGAGAGCGCGGCCAGGCGCGGCGAGACCACCTCGGCCACGGTGTTGATGAGGTTGGCCCCCATGGCGTCGCGGCAGTCGACGAGCACGTGGACCACCAGGGTGTCCTCGTCGAGACGGCGAACCTCGACGTCCCGGCTGCCGCCGCCGCGGGCGACCAGGCGCGGGTGGGCCTCGTCTCCCATGGCCAGGAGCTCCGCCTTCGCGCCCTCGATGGCCGCGATGACCTCGGCCTGGGACTTGCCCTGGTCGCAGGCCGCGTCGCGCACGAGCTGGATCTGGGCGATCATCCACGGCGGGTCGGAGAAGCCCGCGAAGCCGCCGCCCGAGCGGATCATCTTGGCGGCGTTGGACGCCGCCGCGACCACGGAGGCCTCCTCGACGCACATCGGGATCAGGTAGTCCCGGCCGTTGATGCAAAAGTTGGTCGCGACCCCCAGGGGCAGGGTCAGGGCGCCGATGACGTTCTCGATCATGTGGTCGGCCCGCTCGGAGCCGAGGGCCGTCGCCTCGGCCGCCGAGAAGCGGGCGTGATCGAGGCCCGAGGCCACGGAGATGGCCACCCGGCGCTCGGCGATGGAGCGCTTGAACAGCCCGCGGATGCGCGAGTTGACCGGCGGCCGGGCCTCGGAGCGCAGGCCCGGCGCGCGGATCGAGAGCTTGCGGATGAAGGCGATCTGGTGCTCGTAGTAGAGCTCCACGCCGAGGTGATCGAGGGCCGCCGCGTCCTTGGCAAACACGGCGACCAGATCGCCGCCGCCGGCCCCGGACGGCTTCGCGGCCAGGCCCGCCCACTCGGCGGTCTCGATGATGGTCTGGATCCGCGGCGGCAAGATGGTGATGTCACCGAGGACCTCGAGCTTGCGCAGGCCGGCGTTGTGCTGCTTGCAGGCCGCGGCGATCTCGGCGAAGACCGCGTCCTTGCCCCCGGCAAAGCCGGGCGCGATGGCGGCCTGGAAGCGCTCGCTGGCCCCCGCGATGGCGTCGATGGCCGCGGCGTGGGTGCTGGGGTCCCGGGCGGCGCCGGCCTCGACGGCGGCCACGAAGGAGCCCGTGCTGGCCGGGGCGCCCGCGTCGAAGAAGCCGACCGCGAGCCACTCGGGCAGCTCGACGGGCTCGACCCCGCCGGGCCTGGAAAAGCGCACGGTCCCGCCAAAGCAGGCCGTCGACACGTCGGCGCCGCTGCCCCGCCCGTGCTGGGCGATGGCGTGGGCGTCCCGGGCCAGCGTCTCGGCGGCGGCGCGCAGGCTCGGGAGCTCGGGGTCGAGGCCGACGGCGGCGAAGTACCAGCCGACCACGGCCGCGGTCACGGCCGCGCTCGAGCCCAGGCCGAGCTTGCGGTTGCCGGCGGTGAAGCCCACGGTCGTGACCACGGGCAGGACCTCGGGGCCGGGCAGGTTGATGTCGTAGCCCTTGTCGAGCAGCCACTTGCGGACGACCTCGACGGCCGCGGCGACGAAGGGGCTGTCGGGCATGGGCCGCTCGCCGTGTTGCTTGCGGGCCGCGTGGGCGTGGGCGCGGACATCGACGGCGGTGACGATGGCGGAGTGGCCGTAGAGCACGGCGTACTCCCCGATCAGGAAGGCCTTGCCCGGGGCGGACACGGTCCCGGTGTAGGTCTGGCTGGCGTGCCACGGCCAGACCCCCGAGCGCGCGCCAGAGTCGTCGCGGTTGAGCGGGACGGGCGCGCCGGGCTCGGGCACGTCCGTGGGCTTGAAGAAGTCGTCGTCGGCGTGGCTCATCGCAGGGGCGTCACGGGAGGAGAGAAGTCAGAGGAGCTCGAGGCTGGCCGCGGGCCCGGGCGCGACGGCCTGGACCTCGTGGACCCCGGGGACGGCGGCGAGACCAGCGGCGAGGTCCTCGGCCTCGGCGGCGCGGACCAGGACCTTGACGTGGGGGCCCGCGTCCGAGGTCACGAAGCCCTTGGGGCCTCCGTCGGCGCGCACGCTCTGGACCTCGCGGATGACCTCGAGGGTGGTGCCGTTCCAGTAGATGAGCGGCGGCACGGTGGCCAGCATGCACGCGTGCATCTTGAAGCAAGAGTGCTCCATGACCGCGCCGAGGGCGTCGAAGTCCTGGGCGTTCAGGGCCGCCTCGGCGGCGTCGAGGTCGGCCGGGGAGCTCTCGACCCACGGGCCGTAGTAGGGCGAGGTCAGCCGCGAGGACTCCATGCCGCCGGTGGAGCCGACCTTCTTGGCGCCGCGGGCGGTGTGGACCACGAGCAGGCGCAGGTCCGCGGCCAGGGCCGCGGGGACCTCGAGGGGCCGGGCGATGCAGTCGCTGCCGTCCTCGGCCGCGCCCGCGTCGAGGCGCACGAAGGCGCCCCACAGCGAGCGGGCGGCGCTGCCCGAGCCCTGCCGCGACCACCCCGACAGCCGCGTGCGCGCGGCTCCATCGAGGCTGTCGTAGAGGCCGTAGGCGCCCGCGGCCGCGACCGTGAGCGCGGCGAAGCCCGAGGCCGAGCTGGCCAGCCCGGCCGCCGTGGGCAGGTGGTTGATGGAGGTGACGACGCAGGCCGGGCGCGCGCCCTCGAGGCCCGCGAGGGCGTGCAGGCGATCGAGGTGGGCGAAGACCTTGGCCGCCGGCTTGCCCTCGACGAGGGCGCCGTCGAGCTCGAAGCGGTCGCTGCCGCCCGCGGGGGCCGGGGCCACGGTCGTGTCCGTGCGCAGCTCGCCGAGGGTCATGGACAGCGAGCCCACGGCCGGGAGGTTGAGCGCCGGGTCGACCCCCGCGCGCTTGCCCCAGTACTTGACCAGGGCGATGTTCGAGTGAGCGACGGCTCGGGCAGCGCGGAGCTTGGGCATGGAGAGGCCTCGAGGAGGAGGGCGGCGGGGAGTGGGGCTAGGCCTCGACCTCGACGGCGAAGGCCCGCGTGCGGGGAGAGGCGGCCAGCTCGGGGAAGCCTTCGGCCATGGCGGAGATGACGGACGCCGCGGCGCCGGGATTGTCGCACAGCGCGAAGAGGCAGCCGCCTCCACCCGCGCCGGTCAACTTGGCCCCCAGCGCGCCTTCGCCCACGGCGTGGGCAGCCAGGGCGTCGAGGGGCGGACGCGAGACTCCGAGGGCGCCGAGCAGCTCGTGCGCGACGGCGATGAGCTCGGCGAGGGCGGCCGTGTCTCCGGCTTCGAGGGCCGCCCGGCCGCGCACGACCAGGGCCCCCAGCGCCTCGAGCACGGGCTCGATGACCTGGGGGAAGCGGTCCCGCCGGGCTCGCACGCCAGCGACCAGGACGCCGGTCTGACGCGGAATGCCGCTGGGCACGACCACCAGGTGCAGGGGGCTGCGCAGGCGCACGGCCTCGACGCCCTCGCCCCGGGCGAAGGCGATGACCCCGCCCCGAGCCGCGACCTCGCTGTCGATGCCGGAGGGGTCGCCGTGGAACACCCGCTCGCCGGCCATGGACGCGGCGACGACGGTCTCGACGGTGCGCGCGTCGGCCTCGGGCAGGGCCAGGCGGGCCAGCGCCACGGACAGCGCCGCCGACGAGCCCAGCCCCGCGCGCGCCGGGATCTTGGCCTCGCCCTCGATGCGCCAGCCGGTCACCGGACCGTCGCAGTAGGCCAGGACCTCGAGGCAGGCCCGGGCCACGGGGTGCTCGCTGTCGGCGGTCAGGCGCAGGTCCAGGTCCCAGGCCGGGATGCTCAGCTCCATGGCCCCCCCGCGCCCGTCGAGGGGACGCGCGCGCAAGATCAGCCCGCGGCTCAGCCCGGCCGCCAGCGCCGGGTGGCCGTAGACCACGGAGTGCTCACCCAGCAAGATGATCTTGCCGCATGCCTCGGCCTCGGATCGCAGCTCGAGCGTCATCGCCTCGTTAGTCCTGCTTGGGCTGCCAGCGGCTCAGGTCCGGGCCGAGGATGCGCTCGGCGCCCTGCAGCTCGGCGACGGTGCGCGAGCCGGTGATCAGCATGATGGCGCGGACCGTGGCCACGACGCGGGTCAGGAAGCGGCGCGCCCCGTCGATGCCGCCCTCGTGGCGGTAGGCCTTGAGGACCGCGCCCGCGAGGCCGCCGGCCGTCGCGCCCAGGGCCACGGACCGGGCGACGTCCGAGCCCCGCCGCAGGCCGCCGGTGGCGATCACCTTGGCGCCGAGGCCCTCGAGCTGGAGCAGCGAGGCCGCCGTCGGGATGCCCCAGTCCCACAGCTCTTCGGCCAGGGCCTTTTGGTCGTCCGCGGCGCGGTGGGCCTCCACGGCCACCCAGCTGGTCCCGCCCGAGCCCGACACGTCGAAGTGGGTCACGCCCGTGTCGAGGATCTTCTTGGCCACCGTCCGCGAGATGCCGCAGCCCGTCTCCTTGGCGATCACCGGGATGCCGAGCTCGGCGACGAGGCGCCGGAACACGTCGAGGCCCCCGCTGAAGTCGCGGTCGCCCCCGGGCTGGACGATCTCCATGGCCGGGTTGAGGTGGATGCACAGGGCGTCGGCGCCCACGTCGGCGCACAGCTGGCGAATCTGGTCGGTGGTCATCACCCGGGCCTGGACCAGGCCGAGGTTGCCGAACAGCAGGACCTTGGGGGCGCGCTCGCGGACCTGGAAGGTCCAGGCGGTGTGCGGGCGCTCGAACATCGCCCGCTGGCTGCCCAGGCCGATGGCCAGGCCGAGCTCCTCGGCGACCTGGGCCAGGTCCTGGTTGATCTTCGCGGCCTCGTCGGTGCCCCCCGTCATCGCCGAGATGACCACCGGCGCCTGGAGGGTCTTGCCGAGCAGCTCGACCCGCGAGTCGACCTCGTCGGCGTGCATCTCGGGCAGGGCGTCGTGGACCAGCTCGACCTGCTCGAGCAGGGTGGACTTCTCGCGGAAGCCGACGTTGTCGCCAGCGCACAGCGCCAGGTGGTCCTTCTTGCGTTGCGAGATGTCGAGCCGGTCCGCCATGGCCGGCATGTGCCACCTTTCGCGGGCCGCGACAATCCCCCGGCGAGCCAGCCGGCTCACGACAGGGCGCGCCTGGGTCCACCCGCGTTCGGGCCGAGACGCCCGTTGGCGACGGGCAGCGTCCGCCTCGGGCGCCAGCGCGCGATCGGGGGCCTGGTGACTTCGGGCCCGCGCCCTCGTGCACTACGCCACACCCCGAGCGACGCCGACGGGGGGCGTGCAACGGCGCACACGCTGTCGGGAGGGTGCCAGGCGCGGTGGGCCAGACGGGGGAGGAGAGCGCCCGCGCCCTCGTGGTAGCCTGAGCGTCCGCTCCTCGAACGATGGCCGACGACCCACCTCCTGCTGTACCCCCTGCCGATCCCCACGACGTCGACTCCATCGACGGCATCGTCAACGCGCTCTACGACTCGGTGTCCTTCGCCGAGGGCGAGCGGCCGACCTGGGAGCGCTTTCGCAGCCTGTTTCAGCCGAGCGCGGTGATGGTCCGGGTCAACCCGCGGGTGACCCGCGAGGTCGCCGCGCGCTCGGGCAGCTGGGGACGCCCGGCGACCTCGGAGACCGGCGCGGACGAGGGCGGCGCGTCCCCGCACTCCGACGACCAGCCCGAGGCCCTGCGGGTCAGCTCCATCGACGACTACATCGCCCGGACCACGGCGGCTATCGAGGGCGGGGCGCTGCGCGGCTTCACCGAGCGCGAGCTGACCCGGCGCACCGAGGTGTTCGCCGACGTCGCCCAGGTGTTCAGCACCTACGAGCGCAGCGCCGAGGCCGAAGGCGTGCGCCGAGGGGTCAACTCCATGGCCATGGTCAAGGACGGCGAGCGCTGGTGGATCGTCTCGCTGTCGTGGACCGACGAGACCGACGACGGGCCGCTGCCCTCCCGCTACCAGCCGCGCTCATGACCGCGAGGGTCCGCGGACGCTACGCGCCGAGCCCCACGGGGCGCCTGCACCTCGGCAACGCCCGCACGGCGCTGCTGAGCTGGCTGCAGATCCGCGCCCAAGGCGGGGCCTACGTCATGCGCGTCGAGGATCTCGACCCCCAGCGCAGCAAGGCCGCCCTCGAGGGCCGGCAGCTCGAGGATCTGCGCTGGCTGGGCCTCGACTGGGACGAGGGCCCGGACGTGGGCGGGCCGCACGGGCCCTACCGCCAGTCCGAGCGCTTCGAGCTCTACCGCGCCGCCCTCGAGGGCCTCGACACCTACCCCTGCACCTGCACCCGCAAGGAGCTGCGCGAGGCCGCCTCGGCGCCCCACGGCATGGGCGGGGCGGTCTACCCGGGGACCTGCCGCGACGGATCCTGCCACCCCGAGCGACCGGCCTCGACGCGCTGGCGCCTGCCCGAGGACGCCGCGGTCGCGTTCGAGGACCGCATCCTCGGCCCCTGCAGCCAGGACGTCTCCGCGGAGGTCGGGGACTTCGTGCTGCTGCGGGCAGACCACTCGGCCACGGGCGGGGCGCCAGCGGCCTGGGCCTACCAGCTCGCCGTGGTCGTCGACGACGGGGCCATGGGCATCACCGAGGTCCTCCGCGGCGCCGATCTGTGGGCCAGCACGCCCCGCCAGATCCTGCTCCAGCGCGCCCTGGGCCTGCCCACGCCCCGCTACGCCCACGCGCCCCTGGTCGTCGGCCCCGACGGCAACAAGCTCAACAAGCGCCACGGCGCCCCCGATCTCAGCGCCCTGCGGGAGGGCGGGGAGGATCCCCGCCGGGTCGTCGCGGCCCTGGCCCGGTCTGCCGGCCTGGTCGGGCCGGGGGTCGAGCGCGTGTCCGCCCAGGAGCTGATTCCGGACTTCGATCTCGCCCAGGTCCCCCGGGAGCCAGGCGTGCTCGTGCTGTGACGGCCAAATCGAGGGAGCCTTGGGGCTTGACCGCAGGCTGCATCCTCGCCTAATCGCGACCCATGGCTTCGTCCAAGGGTGCCGTACTCGGAGCGCTGATCGGCAACTCGGTGCTCACGGTGATCAAGTTCACCGCCTTTTGGCTGACCGGCTCGGGGGCGATGTTCTCCGAGGCGATCCACTCGGCCGCCGACGCCGCCAACCAGGGCCTGCTGTTCGTCGGCATCCGCTCGAGCGAGCGCCCCGCCGACAACGCCTTCCACTACGGCTACGGCTACGACCGCTACCTGTTCTCGCTGCTCTCGGCCGTCGGCATCTTCGTGTTCGGCAGCGGCCTGACCGTCTACCACGGCGTGCACTCGGCCCTGCACCCCGAGCCCGTCGAGTCCAGCTGGATCAGCTACGCCGTGCTCGGCATCTCCCTGCTCGTCGACGGCGTGGTCCTGGCGGGGGCGGTCCGGGCGATCTGGGCCAAGAAGGGCAGCCAGAGCCTGTTCGCCTACCTGCGCACGACCAGCGATCCGACCGTCGCCGCGGTCTTGCTCGAGGACGCCGTCGCAACCCTCGGCGTGCTCGTGGCCGCCGGGGCCATCGCCCTGACCGAGGTCACCGGCAACAGCCTCTTCGACGCCATCGGGGCCATCGCCATCGGCGGCATGCTCGGCCTGGTCGCCATCTGGCTGGGCGTCAAGAACCGCGAGCTGCTCCTGGGCCCGGCCATCCCCAAGCGGATCTGGGAGGGCGTGATGGCCTACCTCGAGCAGCACCCGGCCGTGGGCAAGGTCCGCAAGCCCAAGAGCCGCGTGGTCGGGGCGGGGCAGTTCCGCTTCGCCGCCGAGATCGAGTTTGACGGCCGCTACCTCGGCGAGAAGCTCGTGGGCGTGGTCGACGAGCACGTCGCCAACGACGCCCTGGCCGAGGTCGCCGGACGCAAGGCCTTCGCCGGAGAGTTTGGCGAACGCCTCGTCACGCTGGTGGGTGACGAGGTCGACGAGATCGAGCGCGAGCTGCGAAAGCGCTACCCAGAGCTCGTGCACGTCGACATCGAGGCGGACTAGAACAGAGGGCAGGGGCAGGGGGCCGCCGCCCTCAGAACCTCGAACAACCGTTCAAGTCGGTCTGGCTTGCGCCTGGACGCGCGGCAGCGATACACAAGGTCACCGCGCCCGCTCGCGGCCCCTCGCCCATGACCTCGCGCCGCCCCCGCTCTCGCTCCCTCGTCCTCGCTCTTCCCCTCGCGCTGCTGGCCAGCTGCGACTCCGGGACCACGACCTGCCCCGAGCCCCAGCCCGTCGCCGAGACCCCCGTGTCCCAAGCCCCCAAGCCCGCCTACGACTACCCGGCGGCCCGCGTGTCCGCGCAGGTCGACGAGCTCCACGGCGTCGCCGTGCCCGATCCCTACCGGTGGATGGAGTCCATCGACTCCGAGGAGACCCGGGCCTGGGTCGAGGCCGAGAACGCCGTGACCTTCGGCTACCTCGAGACCATCGAGAGCCGCGGGGCCATCGCCAAGCACCTCGAGGAGCTGTGGAACTACGAGCGCTACGGGACCCCGTGGGTCAAGGGCGGGCGCTACTTCTTCACCCGCAACGACGGCCTGCAAAACCAGTCGGTCTACTACTACGCCGACAGCCTCGACGGGGAGCCCAAGGTCGTCCTCGACCCCAACGCCCTCAACGCCGAGGGCACCACCGCCGTGTCCGGCTTCGCGGTCAGCGACGACGGCGAGCACGTCATCTACGGCCTGTCCGACGCGGGCTCGGACTGGAAGCGCTGGAAGGTGCGCGAGGTCGAGACCGGCGAGGACCTGCCCGACCTCATCGAGTGGAGCAAGTTCACCGGGGTGTCGTGGAGCCCCGACAACGAGGGCTTCTTCTACGGCGCCTACGACCCGCCCAAGGCCGGCGACGAGTACGAGCAGGTCAACAAGAGCCCCAAGCTCTACTACCACCGCCTGGGCCAAAAGCAGCGCCAGGACGCGCTGATCTACGCCGACGCCAGCCAGCCCGACTGGCAGTTCGACGGCGGGGTCAGCGAGGACGGCAAGTACCTGCTCATCGACGTGTCCGCCGGAACCGACGTGCGGACGATGTTCTACTACGCCAAGCTGCCCAAGAAGCTGACGGGCAAAAAGCCCATCGCCGAGTCCGCGGTCGTCAAGCTCATCCCCGAGCTCGACGCGACCTACGCCTTCATCGCCAACGTCGGCAGCAAGTTCTATTTTTTCACCAACAAGGACGCGCCCAAGGGCAAGGTCATCGAGATCGACGTCGACGCCTTCGAGAAGGCCCGGGCCAAGGACCCCAAGGCCCGCTTCACCGCCAGGGACGTCATCCCCGAGACCGAGCACACCCTCGCCTCGGCCAACTACACCGGCGGCAAGCTGTTCGCCAAGTACATGGTCGACGCCAAGCACGAGGTCCGCGTCCACGGCCTCGACGGCAAGCTCGAGTCGACCCTGACCCTGCCCGAGTCCATCGCCACGGTCTACGGCTTCGGCGGCAAGGGGGACCCCAAGAAGACCAAGGAGACCTTCTACGGGCTCATGGGCTTCACTCGGCCCTACACCATCTACCGCTACGACATCGCCACCGGCAAGAGCGAGCTGTGGCGCGAGCCCAAGCTGGCCTTCGACCCCAGCCGCTACGAGACCAAGCAGGTGTTCTACACCAGCAAGGACGGCACCAGGGTGCCCATGTTCCTGGTCCACAAAAAGGGCCTCCAGCCGTCCGGGAGCACGCCCACCTACCTCTACGCCTACGGCGGCTTCAACATCTCCTTGACCCCGCGCTTTAGCGTGCCGGACCTGGTCTGGCTCGAGATGGGGGGCCTCTACGCCCAGCCCAACCTGCGCGGCGGGGGCGAGTACGGCGAGGAGTGGCACGTCGCGGGCACCAAGCTCGACAAGCAAAACGTGTTCGACGACTTCATCGCCGCGGCCGAGTACCTCGTGGACGAGGGCTGGACCAGCGCGCCCCACCTGGCCATCGGCGGGCGCAGCAACGGCGGCCTGCTCGTGGGCGCGACCATGACCCAGCGCCCGGACCTGTTCGGCGCGGCCCTGGCCGGCGTCGGCGTCATGGACATGCTGCGCTTCCACGAGTTCACCATCGGCTGGGCCTGGGTCAGCGACTACGGCAGCGCCGACGACCCCGAGGAATTCGCGGCCCTGCACGCCTACTCGCCCTACCACAACATCAAAGCGGGCACGGAGTACCCGGCCACGCTGGTCTACACCGCCGACCACGACGACCGCGTCGTGCCCTCGCACAGCTACAAGTTCGCCGCCCAGCTGCAGGCCAACCACGTGGGCGAAAAGCCCGTCATGATCCGCATCGACACCGACGCGGGCCACGGCGCGGGCAAGCCCACGGCCAAGCAGATCGAGGAGTGGGCGGACCTGTGGGGCTTCCTCCAGGCCCAGCTCGACTTCCAGCTGCCGGAAGGCTTCTGAGCAGCCCCATGGGCGTCGAGCAGATGCAGCGACGGGCCGCGGCGGTGCCCAAGGCTCTCACCGGTCTGAGCGTCGCCGCCGTCTTCGTCGTGCCCTTGGTGTGGGTCATCGGCGAGGACAACATCTTCGACTGGACCCTGGCCTGGATCACCTCCATGGCGGGGGAGGGCGCCGACCTTCGTCACCTCCTGGCCTACCTGCTGTGCGTGATGATCCTGCTCGTGCCCACGGGCGTGGCCATCCAGCTCGTCGGCCACTGGCGCCTCAGCCGGTCCGAGTAGAGCTGTTCGCCTCGACCCGGGCAGCCTCGCGCTCGGTGGCGAGGCGCTGGCGAGGGTCCTCGGAGCTCACGGAGCGACCCCTAGCGCGGCTCGACGTTGGCCTGGCGCCGCGGCTCGGCCTGGGGGTTGCGCTCGTCGAGCAAGATCACCGGCACGGCCTTGTGCCGCCCGGGGCTCCAGTACAGCAGCTCCGCCTCGTGGCCGTGGATGCGCAGGTGGGTGAACTGCACGCGCTCGCGGGGCAAGAGCACGTCGTGGGTGAACACCGCGAGCCAGGTCCCGGTGTTGTAGTACCAGGCCGGACCGCCGCTGGGTCGACGCATGCGCCACAGGACCTCGTCGTGGGTGTGGCCAAAGCAGACGATGGGCACGTCGATGCGCTCGATGATGCGCTGGGCGGCCCGGCGCAGGGGGCTCGAGGCCTCGCGGGGCGAGCGGAACAGGCCCCAGCCAATGCCGAAGATCGCCGCCATCAAGAACGCGAAGTCGAGCATCAGGAACAGCATCGCCTTGAACATGAAGCCGCCCTTGATCTCGGCGATGGCGTGGAAGCCCGCGAACCACAGCCCAAAGGCCAACCCGGCCAGGGCGACGACGCCGAGCAGCACCGAGAGCACCTGGCGGGTCAGGGTCGACACGGCCTCGACCGCGCTCGCGCCCCGCTCCTTGAAGGAGTCGATGGCCTTCAGGTCATCGCCGAGCCCCGAGGACTCGGCGAGCTCGGCCAGGGCCTGCTCGTGGGCCTCGCGGTGAGCGTTGCGGGCGTACTTTTGGTTCCGGGCGATGCGGCGGATGACCTGCGGCCAAAAGCGGGCGTGGCTCAGCACCACCCGGGTGATCAGGTGCGGCGTGTTGCTGACCAGCCACTTGGCGTAGCGGGTGTGCGCCCGGGTGCTGGGCACGATGAAGGTGATCGCGCCGAAGCCGTTGAACAGGTAGCGCTGGAAAAAATTACCCAGCGGCATGTCGTACTCGGCCTCGTGGACCTTGCGGGGGGCGTCGGCCAGGTCGCCGCGCAGGTAGTAGTGGAAGGCGTTCTCGGGGTCGTACTGGCAGCCGTGCTCGATCCAGCAGCGGCCGGGCTCGTGCCAAAACCACGGCGGGAAGCGCAGCCGCGCCCGGGCGGCCTCGACCTCGCGGTCGCCCTCTTGCGAGGCGACGCGCTCGGCCACGCGGCGCAGGATGCCCCGCTCGATCTGCCGGCGCACCGGGGCCCACTGGATCTCGACGTCGTGGTTGCCAGGCAAGATGATCAGCTCGTGGCCCGCGGCCAGGATCATCGCCAGGCCGTCGACGAACACCGGGTGGCCGTCGAGGATCTCGGTGATGTCCCGGGCCGCCCGATCGGGGGTCATGACCGGGCCAAAGCGGCGCTCGACGATGGTCGCCTCGGGCGTGCGCGGGGGACGATCGATGCGCAGCAGGTCGAAGGCGTCGCCGTTGAGGATCACCCGCAGGTTGACGTTGCGCTTGGTCGCGTCGTCGAGCAGCCACGCGCAGAAGCTGTGGAAGTCCTCGTCGTAGAAGAAAGCCTCCAGCTCGTGGTAGCGCCCGGTCTCGGCGTTCTTGCCCCGGCCGAGGTGCAGATCGCTGACGACGACGATGTCGTGCACGCCCAGAGCATAGCCCGAACTAGGACGAACAGGCTGCTTCGAGCCAGGCGCGGTAGGGCGCGTTCACGGCCTCGACGGGCAGGCACAGGATCTTGGGGACCTCGTAGGGGTGGGCGGCCGCGAGGGCCTCCATGGCCGCTGGCGCCTTGTCTGCGGGTGTCTCCATGACCATCAGGACCTCGGCGTCGTCCTGGATCGCGCCCTCCCACCAGTACAGCGAGCGCGCCTTGGGGAGCAAGTTGGCGCAGCCGATCAGCCGGGCCTCGAGCAGGGTCCGGGCCAGGGCAGGGGCCTCGGCCTCCGGGGCGGTGCACAGCAGTACGCGGAGCGCGGCGTCGGGCATGGCGGGGAGCCTACCAGCTCGCGCGACTCAGGCGACTCGCGCTACTCGGGCGGCTCGGGGGTCGCGCAGCAGCGAAAGCCGAGGCCCACGTGCACCTCGCTGCGGGCCCACTCGAGCCCCCCGCCCATGTCGCAGCGCAGGCCGGGGCCCCCGTAGTTGAAGCCCCCGCCGCGGACCCGGCAAGCGTCGGCGGCCGAGCCCGACCCCGCGCACGCGTCCTCCCACTCGAGCACGTTTCCGCTCAGGTCGAACACGCCCGCGTAGGCCGCATCCGGAGACTGACAGCCGGACAGGCTGCCCACGTCGACCCAGGCCCACATGTCCTCGTCGGCGCCCCGGCAAGCCGCGGGATCGTGGTCGTTGCCGTAGGTGTAGTCGTAGCTCCCGCCCGAAGAGCAGGCCGCGTGCCACTCGCTCACCAGCGGATCGTCGTAGGCCTCCCAGTCGTAGGCGCCGCCGCCGATCGCCCCGCACAGCCGCTTGCCCGCGTCCTCGCAGTAGGCCGCCGCGTCGCACCAGTCCACGCACACCACGGGCTTGTCCGGGTTCGACCCGGGCGGCCAGCCGCAGGTGGGCTCGAAGCTCTGGTTCCAGTCGCACGCCGAGGCGCGGCCGTCCGTCCCGGGCCCCGCCTCGAGCCAGGCCTGGTACTGGGCTCGGGTCACCTCCGTGGAGTCGATGCACCCCTCGGGGATGCGGACCATGGCGGGGCCGTCTCCCGCCGGACACAGGCCCCCCTCGGGGGGGAGCGTGGCCTCGTCCCCCGAGCCTGCCGCGCCGTCTTGCCCGCACGCCGCGAGCACCAGGCTCACCACCAGGACCTTCAGTTTGCGCGTCATCGGCCTCACCACAGGTGCGGAGGGGAGTTGGTGAAGGGGGCGTCATCCGACATCGGGAGCGCGACCGGGGCCCCGTTGAGCAGGTTGCCCGACGCCACGCCCTGGACCTCGCGGAACTTGTAGGACTCGCCCTCGGCCTTGTTGACCGCGTTGTCGCTCAGCCTCAGGCAGGACAGCCGGCTGCCGAGGATCATCCAGCCGTCGATCTGGTTGGCGCGGATCACCGCGTTGCCGTGGTTCCGCGCCAGGTGAATCCCGCCGCCCTCAAACACGTTGTCTTCGATGTAGTTGGGCACGGGGTTGGCCCGCGGCTCGTCGTCGTTGGTGTAGCCGATCACCCCCCACAGCCCGTTGACCGTGGGCGAGTGCATGATCACGACGTTGTCGCGGATCGTCTGATCCGTCCGCTTCCAAAACACGATCGGGCCGTCGACCTGATCCGTCACGTCGCCTTGGTCGAGGGTGTTGCCCTGGAACCAGACGTTGGTCCCGTCGGTGTTGACGAAGTCCCCGGCCTGGTTGTCGTGGAAGCTGTTGTCGCGGATCATGATGTCCTTCGACGTGAACGAGAGGCTCTCGATGTCCACGCCGAACTGCGGCGCGGTTCCGTGGATGTGGTGGATCTCGTTGCCCTCGATCAGCACCCGGATACCGCCGACGATGGAGACCCCCTGGCGCCGGTTCTCGTGGAGCTCGCTGTTGCGGATCGTGATGTCCTCGCAGCTGCCCGCTTCCGATTGACCGACGATGAGCACGCCGTCCCCGGTGAGCTTGGTGAGCTCGATGTCTTCGATGAGCACCCGCTTGCTCGCCCCCTCGACGCAGACGCCGTGCCCCTCGTCGTCGGCGCCGCCGTAGCTGTGCTCGTCCCGATCCCCGACGATGCGTCCGCCCGCGATGCGGACGTCCTCGAGGCCACGGACCGCGACCACGCAGTAGTTCCAGGTGTCGTTCGGCGCCATCTCGAGGGTCGCCCCCGGGTCGAGGATCAGATCCATGCTGCCGGGCAGCTCGATGCCCGCGGTGTAGATGTCGGAGGTCTTCTCGCCCACGCGGTAGGTGCCCGCCGGGATGCGGACCCCCTCGAAGCCGTTGTCGAGGGCCCAGGCCAGGGCCTCGTTCATGCGGGTCCGCGTCTCCACGGGGTCGCCCCCCGCGTTCGAGATTCCCCAGGTGTCGAGCTCGAGCTCGTAGAGCTGCTCGTGCGGGCTCGGGAGCGCGACCTCGGGCTCGGTTCCTCGCGGATCCGGCTCGCACTCCTGCGACCCCCCAAACTCGTCCCCTTGGCCGTCGGCCTCGTCCGTGCCCCCTTCGTCTCGCGCACCCGCGCACGCCGACCCGATCAAGGCGCACAGCAACAGGCACCCGCTGCCCCCAGGACCCCGTCGTGAACCCAGTACTGCAGTCACGCCGAACAATATGCCCTCGTTCACGAAAGTGCACAGTTCGAAAAACTGGCATCACATTCACCACGACTCGTCGGGAATCAGACGAGCCTCGGTGGGGTCGCGAGCAAGCCGCGACGACCAGGGCCACGCCAAAGACCCGCGTCCATACGCCGCGCAGGGGAGAGGCGGAGTCAGACAATGGCCCCGCCCTCGGTGAAGATCATCAAGGTCACGGGCCCGTCGTTGATCAGGTCCACGGCCATGTTCGCGCCGAAGCGGCCCGTGGCCACCGGGATGCCCCGAGCGCGCAGCTCCTCGGCCACGGCCAGGTACAGCGGCTCGGCCCGCGCGGGGTCCTCGGCCCGGTCGAAGCTCGGCCGCCGACCCTTGCGGACGTTGCCCGCGAGGGTGAACTGGCTGATCACCAGGACGCCCCCGCCGACCTCCATGACGTTGAGGTCCATGGGCTTGCGATCTGGAAAGATGCGCAGCCCGGCAATCTTGCGGGCGGTGATGTGGGCGTCGGCCTCCGTGTCGCCGCGCTCGACCCCAACCAGAGCGACGATGCCCTTGTCAATGCTGCCGACCACTTCGCCGTCGACTTGGACGGCCGCCCTCGTGACCCGCTGGAGCACGGTCTTCATGGTCGAAATGGTACGCGCTGGTCATTGGGACAGGCCACTGGCCTTGGCTCTACGGGTGAATCGAGCTCATCCCGAGGGGCGTGCGACAGGTCAGAGAATTGTTTGGGAGGCCCAATCTCGCAGCTTGCACGGCCCCCACCCGTGTGCGTACCGTAATCGAGCATGGGCGAACACAAGGTCAAGGAAGCGGGCGACGACGCGGCGCTCAGGTCTTTCATGCGGGCGATCCTCGCCGATCTGCATGCGCTCGAAGAGATGATCGAGAGCGGGATGATCGAAAAGGGCATCCGCCGCATCGGCGCGGAGCAGGAGATGTTCCTCGTCGATGACACGCTCTCGGCGGCCTGCGTCGGCCCCCAGGTGCTCGAGACCGCCAAGGACGACCGGCTGACCACCGAGCTCGCCCAGTTCAACCTCGAGGCCAACCTCTCGCCGTTGACCTTCGACGGCGACTGCCTCAGCAAGATGCATACGGAGCTCGACGAGGTCGTCGACGTGGCCCGCGTGGCCGCGGCGCGGCACGGCGCCAAGATCGTGCTGTGCGGCATCCTCCCGACCCTGCGCAAGCCCGATCTGGGCCTCGACAGCATGACCCCCATGCCCCGCTACTACGCCCTCAACAGGGCGATGCAGCGCATGCGCGGCGGGCAGGACTTCCACGTGCTCATCAAGGGCAAGGACGAGCTCGAGCTGCACCACGACAACGTGATGCTCGAGGCCGCGAACACCAGCTTCCAGGTCCACTTCCAGGTCTCGGCCGAGAACTTCGCCTCGCTCTACAACCTCGCCCAGATCGTGACCGCGCCGATCCTGGCGACCTCGGTCAACTCGCCCGTGCTCATGGGCAAGCGGCTGTGGCAAGAGACCCGCGTCGCGCTCTTCCACCACTCCGTCGACACCCGCAACGAGGCCCACAAGGCCCGCAACGCCCGGCCGCGCGTGGGCTTTGGCGAGCGCTGGGTCGACGACGGCGTCGTCGAGATCTTCCGCGAAGACATCGCGCGCTTTCGCGTGGTTTTGTCCACGGCCCTCGACGGCGACCCCATGGAGGCCCTGCGCCAGGGCAAGGCCCCGGAGCTCAAGGCCCTGCGCCTGCACAACGGCACGGTCTACCGGTGGAACCGGGCCTGCTACGGCGTCGCCGACAACATCCCGCACCTGCGCATCGAGAACCGCGTGCTCCCGGCCGGGCCGAGCACCGCGGACGAGGTCGGCAGCGCCGCGTTCTACTTTGGGCTCATGGCCTCGGTCAGCGACCAGGTCGGCGACGTCCGCGAGGCCATGGACTTCGACGACTGCAAGCACAACTTCTTCTCGGCCGCGCGCTACGGCCTCGACGCCCGGGTGACCTGGTTCGATCGCAAGGAGCACAGCGTCCGCGATCTGATCCTCGCCGAGCTCCTGCCCATGGCCCGCGAGGGGCTCGAGCGATCGAACATCGCCTCGGCGGACATCGACCGCTACCTCGGCGTGGTCGAAGAGCGCACTAGGCGCGACCAAACCGGCGCGAGCTGGGCCATGCGCTCGATCTCGACCATGCCGCCCAACGCGCCCCGTGACACGCGGTCCCGCGCGCTGGTCAACGCCATGCTCGAGCAGCAGCAGGCCAAGTCGCCGGTCTCCGCGTGGGATCTGGCCGCCTACGAGAAGGTCAGCGACGTCCGCGAGAACTACCTCCAAGTCGGCCAATTCATGACCACGGACCTGCTCACGGTCCACCCCGAGGATCTGGTCGATCTCGCGGCGAGCCTCATGGACTGGGAGCGGATCCGCCACGTCCCCGTCGAGGACGAGGGCAAGCTGGTCGGCTTGATCTCTCACCGGGCCGTGTTACGTCTGGTAGCTCGCGGCCACCTGAGTCGGGCAGATTCGGAGAAGGTGGCTGTGCGAGACATCATGCGCGCCGACCCGATCACGATCAAGCCGGAGACCTCGACCCTCGAGTGTCTCCAGATCATGCGGGACAAGAACATCGCGGCGCTGCCGGTGGTCGAGGGCGACCGCCTGGTGGGTATCGTGACCGAGCACGACCTCATCGCGGTGTCGAGCAAGCTGCTCGAGAACTACCTGCGGGGAGGGTGAGTGCTGGACTCGAGCTCTCCGAGCCAAGCAGACAGGGTCGCCGTGCCTTCGGGCATGGCGGTCGATCGTTGGTTGGGGGTCGTCGAGGGCGGGCTGCCCGGACCCACCATGGTCGTCGTCGGGGGCATCCACGGCAACGAGCCCTCGGGCGTGCTCGCCCTCCAGCGCGTGCTCGCCGAGCTCGACAGCCGCCCGGGTCTGCGCGAACGCCTGCGCGGCCGCTTCATCGCCCTGGGCGGAAACCTCGGGGCCCTGCGCCAGGACGTCCGCTTCCTCGACCGCGACCTCAACCGCAGCTGGTACCCCGATCACCTCGAGGCCCTGCTCGCCCAGGCTGACGACGAGGGCAGCCCCGAGGACATCGAGCAGCGCGAGCTGCTGCGGATCTTCAACCAGCTCGACGAGGCCTACGACCACCCCCTGGTGGTCATGGACCTGCACAGCTTCTCGGCCGAGGGCCCGCCCTTTTCGGTCATCGCCGACACCCTGCGCAACCGCCCCATCGCCCTCGAGCTCCGCGCGCCCATCATCTTTGGGCTCGAGGAGGCCGTGCAGGGCACGCTGCTGGGCTACCTGGCCGACCGGGGGCACATCGCCGTGGGCTTCGAGGCCGGCCAGCACGAGGACCCGCGGACCGTCGAGAACCACGCCGCGGCGGTGTGGATCGCCATGGTCCGCGCGGGCGTGCTCGAGCGCGCCGACGTGCCCGAGCTGCGCAGCTTCGAGGCGCGCCTGGAAGAGGCCGCCGACGGGCTGCCGGCCGCGGTCGAGCTGGTCTACCGCCACGCCATCGTGCCCGAGGACCGCTTCCGCATGGATCCGGGCTTCCACAACTTCCAGCCCGTGCGCAGGGGCCAGCGCCTGGCCGCCGACGGCGAGGGGCACATCCACTCGCCCTACGCCGCGCGCATGCTGATGCCGCTGTACCAGGGCCAGGGCGAGGACGGCTTCTTCCTGGCCCGAGACCTGAGCCCCCGGCGCATGCAGCTCGCCGCGGGTCTGCGCGAGCTCGGGGTCGATCGGCTGCTGGACTACGTCCCGGGGCTCGCCCACGACGGCGATCCCACCCAGTCCGGAGGCGACGCCGTCGAGGTCTACGGCCTCGCCCGCCAGCTCGCCGAGCGCGGGCCCATCAAGGACGCCCTGCGGCTCATGGGCTTCCGCCGAGACCTGAGCGACGGCGGGAGCATGCGCCTGACTCGGCGGCGGCAGATCGAGAGCGGCGCCCGCGGCAAGCGCCCCAACGCTCGCTTCGGCGACGGCGACTGAAGCCCCGTCGCGCCGGCCTAACCAAACCAGTAGAGGACGGCGACCGTGATCACCAGCCAGATCACGAAGTTGCCCATGAACAGCCAGTCCTTGAGCATCTCCTCCGTGGGGCTCTCCGCGTCCGGGCGGGAGGTCACCAGGTGGATGAAGCGCAGGATGCCGATGATCGGGAAGGGCAGGGTGTAGATCAGCGGCGCGTCCCCGAAGGTCGCGGCCACGTGGTCGCTCTGGGTGTAGAGCCCGTAGACCACGGCGGTCAGCAGGGCCAGGGTGTGGAGGATCCACCGCAGCGCGCCCTCGGAGTAGTGGGCGAGGACCGAGCGGGTCTTGGCGCCGGACTGGGCCAGCTCGTGGGCGCGCTTGCCGAAGCCGAGGAACATGGCCAGCAGCGCGGTCACGATGAGCAGCCAGGGCGAGGCCGGCACGGCGATGACCAGGGCCCCGGCGAGCACCCGGAGCACGAAGCCCGTGGCGATGGACACCACGTCCAGGTAGGGGATCTTCTTGGTGTAGAAGCAGTAGAGGATGTTCAGGGTGAAGTAGCCACCCAGGGCGGCGGCGTACCACGGCGCCAGGAAGAAGGCGGCGACCAGGGCCAGCGGGACCGCGCCGATGGTGAAGTTGCGCGCGACCTTCGGCGGCAGCGTCCCCGAGGGGATGGGGCGGTGCTTCTTCTTGGGGTGCGCCCGGTCCTTCTCGACGTCGACGATGTCGTTGATGACGTAGACGCAGCCCGAGACCAGGCAAAATAGGCCGAAGGCCGCGAAGGCGCGCCACAGGGCGTCGAGATCGAAGAGCAGCTGACCGAAGATCAGCGGGAAAAGGACGGCCCCGTTCTTGATCCACTGCTTGGGCCGCAAGGTCTTGAGCAAGCCAAGGAACACGGTCGGCGGAGGCTAGCAGCCGGCGTGGGCGAAGGCGACGCCTTCCGAGTCTGGGCGGGGCATTTCGCCAGTCACGGGCGATCCGCGGCCTTCTCCATCACCCCTTTTGCTCTCGTTGGTGGGCCCAAAGTGGGGGATCTCCCGAGCCGCCCGGGCGCCCGGGCGGATCCCTG
The DNA here is from genome assembly GCF_000170895.1 of Plesiocystis pacifica SIR-1. GTDB lineage: Bacteria > Myxococcota_A > Polyangia > Nannocystales > Nannocystaceae > Plesiocystis > Plesiocystis pacifica. Next base: position 1,842 of record NZ_ABCS01000011.1, on the reverse strand, counting down.
GCACTCGCCGCCCTACACAGCTGGGCTGGGATCCTCCATCATGGCTCGCCGCGTCGACGGCGAACCCCGGTAGAAAGAATGGCGGGGTTCGAGCGTTTGCGCGGCGCCCACCCGAGACGAACCGCGCCCGTGAGCCCCTTCGCAGATCCCGCACGCCCTCGACTCCCCCGCAGCGCCGCCGGCCTCCTCAGCCTGGCCTGCCTCTCCCTGCTCGGCGCCCAGCCCCCGACGACGGGGGACTCGGGACCTCCCTCCGCCACGACTACGGACCTCGCCGCGCCGCTGTGGACCCCAGGGGTGCTCGACGCCGAGGCGGGCCATCCCGGCCGCTGGCGACGCGAGCTCGAGCGGCGCCAGGCGATCCTCGACGAGGCCAAGGGCAAGGACCACCGCGCAGCCCTCGCGCTCTTGGGCCTGGTCCCGGCCCTGGGCGGGGAGCTGCCCCGGGACGAGCTCGTCGCCTTCGTCGAGGGCGTCCGCGACGACCGCAAGCGCCACCCGCTGGTCCGGGCCGTGGCGGCCGACGGGCGCGCCCAGCTCCACGAGGACGCGGGCGAGCTCGAGCAGGCCTGGAAAGCCTACGCCGACAACGGTCGGATCCTCTCGTGGCAGGTCGCGGGGCCCTTCGACAACGGCAACCGCGGGGGCCACGGCCAGGCCTACGGGCCCGAGCGCGAGGCCTACGAAGTGGGCCAGAGCTTCGCCGACGGCAAGCGCGTGGGCGAGCCCGTGGCCTGGCAGGCCTACGAGGCCGAGAACACCCTCGCCGGGGGCTACCTGTCCTTCGACGAGTTCCTGCGCCCCAACGAGTACGTCACCGCCTACGCGACCACGTGGATCCGCGTGCCCAAGAAGACCCGCGCCGTGCTCCACATGGGCACCGGCGGGGCCCACAAGGTGTGGGTGAACGAGGCGCTGGTCGGGGAGGGGAGGGCCTACCGCCGACCCACGCCCTGGCAGGAGGCCTACGCCGTCGAGCTCGACGCGGGCTGGAACCGCGTGCTGGTCAAGGTCGGCTGCGAGCTCGGCTCCTGGGGGCTGTTCGCGCGCGTCAGCGACGCCAAGGGGGCGCCCCTCGAGGGCGCGCAGATCGTCGGTTCGCCGGCCGTGGCCAAGGGGGCCCTGCCGGTCGCCGCGGTCAACCCCAAGGGCCTCGACGTGAGCATCGAGGAGGATCCGGACGCCGACGCCGAGCGCCTGCGCAAGCAGGCCCCCGAGTCCCTGCTCGAGCTGTTCGAGGCCGCCGCCGAAAAGGAAGCCAAGCGGACCTACGCCAACAAGGAGCGCCTCGCCCTGCCCAGCGGCGACGGTCGCCAGGGGGCCGACGCTGTCGCTCTGACCGAGCTCTACCACTGGATCGCGCCCTTCGGCGCCGACGACTTCACGGCCCGGGACGCCGCCCGAGCGGCCCACGCGGCCTCGGCCTCGACGCGCAGCGCCCTGTTCCTGGCCCTCGCCGAGGACGACCCCGCCCGGGCCCGCCAGGCCCTGGAGGCGGGCGTCGCCCGGGGCCGCGAGCGGCTGGCGGGGAAGGGGCCCGGGCAGCCCGCCTCGCCCGAGCAGGCCCGGCACGAGGCCGCGCTCGTGGCCCAGATGCTCATCGAGCTGGCCTACGCCAACGCCAACCTGGGCCTGAACCGGCGCGCCGAGGCCTTGGTCGAAGAGGCCGCCCAGCTCGCCCCCGACGACGCGCTGATCGAGCTCGCGCGCCTCGACGAGCTCGGCCAGGACGGGCTCGCCCTGGCCGCACTGGCGTGGATCGAGGATCTGCGCGGCCGCTACCCCCACTCGGCGACGGTGATGCGCGAGCACGCCAACCGCCTGTTCGCCGTCGGCCGCGTG
>NZ_ABCS01000012.1 GCF_000170895.1 Plesiocystis pacifica SIR-1 | reverse complement strand
TTGCCCACGCGCAGGTCGACGGCGTCGAGGCTGTCGATGGTGGCCTCGGGGGCGAGGGGCTCGACCTCGTAGTCGTAGCGGACCGCCCCCTCCCCGTCGCGGTCCTTGCCCAGGGCCGCGTCCGCCTCGACGTCTTGCTTGCTGGCCTCGATGAGCGCGTCGAGCTTCTTGGCGGCGAGGCGCTCGGCGAGGACCTCGTAGGGCCCGAGCTCGAGACCCTCGGCCACGGGCGCTGTGGCGTTGGCCCAGCTCAGCGGCGCGTCGAGCTTGAGCATGCGCTCGACCTTGGCGCCCCACTCGGGCAGCACCGGCTTGAGGATCGCGCCGATGAGCTTGCTGACCTGCACGCCCGCGGACACCACGGCCCGCGCGGCCTCGGGATCGCTCTTGACCTTCTTCCACGGCTCTTGCTCGGAGAAGTAGTTGTTGCAGGCCTCGGCCATCTCGATGGCCACGCGCAGGGCTGCGGCGCTGTCGAAGTCGGCGTAGAGCCCCGGCACGGCGGCGAACGTGGCCCGCGCGTCGTCGACGAGCGCCTGCCCCTCTTCCGTCAGCGGCCCCGTGGTCCCGCCGAGCTTGGCGTGCAGGAACTTGATGCTCCGGCTGGCCAGGTTGGCGGCCTTGTTGACCAGGTCGGCGTTGACCCGGTTGACGAAGTCCTCCATGGCCAGGTCGAAGTCGTCCTGGTTGTTGCCCAGGCGCGCGGCCAGGTAGTAGCGCAGGTAGGCCGGGTCGACGTGCTCGAGGTAGGTGTTGGCGAGGATGAAGGTCCCGCGGGACTTGCTCATCTTCTCGCCGTTGACCTTGAGCCAGCCGTGGGCGTGGACGCGCGAGGGCACGGTGTAGCCCGAGGCGTTGAGCATCGCCGGCCAAAACAGGCAGTGGAAGTAGACGATGTCCTTGCCGATGACGTGGACGATCTCGGTGCCGTCCTCGCCCGCGCCGGCCTTCCACCAGCCCTCGACGCTCTCGTCGTCTTTGCCCTGGCACCACTTGTCCGTGGCCGCGATGTAGCCGATGGGCGCGTCGAACCACACGTAGAAGTACTTGCCCGGGAAGCCCGGGATCTCGATGCCGAAGTAGGGCGCCTCCCGGGAGATGTCCCAGTCGCGCAGGCCCTTGTCGACCCAGTCCATCACGAAGCGGCGCACGCTGTCCTGGAGCACGGTGCTGCCGCCCTCGCTGACGGGCTTTAACCACTCGCGCAGGAATTCCTCGTGGCGGCTCAGGGGCACGAAGAGGTGCTCGCTGGTCCGCAGCACCGGCTTGTCACCGGACACGGAGGAGTAGGGGTCGATGAGCTCCGTGGGCCGATAGGTCGCGCCGCAGTTGTCGCAGCTGTCGCCGTACTGGTCGGGGGTCTTGCAGACCGGGCAGGTGCCCTTGACCAGGCGATCGGGGAGGAACATCTGGTCGACCTCGCTGTAGAGCTGCTCGACCTCGCGGACCTCGATGTCCCCGCGGGCGCGCAGGGCCTCGAAGATGGCCCCGGCGTGCTCGCGGTTCTCGTCGCTGTGGGTGGTGTGGAAGATGTCGTAGCCGATGCCGAAGCCGTCGTAGGCGGCGACGTGCTCCTCGTAAGCCTTGGCGATCAGCGCCTCGGGCTCGATGCCCTCCTTGCGCGCGCGGACCTGCACCGGGGTGCCGTGGGTGTCCGAGGCCCACATGAACACCACCCGCTCTCCGCCCATCTTGCGGGCGCGCACGTAGACGTCGGTCTGGATCGCCTCGAGCATGTGTCCGAGGTGGATCGAGCCGTTGGCGTAGGGCAGCGCGGCGGTGACGAGGACCTTCTTGGCCATGGGTGACGGGTTGTAGCAGTTCGGGCTAGCGGGGGCCACGCGAGGGCGGGGATGGCCAGCGGATGGCCGCTACTTTGGGCTTGCCGCTACACTGCCACCGTGATCAAACCCAGCCACCAGTGGGAGACGCGAGCGCACCAGGCCGTGCGCGTGGACACCCTGGACGCGGACGCGGATCTGGGCCCGAGGGCCGAGCGATTCGAGCTGCGCTTTGGGGACCACAGCCAGGGTTGGGCGGCGTGCGGACTCACGCGGCAAGTCGTCGACACCCGGGGGGCCAAAGACCCCGACCTGATCCACGCGGTGTCGTGCTGGCTCATCGCCCGGGGCGCGCGGACCATCGACCTGCGCACGGACACCGGCGAGCGCCTCGTCGAGGGAGCCATCCACCCCGCCGAGCTCGGCGTCGCCCTCGACGCCCGCCACCCCGAGCACGCGCTGGTCTCCCTGTGCCCCTCGAACGCCGAGGCGCTGTGGGCCCTGGAGGTGTTCGGGCGCGTGGTCGCGTGCGAGGACAGCTCGGACTTTCCCCCCGAGGTCGAGGAGCGCGAGCGCCTCGGGCCCGACCTGGGCCCCGACCTCGACCGCGTCGCCGCCATCGCCGGGGAGCTCGAGCGACCGCTGCTCGCCGTCAGCTCCCTGTCCGTGCCGGGCATGGAGCGCGTGGTGACGGGCCTGCGCGCCCGGGGCATCGCCCAGGTCGTGCTCGCGCCCCGGGGCCTCGACGATGTGCTCGCCGGCATCGAGCGCCTGGGCGCGGCCCTGGACGACGCGGCCCTGACCCGCGCGCGGGCGGTGGTCGCCGACATGCGCGGGCAGATCGGCGCCCTCGAGACTGCCGCGGCCCGCCGCCCCCGACCGGCCCGGGTCTACCTCGAGTGGTGGCCCCGGCCGATGTTCACCCCGGGCGCGGCCTGCTACAGCAACGAGCTCATCCGCCTGGCCGGGGGGGTCAACGTGTTCGGCGAGCGCCCCGGCTCGAGCCTCGAGATCTCGACCGAGGAGCTCGTCGCGGCCGCCCCCGAGGTCTGCTTCGTGTCGTGGTGCGGCGTCGCCGAGGACAAGCTCGACCCCCGCCGGCTGATCGAGCGCCCCGGCCTCGAAGACCTCCCGGCGGCCCAGGGGGGCGCGGTCCACCGCCTCGACGAGCGCTTCTCCGGGCGCCCCGGCCCGCGCATGCTCGAGGCGGCTCGGCGCATGGCCGCGGCCATCGACGCGACGGTAGACTCCCCGGCGTGAGCACGCGACCGCGCACCGACCTCGACGACGAGCTCCACGAGCTGTGGGCCCAGTACCGCGAGGCCCTGAACTTCGCCGACGCCGAGGCGGCCCGCCGCCTGCTCGCCCAGCTGACCGAGCGCCTGGGCGAGGACGACCCCGACATCCGCTACGAGCGCGCCGCCGAGCGCTGGAACGCCGAGGGGCCCGCGGCCGCTCTGGGGCCCCTCGACGCCCTGCTCCGCGACCACCCCGAGCACGCGGACGCCCACCACGCCCGCGCCCTGGCCTGCGGCGAGCTCGGGGACCAGCCCGGGATGATCGCCCACTTCCTCGAGGTCCTGAAGCTCGACGCCGCCCAAGACCTCGCCGCGCCCCTCGACGCGAGCGCGCGCGAGGAGGCCCTGGCCTTCATCACCGCGACCGCCGAGGAGGTCCTCCGTGAGCTGCCCGAGCGCTTCCTCCGAGAGCTCGACAACGTGCCCGTGGTGCTCGAGGAGCGACCCCACGAGGACATCGTGCGCGCCGGCTTCGACCCCCGCGCCCTCGGGCTGTTCGAGGGCCTCGAGCACGGGCAGCAGACCACGGAGTTCCAGCTGACCGCGCCCACGCGCATCGTGTTGTTCACGGCCAACCTGCTCGCGGACTTTCCAGAGCCCGAGCTGCTCGCCGAGGAGATCGAGATCACCTTGCTGCACGAGATCGGCCACTTCTTTGGCCTCGACGAGGACGGCGTCGAGGCCCTGGGGCTGGCGTGAGCTCGAGTCGCCACCTCAGTCTCGGCTGCGGTCTCGGCCTCGCCCTGCTGCTGCTGGGCGCGTGCAACCCGAAACCCGACACTCGAGATCCGGACCCCGACAGCGGCTCGGAGCCCGCGACCCCCGAGCCCGAGCCGACCGACGCCGAGCCCCTCGCGTCGACCCCCGAGCCCGCGCCCCCCGAGCCCGACCCCGAAGCCCTCAGCTGGCTCGACAAGGGCGAGCTCAGCCCCTGCGAGGGCGTGTGCGCCCAGGTCCACGCCTGCCTGATCGTCGGCGCCGATCGAGACCTCTCCCCCCGAAGGCTCGAGCGCGACGCGGCCCAGCTCGAGCTCGCCTGCCTGCGCACCTGCGTGATCCAGCCCGCCCGCTTCGAGGGCTGCGGGGACACCCTCGCGCGCCCCGACGAGCCCGCCATGGCCTGCGCCGACTACCTCGAGTGCGTCGAGACCAAGTGGAGCTTCTCCGGGGTCCCCGACGCGGCCGGCGGCGTCAGCGAGTCCGACGGCTGCAAGGCCGCCTGCACCCGCTTCAACATCTGCTACGACGGCACCTCCGAGCGCGCCGAGCAGTGTGCGCACAAGTGCCGCGAGCTGCTCGAGCCCCACGATCAGCGCCTCGTGGGCGAGTGCGCCAAGCTCGAGGGCTGCGACGCGGTCGAGAGCTGCGTGTCGAACTTCGACCGCTGAGTCGTGGACGTGGGGCAGGGAGGGCGTGGCGTCGTCCACGACGGCTAAAATGGAAAGGGACTGTGAATTCATTCACAGTCCCTTAGATGCGCTACCCTGGAGCCGTGCGACCCCCCCTCGGCCTCACTGCGCTTCTCGCTTGCGGCCTCGCGTGCACGCAGGGGAGCGTCGAGGTGGGCGGCGAGGACTCGGACGGCACGGCGCGGAACGGCGGCGGCCCAGCCCAGGGCAGCACGGCTCGACTCGCCGACAAGCCGGCAACGACCACCCCCGAGCGCCCCGGCCCCGTCGCGGTCACCCTCGCCGCGCCGGTCCCCGTGGTCGACGTCGCCTTCGAGGCCAGCGGCCCCTGCGAGCGCCAGTGCGGCCAGGTCGGCGAGTGCATCGGCCTCGACGCCGAGGTCAGCTCCCGCGACGCGACCTTGCTCGAGCTCCAGTGCCTGGGCATGTGCGAGAAGGCCCCGGACAGCGACCCGGCCCGCGAGCGCTTCCTGGCGTGCGGCGACGCCCAGTCCCAAGCTGGCCAGGCGGCGAACCCCGAGACTTGCCCCGAGCTGATCGCCTGTGCCGACCGCGAGTGGGCCGCCCTCGCCGAGTCCGCGGCCATGCCGGAGCTCGGGGCGGTGATCGACGGCGCCATCACCTGCACCCAGGCCTGCTCGTGGATCTACCACTGCATGGCCTTCAACACGCCGCCCAACACCGGCGACCTCGACCCCATGCAGCTCGAGGTCGTCAACTCGGGCTGCGTCGATCTGTGCGAGACGATCAGCGGCGAGGACGAGGAGCTCGAGAACCTCGAGCGGGCCTACCACTGCCTGCAGAGCAAGTGCACCTCGGACGCTTTCGAGTGCCTCGAGTAGCGCCGCGAGGGGCCGCTCTGGCCCTCGATCCACTTTTTTGGACCCCGCGCGAGACCGTGCCAGGGTCCTCGCATGCAGCTCGCCGTCTTCGAGGCCCGCATCGCCGAACTGGTCACCGACCTCGCCACTTATCACGGCTACCGCACGCTGTGGCTCGATCTCGAGGATCGCATCGTGCACACCGAGCCCGAGATCGAGCTCGGGGGTCACGGCTTTCGCTACATCACGACGCTGTTCCAGCCCAACCGCGAGGTGCTGACGGCCGAGATGCTCAAGATCGTGCCCGTGGAGCTCGACGAGCCCGTGCGCCGCGCCCTGTCGAGCTGGGAAGCGCCCGCCGTGGCGACCCCGGCCTTCGCGGTCTGAGCCTCAACCCCTCCGCCCTTCGGCGCGCACGCGAGAGCACCTGCGGGACCCCCCGCGGTGCTCTCGTTCAATTTTTCTTGTAGCTGAGCCGGAAGGTCATCGGCGTCTTGAGCTGATCGGCGACCAGGCGGTGGTGGACGGTCATCCGCTTGCGGTCCTCGTTGAGCACGTAGACGATGGTCTTGGTCGCGTCCGGGGCCATGAAGGTGGTGATCAGCTTGCCGTCCTTTTGGCGGACCTTCACCTTGTACTTGTCCCCGTTGTACTTCATCGTCGTGGTCGGGCCGTCGATGGTCGCGCTCCACGAGCCGCCGGTGGTCCCGAGCTTGAAGGTGACCTTGTCGCCGGCGATGCTGATGGTGATCGGGGTCTCGAGGATCTGCGTCTTGGTCAGGCGCTTGCGGGCCACGCCGCGGATGATCGCGGCGACCTGATTGGCGGCGCCCTCGATGGCCTCGGCCAGCTTCTTCTTCTGAGCCGAGCCGCCCGTATAGGTGTAGGTGCCGGCGTAGTCCGCCATGGTGATCGGCGGGGGCGGAGCGGGCTTTTCGGGCTCGGGCGCAGGCGCGGGCGCGACCTCGGCCGGCGCGGGCTCGGCCGGCGCCTCCGCGGCAGCCGGGGCTTCGGGCTCCGCCGGCGCGTCCTCGCTCGGGCTCTCGGCCGGCGCGGCCTCGCTGCCCCCCGCGGCGGCCTTGGGCGTCCCCTTGGCGCTCGATACGGCGGCAGGCTCCGCCGGCGCGGCTCCGGGCTCGGCCGCCCCGCCGGTCTCTCCACCGGCCTCGGCGGCGGCCAGGGCCCCGGTCTCCCCGCCGGTCTCCCCGGCAGCTTCGGGCTCGCCCGTCTCGCCCGCTGCGACCGCGGCCCCCGTGTCGGCGGGCTCGGCCGCCGCGACCGGCTCGGCAGCTTCGGCCCCCCCGTCCTCGTCGAGGGCGTTGATCCAGTCCTCGTCCGGCGGCGGCTCGTCGGGCAGGTCCTCGACCGAGCCCTTGCAGGCCACGCCGAGCGCGAGGCTCCCGGCCACCAGGACGGTCAGCAACGAGGACGAGGACGAGCGGAGCCAATCGCAGCGCATGGGCCACGATAGCACCCGCCACCGACGCCCTCGCTCGAGCACAAAAAAGGGCGCGTCAGCCATGCCGCGTGCCCTGTTCTTCTGCCTTCGCCGAAGGCACGAACATCATTGCCCACCAACCAGAGCGGAGGAGCGGAGGAGCGGAGCGCCCCCAGTCCACAGCCCCCCGCGGGACAAACGAAAATCGCCCCCTTCAGGGGGCGACCCAATGCCCATGCCAAGGCACGAACATCATTGCCCACCGGCCAGAGCGGAGGAGCGGAGCGACGAAGCGTCCCCAGCCCCACGCGGGACAAACGAAAATCGCCCCCTTCAGGGGGCGACCCAATGCCCATGCCAAGGCACGAACATCATTGCCCACCGGCCAGAGCGGAGGAGCGGAGCGACGAAGCGTCCCCGGTCCACAGCACTCTGCGGGGGCCTGACAGTACAGTCAGCCCTGGAGCTTCTCGACGGCGGCCTTGACCTCGTCGTAGTTGGGCTCCTGGCCGGGGTTGTCGGCGACCCAGGCGTACTGGAGCTTGCCCTGCTTGTCGACGACGAACACCGAGCGCTTGGCCGCGGTGTAGCCGGTCATGCCCGCGAAGTCGTCGTGGGCGATGTCGTAGGCGCGGACGGCCGCGCGGGCGTAGTCCGAGAGGATCGGGAAGTTCAGGCTGTTGCGCTCGGCGAAGGCGGCGTTCGAGAAGGGCGCGTCGACGGCGATGCCGTAGACGGCGGCGTCGAGATCGTTGAACGCGGCGATGGAGTCACGGAAGGTGCACAGCTCTTTCTCGCACACGCCGGTGAACGCGGCCGGGAAGAAGGCCAGCACCACGTTCTTGCCGCGCTGCTCCGAGAGCGTCACGGCTTCGCGCTTGTGGTCGGGGAGGGTGAAGTCGGGGGCGTCGGATCCGATGGTCGGCATGTGGTCCTCGGCGCTCATCTAACCGCCCGAGCGGGTGTTTGCCAACGATCGTCCGGACACGATCCATCGACGAACGGGTCTCACCTCAGCCGCCCCACCCAGTCTGGCTGCGAACGGACATGCGCAAGAGCTCGCCCTCCAACCTCTGGATTTTGAACTGAATTGCGAATTCAGCGACCCAGAGGGGTCTGCGTTGGCAACCCCGCCTGGGCGTGATAAGTGCATCTCGGCGTCGCTTCCATCCGCGGCGCCCGCTCGCGCGGCGGCCCTCCCTCCGGGTGCCCGCGAGCGCACTGACCACTCCTCAACAGGACTTCGAGATGGCAGACCTCAACGGCACCAAGACCCACGAAAACCTCAAGGCCGCCTTCGCGGGCGAGTCCCAAGCCAACCGCCGCTACCTCTACTTCGCCAAGGTCGCGGACGTCGAGGGCTACCCCGACGTCGCCGGCCTGTTCCGCGACACCGCCGAGGGCGAGACCGGCCACGCGCACGGTCACCTCGACTACCTCAAGCGCGTCGGCGACCCGGCCACCGGCCTGGCCATCGGCAGCACCGACCAGAACCTCAAGGCCGCCGTCGCTGGCGAGACCCACGAGTACACCGACATGTACCCGAGCATGGCCAAGACCGCCCGCGACGAGGGCTTCGGCGAGATCGCCGACTGGTTCGAGACCCTCGCCCGCGCCGAGAAGTCCCACGCTGGCCGCTTCCAGAGCGCCCTCGACGACATCGACTGAACGCGCCGCGTCAGCCGCGAAAGGCCGCACCTCACCGGTGCGGCCTTTTTCCATTGGTGCGGACCCGAGGGGGCCTCAGCGCCTTGATTCGGGGCCTCGCTGGGTTAGGGTCGGCGTGCGCGAGTCCGCGATGGCCGAGAACATCTCCTACCAGCCCACCGATGGCCTGAGCTACGACCCCAACGACCCGGTCTACTGGGACGAGCACGCCCTGGCCAAGGAGGTCACCCGAGCCTTCGAGATCTGCCACGGCTGCCGCATGTGCTTCAAGTACTGCGACTCCTTCCCCAACCTGTTCGAGCTCATCGACGACAAGTACGACGGCGACGTCACCAAGCTGAGCAAGACCGAGACCGACGGGGTCATGGACGACTGCTTCCAGTGCAAGCTGTGCGAGGTCCAGTGCCCCTACACCCCCCGGGACAAGCACGAGTTCCAGCTCGACTTCCCCAAGCTGGTCCACCGCTACCAGGCCCACCGCGCCAAGGTCGAGGGCAAGACCCTGCGGGACATCGCCCTGGGCGACCCGGACCGCGCCGCGATGATGGCCCGGGCGAGCTTTGGCCTGGCCAACGTCGCCAACCGGGTGTCCGCCCACCGCTGGTTCATGGAGAAGGTGCTCGGCATCCACCGCGACAAGCTGCTGCCGCCCTTCGCCATGGAGACCTTCGACCGCTGGGCGACCCGAGAAGGCCTGGCCGTCGAGGGCCCCGGCGGCGAGGCCGTGCTGTTCCAGACCTGCTACGTGCAAAACAACGAGCCGCAGATCGGCAAGGACACCGTCGAGGTGTTCCAGCAAAACGGCGTCGACCTGCGCTGCACCCGGGGCCTGCGCTGCTGCGGCATGCCGACCTGGGAGCAGGGCGACCTCGACGGCCTGCGCGAGCGCGCCAAGCACAACCTCGACATCCTCGAGCCCTGGGTCGACGCGGGCGCCAAGGTGGTCGCGATCAACCCGACCTGCGGGATGATGCTGCGCCGCGAGTACCCCGAGCTCGTCGCCCCCGAGGACAAGGAACGCGCGGCCAAGGTCGCCGAGGCCGTCCGCGACCCCGGCGAGTTCCTGTGGTCGATCCGCAAGCAAGAGCGCTTCAACACCGAGGTCGCCGCCAAGCCCGAGGGCGCCGTGGCCTACCACGCGCCCTGCCACCTGCGCGCCCAGGCCGTGGGCTTCAAGGGCCGCGACCTCATCCGCAAGATCACCGGCGTGCGCCCCGGGACGGTCATGGAGTGCTGCGGCCACGACGGCACCCTGGCCATGAAGGTCGAGGGCTTCGAGTACTCCAAGCGCGTGGGCAAGAAGGCCTTCGACGGCATGAAGGAGGCCGAGACCGAGCTGTGGGCCACGGACTGCCCCCTGGCGGCCACGCAGTTCGAGCAGCACGCCGGCGTCCGGGCCATGCACCCCATGAGCGTGCTCGCCCGGGCCTACCGCGGCGACAGCTTCGACCCCAAGCGCGCGCCGAGCCACAACACCCCCAAAAAGCGCTTGCCCATCGTCGGGCAAGCCAACGCAGAGCAGGACCCGTCATGAAGCCCGTCGATCGCAGCCAGATCCTCGACTACGTCACCTACGAAGAGCAGCGCGAAGGCATCCGCGCCGAAGCCCTCGCGGCCAAGGCCCCGCGCCGCCTGGGCGTCGGCGAGTACATGACCTTCCTGTTCGACAACGCCACCACGGTCCGCTACCAGGTGCTCGAGATGGTCCGCACCGAGCGGCTCGTCAAAGAGGCCGACATCGTCCACGAGCTCGCCACCTACAACGAGTTCATCGGTCCCAAGGGCACGCTGTGCGCGACCTTACTGATCGCCATCGAGGGCGAGGCCGAGCGCCAGGTCAAGCTGCGCGCGTGGATGGGCCTGCTCGACCACCTCTACGCGACCCTCGCGGACGGGCAGCGCGTGCGCCCGAGCTGGGATCCGCGCCAGGTCGGCGAGGAGCGGCTCAGCTCCGTCCAGTACCTGAGCTTCGAATTCGGCGCGCAGGCGCCGGTGGCCATCGGTGTCGACTGGCCCGAGCGCGAGCTCGTCGTCGAGCACGCGTTGACCGACGAACAACGTGCAGCGCTGCAGGCCGACCTCGACGCGGAATGACATTGGCACTCGAGCCCGGGCCGCAGCACGGCCCGGACACCGCGCAGGCTCAGCCGGCTACACTCGCGAGCCATGGTCATGCCTGCTTCGAATCGCTTGGTCTCCTCCCTGTTCACCTCCTCGTTGATCGCCGCCGCCATGGTGCTCGGCGCGTGCTCGGACGACGGCGGGGGCGAGGACGAGGCCGCGGGCACGGAGGACACGGGCGAGGACGAGGAGAGCACCGACGAGGAGACCACCGACGAGGGCGGCGAGTGCACCCCCCCGCCGGAGGACACCCAGGAATTCGGCACCCAGCAGTACGTCGAGGTCGTCAACGGCGGGGCCGCGGCGGTCTACATCAAGGGCGGACCGTGCGGGGCGGCGATCATGGAGCTCGAGATCGACGGCGAGCCCTGGCGCGACAACACGGCCCTGTTCGAGCGCTGCTCGACCGTCGTCGAGAACGACTACTGCGAGGGCAGCTGCGCCCCCGAGGACGGCCTCGTGCCCTCGATCCGCATCGGCGCCGGAGAGAGCCTGTTCCTGCCCTTCGACGGCGTCGCCTACGTCCCCCACCCCATCGCCGACGCCTGCCAGGCGCTCGAGACCTGCCCGCCGCCGAGCGAGTGCCAGGTCGCCAGCATCGTCCCCGACGGCGCGAGCATGACCGTCATCGTCACCGCCTACGACACCTGCAGCGACCCCATGGCCTGCGGCTGCGACATGGCCGAGACCTGCGAGATGGCCAACGTCAACGTGCACTCGGCGATCAGCGGCGGCACGGTCACGGGCAGCGTGACCCTGACCTACCCCGACGCGGGCCAGCCCGTGCTGATGCTTCAGTTAGCCGGGTTTTGTCTTGACGCTGCTCGCTCCTCAGACAAAAACCCGGGCCCATGTGCCTCAACAACGGCGGGCTCAAGACGAGCGAGCGACAGCAGTAGACATCGTCCGCGTCTCCTCGCCAAGTACAAGCAACTGGTAACAGCCTGCTCGCCGGAGCTATCCCTGCCCTCGGTGACGTCACGAGTCCTCGGGCTCATCACTCCGGTCGTGGAGCAAGACCTTAGCGACCTCCAGGAACATGCAAAGGTCTTTCTCGTTGCAGCCGATGAGCAGATCCGCCAACTCGTGTTTGGGGGAGCATCCCGATCTCATCGCTTGTGACGGCTGCAAAAGGAGCGCCATGCGCGCGCAACATTCATTCCGACTGGAACTTGGCTTATCCGAATCCAAGCGCTTGTAGACTCGGGACACCATCTCTTGTATCCTTAAGGAAGGTCCCGAGGGGATCGAGGCTGATCAGCTGATTCTGGGTGTGCGACCGTGCACGGAGACCACTCAGGACGGCATCTCCCGAGTGTCAGCTCAAGAGACGCATGAAATGTACTTTTCCTTCTGACTGGCCGGATGGTGGAGTTCGGGGCCTTGAGCCCCGGACTCCGCTTTCTTTCAAGGGATGTAAGTATGGCAAGTATTGATTTCTGGGCAGAGAAGATCGAGTCTGAGGCACAGAAACTAGTCCGTCGACACCAGCGATACGCGGCGCGGCTGGAAGAGAGTGTTCAACGCCAGATGAGGCGATCGGGGCGGCCGGTGGCCAAGGAGGTCCTCACCCCTGACTACTGGACGATCGATCCCGGCTTCAGTCCATACGCAGCCAGGAAGCGTGCTCGGCGCATAGCATATGCAATCGACAAGTCACTACGAAGTGGCTCGTACACCCCACGCCCGTCGATCGCTTACCAAGTGCCTAAGGCCGATGGGACGCTACGGACGGTGTCAGTGTTCCAAGTCGCGGACAACGCTGTCTCCCGAGTCACGTTCCGCACACTAATACGTAAGAATGCATCTCGATTCAGTTCGAGGTGTTATGCATACCGACCAGACATCACCATACATGATGCAATCCACTATCTATCAAGGAGTCTGCGACACTCTGCAAAGGTGTTCGTCGCCGAATTCGATTTCAGCAAATTCTTCGATCACCTCTCACACGAATATATCGTATCAATACTAAACTCTGGCCAATTCATTTTAACCAAGCGCGAACGGGAAATATTACTAGCCTTCCTGCAAACTCCAACACTGAGAGTTGATAATTACGTTTCCTCAACGAGCGAGACCAGGGGTTGCGGCATTCCACAAGGCACATCGGTTTCCCTCTTCCTCGCAAATGCTGCCGCGTCTCGTCTTGACACGCAACTTGAGGGGATTGGCGTCCGTTTTGCCAGGTATGCGGACGACACCATAATATGGTCTCATGACTACACTGAGGTATGCCGGGCAGTCGAGATATTGAACTCAGCAGCTCAAAAGATGGGAGTCGATATTAACAACCGAAAATCACCAGGTATTCGGATCCTGCGCTCTCCAGATGAACATGATGCAGAGCTTCGAAGCACACCGCATGTAGAGTTCTTAGGCTATAAGATCTCAAAAAACAATATTAGCATCAAGGACTCGAAGATTGCAGACGTGAAATCGAGGATGTCTAAAATTATATACACCAACCTCCTCGAGTCGCTAAAAGCAGGAAACGTTGTCAGGAATCGACTGGGCACATCCCCGGACCCCGACTATGTCACAGCGATATATCAACTCAGGCGCTATTTGTATGGAGATCTCACAGAGCGCCGGCTACTTCGCCACCTTTCTCGCACAACACCTCGGCTACATTACAAGGGGCTAATGAGCTTCTACCCCCTAATCAACGATGACGAGCTACTTGTAAACTTAGATGGATGGTTGACCCACACCTTGTTCACTTCTTTAAGGGCACGGGCGAACCTTCTGCTACAAAGCACCGGCCATCACATAACTGGCGCTCCCTACGGTTTGGCCAAGGGTGACCTTGTTCGACTGCGAGTCGGGTCGATTGACCTAACGATTCCATCGTTTGTCAGAATTGGAAACCTCATGAGGAGAGCTTCAGCTGTACATGGCCCAAATGCGGTGGCCAACGTACTTTCAATCCACTATTACTCTCGGTGAGTGACCGGAGAGCCGTGAAAAAACCAAGCAAGAACCATGAGTTCGCGCCAACTGGGCGGGGGCTGCTCTCCACCAAGGTCAACCGCCGTAGCGCTCGAACCACGCCCGCAGCCGCTCGCGCTGCAAGCGATTGAGGCGGATCGTCGGCCGACCCAGGCGCATGGTCGCTTCGGCCTGCTCGGGGTCGCTGAACTCCCCCCGCGCCAGGCCGACGGCCGCGGCGATGGTCGCCGAGCGCCCGTGGCCCGAGGCGCAGTGCACCAGCATGGGTCCGCGGCGCTCGACGAGGGGGCGGACGATGGCCTCGATGGCCTCGGCGTCGCCGATGCGCGTGTCGAGGATGCGGTGCAGCTGGTAGCCCGGGTGGCCGTGGACCTCGGCGTGCACGGGCCACTCGGCGGTCAGATCGACGATGGTCTCCACGCCCGCCGGCAGGTCCGCGCCCCGGGGCCGGCGACCCACGAAGATCCCCGGCGCGACCTCGTTGGCGCTCGCCTCGAGGGCGTGCTCGGTCCACCAGATCGCGTAGAGCAGGCCGAACATGGGCAAGCCGGCGATCACGAGTACGACCGGGAAGCGGCCGTCGGGGCGCTTGCCGAACAGCTCGGGCCGGTCGGCCCAGTAGGCGACGCCCACGAGCGCAGCCGCCAGCGCTGGCCACAGCAAGAGCAGCGCCCAGCCGCCCAGGGTCAGGGCCAGGCCCGCGAACAGCAGGGCCGAGAGCGTGAAGATCACCGGGATGATCACGGCGGGACCCTACTGGCTGCGCGTAGCGCCGACCAGCCCGCTTTGGGGAGTGGCGACGTCGAACCCGGCTCGAGACCAGGCGGAGACTCAGCGGAGACCTACTGACAGACTGGACTACTGACCTACTGAATCAGGAGCAGTCCGCGCTTTTTGTCCGTCGACGAGTCGACGGTGTCGATCGCCGCGTGCAGCCGCTCGGTCTCCACGAGCCAGGGCGCGTAGCTCTCGTTGACGTCGAGGACGAACACGAGGTCCTGCTGTTCGAGGTAGCCGCCGATCGGCGAGTGGTGCCCGCCGCCCTCGCGGAACAATGGCCCGCGCAGGAAGTTGATGATGTAGCGCCGGTCCGGGTCGTTGGCGTGGCGCATGTGCTCGCGGAACTCGTCGAGGCTCAGGTCGCGCAGCACCGTGACCTCGCGGCCGTCGAGCTTTTGCTCGGCGATCTCGGCGAGCTCGTCGAGGGTCAGCCCGGGGATGCACTCGCCCAGGCGGCAGTAGCCCGTGCCCTCGAGCACCTTGTCGGGCGCGGCCTGGGGGTCGACGCCCACGGAGACCTGGACGTTGGCGACGCTGGTCGGGCCGCACCACGAGACGCGCGGCTGGTAGATCAGCGCGTCCTGTTGGTAGGTCGCCGCGACGGGCAGGGCCCAGGCCTGCTCGAGCAGCGCGGGGTCCTGGTAGCTCGTCGCCTCCTTGATCGAAACAACATCGTAGACCTTGGGCTTTAGCGCGATGCTCGCGTAGGCAAAGAGGCCGATCAGGATCGCCACGAAGGCACCTGTCACCATGAGCAGGATCCGGCCGATTCGTCGCTTGGGCTTGGTGCTTTCCGTCATCGTGACTACTCCCGAGAGGCCCCCAACTGGGGCTTTGTGAGGCCCGGGAGCCCGCGACAGTCTACGCGAGGCTGTCTTTGATGTTCCCACGGGTTTTTGGTCACAGGCCCGGACATGCCCGCCCACGAATCGTCGCGTCCGCGGCTATGATTCCCGCCATGCGATGGCTTTGTGGAGTTCAGGATCGCTCGATCGCGCTGACCTTGTGCGTCGGCGCGGCGATGCTCACCTCGGGCTGCGGCGACGACGGGCGACCCGCGGACGACAGCAGCGGCAACGACGACGACGTCGGCATCGAGTCGACGGCCGGCACCGAAGACGACGCCGGCACCGAGACGACCAGCGGGGGCATGGAGACGACCGAGAGCTCCGAGACCGAGGGCTGCGACGCGCCCTGCGGCGACGAGTGCTGCGGACCCGACGAGGTCTGCGACCCCGACCTCGGCCAGTGCATCATCGACTGCGGCGAGGACGTCGAGCCCTGCGGCGACGACCCGGCCGAGTGCTGCGACGGCGGCGAGGTCTGCTACGCCGGCAACTGCATCGTCCCCGGCGATCCCTGCGAGGAGCCCGTGTGCGCGACGGAGACCCTCTCGGACTGCCCCGAGGGCGAGGTCTGCGACCCCGACCTCGGCGCCTGCGTGCCGATCATGGCCAACTTCGACTGCACCTACGAGCCCGAGGTCGGCGTGTTCGACCCGGTCCCGCGCTTCACCTGGGGCGTCCGCCAAAACCGCAACTGCACCGTCGACGCGGACTGCCAAAAAGAAGAGGTGTGCACCATGGGCAGCTGCGAGGTGACGTGGAACCACATCACCGTCGAAGAGGGTGACAACACCAACTTCTACCAGGTGGTCTCGACCCCCTCCGTCGCCGACCTCGACGGGGACTGCATCCCCGAGATCATCTTCAACACCTACCGCAACTCGGAGTACACGACCAACGGCATCCTGCGGGCGATCCGCGGCGACACCGGCGAGAAGGTGTGGACCTTCAACGACGCCAACTACCGCTCGGACTCCGGCGCGACCCCGGCGATCGGCGACCTCGACTACGACGGCAACCCGGAGATCGTGAACCCGGGCCAGGGGCAGTGGCTCTACGCCCTCGACTACCAGGGCAACTTCCTGTGGCAGTCCGACAACTACACCAACCCGGGCAAGTCGGGCTCGCCCTCCCTGGTCAACATGGACCTCATGGGTGACGCCGAGATCGTCTACGGCAACGCGGTCTACGACTCCTCGGGCAACCTGCTCTACGAGGGCAACGGCGGCGCCGGGGACAACGGCAGCGTCGGCC
Source organism: Plesiocystis pacifica SIR-1 (assembly GCF_000170895.1). Lineage (GTDB taxonomy): Bacteria > Myxococcota_A > Polyangia > Nannocystales > Nannocystaceae > Plesiocystis > Plesiocystis pacifica. Next base: position 134,124 of record NZ_ABCS01000012.1, on the reverse strand, counting down.
ACCTGTCGTGCGTGGCCGACCTGAACAACGACCTGCGCCCCGACGTGATCGGCGGCGGCACGGCCTACACCTTCACCGGCACCGTCGGGGTCGACTTCGCCGGCTCGGTGCTGTGGGAGAACGGCGGGGACGCGTTCTGCGGCGTGGCCGACTTCCACCTCGACGGCGTGCCCGAGGTCGTGCTCGTGCGCAGCAACGACATCCTCGTCCTCGACGGGCCCACGGGCGCGACCCTGGCCAGCATCCCGATCGCGGGCGGCGGCGCCGGGGGCCCGCCGAACATCGCCGACTTCGACGGCGACGGCATCCCGGACATCGGCACCGCCGGCGGCAACAACTACGTGGTCGTGCAGTTCGACGGCGTCGACACCCTGACCCAGCTGTGGCAGGCCGACACCAAGGACGGCTCGTCCCAGCGCACGGGCTCGTCGGTGTTCGACTTCGAGGGCGACGGCCGCTCCGAGGTCATCTACGGCGACGAGTGGTACCTGCGCATCTACCCGGGCACGGAGCCCGACTGCGCCCTGGTCCCGCCCGGCCCCGGCTGCGACGGCGACATGACCGACGACGAGGTCCTGTTCATCGACATCAACTCCTCGCGGACCCGCGCCGAGTACCCCCTGGTCGCCGACGTCGACGGCGACTTCAAGGCCGAGATCATCGTCAGCACCAACAACGAGTCGGGCCAGGGCGCGATCGGGGACGCCGGCGTCGAGGTGTTCGAGGACCGCCTCGACAACTGGGTCGGGACCCGGGCGATCTGGAATCAGCACACCTATCACATCACCAACGTCACGCCCAAGGCCGGCATCCCCATCGTCGAGGAGAACAACTGGACCACGCCGATGGAGTCGCCCTACAACTCCTACCGGCGCAACTCTCAGGGCGCCGTCGCGGAGAACTGCGCCCCGGACCTGGTGCTCGAGGACCTCGCGCCCGTGGGCCCGTGCCTCGACACCGTGCAGTTCAAGGTCCGCGTGTGCAACCAGGGCTGCCTCGGCGTCGGCCCGGGCGTGCAGGTGACCTTCACCGAGGAGGACGCGGGCTTGCTGGGCACGACCGAGACCGACTCGGCCATCCCCGCCGGCGGCTGCCAGACCGTCAGCATCACCGTGCCCGCCCCCGGGGTGGCGCCCTACTCGGTCAGCGCCAGCGTCGACGACGACGGCATGGGCGTGGGCGCCTTCAACGAGTGCATCGAGGACAACAACGGCATCGGGCCGGAGGAGCTGTGCGTGTCGATCGGCTAACCCTGACGAACGTTTCGAGCTGAGAACACGCGCCGGGGCGCTCCGCGAGGACGCTCCGGCGCGCGTCTTTGCCCGCCGACGGCCAGCCCGCGCTCTGGTCTAATGGGGCATGTCCGAGGTCACCGTGTCCGCCCGCGTGTGGGTGAGCCAGCGCGACGCCTTCACCTTCCCCGAGCGCGAGGTCGAGGCCGTCATGGCCCGCCCCGACGCCGCGCTGTGCTTCTCCGGCGGCGGCTCCCGGGCGATGAGCGCGAGCTTGGGCTACCTGCGCGGCCTGACCAAGCAGGGCCTGGTCGATCGGGTCCGCTACATCAGCGCCGTGTCCGGCGGCTCGTGGGCGACCTCGCTGTTCACCTACTACCGCGCGGGCGCCCGCGACGACGCGCAATTCCTCGACCTGGGCCTCGACGCGCCCACGGACCCCGGGACCCTGAGCCTCGACGCCCTCGGGGCCGAGCTGCCCGCGGGCTCCATGGCCTCGGTGATCACCAGCTCCCTGCGCGACGCCCTGTTCGAGGCGATCCGCGAGGGCGGCGAGCAGAACATCTGGAACCGCGCCGTCGCCAAGATCTACCTCGAGCCCTTCGGCCTCGTCGACCCGCAAAAGGTCCTCGCGCCCTGCCTCGACGCGGCGACCCGCGACGCGATCCGGGCCCGCCCCGGCAACGCGGGCGTGCCCGGCCTCGAGCCCGACAACTTCATCTTCCCCCGCCCCGGCCGCCCCTTCCTGGTCGTCAACGCGTGCATCGTCGAGCCCGACGACACCCGGGCCTTCGCGGCTCAGAACCCGATCAGCTTGCAGTGCACCCCGCTCTACGTGGGCAGCCTCCAGCCCCTGAAGATCCGCTACGCGGGCGAGCCCTTCGGCGACGTGGTCCTGCCCATGGGCGGCGGCGCGGTCGAGAGCTTCGCCTTCGGCGGTGAGGGCCCCGCGCAGGTCCAGTCCGGCGAGCTGAGCTGCGTGCCGACCAACCCCGTGAACATCCAGGCCCGCCAGACCCTCGAGTTCGCCGTCGGCTGCTCGAGCGCGGCCTACGGGGCGGTCGCCGACGAGCTGCCGATCCTCGACGACATGCGCCAGTACACCCCGACCCTGCCCTACTGGCCCGTGCGCGAGGGCGCCGTGCCCGAGACCCGGGTGTTCGACGTCGCCGACGGGGGCGTGCTCGAGAACTACGGCCTGCTCGCCATGCTCCAGCGCCGCGTGCCCAAGGCCGTGGTGTTCATCAACACCAACACGCCCATCGACCTGGACTACGTGCCCTTCGCCGAGGGCCGCCACGGCAAGGTCAAAGACAAGCTCGACGTCTACCTGGTCAACCTCTTCGGCGTCGAACAGAGCTCGACGGGCACCGACCTGCAAAACAACACCGTGTTCACCCACGCGGCCTTCAAAGCGCTCGTCGCGGCCCTCCAGGCCAAGCGGCGCGCGGGCGGACCGGTGGTCGTGCGCCAGCGCCTCGAGGTCCAGGCCAACGACTGGTGGGGCATCGAGGGCGGCTGGAGCTGCGAGATCATGTGGGTCTACCTGGCCCGCCTCCCGCAGTGGGAGGCGAAGCTGCCCGAGGACACCCGAGAGGCCATCGACGAGGGCGACCGGGCGATCTTCAAAAAGCACCTGCTGCGCAACTTCCCCCACTACAAGACCATCGCCGAGAACACGGGGACCCTCGTCGAGCTCACGCCCGCGCAGATCCGGGCGCTGGCGGCGATGAGCGAGTGGGTGATCGAGTCGAGCGCCGACGAGCTTGGCGAATTTCTGGGCTGAGCCACTGCGAACACCTGGCCGAGACTCTCAATCTCCAACCACAGCCTACTTCGTCCTAAAGAAAGATGTCCCTCGTTTCGAAACAACCTCGCCTTTCACTTCATCAAGCTTCGCCAGGAGTTCACGCTGACGCCCTTCAACTGCATCAAGCCTGGCTAGAATTTGATTCAAAACAACCGCTATATCCACATTCTGATCACTCGACTCTGCTCCTTCGACATCACTCCTAACACTCCCCCCATCTTTACCACTCGCATCCCACTCGACAAGATTGCCCCCCCAACTAACCATTTCCCCTGTAGCACTGTCCATAAACCCGTCAAGCCCCGTGTTTCGAACCCTCTGCCCCTCATCGAATGTTCCGTAGAGCACATTGGCCCCAACCTTCACCATGTTTTTGGTAGCCACCCCACGGACACCACGAAACCTTCGAACTTGTGAGACCAGGCTACTCCACATAGGCTGCTCCTGAGGTACTTCCTCACTCAGTTCAAACCACCGATTACTCAAAAACCGCCCATCCTTCATCTGTTCATTGATGGACTCATTCGCTCCCCTCAGAACATCTGAATATGTGTCTGCAAGCCTATATGCCACCCCGTGAGTCCTTGCCAAAACTTCTGACAGCCCGGAGTCAGCCCAATTGACACCAACAGTAGCACCGACCACCACAACACTTTGCCTCCCATGATTGTCCGCAGTATGCGCACACGTCACGACGGTTGCAGTTTTTACCTCTGAGTCACCGAACGTCACTCCAAATTCCCTCGTCACCTCTGCCCCACCCATGCGATAGAGAGATTTCAATACTTCCCCCCATGGGACTTGAGTCAGTTCACGCTCCTCCCGGTCAAGGCCACTGAGCCCTGGTGGCACTACAAGTTGAAACTCCCGGGTTCGGTCAGAAACTCGAAACCCCTTGGCCCAGACTTGGACGACTGTTTTATTATCACGCATCACCACCCCACATTCGTGCCAATGTCAGGTTGTCCTGAAACCCGACGTCACCAGGGAATTGCACTAGCGCTTGCTCTGCCAACTGTACTCCTCGACCAGGATCCTTCTCATAAGCCAGAGAAACGAGAAGGAGTTCTTCCCATACACGCCTGTCCCCCGCGTTTTTCTCCGCATAAACTCCGAGCTCTTTTCGGTACTCGGCAATTTCCTTCCGACTTAGAGTTCCACGTCGAAGATCCCTCCCACGACTGAACAAGTCACCATCACTTTGATTCGATACGCTCACGTCGTCTGTAGAAACCATAATTCCGCCTTCATCCACTCGCTCCAACTCATCGGCAAGCTCAGCCAGATCAAAGTCACCGTTAACAAGAACACGCCGTAAGGTTCTCCGCCAAAAATCCCGTTCATCGGCAGAACATGGTGACTCAGCACACCACTGTTCTACCCCAGCATCATCAAAGTTATACGCCTTCAGACCTAGGCTACACTCTGCTGCAAGCACGACGACTTCACCATCATGCTTCCTCTGAACCTGAGGCAGTGGCATTCCACCCTGAGACACTTTTCCACACATCCTCAAAACATGCCTCGGAACCCGATCGTGTTTAAACGCAGGATATGAAACATCAATAACCCCCTGTCCACCATCACCCAAATAGAGGCTCTCAAGATCAATTGCCACAAACTCTCCCGAAGTTCGACGACCTACGTTCCGGGGACAGATATCAAAATGAACCCAGTTCCCAAATTCCGAACTTCGCAAAGAACGAAGCACTTGAACAGAGTCATTCCTCCCCGTCTCCCCCGCTCGGATCTGGGACATCAGGGGTGTCACTTGCTCCATTCCGATCAAGAGCCCCGAAAGCCCTTCCCCTTCCCACAGATCCACACTCAGTATCCTAACAATCGGGATCTGAGCAACTTTCGCCATACATAATCGTTTTGCAACCCTCTCCAACCGAGGCATACCAATCAACCGCACCCCCTGAGCACCAGCACTATGACCTCGCCCACCAATAAACTTGAGATAAGCAGGAACACCTCCCGACCTAAGCCACGTAGCACTCGCATGAATCGAGTGTAAAGCCATCATTCCTCCAGGAGCGTCAACAACCTTGACATCCGCCCACTCTCCGGCCGGCAGTTTGGACAGAAACGCATCCACCGGACTTCTTTTAAAGGCCATAGTGTCGCCCCCACGCCCACTGACCATTGTCAAATGTCACCATGGCAAATTCACCATCGTAGTCCCAGCACATACCTGACGGCAAACCACTCAGCTCAGCCGATGACCACTCTGGACTTATCTTTACTCCTGACCCACCGACAACCCCCAACCGCAGCATTCCTTCTTCGTCAACCCACAGAAGCATCGGGCGGGTTTCTGAAAGCGCAAATGTGCATGGAGCTTCCGCATGGACCTTGCCCAGGTCAAACGGCGCGCCCTCATCACCAAAATACAGCCTGTCATTCGTTTGCTCAACCAGCACATACCCTGAGCCATTCACGGCCAATTCCACGTACGTGTCAGGCATCTCCATTTCTTTCGCTACCCTGAACCGGTGCCCTAGTCGGCCATGAGCGTCGACCTTGATTCCTACAAACGACGATCCATCATGAACGAGAACGCCTGTTTGATCCACAAGCATCGCGCACGCAAAATGCTCTGACTCCCCAACAAAGCCCTTCGCATAGTCTTTCACATCCCACTTGTCACGGTTTAGACCAAAGGAGTACAGAGACCCATCCGAGGCAACTCCTACTAAAATAGTCTCGCTAACGGGGACCCATGCACTGACCTTCAGTGGCAATTCGACTGGCGACAGCCCCTGAAACCGAGAGCCCAGCCATAGGATCTCAGTATGCTGAGGCCCACAAAAAACATTTCGCCCAAAAGCCGCAGCTGTAACCCTCTCTTCCCCAGGTGCCATCCCATTGATAGTCACTGTCGATTCAACAACTTGTTCATGGGTTCGCCTATCAACAGACACTTCGATCAAGCGACTCAAATCATCAGAAACACAGACAAACCTCGACTCCCCGGTTACAGGGATGCTACACAACACTCGCCCGGGTGCCCCACGCTTCTCCCGTGCCAGACGAAACTCAGGGACAGCCGATGCCTCTAGAGGGACCACACCATTCGTCACAGTTCCCAGATCAACCTGGGGTAGAGACCTCACGTCAGATGCATCTTCAGATTTTGTCAGGGCCTGGTGGAGGGTCCAGACCCAAGCTCGAACAAGACTGTCGGGACTCCTTTCTGCTATAGGGGGCAGCCTCTCCAATGGTTTCGCCTGCCCCTGACTGCTATCAGCAGCGCCTGTGTCGCTGATGACAGACACCCTAAATATCTCATACTCAAACCTGTCCCCATCACTCTCTTGACCATCCAAGTAGAACGCGAGTTGCTTGTGAACATCATCGACAATACCAGACTCACAAGCATCATATTTTGTCAACATTACGCATAGCGGCGTATCGTTTTCGACAGACTCATGTATCATTGACACAACATGATCTCTGTAGTTTTTTCCTTGATGGTCTTGAACTTGATATCGATACGGATCGACAAGCAACATTACCGCATCTGAAGCCTCAAGAGCATTGTTCGCTACAGAATCGGACTTCTCATATGAGCCTCCCATAATGTCAGGAAGAAGGATGTACCCAAGCTTCCCAGAGACTGATCGGGCCTCCAACAGATAGGAGCTCGGCGCATCTGTCCCTGGCGGCCACCTACACTGACTCACAAACAACTCGTTGTGTTCCGATAGAACAGTCCGGGTGGTCTCGGCGAGCGGGACGAGGCCCAGAACTTTGTACGCCGGATTGTTCTCCTCCAGTGCCCGGATTTTCTTGCTGCTGTTTGGCACAGCCAACGAAACTCCATGCTTTGCGATGTCACAGAAGTGAATTGCAGTAAGAATCGAGCATGTTTTTCCACTCCCCTGGTAGCCCCATGTTGGGATATTCAGAAGCCGTGGGAACCGTTTTGACTGCGCCTTGAATTCATCTCGAATACTCTCGAAGAATGGAAGCGAACTCAACGAGGGCGTGGAGGGCTCACTCATAACAGAAATCTATACTGAGAATGAAGGATCATTCAAGTCCCTTTGCTGCTCCGAACCTCTCTTGCGAAGAAGACGTGAGCTTTGACTCGCCTTTCACTTGCCATTGGGCTCACGAGCCGGTTTAGGCTAGTCGAAGGTCTTCGCCAGGTTTGCTGGTTTGGCGAGGAGAGAACGGAGTTCAGCACCATGCCAGCCCCAACCGAAAACCCTGGGTGATCAGCCAGTCGACGATGGGGCGCCGGGTTTTGAGCCGGCTCAGTACAGATTTCGTGGTGGAGCTTGGCTTTCTTGCAGGCGGAGGACTTGATATACGAGGGAGAGTTAGATGATAAAGGCCCAGACGCAAACAGCGCAGAGGGTGTAAGGACGGACTCTTCACAAAGCCTGGGGCATGGCTTACGTGTGGCTCCTGGGGGGACGACAACCTCCAAAGAAGACCCGTTCATTCTAAGAGAGCGGCTCACAGCTGGCCGAGCTGGAGCGCCAGGGCCTCCAGCTCGGCAGTGGTCAAGCTCATGCTCATGAAGGCCTCGCGCTCGCGGGCCTCGAGCTCGGCGCGCTGGGTCGCCGCCTCCAGGCCCGGGACCATGGCGCCGAACATCGGCAGCATGGCCGTGGCCTGGTCGATGAGGGCCTGGGCCTGGGCGGGCTCCTCGAAGCCCCCGCGCACGCTCACGAGCAGGCCCTCGCGCACGTCCACGCTCAGGCCAAAGTCGAGGATGCCCGCCATGTCGGCCTGGAGATCGTCGCGCATCGACTGATCGAGGGTTCCAGCGATCCACGCGCTGGACCGCGGATCGATGCCGCGGGTGCGCCCGGGCTCGGCGATGCCCGGCGTGCCTTCGCAGCGGCTCCGGGCCTCGAAGCTGCCCCGGTGGACCTCGCTGACCAGGGCGACCAGGTCGGGGGTCACCAGGTAGGCCGCGCCCTCGTCGAGGGCGAAGACGCCGAGGCCCGGGTCGCCGGTGACGGGCACGGGGCCCGTGATCGGCTCGGCCGGCTGCTCCGCGTCGCCGTCTTCCAGGGCCTGGATGATGCAGCGCGCGGTGTCTGGCACGCCGATCCCCTGGGCCGCGATGACGATGACCAGCTCCTCGGTCTCCGTGTCGAAGGCGAAGCCGACCTCGTAGAAGTCTTCGAGGGTCACGCCGCAGCCCCCGGGCCCGTCTTGCAGGGCCTCGGGCAGGTCCGTGGCGAGGGCCTGGCGGATCGGCCCCCACAGCGGCGAGCCCCGCAAGCTCGACACGTCGACGCGGGCGAGGACCGGCAAGCCCGCTGGCAACAGCTCCATGGCCCGGGCCGCGTTGCGAACCGAGCAGGCCTGGGGCGCGGCGGCTTGCTCCGGGAGCTCGAGGCGCACGGGCTCGGGGGCGACCTCCGCCGTCTCGGTCGGAGCGCTCGGGCCCTTGGGTGCGCAGCCCACCGCTGCGAGAAAGATCAGCACCTTGGGAGCCCACCGCACCCTCGGAGTCTACCGCCTCCCTCCAGGCTCGCTATCCTGCTCCCCCCCCCAGACCGAGCCGCAGGTCTGGGAGGTGGTTCTCCAGGGCACGGCCGGCCCCGGCGTGCTACCCTCGGCCACCATGGCCCGACGTACGGCACCGCGTAGGCGGGTGGTAGTCGGTGGCGGCGGTACGCGGCGCACGATCAAGGCGCCCTCGACCAACGCCCGTGACGAGCTCTCGCTAGATGACCGCCCGCTGGCGGTGACACCCAGCGAGGATGGGCGCCTGCTCGTGGTCAGCCTCCCGTGGGAGCTGTGGATCGTCGACGCCCGCACCCTCGCGGTTCAGCGCACGATCCCCCTCAAGAGCGCCCGCCCCTCGGCCTGCGAAGGCTGGGACGGCGCGCTGTGGATCGGCGGGCAGCACCTCAACCGCGGCAACCTCCAGGCGGCCTCGGCGACCAAGGTCGGCAGCAAGCTCGGCGGCTACGTCGACCGCGTGGCGCTGATCCGCGACGACCTGCTGTGCGGGGTCGGGTCTAACGGCGAGATCCTGTGGGACATCGACCGCCAGACTCCGGTTCACCGGCGCAAGTCCAGCTCCCGCGCTCGGGTCGAGGTGGTCGCCAGCGCCGACGGTCGGGCCGTGTTCTCCGACGGCAGCTCGAGCTGCTGGGTCCTCGACCCGGCCCACACCGAGGGCTACGGCCAGCTGCGCATGGCGGCCACGAGCCCCGCCCAGGCCGTCGCCCCCGGCGAGGCGATCGTCGCCCTCGGGACCACGACCAAGGGTCGGGTCGTGCTCGCCGCGCGCGACGGCGCCGTGGCCTGGACCGCCCGCGACCTGCGGCTGGCCGGCGAGCGCATGCCCGCCAAGGGCGGCGAGGCCCTGGCCGTCGCCGGCGACGAGCGGTGGATCTACGTCCTGCGTCGCCGCGGCCTGCTGCAGCGCTTCCTGATCAGCCAGCCCGCCGAGGTCCAGCGCCAGCAGCAAGACGGCGGCAAGAAGAAGAAAAAGCGCAAGGGCATGCCCAAGCCCAAGCCGGCCGAGCCCGTCGAGGCCCTGCCCGAGGCCCAGCAGGTTCGCCTGGACAAGCTGGCCTCGACCCTCGCCCTGCTCGCGCCCAACCCAAACCCCAGCGCCAGCGCCAGCGCCAGCGCCAGCGCCAGCGGTGCCAGCGCGGCGCCCATCAAAAAGCAGCTCGTGCTCGCCGGGCCCAAGGCCGACGGCCAGCTCGGCCGGCTGTGGCTCGCCGATCCCGAGGCCCTCGCGTGGGAGCCCCTCGAGCTGCGCGAGCGCGAGCTCGTCGCCCCGCCCCCGCCGCCCGACCCCGACGAGAGCTCGACCCCCGAGCGGCCCAGCTTCATCGCGACCCGCAACAAGCCCCAGGGCCCCAAGCTCTCGACCATCAACGTCGACGACATCGTCGGCGCGCGCGTCGACTACTGGCTGACGACCAGCGTCAACTCGATCCTCGACCGCCCCGTCGAGGCCAAGACCCTGGCCCAGGTCGACACCCTGCTGCCCGCCGACGCCCTGCTGCTCCCGGCCATGGTCCGCTTCTCCGAGGGCACGGCCCGCCCGGCCCTGGTCCTGTGGCCCGGCCTCACCCTCGACAGCGAGGCGCCCACCCCCGAGCTCCAGTGGCTGGTGTGGGGCGACGAGCCGCGGGGCTGGATGGCCCTCGAGACCCCGCAGATCCGCAAACAAAAGTGGTCGCGGACCGCCGTGTTCCCGCTCCAGGTCGCGCTCGCCTGCGTGCCCGAGGGCGCGCCCGGGCGCCGGGCCAAGCTCGACGCGCGCTGGAACGACCGCGAGCACTTCCTGGCCCTGGCCCGGGAGTGCAAAAAGCAGCTCAAGGTCCTCTGGTAGCGAGCTTCGCCGAGTCTGGACTACGCGCCCTCGACGTGGGCGCGCAGGCGATCGAGCTGCTCGCGGTCCGACTCGGCGACGCGCCGGGCGACGCCGCGGCGGAACAAAAAGCCCAGCCCCGTGGTGTCCACGTCGACCTTCAGGCTCACGACGGTGTTGCCCTCGGGCGAGCGCTTCAGCGCGTAGCGACGCATGACCATCACGCCGCGCTCCGCCCAGACCAGCGCGAAGCTCCGCCCCACCTCGTAGTCCTGGATGGAGTGGTCCTGCGCCTTGCCGCCGGCGTGGAGGGTGACCACGGCGAGGTCGCGCATGCCCCCCTTGGGGCCCGCGCCCTGGTCGACGCCGCCGCCGAACCACTTCGGGGCGGACTTCCAGTTGGTCAGCGCCTTCCAGACCGCGGCTGGGGGCCGCGCGATCGGGAGGTCGATGTCGAGGAGCGAGCCGGGAGCCATGTCAGCCGATCATGGCACACCGACGCGCCCCCACGCGACGGCCCTACTCGCTGGTCTCGGGCTTCACCTCGACGACCTCGATGTACTCGCTGGTGCGCTCGCGCAGCTGCTTGCCCGTGCGCGCGTCGAACACCCGCCCGTCGCCCGCGTTGACCGTGAGCAGCCGCGCCCCGTCCCCCGACCACTCCAGCTCCACGCTGCGGTGACGTCGGGGATCGTCGGGGCGGTTGAACAGCTCTTGACTCCACAGGCGCTCGCCCGCCTCGCTGTCGATGACCGAGACCTGCAGCTCCTCGTTGACGTCGAAGCGGCCGTTGGAGCGGAACTGGACCACGGCGACGAGGCTGCCGTCGGGGCTGGCCTCGAGCTCGCGGCCCTGACCGGGCGGGAGCTCGACGAAGCGGGTGCCCTCGGCGCTGACGATCGCCAGGTCCGTGGCCATGCTCCGGAAGGTCAGGTACCAGCGGCCCTGGCGGTCGGCGGTGTACTCGTCGAGCTCGCGCTCGGACCAGTCGAGGTCCGGGTCGATCTCGGCGAGGCGCCCGAGCACCGACTCCTTGTAGTTGTAGCGGATCCCCTCCCAGGCCTCGTACTCGGCCTTGGGCAGCGCCGCGTTCTCGCCGAGCTTGCCGTCGACGATAGCGAGGCTGCGCAGCGGCGACGAGGGCTTGCTGTCACGGTAGACCATCAGCCCGGACCCGTCCGCGCTCGGCGCGTAGTCGAGCTGCGCGACGCCCCAGTCGACCTCGAGGCGCTCGGTCACGAGGGCCTCGCCCGTCGCGGTGTCGTACAAGCTCGCGTAGTAGCGAGAGCTCGTGCTCGTGACCAGCAAGGCCCGGTCCCTCGACACGTAGAACATCCCCTCGGGGGCGGCGCCGTGGCTGCGGTCGACGGCCTCCCGCCGACCCTTGGCCACGGCGTCGAAGCGCAGGCTGTAGCGCTGAGCCCAGGCCACCTCCTCGCCCTCGGGGCTCAGGGCGCCCATGCGCACGTCGATGGGCGGGAAGCCCAGATCGAGGTGCCCCTCCGTCGCGACGTCGCCGTCGACCACCACCCGCGCGGGCTTTTTTTGGTCGAGGGCCAGGCGCACCCCGTTGACCACGCTCGCGTGCATGCGCTCGAACTGGTCGTCGTCGATGCGCCGCTCCCAGTTCTGCTCCTCGGTGGGTCCGGGCAGCTTGACCCGGGTGTGGCTCAGGCGCTTGGACATGCGCTCGGCGAAGCGCGAGTCCGGGTGCAGATCGCCGACCTCGTCGCGGCGCTCCCGGGGCTCGGGGTGGGGCGGGACCTCGGCCAGGCTCAGGTCGACCAGCGTCCCCCGGCCGTCGCCGTGCTCGAGCAGCAGCTGCGTGGCCGAGACGAAGTGCATGCGCGGGCGGACCAGGGTGGTCGTGCGCCCGGCGATGAGCTTGCGCGGCCCGCCCTCGAGGTCGATGAGCTCGACGCTCCACTGCCGGGTCTTGGCCTTGGGCCGGCGCAGGCCCGCGATGGTCTTGCCGTCGGGCGAGAGCGCCAGGTCGTTTTGGTTGGGCCCGCGGTCGAGCTCGAAGGGCTGGGGCTCGCCCACGCGGCGCAGCTGATCATCCGCGAGGGAGATGGCCTGGATGCGCAGGGGCTGCGCCAAGACCACGGCGAGCTCGGGCGCCTCGCCCACGCCCCCGGCCATGCGGATCTGCCACGGACCAAAGCCCGGCTCGTCGAGGGCCGAGAGCAGCTTGCCGGTGCGGTCGTAGAGGCGCAGGACGTGATCGATGCCCAGGACCAAGTAGCGCTCGCCGCCGTCGAGGGCGTGGACCTCGAACAGCGGGTCGCTCGGCGGCAGGGTGAAGCGCTCGACGTAGCGGCCCTTGCCCTCGGCGTCGACCTCGACCTCGCCGAAGTGGCCGGTGTTGGTGGTGTCGATGTGCGCGATGGCGTAGCGCCGGCCCGCGTCGGCGCCCGCGGGCTTGGCGATGGACATCGCCCGCGGCTCGAAGATGGGCAGGCTCAGGGCGTGCAGCTGGGAGCCGTCCGCGGCCTGGAGCTGGGGCCACAGCATCACCGTGCCGTGCTGATCGAGGGTCAGCGCGGACTCGGCCCGGGGATCGGCGACGACCTCGGTCAGCCGCCCCTCGGGCGCGCGGCCCCAGTCGAGCTCGGCCATCCGCGGCCCGCGAGGCTCGGGCCCCGCGTCGACCTCGGCCGTCTCCGTGTCCCCGACGTCGCTCATGGCGTCGTCGACCCCCGTCGCGCTCGCGCCCTGGTTGAGGCTCTGGCACGCCAGCGCGCTCAGCCCGAGCAGCGCCAGGCCCAGGGCCCCGGACTTCGCCAGCATCATCGTGTTCGAGTTTGGGTTGTTCGGGTTCGCCATCACAGCACCTCCAGGTAGGCGACGAGGTCGTCGCGCTCGGCGGGGCTCAGCCCGGAGAAGTCGGCCATCTCGTGGATGGTTCCGCGGTCGGTGACCAGGGTGTGGAGGTCCTTGGCGCTGCCGTCGTGGTAGTAGGGCGACGAGTGGCTCAGGCCCAGGAGGCTCGGCGTGTCGACGACCGCCATGCTCGTCTCGAGGTCGTGCTGGCTGTGGTCGACGAAGCGATCGCCCGCGTGGCAAGCGTTGCAGGCCTCGGCCTCGAACACCTGTCGCCCCCGCTCGACCGCCTCGGGGTCCTTGGCCGACTTGGGCTTGGGCGCCGGCAAGCTCTCGAGGTAGGCGACGAGGGCGTCGAAGTCGGCCTGCTTGACCTCGTCGGGCGTGCCCCCGAGGCGGAACATGGTGTGGTGCAGGCTCGCGTCGAGGTCCGGGTCCTGCCCGTCCCACTTGAAGGGCTCGGTCTGGGTCACGCGCCCGGCGAGCACCGGGGCCTGGAGCGTCGACTTGCCCAGGCGCCAGGTCAGGCCGTCGGCGCGCGCCTCGGGGTGGCAGTTGGAGCAGGCCAGGGTGCCGGCGTCGGAGGTCAGCGGGTTGCTGCGGCGGAACAGGTCCGCGCCCCGCTCGACGAGCTCCGAGCGCTTGGCCTCAGCCAGCTCCGGGCCGGCCTCGAAGCTGCCGTCCTCGACGTCCACGCGCACGAGGTTGCGGCGGAACTCGCAGTGCACCCACAGCCCGCCCTCGCCGTCGAGGACCAGGCCGTCGGCGCCGCAGGTCTTTTGGGCCTTGGCCCGCTTCATGCCGTTGCCGTCGAGCTCGGCGACCCAGGCCAGGTCGAGCAGGCCCGAGCTCGGCGCGCGCACGGCGAGGATGCGCTCGTCGCCGTAGCCCGCGACGTAGAGCACGTCCTCCTTCGCGTCGTAGGCCATGGCGTGGGGCTGGTGGACCGGGATCTCGAGGTGGTTCGGCCGCGCGCCCAGGGCCCCGTCGCCGGCCATCATGCTCAGGCGGTGGACCATGGGGCGGATCGACTGGTCGCCGCCGCCGTAGGTGTCGTTGCGATCTCGAGCCGGGACCCGGCGCAGCTGCGGCGTCGCCAGCTGGTTGGCGGCGACCAGCACGTCGTCGCTGAGGTAGGCCAGGGCGAAGGCGCCCCGGGAGTAGCGGCGCCCGGTCTCCACGGGCACGGCGAAGCGGCTGCGCGCCTCCTCGATGCGCGCGACGGTGAAGGTGTCGCCCCAGCCGTCATCCTTTTCGACCAGGCGCACGTGATCGCGGGGGTCGAGGGCCTGCCAGGTCATGAGCTCGCCGCGGACCAGGTCGACGAAGGCGACGGAGCCCGTGGTCAAAAAGCCCACGGCCGCGACCTCGCCCGAGGACGCGACCGCGACCCCGCGGGGCTCGGGCATCAGCTCGAGGCGCCAGCGCAGCTCGAGGGTCTCGGCGTCGAGGGCCACCAGCTCGTGCTCGGCGACGCTGGTCGCGAGCAGGGTCTCGCCGTCGGGGGTCAGGGCCAGGCCGTGGGGCTCGCGCAGCTCGACGGAGCTCTGCTCGGCCAGGCCCGCTCCGCTCGCGTCTCCGGGCGCGACGCGGACGATGCGGTCGCCGTGGCGATCGGCGAGGAAGAGCTTGCCCGCGCCGTCGTGGACGATCTCCCCGGGCGCGCCCTCGAGGGTCAAGGCCGCGAGCGCCTTGCCCTCGCGGTCAGTCCGGATCAGCGAGTGGGAGCCGCGGTCGACGACCAGAAAGCCGTGGGCGTCGGCGACGATCGTCCCGCCGTGGTTGCCGACGCTCGCGCTCGTCGGGCTGCCCAGCTTGGCCTCGCTCCCCTCGGCGCCAGCGGGGCTCGGCGTCGCGGCCCCCGTGCCCGGCTCGATCGCGCGGGCGGTCAAGGTCCAGGCGCTCAGGGCGAGGGCGCCCGCTCCCACACAGATCCACATCCAAGGTCGTCGCATCATGGCTCGCTTTCGTCGGTGTCCGCCGGTGTCGCTCGGCCCCTGCCGGACGCGGGCCCGAGCAGGGATGATTCCCACCAGCGACCGATGCTACGCGCGAGTCGACGTCGGGGTCCGCCATCGAGGACGCAAAAACGCAAATTGTCATCGATTACGGCCGAACGGAATGGACCGCAGGGTCTCCGCGTCGTGGCGCATCGACCTTTGGTTCAACCTTTCGCTGGGCCCGCGAGCCCGTGCTACAAGACCTCCGCTCATGCGCGTTCTCGCCCTGGATGTCGGCTCGAAGACCATCGGCCTCGCGGTGAGCGACGTCGGCGGGAGCATGGCCCACGCCCGCGAGGTCTTGCGCCGCCAGGGACACAAGCTCGACAGCGCCGCGGTCCTCGCCCTCGCCAGCGAACTCGAAGTCCGCGCCCTGGTCGTCGGCCTGCCCCTCGAGCTCGACGGCAGCGAGGGTCACCGCGCCCGGCTGGTCCGCCGCTTCTTGAAGGTGCTCGAGGCCGCGATCGCCGAGGCCGAGCGCGCGCTCCCGGTGCACACCTGGGACGAGCGCTACTCGACCGCCGCGGCCGAGCGCACCCTGCTCGAGGCCGACGTGTCCCGGGCCAAGCGCAAGCAGAACATCGACGCCGTCGCGGCCCAGTTCATCCTCCAGGGCTGGCTCGACGCCCAAGCTCGCCGGCGAGAGTCCTCGACCCCAGACGACCGCGGAGAGCCCTGGTGAACACCCGCCGCAAGCCCGCCCGCCGCGAGCCGGTGCCCTGGTTCATGCCGCGTCGATCCAAGCGACCGCAGCGCGTGGCCCTGGCCATCATCGTCAGCCTCGTGTGCTTCGCGGGCTTCAGCGCGCGCTCGGCCTACACCCGGCTGATGACCTACCCCGACCGACCCGGCGTCGGGGGCGGGCAACAGATCACCCTGACCATCCCCGCGGGCTCGAGCTTCCCCAAGGTGCTCCAGATCCTCCAAGAGCACGAGGTCATCGGCGCCGACGAGGCCACGGCCTTCAAGCTCTTCGTGCTCCACCGCGGGGCCGCGGGCAAGGTCACCGCCGGCAAGCACACCTTCCGCGGCGACATGACGCCCACGCAGATCCTCGAGGAGCTGATGCACAGCGAGCCCGTGCACGAGCGGCGGGTCACCATCCCCGAGGGCAAGAACTCGCTGCAGATCGCCGAGATCTTCGCGGACGCGGGGCTCGGCGGCGACGAGCAGGCCCTGCTCTACGCCATGCGCGACCCCGAGCTGCTCGCCGAGCTCGGCATCGAGGGCGAGAACGCCGAGGGCTACCTGTTCCCGGACACCTACCGCTTCTCGACCTCGGTCAGCGCCGAGGACATCGTCCGCCGCCTGGTCAAGCGCCACCGCCAGGTCTACGCCGAGCTGCGAAAGCAGCACGTCGACGGGGCCCGCAAGCTCGCCGAGGACTTCGAGTGGGGCGATCCCGAGATCGTGATCATGGCCTCGCTGATCGAGAAGGAGACGGGCCAGGCCGCCGAGCGCCCGCGCATCGCCAGCGTGTTCCTCAACCGCCTGCGCTTCGAGAGCTTCAAGCCCAAGCTGCTCCAGACCGACCCGACGATCATCTACGGCTGCACCGTGCCCAAGCGCGTGTCCGCGGCGTGCGAGGAATTCGAGGGGCGAATTCGTCGGATCCACCTCCGCGATCCGGACAATCCCTACAACACCTATACCCACGAAGGGCTCCCCCCCGGCCCCATCAGCAACCCCGGGCGCGGCTCCCTGGAGGCAGTGCTGGCCCCAGAGCGGACGCGCTACCTCTACTTCGTCTCGCGCAACGACGGCACCCACTACTTCTCCAAGTCTCGGCGCGAGCACGAGGAGGCCGTCGACAAGTTCATCCGCGGTGGGGCAAAGGGCGACGGTTCTGTCCAGGAGTAGCTTCTCAGCCAAGCGCTGGACTGCTGCCCTTTGCACCCGCGCCGATCCGGACGGGGCCCGGCTGCCATGTTATGGTCGCCTCATGTTCCGCCCTGCGGATCGACGTCGCACCCCCGCCGCCCTCGTCACGGCCTTCGCGCTCGCTTGCGCGACCTTGCCGGCCAGCTCCACCGCCTTCGCGGGGGCGCCCGAGGACACGGCCGCGCCGTCGATGGAGGCGCCCAAGGTCGCGATCTTGCCGCTCGTCGTCGAGGGGGAGATGCCCGAGACCGACCGGGCGACCCTGACCACTCAGCTCGTCGAGGGCCTCGAGCGCGGCAGCTTCGACGTGGTCGCGCCCGAGCAGGTCACCGCGGCCCACGGCGAAGGCGACTGCGACAAGGCCGGGTGCATGCGCAAGATCGCCGACGAGACCGGCGCGACGCACATCGTCCGGGTGACCATCGAGGCCGTCGACCGCGACTACACCGTGAGCGTGGCCCTGTTCGACGGCAGCGACGGCAGCTCGATCATCAGCTCCTCCGACGGCTGCGAGATCTGCGGCGTCGCCGACGTCGGCGGCCTGCTGCAGACCCAGGCCGCGACCTTGCGCACCAAGCTCGACGCCCTGGCCAGCGGCCCCGCGACCATCGTCTTGAGCTCCAACCCCGAGGGCGCCGAGGTGACCATCGACGGCGAGGTGTTCGGGACCACGCCCATCGACAAGTCCATCGTCCCGGGCGACCACGTCATCCGCGTATCCAAGGAGGGCTACATCGCCGTCCAGGAGCAGCGCACCTTCGTCGAGGGCGCCCGCGAGAGCCTCGACTACGAGCTCGAGAAGGTCCCCAACCGCCTGCCCAAGCGCCCCTGGGGTTGGGCCTCGCTCAGCCTCGGCATCGTCGGCATCGTCGGCGCGGGCGTGACCGCCGGGCTCATCCACGGCCGCGTCCCCTACCGCATCGGGGGCGCCTGCGACGAGAACGACGACACCAAGTTCGACGGCCAGGACTGCGTGTTCCTGTGGGACACCATGGCCATCAGCTTGCCCCTGGGCATCGTCGGCGGCGCGCTGACGACCTTGGGTGTCGCGGTGCTCATCAACACCGCCAAGAGCCCGACCAAGAAGGCCAAGCTCGAAGAGGCCGCGTCTCGCCTCCAGATTGGCCCGGGCGGCATCGGCGTACGCTTTTAGGCCGTCGCCGCGCCTAGCTGCTACCATCGATGCCGATGAGCAGTTCTGGCATGGGCGCCCTGGTATCGGAGGTCGCTCGGCTCCACGCCGAGATCGAAGAGCTCAGCTACTACGACGTCCTCGGCATCGAGCCGGCCACGGACTACATCGCGATCCGCGACGCCTTCTACGAGCGAGCCCAGCGCTTCCACCCCGACCGCTTCGTCGCGACCGAGGGCGAGTCGGTCAAGCGCGCGGTGTACTCGGTCTACAAGCGGATGACCGAGGCCTACCAGGTGCTCACCGATCCAGAGCTGCGCGCCAACTACGACCGCGGCCTCGGCGAGGGCGTGGTCCGCCTGCCGCCGGCCGATCGTTCCCGCCGCCTCGACGCCGACGAGCGCCAGGTGTCCAACCCCTTCGCCCGCATCTACCTCCGCTCGGCCCGCCAAAAGTTCGAGCGCGGCGACCTCAACGGGGCGTGGATCGACTGCGAGCTCGGCCTCTCCCTCGAGGAGACGCCGCCCCTTCGCAAGCTCCACACCCAGATCGCCAAGGCCGAGACGGCCTAGTCGGCCTGGTCCCCTAAACGATCACGCCCTTGGTCGAGGGCACCGCCCCGAGCATCGCCGGGTCGTGGGCGCAGGCCATGCGCAGCGCCCGGGCCAGGCCCTTGAAGCTGGCCTCGACGACGTGGTGGGCGTTGCCGCCGGCGCGCAGGTGGATGTGCAGGTTCATCCGGGCCTGGACCGCGAGGGCCTGATAGAACTCGCGCACGAGCTCGCAGTCGAAGCGGCCGATCCACTTGCCCGAGATCGCCGGCAGGTCGTAGACGAGGTAGGGCCGCCCGCCCAGATCGAGGGCGACGTCGACGAGGGTCTCGTCCATGGCCAGGGAGAAGTGGCCGTAGCGGTAGATGCCCTTGCGGTCGCCGAGGGCCTGGTCGAGGGCCGCCCCGAGCACCAGGCCGACGTCCTCGACGGTGTGGTGATCGTCGATCTCGACATCGCCCTTGGCCTCGACCTCGAGGGCCATGGCCCCGTGGCGCCCGAGGGCCTCGAGCATGTGCGAGAGGAAGGGCACCGGCGTGTCGACCTTGGGCGGCGCCGGGGCGTCGCCGGGGAGGGTCAGGGCCACGCGGATCTGCGTCTCGCGGGTGTTGCGTTCGACCTGGGCCGTGCGGGCTGCTGGGCTGCTTGTCATGGCTACTGGGGCGGTGGCGGAGGAGAAGCTGGGGTCCGCGCGCGCTCGAGGATCGCGTCGACCTCTTCCTGGGGCAGGCCACCGAGCACGCGCATGGTCGCGATCTGCTCCTGGCCCGTGTCCTGATCGAGGGCGCGGACTTCGAGCAGACCGTCGGTGTTGATCTCGAAGGTCACGGCCACGGTCACCGAGCCCCGCGGGGCCTGGCGCAGGCCCGAGAGGGTCACCTCGCCGAGCTTGGTATTGCCCCCGAACTCGGAGCTCTCGCCCTGGCAGACCTGGATGCGGACGAAGCGTTGGTTGTCCGCGGTGGTCGTGAACAGCCGGGTCTGCTCGACGGGGATGACCGAGTTGCGCTCGATGATGAAGTCGACGTTGCCCCCGATGGTGCCGACGCCGAGGCTGCGCGGGGTCACGTCGAGGAGCACCGCGCTCTGGGCCGCCGAGGGGGCCGAGACGCCGCCGGTGGCCATCGGCACCAACGAGCCGAGCAGCGCCGCGCCCTGGATCGCCGCGCCCACGGCCACGACGCTCATGGGGTTGATCGAGGTCTGCGGCGCCTTGCCGAAGATGTCCTCGACGACCTCGCGGACCAGGGGCACGCGGGTGGTGCCGCCTACGAGGACGATCTCGTCGATCTGCTCCGCGCTCACCCCCGCGACCCGCATCGCGTCCTCGCACACGGGCGTGGTCCGCCGGACGATGGGCTCGACGATGGTCCGCAGGTCTCGCTCGCTGAGGCTGAAGTCGAGGTGGCGGCCGCTGCCCTTGGGGATGTTCTCGACGCGGACCGAGGCGCTGGGCTGCTCCGAGAGCTGAATCTTGACCTGCTCCGCGGCGATGCGCAGCTGCTCGAGGGCCCGGGCGTCGCCGTGCAGGTTGAAGCCGTGCTGGACCTGGTAGGTCGCGACCATGCGCTCGAGGATCTCGGCGTCGAGGTCGTCGCCGCCGAGGAACATCTCGCCCGAGGTCGAGAGCACCTCGAAGACGTTGCGGGTGATCTGCAAGATCGTGACGTCGAAGGTGCCGCCGCCGAAGTCGTAGACCGCGATGCGCCGGTCCATGTCCTCGATGTAGCCGTAGGCCAGGGCCGCCGCGGTCGGCTCGTTGATCACGCGGATCACGTCGAGGCCGGCCAGGCGCGCGGCGATGCGCGTCGCCGATCGCTGGGAGTCGGTGAAGTTGGCCGGGACCGCGATGACCGCCTTCTTGACCCGCTGGCCCAGGGCCTCCTCGGCCATGTCCTTGAGGTAGCGGAGGATCTGCGAGCTGATCTCGACGATGCTCAGCCGGCGGCCGCCGAGCTCGATCATCACCGACTCGTTGGGCCCCTCGACGATGCGGTAGGGCACCGTCTCGCGGTGGCGCTGGACCTCGGGCGAGCTGAACCGCCGGCCGATCAGGCGCTTGGCGCTGTAGACCACCTGGGTCGGGTCGACCGAGCGCAGCTGCTTGGCCTCGTTGCCCACGGCGAACTGCCCGTTGGACAGGGCCGCGACCACCGAGGGCACGATGCGATCGTCACCCCGGCGCACGACCGAGGCGCGGCCGTCGCGAACGACGGCGCAAGCCGAATTGGTCGTTCCCAGGTCGATACCCAGGACGATGTTCGGTTCGGCCATTTGGTCGCCAGTGTATCCCGCGGATTGCTGGGGAGAAAATTCGGTGAGCCTCGCGACCCGAACAAACACACAGTCGCAGCCCGCAGTGGACCGGTCAGGGCGTCAGATCGGGCTCTCGGGCACGAAGATGATGTCCCCGGGCTGGAGCAGGATGTCCGGCTCGCGCCCGTCGGTGATCGCCTTGACCGAGACCTCGTAGGTCTTTTGGCCCCCGTCCGTCTTGCGCGTCAGCCGGACCCGGCGCACTCGCGCGACCTCCGTGAGGCCGCCGGCGTCGGAGATCGCCTGGACCAGGGTCATCTGCTCGACGAAGCCGAAGGTCCCCGGGCGCTCGACCTCGCCCAGGACGCTGACCTCGAAGTTCTCCCGCGCCGTGAGCACCACGGTGACCTGCGGATCACGCAGGTAGCCGTCGGCCAGGCGCTGCTCGAGCAGCCCGGCGATCTCGGCCTGGGTCTTGTCGATGACCTCGACCCGACCGATGAGCGGGAACACGATGCTGCCGTCTTCTTGAACCTGGAAGGTGCCGCCGACCTCGGCCTCGCCGAACACCCGGACCTCGAACACGTCGCCCGAGCTCAGGCCCGAGGTCAGCTCGACCGGCTTGGCCGGCGGGATCAGGCCGTGGTCGGGCTCGAAGCACGCGCCCGCCGAGACCAGCGTCAGCGCGAGCAGCCAGCTCCAGCGCCGCCGCACCTCAGTACCTCACCGCGCCGAACACCATCAGCAGGCTCCGGTTGAAGCGGCCGGCCTGGGTGAAGCCGTTGGAGTAGGTCACCTGGAAGTCGGTCAGGTCGGCCCCGAGGGCGTAGCGGCCTCCGACGACGAAGTACTTGCCGAGGGCCTGCTCGAGCTGGACGTTGAGGCTGATCAGCGTGTCGCGGCGGACGAAGCCGTCGGCCGCGACGTAGCTGGTGATGTCCTGGGTGTCCTCGCCGGGGATCGGCAGGCCCGCGTAGCGCCGCCCGTAGACCCCAAAGCCCGCGTCCAGGCGCATGTTCCACTTGAACACGTGGCCGGCCGAGAGCGAGCCGCCGATGTCGGTGTAGTAGTTGCCCCACAGCGAGTCGTTGAACTCGCGACCGAGGCGCAGGCCGATCTGGGTCTTCGAGCTCGGGAACCAGCCCAGCGCCACGTAGCCGATGAAGCTGTCGAAGTCCGGGCCGCTGCGGTCTTGCTTGTACAGACCAAAGCCCGCGCCCGCGAAGGCGTCGAGCACCACCTTGTCGCCGAGCTGGCCCGAGAAGCCGCCCAGGACCCGGTGCGCGTGGGAGTCCTCGTTGCGCCCGACGCCCAGGTCGGTGCAGCAAAAGTAGTAGGTGTAGTGGTAGTCGTAGCGAATCGCGAAGGCCGTGCGATCGCGGAGGCGGTACTTGGTCTCGGTCTCGAGGCCGTTGACCAGGCGGTTCGAGCGGAAGAAGTCGCCGTTCTCGAACACCAGCAGCTGGTTGCGGTAGCCGACGTCGAGGCTGAAGCGGCCGCCGCTGGGGCGCAGGATGAAGTGCAGCTTGGCCGAGTTGCTGATGCGGTTGAAGTTGAACTCGCGCGCGGCCTGGAAGTTGGTCGGCTCGCCGAGGCGGTACAGGTCGTTTTGGATGCCGACGGAGAAGTGCCGACCCGGGGCGAACATGGTCCGCAGGTTGAGGCCGATGTTGAACTTGCTCGCCTGCCAGACCGTGGGCTGGCCGGACATGTACAGGCGCCAGCCGGTGATGACCCCGAGGTAGTAGTCGGCCTTGCGCCCGCTGGCCTTGGGCGGCGTGTCGAGCACGCCCGCGCGCAGCTGCCGGTTGCCGATCGACAGCCAGGCCGAGGGCAAGCCGTAGGCCGCGCGCACCGGCGAGCTCGCCCGGGACTCGGAGAACACGTTGGAGTCGAAGCCGATGGCCAAGGCCGCGCCGCCGTGGAAGGTCGAGTTCTTGCCGACCTTCCTGCCGGGGCCATCGGCGACTCGAGGCACCTGCGTCGCCGGGTTGCCGACCGCGCCCTGGGGCGCGCCGGCGTGGGCGCGACCCGGCGCGGCGACCATCACCAGCGCGACCATCGACACCATCACCGCGAGCACCAGCAGCCGCAGGGCCACGCCAGTTGGGCGTGAGCGGCGGGGTCCCGCGGGCGCGGGAAGCTGGGGCGACGCGATCAAGGTGAGCGATTCACACCCCAAAATCGGGGCGAGTGCAAAGACACGGCAAAGAGCAGGCCAGGTCCTGGCTCGCGCTCACTCGATGGGGCTCGCCGCGGGCGGCCAGCCGCCGTCGACGGGCGGGGGAACGGGGCTTTGGCCCAGGCCGAGGCTCGGGGCCGCCATGGGCACCGTGTTCGGCTCGTCCGACTCGTTCCGGGTGATGTCGATCTCGTCCTCGGGCCCGGTCTGACCCGCGCACTCCTTGGCCTCCTCGACCAACTTGTCGATGCGCGAGGCCGCGGCGTCGAGCTTCTCGAGGGCGAAGCCCCGAGCCTGCTCACTCGTGTTGGGGTCACGGATGACCAGCATCTCGCTGGTCCCGAGCTCCATCACGTCGCCGGCGCGATCTTGCTTGTCGAGCACGCAGGTCGCGCGGACGAGGTCGTCGTCCGAGCGCGCCTCGACGGCGAGCTCACCCAGCGCCGACATGCCCGTCTCCATCTGCATGCGCAGGCCGCTCGCCTCCGCCGGCGTCGGCCCGAGGCTCGGCGCGCTGTCTGGAGTCAAGCCGGCCGCGGCCGCGGCGTCGCTCTCCGGCGCCGCCTCGGGATCGCCGAGCAGCGTGGGATCGACGTTCGGATCGGCCGTGTCCGGGCTCGGATCATCGGCTGAGGCTGGCTCACTCGCGGGGCCCTCGGCGTCTGCTGTGGGCTCCTCGGACGCTGGCGGTCCACCCCAAACGGTACGCGCGAGGCCAAGAGCAGCGACCAGTGCCAACGGAGCCGCGACCATCCAGGCGGTAGTGCGGGTCGAAGTGGAGCTGATGGAGTCGCGCATGGGTCCTCTGGATTTGAATGGCCGGGCGGCCGAGATCCTTTGCGAAATCTGAAGCGTGGGGGCCCTCTACGAGCATGCCCCCCGTCGGACCGAGGATCAACCGCGCCAGGGCCTCCCAGGCCACCTTTGCACGATGTACGGGCGCTCAGCTGCCCCGCAACTGCCCCTCAGCTGCCAGTAAAGTTGACCGAGAAGGTGACCTCGGAGGACTCCTCGGCACCCTCGGCGAAGAAGCGCCAGCCCTTGATCTTGCCCACGGTGCAGGTCCGGACCGAGCTGTCGCCCACGGTGTCCTGCTCGATGTCGACCTGCGTCACCCGCCCGGAGGGGTTGATGGTGATCGTGTACTCCATCTTGCCCTTGAGCTGCGGGTTCGAGCGCAGCGCCTTCTCGTAGCAGGCCTGGAGACCAGGCATGCGCCGACGGATCGTCGCCGACACGGCCTTCTTGTCGACGTCGCCGAACACGTCGCCGGTCTTGCTCTTGGCCTTGCCCCGGACCTTGCGCTCTTTCTTCTCGGTCTTGCCGACCTCGGCCGGGCCCTCGCCGGTCTGCAGGGCCTCGTTGGACGCGACGGTGCCCGTGGCGTCGATGCCACCGCCGCCGGCGACGAAGTCTCCGATCTCGCCGCCCTGGTACTCGCCCGTGGTCGTCATGCCCTGGGCGAAGAGGTCGCCGAGGTTGTTCTCCGTCGACTCGATCACGTCGAGGACGGTGCCCTCCCCCTCGCCGCCCCAGGTGCCGAGGACGCGGGCCACACCCACGCCGCGGGCCTCCTTGAAGGCCTTCTCCGACACGTTCTTGGGCTTCTCGAGGTTGTCCTCTTGCTTCTCTTCCTTGACCTCTTGCTTCTCTTCCTTGTCCTCTTGCTTGAGGGTGTCCTCCTGCTCCTCTTCGACCTCCTCGAGCTCCTCCTCTTCTTCGTAGAAAGAAGCGGGGATGCCCATCTCCTGGACGAAGCGCTCGTCGGGAGGCGGCGGAGTGCGGTCGGCGAACTTCGAGAACCAGACCAGGAGCACGAGGGCGATGAAGCCCACGCCGCCGAAGGCCGCGATGTCCAGGGTGGACATGCGCAGGTGCGCGAAGGGGTCGGCGTACTGCTGCGGGAAGGTCGGCAAGGCGGCAGCCCGGGCGGGCTTGGCCGTCTGGAACATGATCCGGGTCTGGCCGAGGAGCAGCTTGCCCTTGGCCTTGGGGCCCAGCTTCACGCGCAGGGTGCCGTCGGGCTGCCCAAAGCGCTTGCGCAGGGACTTGACCGAGGCCTTGTTCTTGCCGAGGACGAGCTTGCCCTTCGTCTCCGGCGGGATGTTGATGTAGTAGGTGCCCTCTTCGGCGACCCACTCGAACAGCTTGTGCTCTCGGGGGACGCGGCCGCCCTTGGGCTTGCGCTTGCGCTTGCGCGGGGGCTTCTCGGTGATGCCCATGGCCCCGATGACCAGGGGCACGATGCCGATGAGCGCGATGCCGAGGCCGAGGCCGCCCGTGCCGCCGTCGCCCTCCGCCTTGAAGGCCGACATGTCGCCGCGGGTCGTCTCCTCGGCGATCGGGGCGTCCGGGTCGTGCTTGCCGACCTCGTAGGCGAACAAGCCTCCGCCGCCGAGCACGAGGGCGACGCCCACTCCGAGCCAGATGGGCGCCTTCGCCCGGTAATCTCGAGGTTTCGCGTGGCCGTCGTAGACCGCGAGCACGCGCCGTTGGTGACGTCGGCGGCCACGCAGCATCGTCGTGCCCGCGACCACCAGGACCACCCCCAGCATGCCCACGCCGAGGAGCACCAAGGTCGCGCGTCGAGCTCGCCGCTTCTTCTTCTCGAGCTCTTTTTTGGTCAGGCCCGTGGCCGCGAGGAGCTCCTCGTCGGTCTGGTAGCTCGCCTCGACCTCCGCGGACTCGAGCACCACGTTGTCCGAGCTCGCGGCGTTGACCTTGACCGCGAACCAGCTGCCGATCAGCAGCATCAAGATCATGCCGAGGGCGATGAAGGCCAGCGGCATCGAGCGCGCGGTCTTCGGCCCCTCGGCCGCCGCGCCGTACTCGAGGGCCGAGCTCGGGCCGATCCCCAGACCGGTCTCCGAAGCCCGGCCAACGATGACGTCACCAGGCTCGGTCTGACGCAGCTCCTCACAAGACTCACCATCCACGATGACGGCGACGCGGAGGACCTTGTTGCTAGCTGAACCTGGCATCTGGGCTTGAAACTGGCGTTTTGGAGCCTGTTTAGGGCCAAACGCGCCGCTCATCGAGGAGCATAGCAGCCCGTTTGGGTGTCCCCAAACGGAGGGTACGGAGCCGGACGCGCGAGGCCCCGTACAGGAATGTCCGCGCGCGCCGGATCCTTCGCGCGGAGTCTTCTTGGAAGTACCTCGACGGTGGGCAACCGATCACCGAGGCCCGCAACCTCGGAGCTCCAGTGCTCCACTCCATGCCAAACGGGTCAAAAAACTAAAGGCCGATAGCGCTAGTTGCGCTACCGGCCCCTGGGGGTGAGCGGAAGTGCTCAGCCCTTTTGGATGATGCAGAAGGAGTACTCGGAGTACTCGAGTCGCCCAGCCGTGTACATCACGTCGACGATGGTCGAGAACTTGAGCGCCTCGTCGCCGATGAGGATGACGTGGCCCACCCACTCCTCGCCGCGGCCTTCGAAGATGGCCTTGGACTTCTCCGTCTCCTCTTCGAGCTTCTCGAACAGAGGGGCGATGATGTGGCCCTGGACCACGCTCGGGTCGAGCTCGCCCTCCTTGAGGACCGCGACTTGCTCTTCCTTGAAGATGAGCTCGCGCGAGGAGATGTAGATCGGGACGCCTTCCTTGATCGCCGCGTCCATCTTGGACATCGGGATCTTCTGCTCCGCGATCGGGGTGATGAGCACCGGGTCACTCGCGTAGGACTTGAGCAGGTAGACGACGATGATGGAAACGATGTCCATCAGGGACGTGAGTCCCATGTTCGCCTCTTCAAGCTCCTTGTCCCGGCGCTTGGCCCGCTTGAGTTCCTTCTTGATTTCGAAGAGTTCTTCGGGGGTCATTTTTATGCTCCCTTCCTAGAAGGATTTCAGCCGGCTCCGGCTTCGACGATGGGTTGGAAGAACAGGCACTCCTCGGGGAAGTCCTCACCCTCCTTGATGGTGAGGAGCTTGCAATCCGAGCCTCGGACCGAGTCCATCGTCGAGATCAACACCTGCATGGGGATGCTGTTCTCTGCCGAGATGGTCACGACCGTTTCATGCGAGTACTTCTCCTTGAGCTCTTTGGCCTTGGCCTCGAGCTTCCCGTAGTCGTACCGCTCATAGTCATCGATCGCGGCGCTGGGCTTGGCCAGCGGGATCGTGGGTTTCGAACTGTCCTGGGCCTTGCCAGCCTCGGCGCCCTCTTGCTGGGCGGCCGTGCTGACTCGGAACCCGTCCTCGAGGATGAAGACCTTGAACTTCAAGGGCTTCTCCTCTTTCTTCTCCTCTTCCTTCTTGTCAGAAGGAGCTGCCGCAAACTTCGGCGGAGACACGGCGATCGCCGCCATGCTCGCAACCTCCATGGCCAGCAGGAGAGCTGGGATGAGCAGGAACATGATGTTCATGACGGGAAGCACGTTTGCTTCCTCGACTTTGATCTCGTTCTTTTTCCTGTAGCGTGCCATGGCGTTGGTCCTCTACGAGAGTGGTTGACGAGCGTGGTGTGCCGGCGGCCGTGCCCCCAGAGAGTGGGGGTGTCGACCGCGGGTGGAGTTCCCTGCCCGCGGTCGACAGGCTTCGCAGCACTCGGCTCAGCCCATCATTCAGCTGTGGCGCACGCGGGCGGCGAGCAGGTTCTCCAGCTTGACCGAGTAGAGCTCGACCTCGTCGGAGATCTTCTTGGCCAGGTTGGAGATGAAGATGTGCGAGGCGAGCAGCGGGATGGCGACCATGAGACCGAAGCCGGTCGTGTTCATGGCGATACCAATGCCGCGAGCCAGAGCGGTGGAGCGCTGGTCGGCGGGAGCGTCGGCGACGGCGCGGAAGGCGTCCAACATACCGAAGATGGTGCCGAGCAGACCGAGGAGCGTCGCGATGTTCGCGATCGCGGCGATCATCGGGACGCGCTTGTTGATGGCGGGCCCGACCTCGAGCATCGACTCCTCGATGGCGGCCGAGATGTCGGCCTCGCTCTTGTTGGCGCGGGTGAGACCGGCCTTGACGACGCGAGCGAGAGCGGCCTTGTCGGCGGCGTTGCACAGCTTGATGGCGCGGTCGATGTTGTTCGCCATCACCAGCTTTTGAATCTGGTTGAAGAACTGCTGTCCGTTGATGTTGAAACGGAAGAACAGAAAGATGAAGCGCTCCACCATGACGGCGAGGCCAAGGATGGCGCTGAGGGCGATGGCGTGCATGAACACACCACCGTTGGCGTAGAATGTTGCGAAATCACCCATGACTGGTGTCCTCCTGGGGTGGGCTTTTGCCCGAGTGCTGCGAAGTCGCCCGAGGTGGGCTAGGTTGACAGTTCTGCGTGGGGTTGAACTTCAAGGTGGCTAGACGGCGGCGCACCATGCGCAGCCAGCCGGAGTATTAGAACAGAGGATCTTGGACGGACTCAAGTACCAATGGCGCGAACTGTGCATCCAGTCGCGCCCAGTCGTACTCGAGTGCTGAGCGCTTGAACACGAAGAATGCGCTCGGCTTTTCGAGTTTGCCTTCGACGTTGAATTCGTCGTCGAGAGAGATCCGCTTGCCGCCGCGCTCGAGCGTCTCGCCAGAGGCGCTCTCCGCGGTACTCGCTTCGGGATTTGGATCCTGTGCGAGAGCCGAGCAAGGAAGCAGCATCGTAGACAAAACTCCACCCACTGCCAAGACCGAAAAACCGCGCTTTCGTAGCAACACGACGTTATCCATGATTTGAACCCTGGTTCCTTCCCACTCGCTCGTTCATGCGAGCGAACTCATTGAGATCGCGCCAAAATGGCTCTTGGTGCTGCGCAATCGCCGATCTGGGCGAAGGCCGTGACGGCACCAGGGGTCCGAAGCGGTGGCTTCGTCGACCGAGCGTGCGTCAAGTTCCAAGAAATCTCGCATTTGGCAGCTTTTGGTGAACTGTGAAGGGTGTGGATGGTGTGGCTCGAGGCGGTCGTTGACCCGTCGGTCTTCGCAGAATGCGCAGCAGATGCTCAGTAGGGCGTCGAAAACGCTGTCTACGAAAGTTGGGGCATCTTAGATCGGACAGGGCCCGGAGGGATAGTACCGAGTGCAAGCCGTCCGTCACACCTGTGATTCACATTTAATGGGCGAATTATCACGTTGGCGGGGTTTTGGCGGCTAGCTTGCGCCTGACGGCATGGGCGAACGACTCCAATTCCTGGAGGATCTCACCAAAGTCAAAAAACTCCCGCCAGAGATCTCGCTCAGCCTCCCGGCTTTTGTGGCTTGGGTTTCTGGGCCTTGGGCTTTTGCGCTCCCGGCTTTTGCGCTCCCGGCTTTTGCGCCCCCGGCTTTTGCGGCTTGGCCGGCTGCTTGGGCTTGCTCGGCTGAGTCTTCGGCGGCTCGCTCTTGGGCGGCTCTTCCTTCGACGTGTCGGCCTTGGGCGGCTCTTCCTTCGGCGTGTCGGCCTTGGGCTCGTCGGCCTTGGGGGCGTCTTCGCCCTCGCCCTCTCCAGGCTTCTTCGCTTCCTCGGCCTCCTCGGCGGCCTTCTTGGCTTCACGCTGCTTGCGTTTCTCGTCGCGCTCGGCCTTGCGCTCGGCCGACTCGATCGCCTTGTTGGCGGCCTTGATGTAGAGGTCCGCCTGGGCCACCGAGACGAGCTCGTTACCCATCGCGTCGGTGGGGCCCGACTGCTTGGTGCTGCGCTCGAGCGAGCTCTTGCCCTGGCCGACCAGGCTCTTGTAGCGCTCGAAGGCCTTGATGCAGGCCTCGAGCTTGGCGATCTCGTCGAAGGTGCCGATCTGGTCGGCGTCGAGGTAGAGCACGCCGAGGTTGAACTGGACCTCGGCCCAGTCCGGGCGCAGCTTGGCGGCGCTGTTGAAGGCCAGCTCGGCCTCCGTCAGCTTGCCGTTGGCGCGCAGCGAGGCGCCGTGGTTGAGGTGCGCCTCGGCGAACTTGGGGTCGAGCTCGGCGGCGTAGGAAAAGCAAGACTCGGCGGTCTTCGGGTCCCCGCGCCACATGTACTGCACGCCGAGGTTGTTCCACGCAGAGGCGTTCTTGTCGTCGGTCTCGGCGGCGCTCTTGAACGAGCGGAAGGCGTCGACGCGCTTGCCCGCCTGCAGGTAGGCGAAGCCCATCAAGTTGTAGGCCTGGGACTTCTCCTCGGGGCTGAGCACCTTGGCGTCGACCTTGAGGATCGAGCCGGTCACGGACTGCACGAGCTCGTGCTTGCCCTGGCGGTAGAAGACCTCGGCGATGACCAGCATCGCCTCGACGTTCTGCTCGTGCTCGCGCAGGGCTCGGCGGGCCTCGGCCACGGCCTTGTCGCCCTGGTTGCTGCGCAGCAGCTGCTTGGCCTTGGCGCTGTGCTTGCGCGAGCGCGTCATCTTGGCCTTCTCTTGGTTGGGGTCGCGGTCCTGCGGATGGCTGACCGCCGGCTTGCCCCCCTCCCCGTCGATCTTCTTGGCCTCGACCTTCTCGTCGGCGACGTCCTTGGGCTCTTGCTGCTTGGCCTTCTTGGCGTCGGCCGGGCCCTTCTTCTCGGGCCCGTTGGTGTCGGCGACCTTCTTCTCCGGGGGCAGGTCGAGCTCCTCGGGCGCGTCGGTGCTCCGCTCACCGTCCTTGGCGCAGCCCGGCGCCGCCACGCTCACCCCACCCAGCAAAGCGACCAGGGTCCAGTTCGAGAGCCACGTCCGCGTCATCGTCGATCCTCCAGTTCCAGGGTCAGGGCGGGGTCCCGCAACAGCGGGTACTCGTCGGCCTTGTAGACGTTGAGGCGCTCGAGCGCGCGCGAGGTCCAGGCGTTGTTGACCCGGAACTCCTTGCTGCGCTTGACGCACTCCTCGTAGAGCAGGATGGCCTTTTGGATGAAGGGCTCCATCTGCTCGGCGATGGTGATCTTGTAGGCGTAGTAGGCCTCCGAGCCCTTGCGCAGCTGCTTGGGCACGGGCGCGTCGATGACCTTGCTGGCGATGGTCTCGAAGGCGTAGCCGCGGCGGTACATGGCCGCGAGCACCCAGTCGAAGGAGCGGTAGGAGAACACCTTGTCGTACTCGGTGGTCACCGCGACGAGGGCCTCGAACAATTTCTTGGCCTCCTTCTCGAGCGCCTTGCCGCTGGTCGACTTGAGCTTGAGCTTGAGCGCGCCCTCGAGCTGGTACTCGGCGAGGATGAACTGCGCCTCGGCGGGCAGCGCCGCCTCGGGCGTGCCCTTTTGCAGGCCGCGGGCGTCGAAGATCGAGATCGCGGCCTCGAGCTCGCGGATCGAGTCCTTGCGCTTTTTGTTGTCGCGGTAGAGCTTGCCCAGGCGCAGGTGCGCCTCGACCTCGCGCACGGCCTGGCCCTCGGCCCCGGCGAAGGCCTTGAGGTACTTCTTGTAGGCCGCGATGGTCTTGGAGTCGTTGCCGGCCTTCTCGAGCACCGTGGCGGCGTTGTAGTAGGCCTCGGCCTTCTCCTCGGTCGAGCCCGACTTGTCGGCGACCCGGTAGTAGAGCTTCGCGGACTTCTCGTAGTTTTGCAGGTTGTCCTGCAAGCCCGCGGCGTTGCGCATGGCCAGCAGGCGGTACTCGCTGTTGGAGTAGTCCCCGTCCGTGGCCAGGACCAGGTAGCTCTGCACGGCCTCCTCGAACTCGAAAAAGCGCGCGTGGTTGAAGCCCGTGCGCAGCAGCGCCTCGTCGGCGAACTCGCTGCACTTGTCGCCCTCTTTGAGCTTGGGCGAGTCGCAGGGCTTGTAGGTGGTGTAGATGCGCTCGTAGGTCTTGGTCGCGCTCTCGAAGCGGCCGATGTTCTCGTAGGCGACGGCGGCGTTGTTGAGGGCGTTGTCGGCGTTGGGGTCGTCCGGCGCCTCGTTGACCAGGGCGACGTAGCGGTCGGCCGCGGCCTCGAACTCGCCGGCCTCGAACAGCAAGGTCGCCTCCTGGAAGATGACCGCGTTGCCGATGCTGCGCAGCTTGCCGGCGAACTCGTTCTTCGCGTCGCCCGTGCCGCAGGCCTTGCCCTCGAGCATCTCGATGGTCTTGGACACGTTGGCCAGGTCGCCCTGGACGGTGTAGCCGTCGATCATCGCGTAGCCGGCGTTGATCGCCACGTCCTCGCCGCAGTGGCGATCGACGACGCGCTGGAAGCGGGTCCGGGCCTCGGCGAATTGGTTGTGGCGCTGGCTGATCTCGCCCGACTTGTACATGACCGTGGCCGCGTCCTCGGCGTCCGGGACGAGCTCGGAGTAGCGGTCGTAGGCGTCCTGGAGCGCCCGCGCCAGGGGCGGGATGTCCTGGGCCTCGTAGGGCCCGGCGTCCGGGTCCTTGGGCATGTCGGGCAGGGTGTACTTGCCCTCGGCCTCCTGGAGCTCGGCGTAGTTCTCGAGCGAGCTCATCACGCCCTCGGCCGCGTCGGCCTGCAGGCGGTTGTCGAGGTTCGAGTCGCGCACGACCGCGAACTGCTTGGCGGCGTCGAGGAACTGGTCCGAGTAGTAGAGCGAGTCGGCGAAGTTGAACCGGTACTCGTAGGAGCTCTGGGTGTTCGGGAAGCGCTCGAGGTAGGCGGCGTAGGCCCGCGCGGCGATCTCGTACTCGACCTTGGCCTCCTCGTCGCGGCCCTCCGAGCGCAGCTCCTGGGCCCGCGCCTGGTGGTCGACGGCGGTGGCCACGAGCGCGTCCTCGGCCAGCTTGAAGGCCTTCTCGATCGCGTCGGGGTCGGCCTCGTTGGCGTAGTACCAGCTCGTCCCGCGCAGGTAGTTGGTCGCCAGCTTGTCGCGGGCCTCGGTGACCTTCCGGTCCTCGCGCAGCAGCTTCCACGAGGCCATGACCTTGAACTGGATCTCTGGCGCGGCGGCGGCCAGGGGCCAGCGATCCAGGGCGAGCTCGTAGATCTCGATGGCGCCCTGGAACTCGGTCTCGTAGGCGAGCAAGTCCGCGTAGGCGGCGTAGAGCTCGGGCACGTGGGGCTCGGCCTTGCGCTCGGCGTAGTCCCGCTCGAGGCGCTTGAGCCCCGCGGGGCGATCGCGGCGGCCGTTCCCGTCCCAGTCGTCCTCGTTGTAGGTCTTGGCCATCCACTTGATGGCCTCGTCCCGGTAGTTGGGGATCTCGTCGTACTCGGGCGTGCCCTTGTAGGAGTCGAGGTAGAGGATGTACTCGTCGAGGCGCGCGATGGACCCGGCGAAGTCGCGCTTGAGGTAGAGGGTCAAGGCGATGCGGATCATCGACAGCGCGTAGAGCGAGCTGCCCGGCTTGCCCAGGGCCTGGGTGAAGGCCTCGAGCGCAGGGTCGAACTCGTCGACGTCGTAGTGCAGCTCGCCCACGCGCAGCCAGCTCTCGGCGGTGAACTGGCTCTCCTGGCGCAGCGGGGCGCAGCCCTCGTAGTCCCCGTCGCGGAAGCTCGTCGAGGGCACGATGTTGCTGAAGTCCGCGGCCGGGACGGCGTAGCGGTTGCTGCACGCGAGCGCCAGGAAGGCCTGGCGGCTCGGCTCGAAGTCCTCGCTCTCGTAGAGCAGCACGCCCATGCGGTAGAGCGCGGCGTCGTTGAGGCTGTAGTCGGGGAAGCGGGTGACGACCTCGCTGAGCAGCTCGATGGAGCGCTTGTAGTCGACGGTCGGCGAGGCCGGCGGATCGGGGACCTTCTCTTCGCCGTTTTGGCGCCGCTCCTCGAGGGCCATGAGCTGGGTCTGCCACGCGTCCTCTTGCCGCTGGTAACGCTCGAGGGAGGACTCGAAGTGCAGCTCCGCGAGGCGGAACATGATCTCGGGGGTCCACGCCGCGTCGTTGGGGTGGAGCTTCAAAAAGTCCTCGTAGCGGGTGATCGCCTTGCTGCGCAGCACTCGGGCCTGGGCGCGGTGCTCCTTGATCTGCGAGTCGTAGCCCTTCTCGAGCTCGGCGCGGCCCTTCTCGGCCTCGATGATCAGCTGGTCGACGAGGGTGTCCTCGGTCGCCGAGGCGGCGGCGTCGAAGCGCTTGAAGATCTCCTCGAGGTCCTCGATGGCGACGGCTTCGTCCTCGCTGCGCGGGCGCCGGGGCAGCGGGGCTTGCAAGCGGTTGGGGTCCCCGCCCCCTTCGACGACCCGCGCCACGCCCGAGCCGGGCTCGCCCCCGCGCCCGAGGGTCGCGGGATCGGGCGCGGCGCCCGAGGGCTTCGAGGCCTGGGCGACCACCGGGCTGAGCGCGACCACGGAGGCCACGGACAGGGCCAACAAAGAGCGAGCGCGGCGGTACACAGTCATCGGTTCCCGTCCTCCTGGAGGCCCTGGTCGAGGACGCGGTCGAGCTCGCGCAGGTCCCGGTCGCGGTGGGTCTCGAGCCGGCGAATCTCCTCGGACTCGACCTCCTGGATGGCCCAGGCGACGTCGAGCAGGCCGACCTCGGAGCGCGTCACCAAGTTGGCGAGCTCGCCGACCACGTCGCGGTAGCTCGCCTGCATCACGTCGCCGACGAGCTCGCGGGTCTCCCCGCGCTTGGCCTCGAGCTCTTCCTTGTAGGCGTCGAGGTTGACCCGCTCCTCGCGGAGGATCTGCATGGCCCGCCGCAGCCGGCGACCGGCGGCCGCGTCGAGGCGCTCGCGGCCCTCGACGATGCGCCCGCGCAGGCTGTTGGCCCGGTCCCAGACCTTCTTGGCCGCGGCGTCGGGGTTGGCCTCGAGCACCGCCGCGAAGGCCTGATCGAGGAACACCGAGTAGTCCTCGACGGCCGCGCGCTGGGCCTCGGCCCAGGGATCGGCGAAGCGGATCGCGGTCTGGGCCTTCTCGACCTCGGCCTCCATCTCGGCGACCTCGCGCTCGAGCCCCGCGACCTCGTCGCGCAGCTCCGCGGCCTGCTTGAGGAAGGCCTCGTGGTCGATGCGCTGGTCCTTGCGGGTCTCGTCGTAGTAGCGCTCGGTCGCGATCAGCTGGGCGCGCAGGGCCTGGACGGTCAGGTCGAGCTGGTGGATCTCCTCGGCCCGGCTGCGCAGGCCCCCGGAGGTGTCGTCGCGGGAGCTGCCGTCGCCCAGCGGGTTGGTCACGCGCTTGGCCAGGGCCTTGCGCTGGGACTCGATCTCGACGAGCCCGGCCCCGCCGACCTTGGCCGTCGAGCGGAACAGCAATTTTTCCTTGAGATCGAGGATCTCGAGGTCCGAGGAGTCGAGCGAGCTCAGGTGCGCGCCCAGGTCCGTGAACAAGCGGGCGCGCTCTTTGGCCTCGACGGCCTCTTCCATGCGCGCGAGCAGGGCCCGGGTCTCGAACAGCATCGCGTCGACCTCGCCGACCTCGTTGACCAGGTCGACGGTCTGCGTGGCCCGGGGCAGGGTCTGGGCGACGGCCGCGGCCTCGACGGGCATGACGGCGCCGAGGCTGAAGTGCTCCATGTCCTCGGACGCGACGGCCGAGAAGTAGCTGGCCGCGTCGCCCTTGGCCTCGAGCTGACGGCCGAGGCGCTTGGACAGCTCGTCGAACTCGCGGCGCAGGGCCAGGAACTCGCCCTCGGCCCCCTGCCAGTCGCGCATCTGGATCTTGACCTTGCCGCGCAGCTGCTTGATCTCGGGGACGATGGGGCTGTCCGGGTCGTAGACCAGCAGCAGGTCGAGGGCCTGCAGGGCCCGGTCGTGGGCGCCGGCGGCCAGCAGGGTCCAGGCCGTCTCGTACATCGCCTCGGGGAAGAAGGGCGAGTCCCTGGAGATGCGGCGGTAGGACTTGACCGCCAGCTCGGTCTCGCCTTGATCGTGGTGGATGCGGGCGAGGGCGAGGTTGGCCAGCTCGACGATGCGCTTGTCTCGCTCGCCCTTGGGGAAGGACTGGGTCAGCAGGCCAAAGCGGGTCAGGGCGTCGTCGATGTCGCCCTTGGCCAGGCTCGCGGTCGCGGCCATGTAGGCCGCGCGCACCCGCCACTGCGCCCCGACGCCGCCCGAAGACATGGGCACGTCGAGGGGCGAGACGCTGTCGAGGGAGGCCAGGGCCTGCTCCCACTCGCCGCGAAAGTAGAGCCAGCGGCCGTAGGCGTAGCGCAGCTCGAGTTCGCGCTCCTCGGGCGCGATGGCGCCCACGGCCACGCTGACGCGCAGGATGTCCGCCTCGTCGACGAGGCCCTCGGGCGGCTTGGCCTCGACGTCGATGCCGATCGCCTGCAAGCGCGCGCGGACCTCGGGGGTCGCGCTCAGGCCGGGGCGGCGGGCGAAGCCGTCCTCGCGCCGCGGCAC
Source organism: Plesiocystis pacifica SIR-1 (assembly GCF_000170895.1). Lineage (GTDB taxonomy): Bacteria > Myxococcota_A > Polyangia > Nannocystales > Nannocystaceae > Plesiocystis > Plesiocystis pacifica. Next base: position 97,897 of record NZ_ABCS01000012.1, on the reverse strand, counting down.
GTGCAGGTCGAACATCCGCGCCATGGAGCGCTGGTGGTAGCGGCGGCCGTCCTCGCTCTGGTCGACGAGGTTGCCCTGGAAGCACTCGATGGCCCAGCGGTCCATGCTCAGCAGGACCAGGGCCTCGCCCAGGAAGTACAGGGCCTGGCTCGCGGCGAGGCTGTCGGGGTGGTTCTCGAGCACGTCGAGGAACACGATCGCGGCCCCTTCGACGTCGCGGTCGACGAGCATCAGCTGGCCGGCGACGACGCGCTTGGCCAGCTCCTCTTCGGTCTGCTCGGGGTCCTCGTTGGCCGCGGTCTCGGCCGCGACGATCACCGACTCGATGTCGGCGATGCGCTGGACCGCGTCGTCGATGTCGAAGGTCGAGCGCCGCGGGGCGGCCTCGGCCGGGGCCGGAGCCGAGACCACGCCGCCGAGCAGCAGCGCCGCCGCCAGCGACGCGCCGACGAGCCGTCGACGACTCTCACGCCTGTGAAGCTGTGCGCCCATGGCCGCGTCCGCGCTCACTTCTTCTTGGGCTTTTGGGCCGGCTTCTTGGTCGGCTTTTGAGCGCTGGACTTGGTCTTCTTGGTCTTGGTCTTCGACTTCTTGGTCGGCCGCGCGCTCTTGGGCAGGGGCTTGCCGGACGCGTCCAGGGGAATCTCTTGCCAGTCGATGCTCGGGCGGTCGCGCATCTCGGTGCTCAGGTTGCCCTTCTCGTAGCCAGCGCTGAGCAGGCGCAGGGCCCCGTTCTCCGGCGCCGTGAAGTTGTGCGAGCTGCGGCTCTCGAAGGTGTAGCCGTTGAGGTAGCTGAACACGCCGAAGCCCTGGCCCTGGTAGGTGAGCTCGACGGTGATGGTGTGCGGGCCGGGGACGATGTTGCCGTCGAGGACCACGATCTCGTCCTCGGAGTCGAGGGTCCCGCTGTCGTCGGTGCGCGCGTAGATCTGCGCGCCATCGAGGATGACCGCGAGCTTGGTCAGGCGAAACTGCGAGCCCATCAAGTTGCGGTGGACGATGATGACCCGGCTGCCCGCGAGCACGCCGTGGAGCACGGTCTCCTTGAGCACGGACAGCCGCGCCTTGCTGCGGAAGATCCGCTCCTTGAGGTCGTCGACGTCGGCCTGCATGCCGTCGATGCGCGCGCCGTAGACCTCGGACTCGCGCCGCGAGCTGTCGACGCCCTCGGGGGTCTCGGTGGTCTGGAACAGATCTTCGCCACCGCCACCGCCGGCGTCCGCACTCGCGCCGCCCGAGCCGTCCGGCGCAGGGCCGGCCGAGTCTCCGGGCAGGTCGCCGCTGGGCACCGCGCCCGCGCTGCTCGGCGAGGTGCTCGGGGTTGCCGGGGGCGCTGCGATGGCCCCGGCCGTCGGCACGGCGAGGGCAACCAAGAGCATCAAAGCCGCGAGCAGGGTCCAACACTTGGAGCCCACGAGAGTCCTGCGATCAACCCGAGACACGGCATTACGGTATCAGGGCGGGTGGACCCTGGCCAGCTTCCGCGCCGGTCTAGACACCATTGTCGGCCCCAATCCGGGCGCACGTTCAGTGCGCCTGGGGCCAAGTCGAGGCGGGGTCAGAAACTTTGAAGGCAACGCTCGGGTGTCGCCATGCAGACCCAGGGCTCCGTCCCGATCGGCCTCGCTACGAGCCCCGCGAAGCTCCCCGCGCTCAGCCCAAGCCGGAGCGCTCGCGCTCGCGGACCAGCACCAGGCGGCGCCACAGCGCCTCGAGCAGCGCCTCGGTGCCTTCGCCGGTGACCGCACAGATCGGGAACAGGGGAATGTTCCGCTTCCGCAGCGCTCGCCGAGTGCGGCGGATCATCGCCTCGCCCTCGGGCGTGTCGATCTTGTTGAGCGCCACGACCCGCGGGCGCCCGTCGAACATCGAGCCGTAGCGGCGCAGCTCGCCCTCGAGGGCCTCGAGGTCGACCAGGGGCTCCCGACCCTCGGTCGGGTCCGGGGCCAGCAGGTGCAAGAGCACGCGGGTGCGCTCGAGGTGGCGGAGAAACTCGTGGCCCAACCCGCGCCCCTCGCTCGCGCCGTCGACCAGGCCCGGTACGTCGGCGACGACCATGGTCCGCTCGTCGGACAGGGACACCACGCCGAGCTGGGGCGTGAGCGTGGTGAAGGGGTAGGCGCCGATCTCCGGGCGCGCCCGGGAGATGCTCGAGATCAGCGTGGACTTGCCGACGTTGGGGTAGCCGACGATGCCCACGTCCGCGAGCAGCTTGAGCTCGAGGCGGAGCCAGCGGGCCTCGCCCTCGGTCCCGGGCTCGGCGCGGTCGGGGGTGCGGTTGGTCGACGAGCGGAAGTGGATGTTGCCGCGCCCGCCCCGACCGCCGCGGGCGACGAGCAGGCGATCGCCGTGGTCCTGGAGATCGCCGATGAGATCGCCGCGCTCGTAGGTGGGCCGGACCTCGCGCTTGGCTCGACGCTTGTCTCGCATGTTCCGGCGCTGGGCCCCCTCGGTGATCGAGGCGCCCTGGGGCAAGGCGGCGATGATCGCCGGCGTGGCTCCGGCGTCGAGGAGCTCCTGGGCCGACTCGGGCAGCGGACCGCCCAGCTCACCCGCGTCGAGGGAGGCGGCGATGGCCAGGGCGAGGGCGGCGTCATCGGGCTCGCCCTCATCTTCCTCGTCGTCCTCGTCGTCCTCGTCGTCTTCGTCGTCTTCGTCAGCGTCTTCGCCGTCGAGCTCGACCACCGGCGGCCCCGCGAACTGCTGGCCGTCGACGATCCACACGTTCTCCATGCCCTCGTCGTCGTCCTCGACGACGATGCCGCTTTGGGCCTCGTCGTCTTGCCACGGCAGCGGATCCCCGGGGTCACCCGCGACGCCCTCGAAGTAGACCGCCGTGCCCACGGGGACCTTGATGACCCAGTCTTCGCCCCCGCGGCCGTTCTTGCCCGCCCCGGCCCCGGCCCGGCCGGGCTGCGCGCGGTGGTGCTGGCGGTACTTGAGGTCGAGGAGGGTCGAGAGGCCCTCGTCGGCGACGAGCCAGATGTCGCCGCCGTTGCCACCGTCGCCCCCGGCGGGACCGCCCTTGGGCACGTGGGCTTCTCGCCGCCAGGCGACGGCGCCGTTGCCACCGTCTCCGGCACAAACTTGGATGCGAACTCGATCGATGAAGCGCATGGGGTCCCGTGGAGTGTGTTGAAGTTCAAAACGCGCGAAAGCCCTCGCAACCCGGGAGGGGTCGGAGGGCCTTCGTCAGCCGGATCTTCGAGCCGAGGCGCGCCCGGCTCGACGCGATCACTCCGCCGCTTCGGCGACGGGGTCGATGGCGATGAAGGAGCGCCGCTGAGCCTTGGGGCCAGCTTTGTAGAAGCGGACCACGCCGTCGCGCTTGGCGAAGATGGTGAAGTCCCGGCCCTGACCCGCGCCCTCGCCGGCCCAAAACTTGGAGCCGACCTGGCGAACGAGGATGTTGCCGGCCTTCACGTACTGGCCACCGAACTTCTTGACGCCGCGGAACTGTGCGTTCGAGTCGCGGCCGTTCTTGATGGATCCCTGACCTTTTTTATGTGCCATGTCGGTGTGTCCTTTCGGTCCTGTCGGATCAGGCGGAGATCCCGGTGATCTCGACCTCGGTGTAGGGCTGGCGGTGGCCGTTCTTGCGGCGGTAGTTCTTGCGACGGCGGAACTTGTAGACGATGAGCTTCTTGCCGCGGCCGTGGCTGCGGACCACGGCGTTGACCTTGGCGCCCTCGACCAGCGGGGTGCCGATGCGGGCGTCCGCGCCCGCGCCCACGAAGAGCACCTCGGCGAAGTCCACGTTCGCGCCGACGTCGGCGGTGAGCTTCTCGATGCGGAGCTTGTCTCCCACGGCGACGCGGTACTGCTTGCCGCCGGTCTTGATGATGGCTTGATCCGTCACTGTTTCTCGTCCGTCGACGATGCGCTCGCCCTGGCGGAGCTCTCGACCCAGAGCTCGGGGCCCCGCGCTTGGGCGCAGGGGGAGGCGAAGAATATGGATCTGTGGCCGCGGGTCAAGACGAAGAGCGTGTGGGCGGACACGAAATGTCGTGTGTCCCGTGGGCGCGTGGGCCGATCCTGAACGGACCTGAGGCGGTCGCGGCTGGCCTCGGCCCGCCTCGGCGCTCAGCCTGACACGCCGAGCGCGCCCAGACCCGGCGAGAACGCCAGAAAATTCGGGTTCTGGCCCGTCCTCCCTATGTTCGGGGCACCATGGCCGATCTCGCCTCTCCTTCCCTGCCCAGCGTGCTCCTCGGCGTGATCCTCGCGGCGAGTGGTTGTGCGATCTCGGCCGGCAGCTCGACGCAAGCCCCGCAGGCCGACAGCGCAGGCGGCGCCAAGTCCGCGAAGCACGCCAACCTCGATCAGTTCTCGGCGGAGGAGCAAGCGCGCATCCTCGCCGTCCAGGCGATCGTGACCGCCGCCGCCGACGAGCACGGCCTCGACCCCGAGCTGCTCAACGCGATCATCTGGGTCGAGAGTCGGTTCAACCCGCGGGCCAAGTCCTCGGCGGGCGCGCGCGGGCTCATGCAGCTGATGCCCGCGACGGCGGCCTACCTCGCCAAGCGCATGGGCGAGCACTCGGCCCGGGCCTACGACCCCGAGTTCAACGTCCGCGCCGGCGCCCTCTACCTCAGCGAGATGCTCGATCGCTTCGAGGACGAGCACCACGCGGTCGCGGCCTACCACGCGGGCCCCGGCAACGTGAAGCGCTGGGTCGAGGCCGGGGAGGACTTCCCCGACTACAGCCAGGCCTACGTCGCCAAGGTCATGGACGCCCGGGCGCGCTTCGACGGCGTGTCGGGCTCGGCCGCGGTCATCCATGGCAAGAGCAGCAAGGCCGCGGGGCTCGAGGCCGACGAGCCCCTGGAGGTCCCCGACGTCGACAGCTTGCCCGACGCCGCCGAGATCCACGGCGTCGCTCGGGAGCTCGACTACGATCCCTACGCGAGCCCCGACGAGCCCGAGTCCAAGCCCGCGCCCAAGCCCGTGCCTGCCCCCAAACCCGAGCCCGAGATCGCCACGGAGCCCGTGTTCGTGCCGCACCCCGAGCTCGACAAGGGCGAGCGGCGTGCGCCCGCTGGGTGGCAGCGCGACGAGCCCAAGGCCAAGCCCGCGCCCCGGCCCAAACCCAAGGCTGCGCCGCGGCCCAAGGCCAAGCCTGCCCCCCAGCCCAAGCCCGCCCCCAAGCCCAAGTCGGAAGAGACGGGCCTGGGCGTGCTGCCAGATCTCTAGCGGTTCTCTAGCGGTTCTCTAGCGGGTTTGGAACGGTTTTGAAGCGTCGATCTGCGCCCGCGAGCGTGCGAGCCTCGGGCCATGCCCTCGGACGCGTCTGACCGCTCCCTCGACCTCGACTTCGTCCGCCGACAGTTCCCCGCGCTGTCCGAGCACCACCCCGAGTGGGCGCTGATGGACAACGCCGGCGGCTCGGTGGTCCCGCGCCAGGTCCACCGGCGGATCAGCGACTACCTCGAGCGCCACATGATGCAGCTCGGGGCGAGCTACCCCCTGTCCCAGCGCGCGGGCGCCCAGGTCCAGCTCGGCCACCGGGCGGCCGAGCGCCTCGTCGGCGCGGCCGAGGGTGAGGTCGTGCTCGGGCCTTCGACCACGGTCAACGCCGCGCTCTTGTCCCGGGCCCTGCGCCCGCTGTGGTCCGATGGCGACGTGGTGATCGTCAGCGAGCTCGACCACGAGGCCAACGTCGGGCCGTGGGTGCGCCTGGGCGAAACGGGCGTCGAGGTCCAGATCTGGAAGCTGCGCCCCGACACCGCCGACCTCGCCCTCGACGACCTCGAGGCGATGATCGCCGCGCTCGCTACCCGGGCCACCGGCCAGCTGCGCCTGGTCGCCATGACCCACTGCGCCAACGTGGTCGGCCGCATCCACGACATCCCGGCCGTCGCCGAGCGCGTGCACGCGGCCGGGGCCCAGCTGTGCGTGGATGGGGTCGCCTACGCCCCGCACCGCCTCGTCGACGTCTCGAGCCTCGGCGCCGACTACTACCTGCTGAGCCTCTACAAGGTCTACGGCCCGCACCAGGGCCTGTTGTGGGGACGCCGGGAGCTGCTCGAGGCCGCCCGCGGGCAAAACCACTACTTCATCGACGAGGCGCAGGTGCCCTACAAGTTCGAGCCGGGCAACGTGACCCACGAGCTGAGCGCGGGGCTGCCGGGCATCCTCGACTACCTCGGGGCCGTCGACGTTCACCACCAGGGAGCGGGCGAGGACGACGCCGAGGGCGCCGACGCGCTGCCGAGCCGCGCGGCCCTGGCCCGGACCTTCGCGCGCTTCGCCGCCCACGAGGTCGCCCTCGCCGAGGCCCTGCTCGACTTCCTCCGCGCCCACCCCAAGGTCCGCGTCGTCGGCCCCGAGACCAGCGACGCCGAGCTGCGCGTGCCGACCCTCGCGTTCACCGTCGAGGGCCGCAAGGCGAGCGAGCTCCCGCCGCTGCTCGACGCGCGCAAGATCGCGATCCGCTGGGGCCACTTCTACGCCGAGCGAGCCATCCGCGCCCTGGGCCTCGAGGCCCGCGACGGCATCGTCCGCGTCAGCATGGTCCACTACAACACCCTCGCCGAGGTCGAGCGCCTGACCGCCGCCCTCGACGAGCTGTTGTGACTGCCAATTTTCGGGCGGCGATCTGCGTCACCTGAAAGCGCGCTGAAAGGTCTGACAAAGCGCTCCCCCGCGCGGACGCAACGCGTCACCGGAGCGACAATTCGGGTCGTGGGATGGGCTACGCAGGCGTTCGTGACCAATTTTGTCAGCGGCGAAGCGCTGACGGCAGTGCTAGCTCATGGGCATGAACCGGACCCTCGCCTCCCATCGCGTTGGCCATACCCTCCTGTGCCTCGGCGCCTGCTCGGCGCTCTCCCTGGCCTGCGTCGACTCGACCCTCCCTACGCCCAGTGCCGACGACGAGACCGGGGAGAGCGAAGACGAAGCGACGAGCGAGGACACGACCGAGTCCACCGAAGACGACACGACCGAGTCCACCGAAGACGACACGACCGAGTCCACCGAAGACGACGCGACCGAGTCCACCGAAGAAGACACGGAGACCGACACCGGCTTCGAGCTCAGCCCCGAGGACCTCGCCGAGATCGCGGCCATCCCCGGCGAGCTCCAGCTCATCGTCCTCGGCGCCTTCGACTTCTTCGAGATCGAGCAGACCGAGCCGGGTCCCCTCCACAAGTGCCCGCACCCCGACGGGGTCCCCCTCGGCGGGGAATCTGGCGATACCCCACCGATGCTGTTCAACTGCAACTCCGGCCCCGAGGGCAAGTGCATCCCCGTGATCGGCGGGGGCGGTGCGGGCTACTACGACCACGCGCTATGGGCCGACAACATCGTGTGGCAAGGCGTCGACTGGATGCGGCCCGTCGATGTCCCCCACGAGTTCCGCTACAACGTCCAGGTCGTCAACGAGGGCTTCGGCTACGGCGCCTGCGAGGTCATCGCCGAGGCCTGGGCCGACTTCGACGACGACGCGGAGTTCTCCCACTACTCGCTGATGGGCTTCATCGACGAGGACGGCGCGAGCATCTTCGACCTCGTCGTCGAAGACCCCCACGAATAGGCTCAGCCACTTTAGCCGTCGTGGACGACGCCACACCCACCCTGCCTCACGTCCACGACTCAGAGGGTCGACCAGAATAAGCCACGCCGCCTCGCTTGTTCCTGACGACGAGGCTCGTTGTCGCCGAAGCTCGAAGTATGCTCGATACGCCTTCGCTTCGGCTCCTCGATCTCGCCGCCAGGCCCGGCGCGAGGCGACGCGCCTTATTCTGGCCGACCCTCTCAGCCACTGTCAACGAATCCACAGTCTCTGTCTTCTTTAGCTGTCGTGGACAACTCCACGCCCTCCCTGCCCCACGAATAGACTCAGCCACTGTCAACGAATCCACGCCCCCGCTCGCGGGGGCGACCACATGCCCTCTCGAGGGCACGAACCCCATTGCCCACCAAGCCAAAGCGGAGGAGCGGAGCGACGAAGCGCCCCCGGTCCCAGGCGGCTGTGGGGGCAAAACAGAAACTCAGCGGTAGCCCTGGGGGCGGTAGCTGCTGAGCTCGGACTCGAAGCGGACCAGGCAGGCGATGGCGGCCTCGAGGCTCGCGATCATCTCGGCGATGCTCTCGCGCCGATCGCCCACGACCTGGACCGCGTCGCCAGCGAGGACCCCGAGCTGAACCTCCTCGGCCTCCGCGCTCCCGCCGAGCTCGACCAGGACCTCGGCGAGGGCGCGCAGCGGCGCCTCGGACAGGCGGGTGAAGTCGAGGATCTGCCGCTCGCTGACGCCGAGGCCGTCGACCCGGGCGAGCCAGGCGTCGACGGCCGAGCGCACGCCGCCGAGGGCGTGGCCGTAGTTGGCGTCCTCGATCTGCCGCCACAGCGGCCGCCGGTGGACGCCGCTGAGCTGCTCCTCGACCGCCAGCATCTGGCGACCGCCGGCGAGGGCGTCCTCGAGGCGCACGCGTAGCTCCGCGCTGGCGCGGATCAACTCGATCAGGTCCTCGCCGACGACCAGGGCGAGGGCCTCGAGCTTGGCCGGCGCGAGCGCCCGCCGAGTCCCTCGATCTCGACGCCGCCGCCGTCGGCCCACCGTGGCGACCAGCCCAGCCGTGAACGAGAGCGCGAGGAAGGTCGCCAGCAGCGGAAGCAAGGTACCCATGGACGCGCCCTCCCTGCCCCACGTCCACGACTCAGGGGCTCGGCACTTGCTCGATGAAGTTGCGCTCGACGTCGACGATCACCGGGATCGCCGCGGGGCGCACGGGCGCGTCGAGGTCGGCGTCTTCGGCCTCCGCGGCCTCGTCCTCTTCGGCGCCGAGGTAGCTGCCCTCGAGGTGCTCGGGGTGGACGAACACGCTGGCCAGGTAGACCGGGCCGGCGTCGTGCTCGGGCAAGGCCGCGTCGGGGACGGGGACGATCGCAAAGCGCTCCTCCTCGGCGATGAGCTCGCGCAGCCCCGCGCCCGAGCTCGAGCCCGAGTCGAGCCAGGTCTCCAGGCTCGCCACGGCGCCCTCGAGCCACGCTCGATCGAGGCTGCGCGCGCCGCTCGGGGCGATGAGCACCACGGCCCGACCGACGCGCTTGCCCGGTCGACGCAGGTGCTCGACCGCGCGCAGGACCACGCCCACGGCGAGGGGCCCGGACTCGAGCGCGGCCTGCCGCTCCCGGCCCGAGCGCGACTGGTGGACGACGCCCGTGAAGAAGCCGCCGACGAACAGCGCCACGCCGATGTAGACCCAGGCGAAGGCGAGCTTGCCCGTGCCCACGAGCACGAGCAGGACCATGAGGGTCACGGCGCCGACGGCCGACATCGCGTCGCCGAGGCAGCCCCGATCGCCGCGGGCCAGCCGCGTCATCGCCTCGTCATCGTCGAGCTTGCGCGGCGTCGCCTCGTAGCGTTCGCGGGCGCGGGTCAGGGCGCGAGACATGCACCGCGGAGTACCCAACACCCCAGGCAGCGTCCAGGGCCGCGCGCGGGGCGGACTCCGGGCGGCCCCGCGCACCTCGGATAGCCCGTCGAATTTCTCACAATCGAACTGTCCCAAAGACCAATTCGCAGCTTGTCGCGCAGGCTCTTCGGGATCAGGCTCCCTGAGCCATGACCACCCGTGAGAGCCACGATCGTCGCTTGCACTGGATCGATCCCTTCGAGCTCCCCGAGTTCGTGCGTGCAGACGAGGGCGCTGCGGGCCCCGCCGAGGACGAGCGCGGATCCACGCCAGCCCCGAAGCGCCGGGAGCCGAGCGGGCCCGCGCGCACGACCTACGGCCGCGTCAGTTCCAAGTGACCGTCACGCAAAACTGCAGCAGCGTCCCGTCGTCGCCCGCCGAGAAGGTGTCGTCGATGATCAGGTTCCAGTTGCCCGACATGTTGGCGCCGTCGAAGATCGACAGCGGGTTGTTGGGGGTGAGGTTGGGCGGGCTGCCCAGGCCCGGGGCGGTGATGTTGCAGGTGTCCTCGGCCGTCTGCGAGCCCTCGTCGTCGAACACCGCGTCGATGTTGTCCGTGGAGCAGCCGTAGGTCGAAGCCGGCGCGCCCGGCTGATCCATGATGATCGCCGACTGCCCGCCGTGGCTGACGGTGAAGACCAGGTCGCCCGGCCAGGTGTGCAGGCAGTCCACGGACACGTCGACGTCGGTCACGGTGCCGCTGTCGGGCACGTTGATGATGATCGGGTTGGCCGCGCCCGGGCCGGCTCCGGAGATCTGCACGCTGGTATTGACGCACTGCGTGAAGGGGTTTTGCACGTCGACGCAGCCGCTGGTGTCGAAGCCGCAGCTGCTGTTGCAGCCCAGGCTGCCGCCGCCGCCGAAGCCCTGGGTGGTGCAGCTCTCCCCGTCGAGGTTGCCGCCGTCGCACTGCTCCCCGGGGTCGACGTTGCCGTCGCCGCACTCGTAGCAGCCCGTGGTGTCGTAGCCGCAGTTGTTGGGGCTGTTGCAGGCCAGCGCGCCCCCGTCGAAGCCCAGGCCGACGCAGCTTTGGTTGCCGAGCTGGGCCGCCGTGCAGTTGACCCCCTGGTTGCCGCAGTCGCACTCGTCGGAGCCGTTGACGATGCCGTCGCCGCAGAAGTTGTCGGCGCACTGGCTGGTGTCGAGGACGCACTCGAGGGTGCACTGGAGATCGCCGCCGCCGGGGAAGCCCTGGCTCACGCAGCTCTCGCCCCCGAGGTTGTTGAAGTCGCACTGCTCGTCGCCCTCGATGACCCCGTCGCCGCAGTCCGTGCACGCCGACAGGTCGAAGCCCGAGCAGTCGGCGTTGCAGCCGAGCAGGCCGCCGTCGAGGCCCTGGCTCTGGCAGGTCTCGCCGCCCAGGTCGCCCGGGTCGCAGACCTCGGCCCCGGTGATCACCCCGTCGCCGCACAGCGAGCAGTTGCTGGTGTCGACGCTGCAGTCCGCCCCGCAGCTGAGCGAGCCCGAGTCGTAGGGGTCGCCGCTCATCGCGATGTAGTCGCCGCAGCTCAGGTCGCCAAAGTCGGCGCCGTCGCACTCCTCTTGGCCCTGCTGCACGGCGTCGCCGCAGATGTAGCAGCTGTCGGTGTTGAAGGTGCAGCCCTCGGTGCAGTCGAGCAGGCCGTCGTCGAAGCCCAGGCTCATGCAGGTCTCGCCGTTGAGCTCGGCCTTCTCGAGCAGGTCACCCGGGGGCTCGCACTCCTCGGGCGGGGTCACGATGCCGTCGCCGCAGCCGCTGCACTGGCCGAAGTCGTAGGTGCAGTCCGCCGTGCACCCGAGGGGCTCGTCGGCGGAGCCGAGGTTGAGGTCGGCGCAGGTCGAGCTCTCGCCGAGGTCCTCGCCGTCGCACTCCTCGTCCTCGTCGACGACCCCGTTGCCGCACAGGGTGCAGTTGCTGGTGTCGAGGGTGCAGTCGGCCGTGCACAGCAGGCCGCCGCCGCCGAAGCCCTCGCTCTCGCAGGTCGCCCCGCCGAGGTCGCCGCCGTCGCACTGCTCGCCCGCCTCGACCACGCCGTTGCCGCACTCGCCCCCGGCGTCGACGGTGGTGTCCTCGGTGTCGCTGGTGTCCTCGGTGCCCGCGTCGGTCCCCGTCTCCTGGGTGGGGTCCGTCGTCGACTCGTCAGCCTCGTCGTCGAAGCCGTCGTCGCCGAAGGTCGGATCGAGGGTGTCCGCCGAAGGATCCCCACCCTGCGCACAGGCTGCGAAGTTGAGACAGGCAAGGGTCAACAGAGCAACGTCGATGCGCCTCATGGACGCCGATCTTACGCCTGTCACCACGACGCATGGCCGGAACTATCACCGGCGGTGATGGCTGTAGGCCCGCTCGCGTCAGTCGGAGGCGGTCTTGTTCGCGGCCCGCTCGGCGAGCATCACCAGGCGCTCCTCGACCTGGTCCAAGAGCGCGGGTGCGCGGGCCCCGACGACCCCATACGCGCGTTTGGCCCAGGCCACGACTTCAGGTTCATCGCCCGGGGCGACGGCGAGGCGAGGTCGACGAGAGAGAATCTGCACGAGCCGAGCCGCCACGAACTCGCCGTCGCGGTAGCCCTCGGGCACGGGCGCCCGCAGCAACCGCGAACAAAGGTCCCGCCACCGCCGGCAGCCCGCGTAGTAGTCGACCTCGTAAAAGCGCAGGCGCTGGTCGACGTCGGCGGCCGCGCGCATGGCCGCCCGGTAGCTCTCGGGCACCTCGCCGAGCTCGTCGACGAGCCAGCCGTCGAGGACCAGCTCCACGCCGACGTGGCCGATCGCCGCCGCCGGACCAAAGCCGAGGCCCCGCTCTTCGAGCTCGATGCGCGCGTCCTCCATGAGCTCGACGAAGATCGGCGCGCCGTGGAAGGCGTCGTCGCTGCGGTGGTGGAAGTCGACGCCCGCCGCGAGGCTGCCCGTGTCGCGGATCTCGGTCAGGCGCATGCCCGCCATGCTGGCGAAGTCCGGGGCCATGGAGCCGACGATGTACTCGGGCTCTTCGCTGCGCCGGGCGGCCAGGACTGCGTGGGAGAAAAAATTCATCGCGGGTCCTCGTCGAAGGCCGACAGCGTCCACGGACCGCCCAGCTCGGGGGCGCACAGCCGGCGGTAGCCGCCCAGCGGCAGGCCCCACGCGTCGCCGAGGGAGCCGACCTCGCGGGCCAACAAGCGCGCCGCGATCGCCCGGATCACGCCCTTGTGGACCACGCAGAGCACCCGCTTGGCGCCGCTCGAAAAGGCCGCGCCCAGGCTCGGCTCGACCGCGGCCTGGACCCGGGCGACGAAGGCCTCCCGGGACTCGCCCCCGGGGTAGGTGAAGCGCGGGCCCTCGGCGGCCCAGCGGCGGTGGTTGTCGGGGTCGCGGGCTTCGACCTCGGCCCAGGTCCAGCCCTCCCAGTCGCCAAAGTCGACCTCGCGAAAGCCCTCGACGACCTGCACCTGCTCGGCCAGGCGCGCGGCCGCGGACCCGCCGAGCTCCCCGAGCACGACCTGCGCCGAGCGTTGGGCGCGGATCAGCGGGCTGGTGAACACGCGATCGAAGCTGCGCTCGGAGCCGAGCCAACCCCGCAGCGCCCGACCGGCGACCGCGACCTGCTCCTCCCCTTCCGGGGCGAGGGCGACGTCCGTGGCCCCGTACAGACGGATCGACGACTGACCCACGGTCTCGCCATGGCGAACGAGGACGAGCTCGAGCACGGGGGGACCATAGCAGCTCGGACCCCCAAACCGCGCGGCGGCCCCTGCCCGATCGGGGCCCAACCAGACGCTGCTTTGGCTCAGGCCGCGCCGGCCTCGGCCTGCTCCGCCGCTTCGGCTCGCCGGTCCTTGCGCACCCACAAGCCCGCCAGGCTCAAGCCCGCGAGGATGTGCCAGATCCCCCACCACGCCGCGATGATCGCCATGCCGCCGAGGCCCTCGAAGAAGCTGAAGATCAGGATGAGGCCGAGGCCCGAGTTTTGGATCCCGACCTCGATCGACACCGCCCGCTGGTCGGCCTGGTCGAGGCCCGACAAGCGCGCGACGTAAAAGCCCAGGGCCAGCGCGAAGGCGTTCATGATCAGCACCGGGAGGAACACCAGGGGCAGGTAGGTCATGAAGTCGTCGAAGTTGGCCCGCACCGCCATGACGATGAAGGTGACGAAGAACAGCAGCGACAAGCGCTTGAAGAGCGGGTGCAGCTTCTTCGCCACCTTGGGCCAGCGCGTGGCCAGGAACACGCCCACGGTGATGGGAATGCCGAGCATGAACATCACCGCGCGGAACATGCCCAGCGGGTCCATGGCGACCTCCTCGAGGATCGCCGCGGTGTCCGGCGACATCGAGCCCCACAGCGCGAAGTTCAGCGGGGTCATGATCATCGAGGCCAGGGTCGAGACCGCGGTCATGCCGATCGAGGTCGTCGTCCGCCCGCCGCCGAGGTGGGTGATGAAGTTCGAGATGTTGCCGCCGGGGCAGGCCGCGACGAGGATCATGCCCAGGGCCATGCTCGGGGGGATCAGCCCGACCGTCACGAGCAGGCGAGACAGCGCCCAGGTCAGCGCCGGGAGCAGCAGGAACTGGCAGACCAGGCCGATGCCCGGGGCCTTTGGCGAGCGTCCGAGGGTGCGAAAGTCGTCCACGCGCAGGTCGAGGGCGACGCCGAACATCACGAAGCCCAGGACGATCTCGAGCACGAAGAGGTTGTTTTTGTCGAAGGCCAGGTGGACCGAGTCGACGGAGCTCAGCTCGGGAAGCACTAGCGCGCCGCTCCCCCGTCGCCGGAGCGCCGGTTGGCGTAGCGGGCCATCTGCTCGAGGTAGGCCCGGGCGTCCGGGGTGACCATGCCGGTCTCGCCGTGGTCGACCTCGACCGCGCCGACGGCCTCGGCCACGGCCACGGCCCGCTCGCGCAGCCCCGCCCGGTGCCCGCCGATGGCGATCAAGGCGGCGTTCATCGCCTCGCGCTTGCGGTTGGCGGCGGCGTGGATGCCCGCGGCGATCTCATCCAGGCAGGTCTCGAACAGCGCGCCGCCGACCTCTCCTTGTCGAGCGAGGTGAGCGACCAGCGACCAGCCCGCCCGACCCCGGTACTCGGCCTCGCTGCCGCGCCATTGCTCCGCGAGCGCGCGGACGTGGCGAGTCCGGGCCGCGCAGTCCGCCACGAAGCCGTCGACGAGCATGTACCAGTCGCAGTCCTCGACCCAGGCCTCGAGCCGCGCGGCGGTGATCGCCTCGTGGTCCGCGACCTTGGCCGCGAGCAGGCGCGCGTCGACGTTGCCCGTGGCCCACAGCGCGTCCGCGAGCTCCTGGTCGGGGCCGTAGTCCCGCGCCATGCGGCTGAGCTTGGAGGTGCGCACGCCGAACATCGGCCCGGTCGCGCCGTGGCGGCCGTAGGTGTTGCGCGCGTGGAGGTTGCCCTCGGCCTCCAGCTTGGCCATCACCTCGCTCAACGCCTTCGCCATCGGTCCTCCATCGAGCTCATGGTGGCACGAACGCCACCGTTCGTGCGCGCGCGAGCCATCGGCAATAGCTTCGACCAGTCGAGCCATTCAGAGCACGACGAGATCACCCACTAGTCGCAGCGTCGGTGGTGACGGCGGGTCCTAAAAAATTGCTCGACGATGGTGATCCATGTCTGGCGGCGCTCCGTATGGCCAGGCCGTGAGCACCTTCGACAACCATCACCGCCCTCACCTTCGCCTGGCGACGACCCTGGCCGCGAGCCTCGTCCTCGCGGGAACTCTGGGAGGGTGCGACGAGGAGCCCGCGAGCCTGCGCGCGAGCGAGGACTGCCCCGGCGAAGCGCCGAGCGAGACCCTCCCGCTCATCGAAGACCTCTCGCTGAGCGCCGACTGGCTCGAGCCCGGCCAGCCTCTAGTCGTCACCGTGGTCGCGCCCGAGGCCCTCGAGGTCGTCGCGCGCCTCGGCGAGGTCGAGGTGCTGCTGCAGACCCAGGCCCCCGCGCCGGGAGAGGACGGCCTCCAGACCTTCGCGGGGATCGTGCCGGTGTTCGTCGAGGCCGGGGAGCACGAGCTGGCGTTGACGGCCCGGAGCCCCGAGGGCGAAGATCAGCTCAGCGTGGTCGTGGGCGTGGCCGAGGGCAAGACCGAGCCCTGCCCCCTGGGCGCGGCCCTCGGCGTCCCGCAGCTGTGCCTGTTTGGCAACGACGGCAAGAGTGAGGGCGAGGGCGAAACGCCGCTGCCAGCCTCCCCGGAGAGCTTCGGCGAGCTGCCCTTGCTGCCCGAGGGCGAGCCGCTCCCCGAACCCGCCGAGCTCGACTGCAGCGTCCCCCAGGCCCCCGGAGCGGTCCCCGGCAACGTGGTCGTGCCGGCCAATTTCCAGGGCGGGGTGGTGCGCGCGACCGGGACGATCACCGTGCCCAACGCCATCTTCCCCGCGGGCGACGTGACCCTCATCGCCGACGGCGACGTCGTCGTGTCCGGCCTGATCACCATGCCCAACAACGCCGCCCAGCCGAGCCACGTGACCCTGGTCAGCCTCGAGGGCGACGTCATCATCGACAGCATCGTGGACGGGACGGACGGCCTGGACCACAAGCTGACGCGGATCCAGGCCAACGCGGGCGTCACGGTCCACGGCCAGCACGGAGGCCTCGGCGGCTGGGTCAAGATCGTCGGTCAAAACGTGACCTTCAAGGCGGGCTCCCAGGTGTGGGGCGGCGACGGCGGAGACGGGGAGGCCCTCGACCTGCGCTCGAACAACGCCTCGGCCATCGCCCACGCCGGATGGGGCGCCCACGCCGGCCAGGTCCGCGTCTGCGCCGTCAACCAGGTCACCGTCGACGGCACCATCACCGCGGGCGCGGGCGGGGTCGGTGGCTCGGCCTTCGCCCTCGCCGGGAACACGGGCTGGGCTCGGGCGCGCGGCGGCAAGGGTGGCGCGAACGGCTCGGTCGTGTTCGAGGGCATCGGCAAGGGGCAGTGCTCCGTGGCCGTCAACGCCCCGGGCGCGGTCGCCTTGTCCAGGCCCATCGTCGGCGTGGGTCGGGCGAACGAGGGCGGTGACGCCGACGCCTTCGGGGGTCCGCTCGGATCCATGGCCGAGGGCGGCGACGCCGGCCGTGCCGGGAGCGTCGAGTTCATCCAGTGCGTCCCGGTCAACAACGCGATGGCGCGGGTCCAGGGCACCCCGGCCGCCAAGGGAGGCGACGCGCGGGCCGAGGGCGACGCCGGCCGGGCGCCCCAGGTCGACGGCGGCGTGGCGATCGCCCGGGGTGGTCGCGGCGGCGACCCGGACAACCTCCAGGGGCTCGCGGGTCCTGGCGGCGAGGCCACGGCCGAGGGCGGCCACGGCGATCAGGGCGGGCGCTCGGGCTCCAGCGACGCCCTCGGGGGCACGTCCGGGAGCGGCAAGCCTGGTCAACGCGCGGTGATCCAGCGCCAGCCGCCGCTGCCCAACGGCCAGGGCGGCCGCGGGGTCGAGCGCAACGCCACGGGCGGCCTGCCCTGACGCGAGCCGGCTCCCCCGGCTACGCGTCCGCCCAGGTCAAGGTCTCGAGGCTCTCGTAGGCCTCGTACTTGCCCTTGGCGTTGACCCGGACCTTGGCCGCGGCGATCCGCGCGTCGTGGGTGAAGAAGGCCCAGCCGTCCTCGGCGACCACGCGCTCGAGCATGGCCTTCTTCTCGTCGATGAGCAGCTCGGGGTAGCGGTCGTAGCCCATGGTGATGGGCAGGTGCACCCAGGGCGCCCCGGGGATGAGGTCGCCCATGAAGGTCACCGGCCCGCGGGGGGTCTCGACGCGGGTCAGGGTCAGCCCGGGGGTGTGGCCCTCGCTGTAGGAGAAGCTGAACTTCGGGCCGAGGGTCTCGGAGCGCTCGCCGTCGACGAGCTCGAGCTTGCCGGTGGCCTCGATGGCCGCGCACAGCCCCGGGATGAAGCTCGCCCGGTCGCGCGGGTGCGGGTTGAGGGCCCGCTCCCAGGCCCGCGCGCCGACGACGTAGGCCGCGTTTGGGAAGGCCAGGGCCACGCCCTCGCGCCCCGCCTCGTAGGGCTGCAGCAGGCCCCCGGCGTGGTCGAAGTGCATGTGCGAGAGCGCAATCACGTCGACGTCACCAGGTGCGACGCCCTTGGCCGCGAGGGACTCGAGCAGCACGTGCTGCTCTTGCTGCACGCCGAAGCGCGCGCGCATCTTGGGCTCGAAGAAGGCCCCGATCCCGGTCTCGAGCAAGATCGTGCGGCCCTCGGTGCGCACCAGCAGGCAGCGGCAGGCCAGATCGATGCGGTGGAGCTCGTCGGCGGGCGCCCAGCGCTCCCACACCGCCCGCGGACAATTGCCAAACATCGAGCCCCCGTCCAGGCGCTGCGTGTTCCCCTCGATGGAGTCGAGCTGCATGGCCCCGACATAGCACGCTCAGGCCCGCGCGCCGACTGCGTTAGCATCCGGGCCATGACCACACTCCCCGTGCTCATCGTGGCGATCGTGTTCGGCTCGATCTCCCTGTGGCGCTTCCTCGGCATCCGCCACAAAGAGCGCATGGCGGAGATCGAGCAGCGCAAGCAGCACGCGCTCCCGCCCGGCAAGGGCGCCGCTGGAGGCACCCCCGAAGACCAGCAGACCATCGAGGAGCTCCGCGCCCGCGTCGAGCACCTCGAGACCATCGTGTGCAGCGTGGACTTCGAGCTCAACGCCAAGCTCAACCGCCTCGCCACCCGCCAGCTCGAGATCGGCAACGCGGCGACCAAGGCCCTGGCGGCCGGAGGCGGCGAAGCCATGAGCGCGAAGTTCACCCCGCGCGCCAAGGCCTTCGTGCTCGAGCCGGGACAGACCCTCGCCAAGCGCTTTCGCATCGAGCAGGCCCTGGGCCAGGGGGGCATGGGCGCGGTCTACCTCGCCCACGACGAGCAGCTGCACGAGCAGGTCGCGCTCAAGATCATGCACGGCCTGGCGCTGCTCGACCCGGCCGCCGAGGATCGCCTGCGCCGAGAGGCCAGCGCCGCCCGCCGTATCAGCCACGTCAACGTGGTCAAGATCCACGACGTCGGCCAGGACGAGGGCCACCTGTTCCTGTCCATGGAGTACGTCGAGGGCCAGAGCCTGTCGGCGCTGATCGGCCGCTACGGCCCCCTGCCCCTGGCCCGCGCCCGCAAGATCCTCGCCCAGCTGTGCAAGGGCCTCGCCGCCGCCCACGAGCAGGGCGTCGTCCACCGCGACCTCAAGCCCGGCAACGTCATCGTGGCCAACGATCAGCGCGTCAAGATCATCGACTTCGGCCTCGCCCGCCTCGCCAACCTCGAGGGCATGACCGCCACCGGCATGCTCATGGGCACGCCGGAGTACATGGCCCCGGAACAAGTCAAGGGCGAGGCGGTCGACGCCCGCACGGACCTGTATGCCCTCGGAGCCCTCGCCTACCACGTGCTCACCGGCCGGCCACCGTTCACGGGAGAGACGCCCATCGCGGTGAGCCTGGCCCAGGCGACGAACGAGCCCACGCCCCCGAGCCAGCTGCGTCCGGAGCTGAGCGAGGCGTGGGACGGCTTCGTGCTCCAGGCGCTGAGCAAGGCGCCCGAGCAGCGCTTTGGCTCGGCCCAAGAGATGGCCGAAGCCATCCCCAGCTAAAGGCGCGCGGGCACCTCGAGTCGGCGGGCGTCGACGCTCCGAGGGGCCTAGACTGCGGACATGCCCACCCCGCTGCGCGAGCTCCCCAAGCTCTCGGCCAAGCCCGGAACCCCGGCCTTCCTCGCCGACGCTCCCGCCCACTTTCGCTGGATGCACGCCCACGCGCCGGTGTGTAGAACCAAGATCGCCGTCATCAACGCCGTGCTCGTCGCGGGCTACGAGGACTGCAAGGCGCTGCTCGAGGACGACCGCTTCACCCGCGACCGCCGCAAGACCGGGGCCCGGACCAAGAGCCCGCTGCCGATGCCGCGCACGGTCCGGATCCTCAACAACAACATGGTCACCGAGGACGACCCGGAGCACCGGCGGCTGCGCTCCCTGGTCGCCAAGGTGTTCACGCCCAAGGCCATCGCGACCCTCGGCGAGCGCGTCGAGGGCCTGTGCGCCGAGCTCCTCGACGACTTCCCCCGCGACCAGCCCTTCGACTTCATCGAGGCCTACAGCCTGCCCATCCCGACCACGGTGATCCGCGAGATGATGGGCGTGCCGGCCGAGGACATGCCGAAGATCCAGGCGGGGCTGCGCGGGCTCCAGCGCATGACCGAGCTCATCCCGATGCTGACCATGCTGTTCGTGCACATGCCCCGGACCGTGCGCATCCTCGACGCGATGATCGAGGCCAAGCGGGGCGAGCCCGAGGACGACCTGCTCTCGGCGCTCATCCGCGTCGAGGAGGCCGGCGACAAGCTCAACCACGAGGAGCTGCTGTCCCTGGCCTACACGATCATCGTCGCGGGCTACGAGACCACGGTGCACCTCATCGCCAACGCGGTGCTGACCTTGCTGCAGCACCCCGAGCAGCTCGCCGAGATTCGTGCGGACCTCGACGGGCCGCTGCTCGACGCCGCCGTCGAGGAGGTCCTGCGCGTGCGCGGGCCGATCCAGACCACCAAGCCCGTGTTCCCCAAGCAAGACCTGGTGTTCGCGGGCGCCGAGCTGCCCCGGGGCACCCTGATCATGCCCTGCCTGGCCACGGCCAACCGCGATCCGGCCGTGTTCGAGGACCCCGATCGCTTCGACATCCACCGGCCCAAGCGGCGCCACCTCAGCTTCGGCGGCGGGCCGCACTTTTGCCTCGGCGCGGCGCTGGCTCGGCTCGAGACCAAGGTCGCCCTGCGGGCGCTACTGCGCCGCTTCGAGCACATCGAGCTGGCCGTGCCCGAGTCGCAGCTGGTGCTCCAGGGCATGCCGCTGTGGCACCGCTACGACGCGCTGCCGCTGCGGGTTCGCTGACGCCCTCGCGAGCGCCGCAAGAGACATGTCGGTACAGACATCTCCTGTGCTCGAACACCGCCCGGGGCCGCGCTCCCCAAGCGCATCGCGGGAAGCTCGACGAGATCCAGTACGGCCCGGCTTACACCCGTAGCCCGGTAACCCGGCAGCCCGCTACCCGAAGCTCTTCGCGCCCTCGATGATCGCATCGACCACGCTGGGGTCCGCGAGGGTCGAGACGTCGCCGAGCTTGTCGGGCTCGCCCTCGGCGATCTTGCGCAGGATCCGGCGCATGCACTTGCCCGAGCGGGTCTTGGGCAGGCCGGGGACGTACTGCAAGCGATCGATCCGCGCGTGCGCCCCGATCGACCCGCGCACGGCCTCGTGGGCCTTGGCCGTGAGCGCGTCGTCGGCCTCGACCCCAGGCTGCGCGACCACGTAGGCGTGCACGCCCTGGCCCTTGACCGCGTGGGGGTAGCCCACGACCGCCGCCTCGGCGAGCTCGTCGATGGCGATGAGCGCGGCCTCGAACTCGGCCGTGCCCATGCGGTGGCCCGAGACGTTGAGCACGTCGTCGACGCGGCCGGTGATCCAGTAGTAGCCGTCGGCGTCGCGGCGGCAGCCGTCCCCGGTGAAGTAAAAGCCCGGGAAGGTCGTGAAGTAGGTCATCACGTAGCGGGCGTGGTCCCCCCACACGGTCCGCGCCATGCCCGGCCAGGGGTGGGCGATGCACAGCCGCCCCTCGCCGGGGCCGACCATGGGCCGGCCGTGCTCGTTGACGAGCACCGGCATGATTCCAGGCATGGGCAGGGTCGCCGAGCCGGGCTTTTCTGGGGTCGCCGGGGCGATGGGCGTGATGCAGTGGCCGCCGGTCTCGGTCTGCCACCAGGTATCGACGACGGCGCAGCGCTCTTGGCCGACGACCTCGTAGTACCAGCGCCAAGCCACGGGATCGATGGGCTCGCCGACGGTCCCGAGCACCCGCAGCGAGCTCAGGTCGTGCTTGCGCACGGGCCCGGGCCCCTGGGCCGCGAGCACGCGGATGGCCGTGGGCGCCGTGTAAAAAATCGTGATCTTGTGGCGCGCGACCATGTCCCAGTAGCGGTCGACGTCGGGGTAGGTCGGCACGGACTCGAACATCAAGCTGGTCGCGCCGTTGCACAGCGGGCCGTAGACGATGTAGCTGTGCCCGGTGATCCACCCGATGTCGGCGACGCAGGCGTAGACGTCGTCCTCGCGCAGGTCGAAGGTGACGGCGTGGGTATAGGCCGTCCACGTCAGGTAGCCGCCGCAAGTATGGACCAGGCCCTTGGGGCGCCCCGTGGACCCCGAGGTGTAGAGCACGAAGAGCGGGTCCTCGGCCTTGCAGACCACGGCCTCGCACTCGGCCGAGGCCGGGCTGACGGTCTCGTGCCACCAGTGGTCCCGGCCCGCCTTCATGGCGACCTCGACGGACGCGTCGCGCTGGTAGACGAGCACGGCTTCCACGCCAGCCTCGCCCTCGAGGGCCTGGTCGGTGGTCGCCTTGAGCGGGATGTTCTTGCTGCCGCGCTTGCCGACGTCCTGGGTGATGACCACGCTCGCGCCGCAGTCCCGCACGCGGTCGCGCAGGGCCTCGGCCGAGAAGCCCCCGAACACCACGGAGTGGACCGCGCCCAGGCGCGCGCAGGCCAGCATGGCCACGGCCGCCTCGGGCACCATGCCCATGTAGATGATGGCCCGCTCGCCCTTTTTGAGGCCGAGCTCGCGCAGGGCGTTGGCGCAGCGGCAGACCTCGGCGTGCAGCTCTTTATAGGTCAGCTCGCGGACGTCGCCGGGCTCGTCGCCCTCCCACACGATCGCGACCTTGTCCCCGCGCTTGGCGAGCTGACGATCGAGGCAGGACTCGGTGACGTTGAGCTCGCCGTCGGCGAACCAGGTGATGGGGCCGTCGCACACGCTCCAGCAGTCGCCCTCGAGGCCCTGCGTCGGCGCCTTGCGCCAGTGGACCCGCTGCTTGGTCTGGGCCAGCCAGTAGCCGCTGGGGTCGGCCTCGCCCCGGGACCAGTGCTCGCGGTAGGCGGGCATGTCCTGGATCTGCGAGGTGCTCCCCTCGCGCACGCGGTCGTCAACGTCGATGATGTCGGGTCGCTCGTCTACGGCGGTGGTCATGGGCGCGGGGATTGTCGCACAGCCCCCGCCTTTGGGACTGGCTATTCGACCGTGACCGACTTGGCCAGGTTGCGCGGCTGATCGACGTCGCGGCCCTCGAGCCGCGCGAGGTGATAGGCGAGGAGCTGCAGGGGCACGGAGGCGAGGATCGGTTGGAGGTAGGGGTCGACCTGCGGCACGAGGATCACGTCGTCCGCCAGGTCCCCGATGCGCCGGTCCCCCGCCGAGGCCAGGGCGATGATCTTGCCACCCCGGGCGCGCACCTCTTCGAGGCTGGCCAGGGTCTTGTGGTAGCCGGGGCCCTCGAGGGCGAGCACGACCACCGGCACGCGCTCGTCGACGAGGGCGATGGGCCCGTGCTTGATCTCCCCGCAGGCGTAGCCCTCGGCGTGCACGTAGCTGATCTCCTTGAGCTTGAGCGCGCCCTCGAGGGCCACGGGGAAGGCCAGGCCGCGGCCCAGGTAGAGCCAGTCGCGAGCGCTGCGCCAGCGCCGGGCGATGATCTCGATGGCCGCCGCCTGCCCGAGCACGGCGTCGAGGGCCACCGGGAGCTCGCGCAGCCCGTCGAGCAGACCAGCCGCGCGCTCCAGGGTCAGCGCGCCCGTGCGCCGGCCAAGGTGCACGGCGAGCAGGGTCAGCATGGCCAGCTGGGTGGTGAAGGCCTTGGTCGAGGCCACGGAGATCTCGGGGCCGGCGTGGGTGTAGAGCACCCGGTCGGCCTCGCGGGCGATGGACGAGTCGACGACGTTGCAGATCGCCAGCCCCGTCGCGCCCAGGCGCCGCGCCTCCATCAAGGCCGCGCGGGTGTCCGCCGTCTCCCCGGACTGCGAGATCGCCACGGCCAGGTCGCCGGGGCGCACGATCGGCTGGCGGTAGCGAAACTCGCTGGCCAGGTCGACCTCCACGGGCACCCGGGCGAGCTGCTCGAACAGGTACTTGCCCGCCAGCGCCGCGTGCCAGGACGTCCCGCAGGCGAGCATGGTGACCTTGGCGCGCGCCGCCAGGGCGGGGACGTCGAGCTCGGCGAGCTCCGGGAAGCTCGGCTCGCCCCGGCCCAGGTCGTCCTCGCCAGCCCGCGGGAGCCGGCCGCTGGTCGTCGCTCGGATCGCCTGGGGCTGCTCGAAGATCTCCTTGGCCATGAAGTGGGAGAAGCCCTGCTTCTCGACGGCGACCGGGCTCCACTCGACCCGCCGGCGCGGCCGCTCGACGATCTGACCTGCCAGGTCGTGGATCGCCAGCCCCGCGTCGGCGTCGAGGTGGACCACGTCGCCGTCCTCGAGGTCGAGGACCGTGCGCGTGTGCTCGAGGATCGCCGCGACGTCCGAGGCCAGGAACAGCTCGGCCGCCTCTCCACCTTCACCAACGCCAACGATCAACGGCGAGGCCGAGCGCGCGCCGACGATGGTCCCAGGGTGATCGTCGTGGATGAGGGCGAGGGCGTAGGCGCCCCGGAGCTCGGCGAGGCTGGCCTGAACCGCGGCGACGAGGCGCGCACCCTCCCCGCCCGCTTGGGCGAGGGCCGCGGCGCGCAGCCGGCCGTAGTGGCTGTCGACGAGGTGGGCGATGACCTCCGTGTCCGTGTCGCTGGTCAGCCGCCGCCCCTCCTCTTCCTCTAGCCGCGCCCGCAGCTCGGCGTGGTTCTCGATGATCCCGTTGTGGACCACGCACACCGAGCCGCCGCGGTGCGGATGGGCGTTGCGCTCGCAGGGGCGCCCGTGCGTCGCCCAGCGCGTGTGCCCGATGCCCGCGCGGCCCGTGGGCTCCTCGACGCCGAGCTTGTCGGCCAGGGCCGCGATCTTGCCGGCGGCGCGGACCCGCTGGATCCCCCCCGGGCGTCGCTCGTCGAGCACCGCGATCCCGGCCGAGTCGTAGCCGCGGTACTCGAGGCGGCGCAGCCCAGCCACCAAGATCGGCGCGGCCTCCCGCGCTCCCATATAGGCAATGATTCCGCACATGTTCGAAGCTTGATGTAGCTTCATTTAATGTCGAGGTGTTCCGATCGGACATTTTGGCAATTCGCGGGCGCTCACAAATACATCGGCTCAATCTCGAGATCGGGTGAATCCCCCATCCAAGACCGGCCAGCTGTCCGTTGATTGTTGATTGTGTAATCCGTGCCGCCGCGGGCCTGCGCGCCCGCCCCGAGGGAGGCGATCGCCCAACCGCGGCTGCCCCAGGCCCTCCGCGCGGGCGGTGGCCTAGCCATCAGACCGGCTGAAACGCGCTCTAGCACCCCTACATCCGGCTTGGTCCCGAGAACGCGGAGTCTACGCGACCTCCGCGCAAGCACGCGAATTCGCCCGACAGCTGCCGCGCCCCCTCGCCGCCGAGCAGGGAACCCGCGTGTCAAACACGGATCGGACCTTCGAAGTACCCCCATTAAATTACCAAACACGTGATGGGCCAAAGCACTGCGTGCCCCGTCATCACCACAAAAAACGGACGATTTAATCGCGCGAATCAACTTGCCGCGCAAAGCGACGCCCGTAAGATGTCCACCGCCTCGTCGAGACCGCGAGCCCCATGAATGCGTGGTCTCGATCGAACGCAGACATCGCTACAGTCACACTGCAAAGCATGGCTACCAAGACCAAGACCCTGCCCAGCGTGGTCTGCGGGACAGTCGTCCGTTCCGCGCCCGCGGGCCATCACACCAGCACCACGGTGACCGGCCACGAGCTGCGCGTGCCCCTGCTCGCCATGAGCGACGTGGACACGATCCTCGCCGACGGCCCCCGGGACCGCCTCGCCGAGCTCCCCACCCAGGAGATCGTCAACTTCCTCTACGCCGCCGGGCAAAACTGGAAGTCCAGCGAGTACGTGCGCCGGCGCCTCTACATCCGCGAGCTGATCAACCAGCTGGGCTACTCCCCGGAGATGGCCAAGCTCGAGGCCAACTGGATCGCGATGATCCTCTCGGGCTACGCGGGCCTCTACGACATCATCGCGTCCGAGCTCGGCCACCGCTTCATCCTCGACGAGTGGATCCCCCGGGAGGAGGCCCAGGTCCGCGCCTACCCCAAGGGCCGCTCGCTGCACATCATGCCGGGCAACGTGCCCTTTTCGGCGGTGGTCTCGGTGGTCCGGGCGCTCGTGACCAAAAACCAGGTCATCGCCAAGAGCTCGTCCGAGGACCCCTTCACGCCCGTGGCCCTGGCCCAGAGCTTCGCGGACGTGGACGCCGACCACCCGGTGACCCGGGCGCTGTCGGTGGTCTACTGGCCCGCCGGAGCGCCCGGCGAGGCCGGCGAGCGCATCGTTGCGGCCAGCGACGTGATCTGTGCCTGGGGCGGGCAGTCGGCCGTCGACTGGGCCCGCAAAGCCGCCCGCCCCGACGCCGAGGTCGTGCGCTTTGGGCCCAAGCGCAGCCTGGCCTTCGTCGACGCGGGCGAGCGCCCCGAAGACGCCGCCCGCGGCCTGGCCCACGACGTGTGCTTCCGCGACCAGCGGGCTTGTTTTTCGTCGCAGCAGGCCTTCGTGCGGCCCTCCCCCGCGCAGCTGGTCCCCGCCTTGAGCGAGGCCCTCGACAACTACACCGAGATCCTCCCGCCGAGCGCCCAGGGCTTCGACGACCGGGGCGCGCGGGCGCTGACCCTGGCCGAGGCCCGCTTCCTGGGCTTTTCGTGCTGGGAGGCCAAGGACGGCAGCTGGGCGATCATCCACTGCCCGCCGAGCTTCGCCGCCCAGCACCCCCTGAGCCGCACGGTCTACCTGCACGACTGGCCCGCGGACCTCGACCCCGGCGCGCAGGTCACCGGCGACACCCAGACCGTGGCGCTGTTTCCCTGGGCCAAGCTCCGGCCGATCCGCGACGCGGTCTGCCGCGCCGGCGTGTCCCGGGTGGTCGAGTCGGGGATGAGCAACGTGTTCCGCCCCGGGGGCGCCCACGACGGGATGTTCCCCCTCCAGCGCATGGTTCGCTTCGCCTCGACGGAGCTGCCCTCGGCCTACGTCACCAAGGTCATGACCGTGAAGATCGAGCAGACCAAGTTCCTCGAGCAGGACCGCTTCGTGGAGTTCATCCCATGAGCCGCGCGACCTCCATTCCCCAGCCCGCTGGCGCGGACCAGCCCCCCAACGAGGCCGAGGCCCAGAGCCCGAGCGTGCGCATCATCGACGCGCGCACGGCCATCGACGAGCTGATCTTCGCCGAGGACCCCTGGTACGCGCTGCCCCTCGAGCGCCAGCGCGAGCTCTCGGACGCGCTGATCCGCCAGGCCCTGCGCGAGCACCTCGAGCGCTGCCCCAGCTACCGCGACTACTACGCGCGCAGCGGCGCCGCCGAGCCCGGGGCCGTCGCCCTCGCCGACATCCCCCTCGTATCCACCCGCGTGTTCAAGTTCGCCGATCTGCGCAGCGTCGAGGCCCACGAGGTCGAGCGCTGGTACCGGAGCTCGGGGACCTCGGGCCAACCCAGCCGCGTGCCCCGGGACCGCGCCAGCCTCGAGCGCATGGTCGGCTCGGTCCACGGCAGCGTGGGCCTGCTCGCCGACTGGGACGAGGACGAGGTCGCGGTCATCAACCTCGGGCCCGGGCGCGAGCACGTCGAGGACGTGTGGTTCCAGTACGTGATGAGCCTGATCGAGGCCCTGTACCGGTCCGAGTCGCGGGTGCCTCGCGACGAAGCCGCCCTCGACGAGATCATCGGCCTCGCCCAGAGCCTGCTCGACGACTACGAGCACCTCATCGTCGTCGGCCCGCCCTTCCACGTCCTCGACCTGTGCGAGCACATGCAGCGCCGCGGGGTGGAGCTGCAAGCCGGCGAGGGGGCGACGATCCTGACCGCCGGCGGGTGGAAGCGCTTCGGCGGCCGGGCCATCCCCAAGCAGGAGTTCCGGGCCGTGGTCGCGCGCCAGTTCGGCCTGCGCGGCGAGGGCCAGGTCCGCGACGTGTTCAACCAAGTCGAGCTCAACACCGTATTGTTCGAGTGCGAGGCCCACGAAAAGCACGTGCCGCCGTGGGTCCACGTCGCCGCCCGCGACCCCGAGACCCTCCAGCCCGTGCCCGAGGGCGAGGAGGGCATGCTCAGCTACCTCGACGCCTCGTGCTCGGCCTACCCCTGCTTCATCGTCACCGAGGACGTGGGCGTGGTCCGTCGGGGCCGCTGCGCCTGCGGCCGCGAGGGCACCCGCGTCGACGTCCTGCGACGCCTCGAATCCCGCGCGGCCAAGGGCTGCGCCCTCAAGATGGGACAAATTCATGCCAACGGATGAGAAAGCAAAGTCGAAGCTCCCCTCCGCCGTGAGCACCGAAGAGTCGGTGCTGCGCCTCGAGGACGGCCGCCAGATCGTGATCTGGCACTCCCGCCCGCAGTCGGAGGAGCCCGTGCGCGGCACGGTCCTGCTCGCACCGGGCTTTTGCGCCCGGATGTACAGCCTCGCGGCCATGGCCGCCTACCTGTGCGCCAACGGCTTCGCCGTGTACCGCTACGACCCCCTCGACCACCGGGGCCCGAGCAGCGGCGAGCTGGCCGACTTCACCATGACCACGGGGCGCTACAGCATGGACCAGGTCCTCGACTGGCTGGCCCGCGAGCGCGGCGTCGAGTCCCTCGGGGTCATCGCCACCAGCTTGTCCGCGCGCATCGCCTACCGCGTGGCCAGCGAGCGCGACAACGTCGCCTACCTGGTCACCGCCGTCGGCGTGACCCACCTGCGCGCGACCCTCGAGCGGGTGTTCGGCGTCGACCACATGGCCTCGCCGCCCGAGCAGCTGCCCGAGACGGTGGTGTTCGAGGAGCGCCACCACATCCGCACCCTGGGCTTCGCCACCGACGCCCACGAGCTGGGCTGGAACCCGGCCGAGACCACCCGCGCCGAGCTCGACCGCGCGAGCGTGCCGATCGTCGCGTTCATCGCCCGCGACGACGACTGGGTGCTCGAGTCCGAGGTCGAAGAGGCCCTCGATCTCGCCAACCACCCCGAGCGGCGCATGTGCAAGCTCGAGGGCTCGGGCCACAACCTGGCCAAGAACCCGCGCATCGCCCAGGCCATGCTGCGCGAGCTGACCGGCGCGGTCATGGCCCTGGAGACCGGCGGCGAGTGGCTGCGCGCCGGCCTGCCCCCGAGCTTCCCCGCCATCGAGCGCGAGCCCACCTTCGAGATGTTGACCGCCCAGGTCATCGCCGAGCGCCGACGCTCGGTCCGCTGACCGCCCCACCCACACCCACGACGAGACCCAATCTGCATAGTTAGCCACGAACACGCGCAGCCCCTCGCCCGCGCTCGGCCGCCCTCGGTCGACGCCTGGCACCGCCATGGCTGCGCCCTGGAGACGAATCACGATGACGCAATCCGAAGACATCAAATGGGGAATGTTCTTGAACACCGCCCGCCCGCCGCAGTTCACCGAGCGGCGCGTGCTGGAGAACGCCAAGCTCTACGGCCAGGTCGCCGAGGAGATGGGCTTTGAGAGCGCCTGGATGCTCGAGCACCACTTCACCGACTACGGCCTGTGCGGCTCGCCCATGGTCATGGCCTCCTACATCCTCGGCGCGACCCGGCGGATCAAGGTCGGCACGGCCATCAGCATCTTGCCCCTCGAGCACCCCGTGCGCATGGCCGAGCAGGCCGCGCTGCTCGACCAGCTCAGCGACGGGCGCTTCATCCTCGGCATCGGCCGCGGCTTCTTCGACAAGGACTTCACCGTGTTCGGCGTCGACATCCACGACACCCGCGCGATGACCCACAACTACTACGACATCATGCAAGAGGCGTGGACCAAGGGCGTGGTCGGCAGCGACGGCCCCTTCCTCAACTTCCCGCCGGTGCCGGTCAACCCCCGGCCCTACTCGGCCAAGATGCCCATGGTCTGCGCCGCGATGTCGCCCTCGACCATCGAGTGGGCCGCCAAGAACGGCCTGCCGATGATCATGCAGCACGACATCGAGCACAACGAGAAGGCCAGCAACGTCGAGCTCTACCGGGCCCTGTCCGAGGAGCACGGCCACAACCCCGACGAGATCGAGCACACCATCGCGATGATCGTCGCCGTCGATCCCGACCGCGAGCGCGTGCGCGAGGAGTGCCGCCAGTACCTGCACTGGTTCGAGGACGCCGTCGAGAAGGCCCAGAACATCATCGACATCGTCCGCGAGCACGGCGTCGAGTGCTACGACTGGCACCTTCGCAAGTGGCGCGAGGCGGTCATCAAGGGCGACACCGCGATCAGCAAGGTCGTCGACAACCTGCTGCGCCTCAACGCCATCGGCACCCCCGAGGACGCCATCGAGACCATCCAGCACGTCATCGACGTGACCGGGGTCAAGCGCGTGGTCATCGGCTTCGAGGCCATCGGCGACCGCGACCGCGTGCTCGAGTCGATGAAGCTGTTCGACGAGCAGGTCCGCCCGCACATCCGCGGCGCCAAGATCTGAGCCCGCTCCCCTCTCCACTCCCACCTCTGGCGAGGCCCCGGACCCGCGCCGCGCTCCGGGGCCCGCCCCCAGCCTTTTTCCAAGCGAGACCCATCGCCATGAAGATCCTGATCACCGGCGGAGCCGGCTTTGTCGGCCAGGCCCTGCGCCGCGCCCTCGGCAACGAGCACACCCTGACGATCCTCGACACCGCGCCCGCGCCCGCCGATCTCGGCCCGAGCACGCGCTGGATCGAGGCCAGCATCCTCGACGAGGCCGCCCTGCGCGAGGCCTTCGCCGGGCAGCAGGCGGTGTTCCACCTCGCCGCCGCCCTGGGCGTGCGCGCCTGCCAAGAGCGCGAGGACATCGTCGAGCAGGTCAACGTCGGCGGCATGGAGGCGGTGATCGCCGCGGCCATCGCCACCCCCAGTGTCGAGCACCTGCTGTTCACCTCGTCCTCCGAGATCTACGGCGACGGCGAGCCGGGTCGAATCTTCCGCGAGCAGGACGAGCCCGCCCCGCGCTCGGCCTACGGGCGCAGCAAGGTCGCCGGCGAAAAATTGATGGCCGCGGCCGCGGCCAGCCCCGAGGGCGCGCGCCTGAGCTACACCGCCTTTCGCCTGTTCAACGCCTACGGCCCCGGCCAGCGCGCGGACTTCGTGGTGCCCGCGTTTTGTCGGGCGGCGCTCCAGGGCGAGGCGCCCGTGGTCCACGGCGACGGCCTGCAGACCCGGACCTTCACCTTCATCGAGGACATCGCCGCGGCCATGGTCGCCGCCCTCGAGCGCCGCGCCCCCGCGCGGGCGGCCGGGAGCTTCGAGGTCTTCAACCTCGTGTCCGAGGAGACCCTGACCATCGCCAGCTTGGCCCAGCTCGTGTGCCTGAGCGCCGGGGAGCAGCCCCAGGTCATCCACCGCGACCACGAGGATCCGTCCGTGGGTCGCTCGAAGCGCTTCGAGGTCTCGCGCCGCGTCGCCGACAACGGCAAGGCCCGCGAGGCCCTCGGCTTCCGACCGGCGACTCCCCTGAGCGAGGGCGTGCGCCGGACCCTCGACGACATCCGCACCCGCGCCGCTTCGGGGGCTCGAGCCTGATGGCCGAGACCATCCCCTACGTGCGGCCCCGCTGGGGGCCCGAGGAGGGCGCGGCCTTGCTCGAGGTGCTGAGCTCGGGGCAGTGGACCAACGGGCCCTACCTCGCGCGCTTCGAGGCGCAGCTCGCCGAGCTGCTCGGCGCGTCTCCCGATGGCGAGGACGGCGAGGGCGGCGAGGTCGTGGCCATGGCCAACGGCACCCTCGCCCTCTACGCCATGCTCGCCGAGCTCCGCGGCCTCGGCCGCGACGAGGCCTTCGGCGCCGCGCCCCGCCGCCGCGCCCTCTACCTCAGCTCGGCCCTCAACTTCGCGGCCGGGCCCGCCTGCGCCCTGCGGACCGGCTACGAGATCGGCCTCGTCGACGTCGACCCCGAGACCCTCAACATGTCGCCGGCGGCCCTGTCCGCCCTGCTCGAGCGGGTCCGCGGCGACTACGAGCTGATCGTCGTCAACCCCGTGCTGTTCGCCGGCTCCGACGCGGGCCTCGACGCCATCGCCGAGCTCGCCCAGGCCCACGACGCGGTGCTGTTCGAGGACGGCTGCCACGGCCTGGGCCTGTTCCGCCAGGCCGGCGAGGGCCTGCGCCACTGGCAGCCCGCGGCCAGCTCCATGGGCGCGGTGTTCAGCTTCCACCCGACCAAGAACGTCGCCAGCGGCGAGGGCGGGGCCGTGTTCACCCGCTCCCCCGAGCTCGCCGCGCGCCTTCGGATGCTCCGCAACCACAACATGGATCGCAGCGGCGGCGCGCCCGAGCTGGCGACGACCCGAGGCGCGCGCAACCCCTGGTTTTACGAGGTCGCGACCCCGGGCCTGAACCTGCGCCTGTCCGAGTTCCACGCGGCCATCGCCCACGTGCAGCTCGGCCGGCTAGCGGCCAACCGCGAGCGTCGCCTGGCGATCGCCGATCGCTACCACCACGCCTTCGCCAGCGATCCCCGGCTGCGCTGCCGCACGCCCGCGCGCCTGGGCGACTCGGCCTACCACCTGTTCCCGGTCACCCTCGAGGACACCGCCGTCGATCGCTTCACCCTGTTCGAGCGCCTGTCCGCCGAAGGGGTCCGCCCGCAGGTCCACTACGTGCCCCTGCACCAGCAGCCCGCGTTCGCCGACCAGCCGCTCGTCGCCAGCGCGCGCTTCCCCGGCCTCGACGCCATCGGCCCGCGCCTGCTCAGCCTGCCGATGTTCCCCGAGCTCGACGAGGCCGCCCAGCGCCGGGTCCTCGCCGCCCTCGACGGCGCCCTCGGAGGCCGCTGAGATGCGCTACTGCCTGCCCTTTCTGGCCACGGACCTGAGCCAGTTCGACCCCGACTGGGCCGAGCAGGACCTGGCCGTGGAGGCCGTGGTGTTCGACGCCGAGGACCTGCTCGAGGCCGAGCGCTGGGCCCTCGTCCGGCGCAACCTCGCCGAGGTCGCCGTGCGCATGCCGCCCGGGCGCATGCTGTTCCACTTCCCCGTCAACCGGGCCAACTACGTCGAGGACGAGGCCGTGCGCCGGCGGCTGTGGCAGTGCTTCGAGCTGGCCGCTCAGTTCGGCGTCGCCGGGGTCGTGCTGCACTCCAACCAGATCCGCCCCGTCGAGGACTGGACCCCGGACCTGGCCGTGCGGACCCGCGATCGCTTCGCCGAGTTCTGCGTGCACCTGCGCGACCGCCTGCGCGACGCGCCCTTTTGGGTCGGCCTCGAGAACATGCCGATCATGGGCAACTACGGCCGGGAGCTCGACCCGACCCTGGTCTTCCCCAGCGACTTCGAGGGGTTGTGCGGCGGCCAGCTGCGCGTCACCTGGGACCTTTGCCACTACAGCTACACCATGTACGTGGTCGAGCAGCTGCGCGCCGGCGTGCTCGACGAGCGAGAGCGCCGCGCCTACCCCTCGCTGCGCGAGCACGGGCTGTTCGACTTCCTCGACCTGGCCCCCGACATCGTCCACTGGCACTTCTCTGCGTTCCGCGGCCTCGCCCGGACCCAGCCGGGCCCCGACGGCCGGCGCGAGCGCTGCCACGAGGGCCAGACGCCCTGGGCCGCGAGCGTGCCCGAGTCGACCTACGCCCAGCTGCTGGCCGCCATGCGCGGCCTCCCCCACGTCCAGCAGGTCACCTTCGAGGTCGCCGAGGACGACTACCGCAACCGCGTCAACACCCGCGCCGTGATGCGCTGGTGCGACGCGCAACCGTCCGCCCCCAGCCCCGCACCCGCGAGCCCTTCCCGATCATGAACACGCCCATCGCCACCCCGACCACTGCTGGCTCGCCGCTGGACACCGCGGCCATCGTCGAGACCGCCTCGGCGCTCATCGCCATGCACCCCGTCTACGACAGCGCCGGCCAGCGCCACGCCATGGACTACCTCGAGCAGCGCATGCGCGCCCTCGGGGCCAGCATCCGCCGCTGCCGGATCTACGACGAGGAGATCGAAAAGCACCCCTGCTACGTGCACGTCGAGAACTTCGGCGGGCCCTTCGCGGGCTACCGCGAGACCGTGCGCGAGAACCTGGTGTGCGAGCTCGACTTCGGCGAGCCCGGACCCACGGTGCTGCTCAACGGCCACGTCGACGTCGAGTTCGTGACCGCGCCGGAGCAGTGGTCCAAGCCCGAGGGCTGGCGCAAGCCGAGGGTCGAGGACGGGCTCCTCTACGGCCGCGGGAGCAGCGACATGCTCGGCGCCGTGGCCTGCTTCGTCGCCGTCGCCGAGGCCCTGAGCCGGGCCAAGGCCGAGGGCGCGCGCCTGGGCGGGCGCTTGCTGCTGCACTTCGTCGTCGACGAGGAGATCGGCGGCAACGGGACCCTGGCCACGCTCTCGACCCTCGACGGCAAGGTCGACGCCGCGCTCATCGGCGAGCCCACGGACGGAGCCGTGTGCACGCGGACCCGCTCCTTCGAGCAGTTCAAGGTCGTGTGCGGCGGCCGGCCCCGGCACATGTGCCTGAGCGACGGCTCGGCCAACGCCCTGAGCCAGGCCGTGCGCGTGTTCACCATCCTCGAGGAGCTCGACCAGTGGTGCCGCGATCAGCTCGGCGGCGACCCGGTGCGCTCGCTGTGCGCGGGCGTCCTGCGCGGGGGCTCCGACGCGGCCGTGCCCGCGGCCTCGGCCGAGCTCCTGGTCACCGCCGCGCTGCCGCCCTCGCTGACCTTCGACGCCGTGATCGCCGAGCTCGAGGCCCGGCTGCGCGCGGCCTTCCCCGACGCCGAGCCGCCCCAGGTCGCCCCCTACGGCCTGCGCTTCCCGGCCAGCCAAGAGGGCCACGAGGGCCTCGCCGCGGGGCTGCGCGTCGAGCTCGAGGGCATCGCCAAGGTCGACGCGGCGCGCCGCGAGGCCCGGGACTTCCCGAGCGCCTGCGATGCGCGGATCTTCGAGTCCTTCTCGATCCCCACGGTCATCTACGGCCCCGGCAGCCTCGCCCGCGCCCACGGCCCCGACGAGTACGTCAGCCTCGACGAGCTCAGCGTCTACACCAAGGTGGTCCACCAGACCCTGCGCGCCGCCTTCTCCGGGGACACCGAGCTGTCCCGCTGAGCCGAGCCGTCCAGGCCACCTTCGAAGCAGCTGAGTCGACGCTCGTGGACACGCGCTACAACCCCTACCCGCGCGAGCTGGCCGTGCCCCTGTGCCGGCCGCCCGCCCTCGCCATCGACCAGGCCCTCGCCTTCGGTGACGGCTCGGAGCACGGCAGCGCCCGCGGCACGCTCCGGGCCCTCCGCGACGAGCTGGGCCGCCAGCTCGGCCGCGAACCCGAGCGCGTCGTGCCGACCACGAGCGGGCGCGCGGCCCTGAGCCTCGCCCTCCACGCGCTGTCTCTGGCCAAGCTCGACGCGAGCGCTGGCGCGCTCCAGGGCCGGCGCCGCGACGAGGTCATCGTGCCCAGCTTCGGCTGCCCGCAGGTCATCGAGGCCGTGCTCGACGTGGGCCTGACCCCGGTGCTGTGCGACACGGCGCCGGACCGAGCCGTGCCCGATCTGGCGGCCATCGAGGCCGTCGCCAGCGAGCGCAGCCTCGCGCTCGTGGCCGCGTCGGTGCTCGGCGAGCGCGTCGATCTCGAGGCCGTCGAGGCGTGGGCCGAGGCCGCGGGCGTGGCCGTCATCGACGACGCCGCCCAGGCCTTCGCGGGCGCGCCGAAGTCCGGGCGCTGCCCCGGCGCGGGCGGTCAGCTCGGCGTGCTCAGCTTTGGCCGCCACAAGCCCGTGTGCGTGGGCGAAGGCGGCGCCCTGGTCGTCAACGCCCCCGCCCTCGCGCCCTTCGTGCAGGCGGCGCGGGAGCAGCTCGACATCCGCTGGCGCCGGGCCGCCTTCGCCCGCGCCCGCGCCGACGAGCCGGCGACGCCCCGGCCGTGGTTCACGGACGTCGCCGACGCCCTCGCCCATCCCCTGCCGCCGCCCTACGCCGCCGACATGGACGGAGCGACGGCCGTGCGGGTGTTCGCTCGCCTCGCCGAGACCGACGAGCCCGAGCTCGCCGCCCGCGTCGCCGAGCGCCTCGCCGCGCGCACGCCCGCCAGGCTCCGTCTGCGACCCCACGATCCTGCGCTGCCGCGGCTCTACTTCGCCGTCGAGGTCCCGCCCTCCGAGCGCCACGTCCTCGCGGGCTCCCTGGCGGCGGCAGGCGTCGAGACCAGCTGGCTCTACCTCCCGCTGCACCACAGCCCGCGCTACGCCGGCTACACCCGAGCCCCGCTCATCCACGCCGAGGCGCTGTGGCCCAAGCTGCTGCTCCTGCCCTGCCGCGGCTGGCTGAGCCCCGCGCAGGTCGAGCGCGTCGCCGAGGCCCTCGCCAGCCTCGCTCAGCTCGAGCCCGCGAGCGCGGAGGTGCAGCCGTGAGCGTCGACGCGCGCTGGTCCCCCTACGCCAGCGAGGCCTGGGGCCGCCACGTCGCCGCGGTGTTCGGCGGCCGCTTCGAGCGTCACGTCGTGACCCTCGGTACGGGTGGCAAGAAAGCCCGCGAGCTCCACGTGCCGATCCTCCGGGGCGGACGCCTGGCCGCCGAGGGCTTCGTGTGCGGGCACATCGGCTACGGCGGGGTCTACGACCGCGCGGGCCAGCCGGCGCCCTTGCGCCACCAGCTCGACGCCCTCGCCCAGCTCGGCGAGACCCTCGGCGAGCCCTGCCTGCGCCTGGTCACGCCGCCCCTGCGCCCCGAGCAGCTCAGCGCCCCGCGCTGGGACGCGCACCGCTCCCAGACCGCGGTCAAAGTCCTCGGCGGCGAGCTCCGGGCGAGCTATGACGGAGCCGTGCGGACCGCCCTGCGCAAGATCCTTCGTCGACCCGGGCTGCGCGTCGGGCTGCTGACGGCGCGCGAGCGCGGCGACGCCGTCGAGCTGATCCACGCCACCCAGGCGCGGGTCGAGTCCCCCTACCTCAGCCCGCCCGCGCTGATCGAGGGGATGATCCCCGAGGCCCCCAGCCCAAACTTTTTGGCCGTCGGCGCGTGGCTGCGCGACGAGCTGATCAGCGTGGGTTGCTTCGTGCTCAGCCCCAACAACCGCGAGGCTGCCTACTATCTCAACGGCTGGAGCGCGCGCGCCCGCGAGCTCGGCCCCAACTACGCCATGCTCGACGCCGCCTTCCAGCTCCTGAGCCTCCGCGGTGTCGAGCGCGTCGACCTCGGCTTCTCCCATCAGCGCGCCCTCGCCGATCACAAGCGGCGCTGGGGCGCCGAGCTTCACACCTTCCTCCGCTTGCCCAACCCGGCCCAGCACACCCGATCATGAACCGACTCCACGCCTTCATCGACCTCGACCGCGGCGCCGTCGCGGACCTGACCGCCGACTACAGCCTCGGCGAGCT
The DNA here is from genome assembly GCF_000170895.1 of Plesiocystis pacifica SIR-1. GTDB lineage: Bacteria > Myxococcota_A > Polyangia > Nannocystales > Nannocystaceae > Plesiocystis > Plesiocystis pacifica. The sequence continues at coordinate 61,303 of NZ_ABCS01000012.1, read as the reverse complement.
GCGCTCCGTCGAGCCCCTGGTCACGGGGATCATCAACACCAACTACGTCCTGCGCACCGACGCCGGCGACTTCCTCCTGCGCCTGTACCCGCCCGAGCGCAGCGCCGACGCCCTGCGCTTCGAGTTCTCGACCCTCGCGCGCCTGGCCGAGGCCAACTTCCCCTGCCCGCGGGTGATCGCCAACCGCGAGGGCAAGACCGTCGCCTGGTCCGAGGCCCACGCCCGCCACTACGCCGTGCTCGAGTTCATCCCCGGCACCACCTTGCCCCGGGAGGCCATCGACGCTGGCGTCGTCGACCAGATCGGCAGCTTGTTCGCGGACATGCAGCGCACCCTCAGCGGCTTCGTGCCCGAGGGCGACAAGCCCCGCGCCGACCTCGAGTTCGTGCGCGAGCTCGGCCAGGCCACCTTGGACCGCATCGCCGCGTTGCCCGGGGAGGGTCCGGCCACGGCCGAGCGCCTGCGCCAGGTGTGGGCCCGCAGCCACGCCCGCTTCGACCAGCCCAAGGGCAGCGTGCCGGCCCTCGAGCGCGGGGTCGTGCACGCCGACCTCTACTTCGACAACGTCATCGTCGAGGGCGATCAGATCCGCGGGGTCATCGACTTCGACGACAGCTACTTCGGCCTGTTCCTCATCGACCTGGCCGTGACCTTGATGGAGTTCACCTTCGTCGAGGCCGACGCCCTCGACTTCGAGCTGGGCGAGCGCCTGCTCCGGCGCTACTACGCCCGCCGGCCCGAGGCCAAGGGCGAGGCCCACCTGCTCCACGACGGGATGATCTGCGCCTGCTACAAGTACCTCGGCTACACCGCCGATCTGCCCGAGTACGCGGGCGAGGCCCTGCTGGGCAACGAGTACATCGCGCGCATCGACTACCTGGCGCGGCCCGAGATCCGGGCGAAGGTCGAGGCGATGATCGCCGCGGCCGTGGAGGTCCCCGCGTGACCACCCCGCGCGCCCAGCCCCTGGACGCAGCGCCGCAGCTGCATCGCCGCGCCCTGGCCCTGGCCCTGCGCGCGGCCGATCTCGCCCGCGAGCTCGTGCGCGCGGCCGAGGGCTCGGGCTCGGACTCCCTCGGGGCCCGCATGAAGCTGGACGGCTCGGTGGTCACGGCCGTCGACCTCGAGGTCGAGGCCAGGATCCGCGCGCTGATCTGCGCCCACTTCCCCGACCACGCCATCCTCGGCGAGGAGCTCTCCGACCACGAAGGCGGAGCTTCACCGGAGCCCGCGGCCGACTACGAGTGGGTCATCGATCCCATCGACGGCACCGCCGGCTTCGTCCACGGCGTGCCCCTGGCGGCCACGCTGATCTGCCTGCGCGAGCGCGGCGTGCCCGTGGTCGCCGTCGCCGACTTCCCGAGCATCGGCCGGCGCCTGCACGCCGTGCGCGGCTGCGGGACCCACGAAGACGGCCGCCCCGTGCGAGTCAGCCCGAGCTTCGACCCCGAGCAGGACATCGTCTGTCACGGCGACCCCTACACCTTCGCGCTGTCCGGGCACAGCGAGTGGATCGAGCGGGCCCAGGGTCGGCTCAAGTTCTTCCGCTCGTACACGGACGCCTTTGGGCACTATTTAGTCGCCCGCGGCAGCGCGGCGCTGGTCCTCGACGCCGCCATGGAGCGCTGGGACCTCGCGACCACGCGCCTGCTCGTCGAGGAGGCGGGCGGCGTCGTGGCCCGCTTCCCCGACCGCAACGATCCCCGGCGCAGCACGGTGATCTCGGGCTGCGAGGCTGGCGTGCAGTGGATGCGCGACCTCCTCGGAGCCGCTTAGTTCTTCCTCGCTAGCTAGCCAACAACTTCAACCGGTCTCGCCCCACCTTGGGAGGGCGCGGCCCCCCACCCTCCCGCGCGCTCGGGGGGCTCCCACCGCTACGTCCAAATGTTCGAAGCCCAGCTCTTTCACGTCCCCACCGCCACCTTGTTCGAGACCCTCGAGGCCACCGCCGCGCGCCTGGCCCAAGAGCCCGAGACCCGCGTCGAGGCCTTCCGCGAACGCGCCGGCCTCGACCTCGCCCATGTCCGCGAGCGCCTCGTCGCCCTGACCGATCGCCTGCGCGCGAGCGTCGAGGCCGAGGCCGAGGTCCTCGACGGCTGCGTCGAGGTCGACGCCCAGGTCACCCCCGAGGTCGAGCCCGCCCGCGCCTGGCTGGCCCAGGCCAACGACGCCGCCGAGCGCTACGTCGCCGCGCACGGCACCGACGACCTCGCCCTCGCCGGCCGCCTGCGCCTGGGCAAGCAAGACCCCGCCGACCTCGACCAGCTGCGCCGCGAGCTGCTCATCCTCGTGCCCGAGAGCTCCTCGCTCCGCGACCGCCTCCGCGACCACGGCCTGTCCGACGACTTCGTCGGCCAGGGCTGGGCGGCCTACGAGGCCCTCGGCGGCAAGCGGCCGGCGCAGGTCGAGACCCTCATCGCCCTCGAGGACGCGAACCTGCGCCGGCGTCGGTCCGAGGCCCTGACCACCGCCGCCCTGTGCACGCTCTCGGCCGCCGAGGCCCTGGTCTGCGCCGACGCGGTCCGAGCCCCGCGCAAGTACGACTTCGAGGGCCTGCGCCGCGCCCGGCAGCGGGCCCGCGCCGCCCTCCAGCCCGCGGCCTGAACCCTCCTTCGCCCTCACTTGGAGACAACACGAACCATGCAAAGCATCGCCAACACCGAACACGACGCGTGGTGGTCCGCCGGCGAGGCCCCGCGCAAGCCCAAGGTCGCGATCATCGGCCTGGGCTACGTCGGCCTGCCCCTGGCCCTGTCCTTCGTCGAGGGCGGCGCCGAGGTCGTCGGCCTCGACGTCGACACCCGCAAGGTCGACGCCCTGCTCGAGGGCCGCAGCTACCTCGGCACCCTCGACGACGATCCCGTGCGCGCGGCCATGGCCACCGGCCGCCTGCGCCCGACGAGCTCGGCCGCCGCGGTCGCGGGCGCCGACGCCTTCATCCTGTGCGTGCCCACGCCGCTGACCCGCCAGCGCGAGCCCGACATGCGCTTCATCCACGCGGCGATCCGCTCGATCAGCCGCTACGTCGAAGCCGGCGCCCTGGTCTGCCTCGAGTCCACGACCTACCCCGGGACCACCCGCGAGGTCGTCGCCGAGCTCATCGCCAAGCGCACGGGCCTGCGCCCCGGCGCGGACTTTTGCGTGGCCTTCAGCCCCGAGCGCGAGGACCCGGGCAACGCCCACTTCGGCACCCGGACCATCCCCAAGCTCGTCGGCGGGATGACGGCCCGCTGCACCCGGCGCGCGCTCAGCCTCTACCGCGTCGGCATCGACAACGTCGTGCCGGTGTCGAGCCCCGAGATCGCCGAGATGGCCAAGATCTTCGAGAACGTGTTCCGCATGGTCAACATCGGCCTGGTCAACGAGCTCAAGGTCGCCTGCCAGCGCTTCAGCGAGGGCGGCGTGGACATCGACGTGCACGAGGTCATCGACGCCGCCGCGACCAAGCCCTTCGGCTACATGCGCTTCTTCCCCGGGCCGGGCCTGGGCGGGCACTGCATCCCCATCGACCCCTACTACCTCTCGTGGCGCGCCCGAGAGTTCGACGCCAAGACGCGGCTGCTCGAGATCGCCGGGGAGATCAACGCCGAGATGCCGCGCTACGTGGTCGAGCGCCTGGTCAGCGGGCTCTCGCGCCAGCAAAAAGCCCTCCACGGCAGCCGCCTGCTCGTGGTCGGGGTCGCCTACAAGGACGACATCGACGACGTGCGCGAGAGCCCGGCGCTCAAGATCATCCGGCTGCTGCGCGAGGGCGGGGCCGAGGTCCGCTACCACGACCCGCACGTCGAGTCTCTGAGCGTCGAGGGTGAGGCCGTGCCGGCCCTCGCCGAGCTCGACGCGGACGCCCTCGCCGGCTTCGACGCCGTGCTCTTGACCGCCCACCACCGCCGCGTCGACTACGGCCCCGTGCTCGAGCACGCGCCGCTGATCGTCGACACGCGCAACGTGGTTGGCCGAGACACCGTCGATCCCGAGCGCCTGGTCAAGGCCTGATCCAGCCCCAGCCCCAACCCAAAGCCAAGCCCCGACTCGACCCATCCGCGATGCCGGTCGGGTCGGGTCGGGTCGGGTCGGGTCGGGCCCGGCGGCCGGGCTGAACCGTGCTCCATGCCCTTGCAAGCCCGCGCGCCTGTTCCCTATCGTCCGCCCGCCATGCCCGAAAGCGCGCATCCGATGCACCGTCGATCCCGGTCCACGCTCGTCGCCCTGCTCGCCGTCGCGCTCGCCTGCGCCTGCTCCACGACCGACGACCAGGCGCCGACGCCCGAGCCCGAGCGCGACGACGCTCCCCTCGGCGTCGCGCGGGTCCGCGTCGCGCCAGTCGAGCGCTGCCGCGTCGACGCCAGCGCACGCATCCACGGGCAGATCGAAGATCGCAGCGAGCTGTCCCTGGCCTTCGCGCTCCCGGGTCGGGTGCGCAGCCTCGAGGTCGAGGTCGGCGCGACGGTCGAGGCGGGGCAGCTGCTCGCGCGCCTCGACGATCAAGATCTGCGCGCCCGGGCGGCCGCGGCGAGCTCGGGGCGCGAGCTCGCCGAGGAGGGCCGGGAGCAGGCCGCCCGCGAGCTCGAGCGCAGCGAGCTGTTGGCCAGCCGGCGCAGCCTCGGCGCGGCCACGGCCGAGCGCACGGCATCGAGCCTGCGCCAGGCCGAGGCCCAGGTCGAGCTCGCCCGCTCCGAGGCCCGCGCGGCCCGGTCCATGCTCCGCCACGGCCGCCTCGAGGCCCCCGTCGCGGGCGTCGTCGCCGAGCTCCACACCCGCCGCGGCGAGGTCGTGGGCGCGGGCCAGCCGATCCTGCGCATCGAGCCCAGCGAGCCGCGTCGGACCGTCCGCGCCCGCGTCCCCGAGCACCTGCTCGGCCGCTTCGAGGTCGGGGCCCGGGTGCACGGGCGAAGCCTCGGCACGGACCGCCCCTTCGTCGCCGTGGTCCGCCGCGTGGGCGCGGTGCGGCGCGGGCCGGGCTACGTGCAAGAGCTCGTCGCCGACCTCGAGCCGAGCCCCGAGGGCGTGGGCGCCTTCCCCCTCGGCGTGAGCGTGGAGCTCGAGGTCCCGCCGGCCAAGGGCGACGACGGCCCCGACAGCCCCGACAGCCCCAACGAGGGCCTGTGCGTGCCCCTGGGCGCGATCAGCTACGCCGCCCCGGGGCGCACCGGCGCCTTCGTGCTCGGCTCCGAGGGCACCGTCCACTTCCGCGAGCTCGAGCTCGGAGCCTCCGACGGGCGCCACGTCATCGCCCGCGCCGGCCTCGAGCCCGGAGAGCGCGTGGTCGCCCAGGGCCTCGACAGCCTGCGCGAGGGCTCGCGCGTCGCCGTCGTCGAAGGGCCCGCGTCATGAGCGACGCCAACACCAACACCAACTCCAGCCCCCGCCGCCGTCGCAGCGCCCGGCTGCCCCTGCTGACCAGCCTGCTCATGGTCCTGCTCGGGCTGCTGATGTGGACGACCATGCCGCGCCAGGAGGACCCGAGCCTGCCCGACCGCTGGGCGGCCCAGGTCGCCATCTACCCCGGGGCCACGCCGGAGGAGGTCGAGTCGGCCCTGGCCGTGCCCATCGAGCAGGCCCTGCAGAGCGTCGATCACATCCGCGACGTCGAGAGCACCTCCCGGGCCGACGTGCTCGTGCTGACCGTCGAGCTCGACGACGGGGTCTACGACGTCGAGCAGCACTGGCAGCGGGTCCGCGACGCCATCGCCACCGTGCCCTTGCCCCCGGGCGCGAGCCTCGAGCCCCTCGACACCCGCCTGACCCGGCAAGAGTCCATGCTGCTCGCCGTCACACGCGACGCCGCCGAGCCCGATCTCGTGGTCTTGTCCGATGCCGCGCGGGCCCTCCGGCGCCGGGTCCTGCGGCGCGCCCGGGTCCGCGAGGTCACCGTCGCCGGGGCCGTCGACCCCGAGCTGAGCGTGATCGTCGACGAGGCGAAGGCCTGGGCCGCCGGCCTCGACACCCTCGACGTCGCCCAGGCCATCGCCGCGCGCACGGGCGCCCAGGGCCTGGGCAGCGTGCACGCCGGAGACTTCCGCGTGGGCGTGCGCGGGCTCGAGCGGGCCGAGGACGCCGAGGCCATCGCCGCCCTCGAGCTCGTCGGCGACGACGGCTCCCTGGTGCGCCTCGGCGCCCTCGCGCAGATCGAGCGCCGCGCCCCGCCCCGGCCCCTCGAGCGCGTGCGCGTCGACGGCCGGCCCGCCGTGCTGCTGGGCGTGGTCGCCGAGCCCGGCGTGGACCTGGTCCGCTTTGGCGACGAGCTGCGGGGCGAGCTCGACGCCCTCGAGGCCCAGCTGCAGGCCGAGCTCGGCGACCCCAGCGTGTCCCTGACCCTCGTCGTCGACCAGCCCCGCTACGTCGCCGCCCGGCTCCTCGATCTCCAGCGCTCGCTGCTGCTCAGCACCTTGATCGTCGCCCTGGTCCTGCTGGTCACCATGGGCCCGCGCATGGCCGTGGTGTGCGCGGCCATGGTCCCCCTCGCCATCCTCTCGGCGGTCGCGGTGTTCGGCATCGGCGGCGGCGTGCTCCACCAGATCTCCCTGGCCGGCGGCGTGATCGCCATCGGCATGGTCGTCGACAACGCGATCGTCGTCGTCGAGGAGATCCAGCGGCGCCTCGACGAGGGCGAGGCGCCCCCCGAGGCCGCCCGCGCCTCGGCCCGCGCCCTGCTCGAGCCCCTCGGCGCGTCGACGGCCACGACCGTCGCCGCCTTCTTGCCCATGCTGCTCAACTCCGGCGCGGCCGCGGACTTCACCCGGGCCATCCCCGTGATGGTGATCCTCGCCCTGCTGACCAGCTTCGCGTTTTCGCTGTTCGTGCTCCCGCCGGTCGCCAGCTTGGTCCTGCGGCCTCGCCGTCGACCCGAGAACGACCAGAGTGAGAGTGAGGGCGAGAGCGAGCGCGAGGGCAAGCCCGCCCGCTCCCTCGGCGTGCGCGTCGTCGATCGCCTCTTGCGTCGCCCCGCCCTGGCCCTGCTCCCCGGCCTGGCGATGATCGTCATGGCCGCGACCGCGCTGCCCTCCCTGCGCGTGCGCTTTTTCCCGCCGACCAAGCGCCACCAGGCCGTGGTCGAGCTGCAGCTGCGCGAGGGCACCCACGTCGACGCCGTGGCGGCCGTGAGCGGGACCGTCGAGGGCGAGCTTCAGGACCTGGACGCCGTCGAGCAGCTCACCGCGACCGTGGGCCGGGGCTTGCCGCACTTTTATTACAACCTGCCCGAGACCAAGGCCCAGTCCAACTTCGCCCAGATGCTGGTCCAGCTGCGCGCGCCCGAGGAGGTCGAGGCCGTCGAGGCGCGCGTCGAGGCCCTGCGCGCCCAGCTGCCGCCCGGGACCAAGCTGCGCGTGGCGAGGCTCAAGCAGGGGCCGCCCGTGGTCGCGCCCGTGGAGCTGCTGCTCTACTCGCCGCGCCTCGACGAGCTCCGGACATCGGCCCGCGCCGTGGCCGAAGCCCTCGCCGAGGTCGAGGGGCTGACCGCCGTCCGCGACTCCATCGACGCCGGCGCGCCGAGCCTGCGCTTCGATCTGGACCGCGCCCGCAGCCAGCCCTGGGGCGTGGACGAGGCGGCCCTGCGCGCGAGCTTGCTGCCCCACACGGCGGGGCTGCCCGCAGGCACGGTCCTCCACGGGCAGCGCCACGAGCCCGTGGTCGTGCGCGCCGCCCCCCGCCACGATGACCGCCGCGAGCTCGCACCTTCGGCCATGGACCTCCCCGGCGACCTGGCCGTCGCCGGGAGCCGCGGGCGGCTGCGCGTCGCCGAGGTCAGCGATCGCGCCCTCGAGTGGGCCCCCGCCGCGATCACCCGCAAGACCAGCAAGCGCTTCGCCCGGGTCACCGCCGAGCTCGAGCCCGGCGTGGAGCTCGACGCCGTGCGCGGGGCCATCGAGGCCCGGGTCGCCGCCCTCGCGCTCGACGACGCGGGCGTGGCCGTGGCCTTCGCCGGCGAGGCCGAGAGCGCCGAGGAAGCCAACGACTCCCTGCTCCGCGCCCTCCCCGTGGGCCTGGTGATCCTCGTGCTCGTGCTCGTGTGGGAGTTCGACTCGCTGCGCTGCGTGGGCCTGGTCCTGGTCACCGTGCCCCTCGCCGCGGTCGGCGTGATCCCAGCCCTGGCCGTCGGCGGCCAACCCTTCGGCTTCATGTCGGCGCTCGGCGTGGTCGCGCTCATCGGCGTCGTGGTCAACAACGCGATCGTGCTCCTCGACCTGACCCAGCAGCTGCGCGCCGAGGGCTGGTCGACCCGCGAGGCCGTGCGCACCGCGACCTTGCGCCGGGTCCGGCCGATCTTGCTGACCACCGCGACCACCGTGGTCGGGCTGGTCCCCCTGCTGGTCTCGAACACCAGCTTGTGGCCGCCCCTGGCGCTGACGATCATCAGCGGCCTGCTCGCGTCGACGGTGCTCACCCTGGTGACCCTGCCGGCCCTCGCCATGCTCGTCCTCCCCCTGGGCGCGCGTCGCTGAACGCTCCTCGAACACCGACTGGTCGCTCTCGCGGCCGGGTTGCGATTTTTTTGTTGCGCGAAAGAAAAAGAACGGTCATTCGTTTTACATGCCAAAGGTCAGCGAAGCGCACCTCGAGGCGCGCAGACGGCAAATTCTCGAAGCCGCCCTGGCCTGCTTCGCCGAGCGCGGCTTCCACGCGACCTCCATGCGCGACATCTGCCGCGAGGCCAAGCTCAGCGCCGGCGCGGTCTACCGCTACTTCGCCAGCAAGGAAGCGCTGATCGCCGGCATGGTCATCGCCGAGGTCGAGCCGATGATGGCGGAGATCCAGGCGCTCGAGCCCGAGGACCGGATCCGCGCGATCATCCTCGGCTCCTTCGATCGCCCAGACCTCGACCGAGAGATCCGCGTCGAGCTCAGCCTGTGGGCCGAGGCCCTGACCAACCCGCGCATCGCCGAGCTCATGATCTCGCAGGTCGAGCCGCTCACGGCCACGCTGACCGAGGCGATCAGCGCGCTCCAACAAAGCGGCCGCATCCGCGACCCCAACCCGGCCCCGGTCCTCGCTCAGCGGGTCCAGGGCGGCCTCCTCGGCGGCATGTTGCAGCTCGCCGTGATCCCCAACTTCGACATCCACGCCTACCTCGCAGCCATCGCCTACGCCCTGCTCGGGGCGCCCGCGGACTGAACCAGCTGTCTGACCCAACTGTTTGAACCAACTCTGGGAGCAAGCGCCATGAACACGACCACCCTGCCCGCGTTCCTCACCCCCGCCCGCGCCGACTTCGCGCCGAAGCTGCCGCTGAACATCGCCGATCCCGAGTTCATCGCCAACCCCTACCCGACCTTCGACTGGCTGCTCGAGCACGCGCCCGTGACCCCCGGGCGCTTCGGCATGATGCGCGCCCACCTCGTGAGCCGCTACGACGACTGCCTGACCATCCTCAAGGACAAGCAGCGCGTCACCCGAAACCGCGCCAAGGCCAAGGGCAAGTCGGGCGAGGGCGGCTACCCCGTCCCCCGCTCGGTCCGGCACCTCGTCAGCTCGATGATCAACACCGACGATCCCGAGCACCGGCGCCTGCGCAACCTCGTCCACCAGGCGTTCACGCCCCGGGCCATCAAGGGCATCGAGAATCGCATCGAGGCCCTCGTCGACGAGCTCCTCGACGACGCGCTGAAGCGCGGCGGGACCATCGACCTCATCCAAGCCTACAGCCTGCCGATCCCCGTCACGGTGATCAGCGAAATGATGGGCGTGTCCGACGAGGAGATCAATATCTTCATCGACGGCGTGTCCTTCATGTCCCGGCGCTTTGGGGTAGCGAGCCTGCTCAAGCTCCTGTTTTGGGAGGCGCCCCGCCTCGACCGCTTCGTCCGCCAGCTCGTCGTGGCCAAGCGCGCCAACCCGGGCGAGGACATCCTCAGCAACCTCGTCACCGCCGAGGTCGACGGCGACCGGCTCAGCGACGACGAGATCGTGGCCATGGCCTTTTTGCTGACCTTCGCCGGCTACGAGACCACGGTCTATCTCATCACCAACGCCGTGCTCATGCTGCTGCTGTACCCCGAGCAGCGCGAGCTCGCCCTCTCGGAGCGGGCCAAGCTCGACGCGGCGATCGAGGAGGTCAACCGCTTCCACGGCTCGGTCCAGGGCGGCGAGGCCATGTACGCCGCCGAGGACATCGAGCTCTCGGGCGTCGTCGTCCCCCGGGGCAGCGCGATGTTTGCCGTGCTCGGCGCGGCCAACCGCGACCCCCGGGCCTTCGACAGGCCGACCGTCTTCGACATCACGCGCACGCCCAACAAGCACCTGGGCTTTGGCCAGGGCGTGCACTACTGCATCGGGGCCCCGCTCGCGCGCATGGAGACCCGCATCGCCCTCGAGCGCCTGTTCGAGCGCGCGCCGAAGCTGCAGCTCGCCGTGCCCCCGGAGCAGCTCGAGGTCCAGCCGACGGCGCTGATGCGCCGCTATCGAGCGCTGCCCGTCCGCCTGCGCTGAGCTTGGGCAGGCGCATCTGCGCGGACCGAGTTCGCGTACAATCGCTCCCGTGAAAGCCAGCGCCGCGATCCCCAGGGCCCTGACCGCGCTCTTGCTCGCGGCGGCCGTCAGCGCGGGCCTGTCGGGGTGCAAGGGCAAGTGCGTCGGGCTCGAGGAAGACCTCTCGACCGACAACCTCGACTACCGCTTCTCCGAGTGCACCCGAGGGCCCGAAGAGCGCAGCGTGTCCTGCCAGCGAGAGCCCGGGACCGCGACCTTCGCCTGCACCTGCTCGGCAGGCGTCCTCGAGACCCAGTTCGAGCTCCAAGGACCCGCGCCCGGGCTGATGAGCAACATGGTCGTCAGCTACGCCGCCCTCAACGAGGGCTGCCAGTGGACGGACGTCGAGCCCTTCCTCGGCGAGTGAGCCGCGGTTCAGGGGCTGTGAAGTCCGCGGCTCAGTCTTCCCGGCGGCGCAGGCCGAAGGCGCCGACGAGCAGCACCACCGCCAGGCCCATGTTGCGCAGGGTCCCGGCGTCTTCGGCCGAGCAGCTGCAGCCGGCCTCGTCGAGGTCCTGGCCGCCGCCGGTCTCTCCGCCCGCGGTCTCCCCATCGTCCGCGGCTTCGTCGGTGTTGGCGTTGCCCTCGGACTCGCCGTCGGTCCCGGTCTCGCCGCCCTCTTCGCCGTCGCTGGACTCGCCGCCGTCGCTGGTCTCGCCCGCGCCCGTCGTCGTGCCCCCGGAGTCGGCCGCGTCGTCGCCTCCGCCCGAGTCGGCCGTGCCGCCGTCGCTAGTGCCCGTGGTCCCGTCGCCCTCGCCCGTGTCCGAGTCGAGCCCGCCGGTCGTGCTCTCGTTGCCCTCTTCACCGAAGGTCTCGAAGCCCTCGTCGCCGAAGGTCGTCTCCCCCCAGTCCTCCGTGTCGAGGCCCTCGTCGAAGGTCCCGAAGGTCGTCTCGAAGCCCTCGTCGAGGCCCCCAGTCGTCGACTCGCCCCAGTCCGTGTCGACGCCCTCGTCGACGGTCCCGAAGGTCGTCTCGAAGCCCTCGTCGAAGACCCCCGTCTCGCCCTCGCCAGAGCCCGACTCCGAGCCGAACTCCTCGCAGTCCATCAGCCAGCCCTCGCAGACCTCCATGAGCTCCGCCTCGCTCAGCCCCGCGAGGTCGTCCCCGCCCGTCGAGCCCCCGCCCGCGCCGCCCTCGCACTCGCAGAAGATCGAGTCGAAGCCGTCGTTGGACACGGAGCACGAGCCGTAGTCGTTGGAGCACATGACCTCGGCGGCCTCTGCCGTCGACGGCGCCAGGCTGAGGGAGGCAGCCAGGGCGATGCCTACGGAGGTCAGGGCGAAGGTGAACCGGGGGAAGAGGCGCATCGAGCGGGGTGTACCTCCAGCGCCCCGGATCGATCAGCGGCTTGGACGCGTTTTTTAGCCCACGGTAATTCGCGCGTGGGCGGTCACGCTTGGGCTGCTGGGGCTCAAGCCGCCGGACGCTTGAGCGGCAGCGGCTCGGGCTGAGCCGTCAGGATCTCGTAGCCCTCTTTGGTCACCAAGATCGTGTGCTCGAACTGCGCCGTCGGGGTGCCGTCGTGGGTGACGACGGTCCAGCCGTCGTCGAGGTGAACGACCCGCGGGTGGCCGATGGTGATCATCGGCTCGATGGTGAAGGTCATCCCGGCGCGCAGGCGCACGCCTCGGCCGGCCTTGCCGCGGTGGGGCACGTGGGGAGCCATGTGCATCTTGCGGCCGATGCCGTGGCCGCCGAACTCCTCGACGACGCCGCAGCCCTCGGCGGTGGCGATCTCGAGGATCGCGGCCCCGATGTCGCCCAGGCGCGCGCCGTGGCGCACGACGTCGATGCCGGCTTGCAGGCAGCGCTTGCAGACCTCGGTGACGTGGCGGGCGTCGTCGCTGATCTCCCCGATCTCGAAGGTCGCGGAGGTGTCGCCGTGGAAGCCGTCGATGTTGGAGGTGACGTCGACGTTGACGATGTCGCCCGGCTTCAGCACGTGGGCGGGGTTGGGGATGCCGTGGCAGATGACCTCGTTGCGCGAGGTGCAGACGGCGGCGGGGAAGCCCTTGTAGCCGAGCTGGCTGGGCTGGGCGCCCCGGCGGGCCGTGTCCTCGCGGACCCACTCGTCGATCTGGCCGGTCGTCACGCCCGCGCGCAGCTTGCTCGCCACGTAGGCGAGGGTCCCGGCGGCGACCTTGCCCGCGACGCGCATCTTCTCGATGTCTTGGGCTCCGTGAATGACGATGGCCATGGCTGGCTTCCTAACCGAGGACCCTGAGGCCGTCAACGGGGCGCGAGCCAGCTCACGGCTGCTCGGGCGGGCCGTGTGCGCGATTCGATGCCGGGTGGGTGCGCTCGATCGCCCCCGTCTCGTGTCGGGGGTGGGCGTGCGATATAGCTGCACGCGTAGGAGGCTGATGAGCGCAGCAAAATTCCCGCCGGTAACCCGCGAACAGTGGCAGGCCAAGGCCGAGAAGGATCTCAAAGGTCGACCGCTGAGTTCCCTCCAGCGCGCGACGGCGGACGGCGTCCCCGTCGAGCCCCTCTACATGGGGGACACGGGGGATGGGAACAGCGAGGACTCAAACTCGCACGCAAACTCGCTCCCAGGGCAGTTTCCGGGTACGCGCGGGCGCACGGCGGGTGGAGCCGCCGCAGGAAGCGGGTGGTTGGCGGTCCAGGAGCTGCGCCACGCCGACGTGCGGGCCGCCAACGCAGCCGCGCGCCACGACGCCCAGTTTGGCGCCCATGGCTTTGCGGTCGTCCTCGACGATCAGCTCCAGGCGGGGCGGGCTCCGGACGGCGAGTCGACGGGGCTATTGCTCGACCCCAGCCAGGACGTGCCGGCTCTGCTCGACGGCCTCGACGTCGCCGAGACGACCCTGCTGATCCACGCCGGGCTCCTCGCCCGACCGGTCCTCGACGGCATCGAGGACTACCTCGCCGACGCGGGGCTCGACGAGGACGAGGCGCCCCAGCTCAGCGGCGGCGTGCTCGCCCCGCCCCTGCGCGGCGGCGTGATCTACGACCCCTTCACGCCCCTGCTGCGCACCGGGAGCCTCGAGCGCAGCTTCGAGGCCGCCCTGGGTGAGGGCGTCGACGCCGTGCTCGGCAGCCCCCTCGGGCTCGTGGGCGTGTCGACGGAGGCCTACCACGACGCCGGGGCCGGCGACGCCGAGGAGCTCGCCCTGGCCCTCGCCAGCCTCGCCGAGCTCCTGCGCCGCGGGGAGCCCCTGGGCCTCGAGGCGGCGGACCTGCTGCCCACCGTCGTCCTCACCCTGCCCATCGCCGGCCGGCCCTTCGAGGCCATCGCCAAGCTCCGCGCCGCGCGGACGCTGTGGGCCAAGCTGACGACCGCGTGCGGGCTGAGCCTCGAGCGCGCCCCGCTGTGGATCCACGCGACCAGCTCACGCCGCGAGTGGACCCGCGTGGGGCCCTGGGTCAACCTCCTGCGCGGGACCGTGGGCACCTTCGCCGCCGCCGTCGGCGGGGCGGACTCCATCGCGACCGCGAGCTTCGACGGCCTGTGCGGCCCCGAGGGCGACGCCGTCGGCGGGCTCGGCCGGGGCAGCGAGCTGGGCCGACGCCTGGCCGTGAACACCCAGGCGATCCTGCGCGACGAGTGCGGGCTCGACCGAGTCATCGATCCGGCCGGCGGCAGCTGGGCCGTCGAGGCGCTCACCGACGCCATCGCGCGCGCGGCCTGGACCCGCTTCCAGGCCATCGAGGGCGAGGGCGGGCTGGTCGCCGGCCTCGTCAGCGGCCGCGTCCAGGCCCACATCCGCGAGCAGGCCGACGCCCTCGGCCGCCAGATCGCCCGGCGCCGCCGACCGATCACCGGGGTCTCGACCTTCCCCGTCCTCGACGGCCACCCGCCGCCCGAGCAGAGCGCCGACGCGCCCCCCGAGGACTTCGAGGCGCCGCACCGCACCGCCCCCGTGCTCGAGCCCGCCGAGCTCCCCGAGCCCCTGCCCCGGCTCCGCGCCGCCGCGCCCTACGAGGCCCTGCGCGCCCGCGCGGCCACCCTCGAGCCCGCGCCGCGCCTCGTCGCCGTCAACTGGGGCAGCCTCGCCAGCCACCAGGCGCGCACGGACTTCGCCGCCAACTTGTTCGCCGCCGGGGGCATCGCCGTCGAGGCCCTCCCTGGCCAGACCGAGGTCGCCGCGGCGGGCGAGGCCTTCGCCGCGACCGGAGCCTCCCTGGCCGTCGTGTGCGGGCGAGACGAGGACTACGCCGAGCACGGCGCGGATCTGATCGACGCCCTGCGCTCGGCCGGCGCCGCCAAGGTGTGGATCGCCGGCCGCCCGCCCAAGGACGACCTCGGCGCGTGGGGCCTCGACGGCCTCTCGGGCGACGACCTCGACTTCGTCCACCGGGGCTGCGACGCCCTCTCGGTCCTCGACGACGCCCTGACCCGGCTCGAGTCGCCCATCACCCCCACCGCTGGAGAGGCGTCCTGACATGAGCGACAGCAAGCTTCCCGACTGGTCCTCCCTCGACTTCGACGCGATCACCGGCCCGGCCCCCGACGCCGCGCGCTGGCGCGAGGCCCTGGGCGAGCGCCCGGCCTGGTCGACCCCCGAGGGCATCGCCGTCGCGCCGCTCTACACCGCCGACGATCTGCGCGGCGAGGACAGCCCCGCCGCCCGCGGCCAGCTCGACACCGCCCCCGGCATCGCCCCCTACCTGCGCGGGCCCTACTCGACCATGTACGCCGTGCGTCCGTGGACCATCCGCCAGTACGCGGGCTTTAGCACCGCCGAGCAGAGCAACGCCTTTTACCGGCGCAACCTCGCGGCCGGGCAAAAGGGCCTGTCGATCGCCTTCGACCTCGCCACCCACCGCGGCTACGACAGCGATCACCCCCGGGTCACCGGCGACGTCGGCATGGCCGGCGTGGCCATCGACTCGATCCTCGACATGCGGATCCTGTTCGACCGCATCCCCCTCGATCGCATGAGCGTGTCGATGACCATGAACGGCGCCGTGCTGCCGGTCATGGCGCTCTACATCGTCGCCGCCCAAGAGCAGGGCGTGGCCACACAGAAGCTCGCCGGGACCATCCAAAACGACATCCTCAAGGAGTTCATGGTCCGCAACACCTACATCTACGGGCCCGGCCCGTCGATGCGGATCATCGGGGACATCTTCGCCTACACGGCGGCGAACATGCCCAAGTTCAACTCGATCTCGGTGTCCGGCTACCACATGCAAGAGGCCGGGGCGACGGCGGACATCGAGCTCGCCTACACCCTCGCCGACGGCCTCGAGTACATCCGCACGGGCCTGGCCGCGGGCCTCGACGTCGACGCCTTCGTGCCGCGCATCTCCTTCTTCTGGGCGATCGGCATGAACTACTTCATGGAGGTCGCCAAGCTCCGCGCCGCGCGCATGCTGTGGGCCGAGATCGTCAGCCAGTTCGAGCCCCAAAACCCCAAGTCCCTGGCCCTGCGCACCCACTCGCAGACCTCGGGGTGGTCGCTGACCGCTCGCGATCCTTTCAACAATGTCGCGCGGACCTGCGTCGAGGCCATGGCCGCGACCTTGGGCCACACCCAGAGCCTGCACACCAACGCCTTCGACGAGGCCCTCGCCCTGCCCAGCGAGTTCTCGGCCCGCATCGCTCGCAACACACAGATCCAGCTCCAGCAAGAGACCGGCATCTGCGACACCGTCGACCCCTGGGGCGGGAGCTACTACGTCGAGCGCCTGACCCACGAGCTCGCCGACAAGGCGCGGGCGCTGATGGCCGAGGTCGAGGCCATGGGCGGGATGGCCAAGGCCATCGAGGCCGGCGTGCCCAAGCTGCGCATCGAAGAGGCCGCCGCGCGCACCCAGGCGCGCATCGACAGCGGCGACCAGGTCGTGGTCGGGGTCAACCGCAGCGCCCTCGAGCACGAGCCCGCCATCGAGGTCCTCCAGGTCGACAACTCGGCCGTGCGCGAGGCCCAGCTGAGCCGCCTAAAGCAGCTCCGAGCCGAGCGCGACGAGGCCCAGGTGCGCTCTTGCCTCGAGGCCCTGACCCGCTGCGCCGAGGACACCCGGGCCGCGAGCGAGCGCGACAACCTGCTGGCCCTGGCCGTGGACGCCGCCCGGGCCAAGGCCACCGTCGGCGAGATCAGCCTCGCCCTCGAGCGCGCCAAGGGCTGGGGACGGCACCAGGCCCAGACGCGTATCCTGTCCGGGGTGTACTCGAGCGAGATCAAAGCGCGCGGCCAGGGCGGGCAGACCGTCGCCTCGGTGCTCGCGCGCACGGCCGCCTTCGAGGAGCAAGAGGGCCGTCGCCCCCGGCTGCTCGTGGCCAAGATGGGTCAGGACGGCCACGACCGCGGGGCCAAGGTCATCGCCACCGGCTTCGCCGACATGGGCTTCGACGTGGACGTGGGGCCGCTGTTCCAGACCCCGGCCGAGACCGCGCGCCAGGCCGTCGAGAACGACGTGCACGTCATCGGCGTCAGCTCCCTGGCCGCCGGTCACCTGACCCTCGTGCCCGCGCTCCAGGGCGCCCTGGCCGAGCTCGACCGCGCCGACATCATGGTCGTCGTCGGCGGGGTCGTGCCGCCGCAGGATCACGCGGCGCTGAAGGCCATGGGCGTGGCGGCGATCTTCGGCCCGGGCACGGTCCTGGCCGAGGCCGCCAACGAGGTCCTCAGCCAGCTCGCCAAGAGCCTGGAGCTCACGCTGCCCGGAGACGCCTGAATGCGCAGGCGCCCCAGCGTCGACGAGCTCGCCGAGGGCGTGCGCGCGGGCTCCCGCGCGGCCCTCGGCCGAGCCATCACCTTGATCGAGAGCCGCCGCGCCGACGATCAACACAGCGCCCGTGCGTTGCTCGAGCGCCTGCTCCCGCACACCGGCGCTGCCCTGCGCGTGGGCATCACCGGCGTCCCGGGAGTCGGCAAGAGCACCTTCATCGAGACCCTGGGGCGGCAGCTCACCGGCGCCGGCACGCGCGTGGCCGTGCTCGCCGTCGATCCTTCGAGCACGCGCAGCGGCGGGTCGATCCTCGGCGACAAGACGCGCATGCAAGAGCTCGCCCGGGACCCCCTCGCCTTCGTGCGCCCCTCGCCCAGCCGCGGCTCCCTCGGCGGCGTCGCCCGGCGCACCCGCGAGGTCATGCTGCTGTGCGAAGCGGCCGGCTACGAGGTCGTGCTCGTCGAGACCGTGGGCGTGGGCCAGAGCGAGACCATGGTCGCGGGCATGGTCGACTTCTTCCTCGTGCTCATGCTCGCGGGGGCTGGCGACGAGCTCCAGGGCATCAAGCGCGGCATCCTCGAGCTCGCGGACATGGTCGCCGTCAACAAGGCCGACGGCGACAACGAACAAAAGGCCCGGCGCGCCCGGGTGGAGTACGCCCGCGCCCTCCACCTCATGCCCCAAAAGAGCCCGCACTGGACCGTCCCGGTACACACCTGCTCGGGGCTCGAGGGGGTCGGCGTGGCCGAGCTGTGGGCGCAGGTCGAGGGCTTCCGCGAGGCCTTGAGCGCCGCGGGGGAGTGGGAGCCTCGCCGCGCGGAGCAGCGCGTGCAGGCGATGTGGCGGAGCATCGAGTGGGGCGTGGTCGAGCGCTTTCGGGAGCACGCGGGCGTGCGGGGGGCGATCGGGGCCATCGAGGCTCGGGTCCGGGCGGGCAGCTTGACGCCGGACCACGGCGTCAGCGAGTTGCTGCGGGTGTTCCTGGGTTGAGTCGTGGACGTGGGGCAGGGCGGGCGTGGCGTCGTCCACGACGGCTAAAGTAGACAGGGACTGTGAAAACTTCGCAGTCCCTGGGCAACCGTCCCAGCTGCCGGCCGGTCTCGACGTGGATCGGTGGCTGAGCGGCTCTTGGCGTGATGGGTCGCCTCGAGCGTGCCGTGGGTCCTCGCCGAACCGTGGCATGGAAGATGCCCGTGCTCCACGCCCACGATGCCCTGTTCAAGGCAGCCTTCGGCGCGCCCGCCCACGCCGCGCGGCTGTGTCGAGCCTTGCTGCCGCCAGCGCTCGTGGCCGTCCTCGACTGGCGCGCGTCCACGAGCGAGCCGACCGCGGTCCTCGACCTTCGCCTGAGCGAGCGGCGCTGCGACGTCCTGTGGCGGACGCGCTTTGTCGATGGTGGGCCGATCTACGTGCTGCTCGAGCACCAGAGCACGCGCGAGCGCGACATGCCGCTGCGCATCGAGGGCTACCTCGCCCGCATCTGGGCCGGCCACCGTCGCGGCGACCGCCATGGCCCGCTCCCGCCGATCATCCCCATCGTGGTCAGCCATGCCGAGCACGGCTGGCGAGCCCCACGGAGCTTTTGGGAACAGTTCAGCCCCTCACCCGACTGCATACCTGGGCTCGCGCCCTTCGTCCCGAACTTCCAGCTGCTCATCGATGACCTCACCCAAGTCGACGATGCGTCCCTGCGCGGACGCAGCCTCCCGCTGTTCCAAACCCTCGCGCTGTGGCTGCTCCGCGACGCCCGGGATCCGGGGCGCGTGCTCGAGAGCGTGGACGAGTGGAACACGTGGATCCATCGCCTCCGGGGCGAGTCCCAGCACGAACAGGACGGTGGAGACATCGAGCAGCTGCTTCGCTACGCCTACGCCGTCATGGGGGAGGGCGAAGATTCCGAGTTCCATCGCAAGCTGGCCGCCTTTCACCCACCGAGCGCCGAGATGTCACTGACCTTCGAACAACAAGCCATCAACCGGGGCCACAAACGAGGACTCGAAGAAGGCCGCATCAAAGGCCGCCTCGAGCTCCTCGAAGCTCAGCTCCACGCGAAGTTCAGCACGCTACCCATGCGGCTGCGCGAGCGCCTCGACCAGGCCGACGACCTCCAACTCACGCGCTGGGGCCTACGGCTCGTGACCGCGACCTCGCTCGAAGAGGTGTTCCAGGACGGATAGGCGAGCAGCCCGCCCCCGCCTCAGAACTTGTAGGCGAAGCCGGCTCCACCGCGGTAGGTGAAGCCCCCCGCCACGTCGTCCCCGTTGGTCCACAAGTTCCACCCAAAGCTGCCCGGCTCGAAGTACACCACCCAGTTCTGGTTGACGTACAGGCGCACCGCCGGACCGAAGGTCTGGGCGAACTCGAAGTAGTTCTCGTTGAAGTAAAAGTCGTTGTGCAGCACCGGCGAGAAGGTCAGCGCGAGGTTCGACCACGGGTCGATCTCGTAGCCCAGGGACAGGCCGGACATGCCCGACACGCCGCCGCCAAAGCCAATGGCCGGGCCCACGTTGACGCCGAGGAACAGCCCGCTGAGCGGACCGATGCGTCCGGTCTGGGGAAAGTGCACGCGCCAGTCGAAGGCCGGGATGAAGGCGCTGGGTCCCGCGGCCGAGGCGTTGGTGCTCGCGCCGATCTCGTGGTTCGTCCGGGTCTTACCCGGGGCGAGCTCCTTGGGCGGGTTGGCCAGCGTGGTCTGCCCGGCGGCCTGGGCCTCGCTGGGGGCAGCCAGGAGCGCGAGAAAGACACAGGGGAGCGCCACGGCGGCGGCTCGAAGGGGGCGCAGAGAAACGCGATGCATCGCGTGGATCTCGGTAGCAAATCCGCACGCCCTTGGCATCCCCCGAGCGATCCTTGCTCCAGACCAGAGCCCCGAGAGAGCTCCGAGCGTGGCCCAGTTCACATCCCCGACGCCTCGATGGGGTCGTCCTCGCCAGAAACCCAGGGCACCTCGGGCCACCAGCGCGTCGGCTCCGGGGCCTGGCCGTCGACCTCGAAGGCCTCCCCTGGACGCGGACTGTAAACGGCGGCCTCGACGGCCTCCGCAGCCGCCAGCGTGCGCTCCATGGGCTCGGTCCAACCGTGATAGGCGAGGTCCCACAGCCCCCAGTGCACGGGCAAGAGCGCCCTCCCCTGGACCAGCTGGTGCGCGCGCACGGCCTGCTCGGGACCCAGGTGCCAGTCGGGCCAGGCGCGGTCGTAGGCTCCAACCTCGATCATCGTCAGGTCGAAGGGCCCGAGCGTCTCACCGATCGTCGCCATCGCTGGGAACAGGCCGGTGTCGCCAGAGAAGAACACGCGGTGCTCGGGCCCGGTGAGCGCGTAGCCGGCCCACAAGGTCGCGTCCTTGTCGAACACGTGCCGACCCGAGGCGTGCCGGGCGGGCGCGCAGGTGATCGTGAAGCCGTCGCCGAGCTCCCCCTCGCGCCCGGGCAGGGCGAAGACCTCCCACCAGTCGAGCTCGATGAGCCGCGCCTCGGGCACGCCCCAATACTCGAGGTGCGCGCCCACGCCCAAGGGCACGAGGAACTTCGTATCCCAGCCCCGCTCGTCGACCATCGCCGCGAGCTCGACGATGGTCGGGTAGTCGAGGTGGTCGTAGTGGTCGTGGGAGATCACCACGGCGTCGAGCTCGGGCAAGGCGTCGAGGGCCAGGGGCGGATCGAAGTAGCGCTTGGGCCCGGCCCAGGGCACGGGCGAGGGCCGCTCGGACCACACGGGGTCGGTCAGGACTCGCCGCCCGTCGATCTCCACGAGGATCGTCGAGTGCCCCAGCCAGGTCACCCGCAAGCCCGAGCTCGGCGGCTCGTCGTAGCTCCCCGGCGCGGGCGTGACCACGGGCAGCGCGGCCTCGGGCTCGCGGTGCTCGCTGCGGCGAGACAGCCCGCGCATCATCTCGTCGGGGTAGTTGAGCACCACCTGCGGGTTGACGAAGATCCCCTCGCCGTACTGCGGCGAGGCCTCCATGCGCTCGAGCCGGGCCCCGTCCGCGGACTTGCCGAAGGCCCGCCAGCCCTGGGCGACGACCACGACGATCAACAAGAGCAGCGCGCCGGCCAGGCCCGCGCACACGCGCACCAACACGCGCACCACCCGGCGCAGGCGGGAGGGCTCGGCGGGGCGGGTGGACTCGCTCGGGGAAGACGCCACCTCCCGAGGATGATCCCTCCATCCGCGCTTGTCACTCGCCCTCGACGCCAGCGCCCTCGCGAGGCGCGCCACCGCTCGCCAACAGACGATAGTGCGACTGCACCATGCCGTTTTCGAAGACCTCGCTGCGCACCAGCTCCAGGTCGATGTCACCCGGCAGCTCCCCAAACAGGCGCTTGCCCGCGCCGATCAGGATCGGGATCGTCGTCAGGATCATGTCCTCGATGAGCCCGGCGCGCAGGAAGGACTGCACGAGCAAGCCGCCGTCGACGTAGGCCCGCGACCAGCCCTGCTCGGCGAGGTGGTCCATGAGCGCCGCCGGCTCGAGGTCGACGATCCGCACCCGATCGCGCAGGGCCGCTGGCACCTGCGCCGAGCTCAGGCTTCGGCTCACGACCACGACGGGTTTTTCGTAAGGCCAGGCCTCCGCGTCCCCCTCGGGCCCGAGGTCGAGGAGCCCGAGCAGGTTCGTGAAGCTCCCCCGCCCCATCACCAGCCCATCTACGCTCGCCATGAACGCGGCGTAGCCCATGTCGCCCTGCCCCTCGCTGGTGGGCTGCTTCGTCAACCAATCGAGGCTGTGGTCCGAGCGCGCGACGAAGCCGTCGAGGGACGTGGCGATGTACACGTGGCCGGTGGTCACGCCCGGGTTCTACACCATCGCGCGCTCCGATCTGGGCCTCCGCCATGGGCGAGGCGAGCGACCACTGCCCGCGTTTACCGGTCAAACGAGGAGAGCGAGCAGCACGCTGCCCGCTCCCTCGTTGATGCGGAGAAGCAGGGATTCGAACCCTGGGTACCCTTTCGAGTACAACGGATTTCAAGTCCGTCGCCTTAAACCGCTCGGCCACTTCCCCGTGAGTGGTCGCCGAGGATGCCAGACTCACCCGCCACCGGCAACAGGCGGACTCAGGAAGTCGAGGAAGGCGCGGACCCGCGGGTGGGGGTGACGACCCGGCGCGGTCAGGGCCTGGACCGGCGCAGGCGGCAGCTCGTAGTCGGGCAGCACGGTCCGCAGTCGGCCCGCGCGCAAGTCCGCCTCGACGAGCCAGTCCGCGAGCAGGGCGACGCCGATGCCCCGGCGCGCGAGGGTCAGCAGCGCCTCGCTGTTGTTGGCGGCGAAGCGACCGCGGACCGGCGCGCGCCAGGTCTTTGGGCCCCGGCGCAGCGCCCAGGTGTCGCCCACGCGCAAGTTGGTGTGGACCAGGCAGCAGTGCTCGCGCAGGTGCTCGGGCCGCGTCAGCGCCGGGCCGCGCTCGAGGTAGCCCGGCGAGGCCACCAGGTGACGCCGAGACTCGCCGAGCTTGCGCGCCTTGAAGCTGACGTCGACGGGGATGCCGACGCGCACCGCCACGTCGAAATTGTCCTCGACGAGGTTCACGTAGCGATCGTTGAACACCAGCTCGACCTCGACGGCCGGGTGCCGGCGCATGAACTTCGCGACCTTGGGCAGGATGAACAGGCGCCCGTAGACCACCGGCACGCTGACCCGGATGCGCCCGCGCAGGGGCTCCCGAGCCCGCGCCCGACGACCCGAGCGCGCCGGCGCCAGCTCGGCGCTCGCGTCGGCGTAGGCGGCGAGGATGTCCCTGGCCCGCTGGTAAAAGCGCTCGCCCGCCTCCGTGACCCGGCGCGAGCGCGTCGTCCGTTCCATCAGCTGCACCCCCAGCTCGTCCTCGAGGGCCGCGAGCCACTTGCTGACCGTCGACTGGCTCACGCGCAGCTCCTCGGCCACGGCGCTGAAGGTGTCGAGCTCGACGAGGCGGACGTAGGCGTGCATGGCGGTCATGCGGTCCATGAAATTGATTCTATTTTGGAATGACTGATAGGCCAAACATGGTATCGACCCGATCTCCTGGAATATCTACTCTGCGCCCATGACCGTCGCCGAATCCCTCACCGTCTCCGTCCTCGGCCTGGGCGCCATGGGCT
Organism: Plesiocystis pacifica SIR-1; assembly: GCF_000170895.1. GTDB lineage: Bacteria > Myxococcota_A > Polyangia > Nannocystales > Nannocystaceae > Plesiocystis > Plesiocystis pacifica. The sequence goes on along the minus strand of NZ_ABCS01000012.1, from coordinate 38,122 downwards.
CGCGCATGGCCGCGCGCCTGCTCGACGCGGGCTACCGCGTGCACGTCTACAACCGCAGCCGCGAGCGCCCGGCCGTCCAACAGCTGATCGACGCGGGCGCGCAGTACTTCGACACGCCCCGCGCCGCCGTCGAGCGAGCGCAGCTGGTGATCGCCGTGGTCACCGACGACGAGGCCGCCCGGGCGATCTGGCTGGCCCCGGACACTGGAGCCCTCGCGGCCCTTCGCGCCGACGCCCTCGCCGTCGAGTCCTCGACCCTCACCCCCGGCTGCGTCGCCGAGCTCACCGAGGCCTTCACGAGCGCCGCGCGGGCCTTCCTCGACGCCCCCGTGGTCGGCACGCGCCCCCAGGCGGAGGCCGGCGCCCTCGTCCACCTCGTCGGCGGCGACGCGGAGGACCTCGAGCGAGCCCGGCCCGTGCTCGCCCACCTCGGCAAGGCCGTACACCACCTCGGCCCCGCGGGCGCCGGGGCCAAGCTCAAGCTCGTGGTCAACGCCCTGTTTGCCCTGCAGGTGGCCGCCATGGGCGAGCTCCTGGGCGCGGCCCAAAACATGGGCCTCGACGCGGGCGCGACCCTGGAGGTCCTCGGCCAGCTGCCCGTGACGAGCCCGGCGGCCAAGGGCACGGCGAGCCTGATGCTCGCGGGCGAGTTCGCCCCGCTGTTCCCCATCGACCTGGTCGAGAAGGACCTGCGCTACATGGGCGAGGCCGCCGACCCGAGCCGCGTGCCGCTGTGCGCCGCCGCCCGAGCCGTCTACGCCGAAGCTCAGGCCGGGGGCTACGGCGGCGACAACATCGTCGGCGTGGGCCGGCTGTACCTGTGAACTAGCAGACCCGGACGTGGACCTGCGTCGCGCTGTTGTCGGCTCGTTGGTGGCGCGCGAGCAGGGCCGCGGCCAGGGGAGCGACGAGCTCCCGACGGACCTCGCGGTCGATCCGGCGTCGAGCCTCGGCACTCAGGAGGCCCCAGCTCGGCGCGTCGACGGACCCGCTGGGCGCCACCAGCGGCAGCTCCAGGACCGAGTCGACGAGCGCGGCGAAGGTCGACGCGAGCTCGGGGCGCGCGTCGAGGAGCCAGGCCACGAAGGACCAGGCCAGGGCCGCGTGGCGCTCCTCGTCGACGGCGATGGCCTCGAGGGCGCGGCGCAGCGTCGGCTCGGCGCAGCTCCGGGCGGCCTCGCGGGCCTCGGCGGCCGCTCGGGTCTCGCCCAGGCAGCCCTCGAGCACCACGTCGCGCAGGATCGCGACCGCGTCCGAGTCCGCGCAAGCATCCGCGACCGGCAGCGAACCCGGGCCCAGCGAGCCCTGACCGCCAAAGCGCGCCGCCAGCTCGAAGGCCGCGCGGGCGTGGCGGGTCTCGTCGACCATGGCCTCGCGGCAGGCGGTCAGCAGCCGCGGCGGGGCGCCGAGCTGGAGCAGCTGCAGGCCAAAGCGGGCGAAGGCGGCGATCGAGGCGTGCTCGGCCTGGGCGACCTCGGCCCAGTGCGCGCTCAAAGCCGCGCGCAGCTGCGGGTCCTCGGGCAGACGGACCGACCCGAGCGCCGCCGACCAACCGCCGCGCTGGCGAACGGGCGCGCAGACCGACTCTGCGCCGACCAGGAAGGGCCGACCGATGACGGCGCAAGGGTTCGGCTGCTCGTCGAACACGACCACGTACTCGCACCAGTCGCCGTTGCGCACGGGGCCGCAGGCCACGGCCTCGAGCTCCGCCCCGCACCACTCTTGCTTGGCGCTGCTCGACACCGCGCTGGCGTTCTCGTGCAAGCACTCGCCGTCCGCCTCGGGCCGGTACTGGGCGTGCACGACGATCCCGTCGTCGTCCGCCTCCTCGGCCATCTCGAAGCACGAGTCCGTCGACGCGAGCTCGATGCAGGAAGCGCCCGTGACCACGCCCGCTCCGAGGCCCAGGCTCAGGAGCAGACGACGACGCATGGACAGCAGCTCGACGGACATGCGCCGATACTAGCAGCTCAGGGCCCGCTCAAGGGTTGCCCCAGGTCTCGAAGCGCCAGCGTCGGCGGGCCCGGTCGGGGAAGGCGTCGCCGTCGAGGAAGGCGAGCAGGGCGGCGTAGACCCAGCCCGGCTCCTGGGCCACCGCGGACACGGCCGCCTGGACCTGCTCCGACTGCCGGGGCAAGAGCAGCTTCGCCGGCCCTCGGCCGATGCGCCGCACCGGGCCGCCGCCGGTGCACATGTGGACCTCGCAGCGCTCGAGCTGGGCGCGGACCTGGGCGAGGAAGGCCCGCTCGCGCCCGTCGAGCTCGGCGTCGGGGATCGGTCGGCCGCCCGGTCGCAGCGCGGCCAGCCAGCCCCGCCGACCTCGCAGCCCGTCGCGCAGCCAGGTCGCCGCGCCCCGCCGCGCCTCGACGCGGCGCCGGGGCTGGCGAAAGCCCAGGTCGAGGAGCTCGCCCAGCAGCGCGCGCTCGGCCTCGTCGAGGATGTAGACCCGGGCCTCGGTCGCGAACTCGCTCGGATCTTGGTCGGGGAACAGGGCGATGAGGTGGCGCTCGCCGTGGTCGTCGCGGACGGCCTGGCGCAGGCCCAGCAGGTCGGCCCAGCGCTCGCGGCCGTCGGGCTCGAGGCAGCGAAACAGGGGCAGGCGGGCGATGGTCTTGGCCGAGTCCCGGCGGCGGCGGGCGCCCTGCAAGAGCAGCTGGGTCAGCCGGCTGCGATCGACGGCGGTCGTCGCCGCCCCGCCGCGGGCCAGGGCGATCATGCACTCGACCGCGGCCCCGACGATGGCGTCGACGTGGGGCGCGACGGCGTCGCGGACCGCCGCCGCGCTGGCTCCGGGGGCGAGCCCGGGCAGGTCCCGGGTCTCGAGCGCGGCCTCGAAGCAGGGCGCCTCCGTGGCGCTCAGGTGCGCCGTCAACAATCCATCCTGAAGCAAGTACAGCCGGGCGACCTCGCCCTCGCGGGGGATCGCGATCTCCCCGGGCATGGGCACGGCGGTCCGGGCCACGAACATCGCGTCGTGAAAGCCCGTGTCGACCGCGCGCCCGTCGACCTCGATCTCCGCCTGAGCGTGGCGGGCCACGGAGCGCAGCCACTCCCGCGCCCGCCCGCGATCGATCTTGGCCCCGCGCACGATGACCTCGGTGTGGCTCGGCCCCGGCGGGGTGTAGCGCTCGAGGCTCACCCCGGCGTTGCGCTTCCAGGTCAAGCCCGCGCCCTCGCCCCCGGAGCGCGGGGCCCTAGAGCGGATCTCCAAGCTCGCAGGCTGCGACCCCGCCAGGCCCAGGAGCGAGAGGGCGCCCCAGCCCTCGAGGGCCGAGAGGGCCCGGTGGCGGCGCTCGGGATCCCGGCGCGCGTCGAGCAGGGCCGCGAGCTCGCGCAGGACCTCGAGGGGGACGGCGTCGCCGTGGGAGCGGACCCGCAAGCTCGAGCGCCCGAGCTCGACCTCGACGCGCTGCGCCCCGCCGCGCAGGGCTCGGCGCACGAGCTCGGCCGGCAGCTGCCAGGGGCCCTGGAGCTGGGCCTGGGTCAGCTTGCGCAGCTCCGACTCGACGTCGATGGTCAGCAGATCGCCGACGTCGATGCGCTGGCCGGTCACGCGGCGCCCCCCTTGCCCGTGGCCTCGAGCAGGGCCCGGGCGGCCAGCGGCGCGAGCAGTCGAGCCCGCCGCTCGGCCCCGACGTCGAGGTGCTCGAGGATGTGGTCGAGGACGGCGAAGGCCGCCGCCTGGGGCCGCTGGGCGAACAGGGCGTCGGCCTCGAGCAGCCAGGGATCTTCGGCGTCGATGAACACCAGGCGCTGGCCCAGGCGCCGACCCAGGCCGAAGGGGCCGAGCAGGCCGGCGAGCTCGAGGGCGGCGACGCGCTCGCCCAGGCCCTCGACGGCGCCGAGGGACCAGCGCTCGCCCTGCTCGCGCAGGTGGGTGGTGATCAGCGCCAGCACCGGCAGCTCCGCGCGACGCTCGAGGCGGTCGCCCCAGCGGTCGAGGTCGGTCGCGCCCAGCGAAGAGCCCACGGTCCGCCCCTCGGGCGTCGCGGCGTCGAGCAGGGTCACCCCGCGCCGACGCGCCGCCGCGCACAGGCCGGTCCGCTCCGAGCCGAGGTAGAGCTGCCCGTCCGCCGCCAGGCTGCGCGCGCGCTGGAGCGAGAGGGCCGAGCCGCCGCGCAGGGGAATGAGCCGACGGTGGAACAGGGCCGGCAAGTGGCGGAAGGCCCCGGGCTGGGCCAGAGCGCCCTGGAGCAGCTTGGCCAGGTCGCTGGTCCCGTCCAGCTGCACGCGCCGGGCCGTGCGGCGGGTCAGCGAGTAGCCCAGGGCCAGCAGGGCGAACAGCGCCAGGCCCAGGGACAGGTAGGGCGTCCAGGGCGAGCCGAGCAGCTTGGCGGCGCGGTGGCGCAGGCCCAGGGGGACGGCGCCGAGCATGGCGTCGAAGGCCTGGGCGATCGCTCCCGGCTCGGCCGGCTCCTCGTCCTCGGCGTCGGTGTTGGCGCTCTCGCCGGCCTCGGCAGCGCTCCCCTCGACGGGCTCGCCCGCGTCCGACTCGACCCCACCTTCGTCCGTGGCCGAGACGAGCTCGCCCGCGTCCTCGCCCGCCTCGTCGGGGTTGGCGGGCTCCCCGGGTATGTCGCTGGCCACGATCACCGCGTCGCTGGCCGGCAGCCCGAGCACGGGCGTCCGCGACGAGCCCGAGCGCTGCGTGGTCGCGTCGGCGATCTTCCACTGCCCGTCCTCGTCGAGGTACTCGACCCAGGCGTGCAGCCAGGCCGAGACGCCACCGCCGTGCCCGACCCAGCCCACGGCCAGGCGCGCGTCGACCTCGGCGGCGTGCAGCACCGCGACGAGCAGGCCGTTTTGCACGTCGCAGTCGCCGGCCCCGATGTCGAGGGTGCGGGTCACGAAGTCCTGCCCGGCCGCTCGGGCCGCGTCGTGGCGTCGGCCGACCTCGCTGTCGGTGTCGTACTGGACGAGCTTGGCGACGATCTCGGTCGCCCGCTCGACGCGCTTGCGCACGGACAGCTGGCGCAGGCGCGTGGCCTGGCGCTCGAGCTTCTCGGGCAAGGGGTGCGTGCCCGCGTCCCGGGTCGAGCCCGCGTCCTGCGTGCGCGCGCCGCTGGGCCCGGTGCGGTAGCGCAGGATCCCGCTGACGTTGGCCGGGAGCACGAGCACGGCCTCGCCGGTGTCGCTCTGGCTGACCCGCGCGGGGAAGGCCCGCTGGTTGACCCCGGTGTAGTCGAGGCTCTCGACCTCGAGGCGGTGGCCGGTGGGCACGGGCACGCGCAGGTGGGCGCCGGCGACCTCGGCGACGGGCAGGTGGACCTCGACGCAGTCGGCCTCGCAGCGCACGCCCACGTAGGCGCCCTCGGCCAGCTCGGGGCGCTGCTCCGACGAGCCGCCGACGCGCTCGATGATCAGCGCGGCGAAGTAGGGCCGAGAGTCGGCGGGGCGGTAGCGCAGACCGATCGGCTCCGCCGCGCTCGCGTCGAGCTCGCTGACCTGGGGCCCGTTGTAGCGCCGGCTCAGGTCGCCGTAGCGCGTGCGCCCCGAAGGCCGCGAGCCGCCCACCGAGCCCTCGACCCCGAGGGCGCTCCCGGTCGAACCGGAGGCCTCCCCCGACCCGCCCGAGCCGAGCAGCACGACCCGGCGGCCGCCCCCGGGCGTGCGGCCGTCCTCGTCGAGCAGCACCCCGCCGGGCACGCCCTCGACGGGCGCCCACAGGATCTGGGCGATGATCACCGCCAGCACGCCGCCCGCGAGGGCCGCGAGCACGGCCCGCCACCAGGTCGACTCCCCGAGCAAGCGCCGGCCCAGCCCCGCGAGGCGCTCGCCCAGGCCCGGCGGGCGAATCTCCGCGAGCTGACGCTCGACGAGGCGGCGCAGCTCGTCCTGGGCCAGCTTGACCAGGCGACGCAGGGTCCGCGTATCCCGGGCGTCGCTGCGCGAGAGCAGCAGGTCCAGGCCGTCGCTCTCGAGCAGGGCCTGGGGCGCGAGGCCGCCGGGCAGCTCCGGGAAGCGCACCCGCGAGTGCGTGGTGTGGCTGGCGCTGCCCAGCAGGTCGTCGAGGCAGGCGGCCGAGCGCACCCGCAGCCCCCGAGAAAAGAGCTCGACCCGCGGCGCGTTGCCGAGGCTGACCACCCCGCGCACGCGACCGCGGCGGAACGCGGAGCAGGGCGCCCCGAGGGCGAAGGGGGCGTTGACCTCCCGGCCGTTGACCGTGATCGGCAGGGGCTGGTCGGGCTGGTCCCGGCGACACAAAAAGCGCGCGTTTTGGTGGGCGGCCTCGAACAGGCGGCGCTCGTCGGCCCCGTCCCCCGGCCCGCGCTCGAGGATGATCTCCGTCCCCGGCCCCATGTCGACCCGCGCCTGGGCCCCGTCGCGCAGGTCCCCGTCGAGGGTGATCTCCCACCCCGGACCCCCCGCCCGCGGGCAGGAGCGGATCACGATGCGCTTGGGCTCGAAGCGGAGGATCGACCAAAAGCCGACGCCGAAGCGCCCGACCTGGTTGCTGCTGCTCTCCTTGCTCGACGCGTAGAGCGAGAACAGGTAGCGGCGCGCGTGGCCCTCGCTCATGCCCTCGCCGTCGTCGCGGCAGCGCACCCGCGTGCGATCCTCGCCCTCCTCGACGGTGAAGTCGACGCGCGTGGCCCCGGCATCGCGCGCGTTTTGAAGCAGCTCGCGGACGAAGATCCAGGGGTCCGGGCCGTAGCGATCGGCCTCGACCCGCGCACGAGCGCGGAAGTCACTGGCGCCACGCTCGCTCACTCGGTTCAGTGTAGGGTGCTTTTGCGTAGCGAGCACCCTCGGGGGACCCGCCCGCTCGCCGGTTCAGCCTGCGGGGCCCAGATCCGCCAGCGAGGGGCCCCAGCCGCCGAGGTAGGCGAAGCCGTCCTCGCTGCGCCAGCCGGCCACGACCACCGAGGAGGGGCTGTGGCTGGTGACCCGGAACAGGCCGGGCGCCACCGGAACCCGGGTGATCTCGCGCTGCCCGAGCTCGTCGGCGAACACCCCGTGGACCGCCACCGGGTCGGCGTGGGGATCGGCCGGCAGGGGCTGGCCGTCGAGGGTCGCGACCTGCTCGACCTCGAGCTGCGCCCCCGCCAAGCTGGCGATGAGCAGGTGGGTCTCGTAGCCCTCCGGCACCCACACGTAGTGCATGCCCGTCCACTGCTCGACGGGGGCGAGCTGGACCATGCTGGGCGAGCCGAGGCTCGTCAGCTTGGGGTTGGTCATGTAGGCCGAGGCGACCACCGGCCGGTCCGCGATCACGATCAGCTCGCGCTCCGCCTCGTAGACCGCGTAGGGGTCGGCCGGGTCGATGACCACGCTCTCGAGCACCTCGCCCTCGCCGTGCAGGAAGTAGACCGTGGTCTCGGGCTGCGTGGCGACGACCTGGACCATGGTCTCCTCGTGCACGTCGGCCAGGTCCTGGTTGGGGTCGCTGAACAGCACCATGCGCGGGACGACGAAGTGCTGGCCCTCGAGGCGCGACACGAGCTGCTCTTGCATGTGCCCGCAGCCGCCGTCGTAGTCCGGGATGGCCGCGCAGGTGTGCACGGAGAACACGGAGTTGAGGTGCTCTTGGCCCGTGACCACGGTGGTCCCGCTGGTCCCGTGATCGACCTCGGCCTCCGTCGCCTTGGCGTCGAGGCGGGCGAGGGCGCCGGGCTGCAGCTCGAACTCGAGCGCGTTGAAGTCGGGGTCGTCGGGGAGCGGGTCGGGCACGTCCCAGGCCGTCGGCGTGTTCGGGAACACGTCGAAGCTGGACGCGAGCTTGACCGTGGTCCCGGAGCTGCGCGCGACGATGCCCATGAACGCGCGCTCGCCCACGCCCTCGTGGGTGCGCCAGCCGGCGACGTGGGTCGTGGGCGTCCACGCGGCCGAGGGCTGGAGCATGGTCGCGCTCGACTTGTAGCCGCCGCTGAACTGCACGGCGACCACCGGCGCGGTGCTGGTCAGGCGGAACACCGCCGACAAGAACACGCCCGTGCCTGGAGCGTGGTTGTCGCCGGGCTCGAAGGCGTAGACCTGCTGGGCCGGGATGGTCACTTGCTCGACCTGGGCCCAGGATTGGTCGTTGCGCCGGGACAGCTCGACCTCGACGGGCTCGTCGAGGGGGTTGATGACCGCGAACACGTAGGGGTCCTCGTCGTGGAGGCCGGCCAGGTCCGGGTCGATGGCGAAGAACTCGCAGCCGATGTGGCTGGGGAATTGATCGGCGAACTCGCAGGTGCTGACCTGCGACGAGCCCGAGCCGACGTCGAAGAGCGGCGCGCCGTCCTCCCCGCCCTGGCCCGAGCCGCCCTCGTCCTGCTCGGCGGGAGCCTCGTCTCCGGCCTCGTCATCCGAAACCTCCCCTTCGTCCTCGCCCGCGTCTGCGATCGGCACGACGTCGACCACCTCCATGAGGCAGCCGCCGCTCATCGCGGTCGCGAACAAACAAGCGCTGATCGAGGCACGACGCATGGGCGAGGCCTGGCCCGATCAGAGTAGGACGAAGGGGGAAGCGCGGTCCATAGCTGCGCGCGGTCGCCGATTACGGGAAACTGCGCGGGCAGGGCCAGACTTGTTAGTCCTGGAGGGAATCACAGCCCGTCGACGCGATGGTCCTCGGGGTAGTTCGAGCGAAACGCCGTAATCGCGGCCTCGGCCTCGGTGTCCCGCTTCAGGGCACGCAGGGCCTTGATTCGCCCGAGCTGCGCCTCGGGGGCCAGCACACCTGCGGAGTAGCGCTCGTAAGCGGCCAGCGCCCCGCGGTGGTCGCCGAGGGTCATGAGGACGTCACCCAAGCGCACGGGCACGTTCTTGGCCTCGGGGCTGTCGGGGTGGTGCTCGAGCATCGATCGATACAAGCGCGCGGTCTCGGCGTAGTCCCGCGCCATGCGGCTGCGCTGGGCGGCCGCCGCCAGGCTCGCCGCGCTCGGGATCTTCGCACCCCGCTTCGTGGTGGGCTCGGCACCCTCGGGGTCCGCCGCGAGATCGACCCGCGCGATCGCGTCGGCCTCGAGCACGAGCTCGCGCTGCGCCTCGCCGAGCTGAAGCGTCACCGCCCCCGGGGACCACCGCGCGGCGACCGGAGCCGCGCCGAGCACGAGCCCGTCGAGGCGATGCGCCTTCGCAGCGTCGCCACCCTCGAGCACGAAGCCCGCCTCGCCCACCTCGCCGCGCTCGCGCCACGAGCGAGCCAGGGCGTGGAGCTCGGCGACGCGCTCGGGGGCGGTCCAGCTCGGGTCCGCATCTTCGCCAAGGCCGAGCTCGCGCGCGGCCTCGCCGAGGGCCAGCCGACCCACCTGCGCCTCGCCCTCGCGGAGCTCGACGACGCCCTCGAAGACCTCGACGCGCGTCCCCTCGGCTCGAGCGTCGACCGCAAAGATGGTGCCGATCGCCCGGACCTCGGCGACGGGCGTCTCGATGACGAAGCGCTGCCCCGGCCCGAGCTCGTCGAGGGCGGCCACGGCGACGGAGCCCTCGACGATCACGCGCCGCTCGCTCGCGGGCCCGCCCTCGGCGATGCGCAGCTCGCCACCCTCGGCACAGACCACGGCCACGGGCTCGGTCCACACCAGGCACGCGCGGCCGCCCGCCAGAGCGAGGCGCTCCGAAGCGCCCAGGACATCGCCGGGTTGCTCGGCGCCTTCGCCCTGGGCCGCCGCGCCGGCGAGCAAGGCCATGCGCGCGGCGGGCTCTTGGGCTCGAGCTTCGGTCGCTTCAACCGCCCCAACCGCTTCAGCGGCGTCGGCAGGCGCCGAGTCCTCGCCCTCGTCGGTCCGCGCCTGAACCGAGCCGGGGTCCGCGTCCGCGGGATCGCCCGGCAGCGCCCACCACAGCGCGAAGGCTGCGGCCGCGGCCAGGCCACCCGCGGCGACCAACCAGCCCGCGCGGCCGCTCGACGCCGAAGCCGCGGGGGCTGCCACGCTCGGGGTCTCGCCCCCGTCGAGCACGCGCTCGGTCCACGCCTTCAGCTCCGCCGCGCCGAGCTCGGCCCGCGGCGGCTCGGAGCCCAGCAGCTCCAGGCTCGCCCGCCACAGCGCGGCCTCGGCCGCCCGCTCGGGGTGCTCGGCCTCGTGGGCCTCGACGAAGGCGCGCTCGCTCGCGTCGAGCTCCTCGCCCGCCGCCGCTCGAGCGACGAGCTCTTCATAGTCGTGGCGGGTCGCGCTCATGACTGACCTCCGCCTCGGTCGCGCTTGGTCCCGAGCTCGGCCACGACCTCTCGCTGACGGATGGAGCGCTGCACTTGTTTTCGAGCCATGCGTAGCCGGTCCTTGACGGTATTGGGGGAAGCCTCGGTGCGCGAGGCAATCTCGTCGATGGTGAAGCCCTGGGCTCGGAGCATCAGGACCTCGAAGCGGTCTTTGGAGAGTTCTGCGAGGTAGGCCTGGACCTCGCCGGGGATGGCCTCGCTGAGTCTCCTGTCGGGGCCCTCGCTGGCGACCATGTCGGGATCGATGGAGCCCTCGACCAGGGCGAGCTTGCGGCTCTCTCGGCGCAGCAACCTCAAGGTCGTGCGGATCGCAATGCGGTCGCACCAGCGGACCAGCGAGCCCTGCCCGCGGAAGCCCTTGGCCGACTCGATGATCTCGATCATCGCCTGCTGCGCGGCGTCCTCAGCGTCGGCCGGCGTCCGCGCGATCGAGCGCGCGCGACCCAGCACCGAGGGCAGCACCAGCTCCACCAGCCGCGCCTGGGCCCGGCGCTTCACCGCCGGGTCGGCGTGGCGAACCTCCGCCATCAGGGCGAGCTCTCGCTGACGCCGTCCGCCCAACTCGCTCGCTCCCGATTCACCGGCCGACGCGTCATCCTCCTGCGGCGCCGGCACGACGCTCACCGGTACGGCACCGGGCGCCCCTCGCCCGGGCCGCTCCGTCGGGCGCGACAGGGCGGCCCGGGTCCGGGTCTCAGCAGAAGACAACACGTCCGACATGGCAAGTGCACGCCGCGCTCGGGGGCGGGTGGATATTTTTAGCAGCGCGCTCCCCGAGCCCATCGGCGTCACGCGCGCACAGTCTCTCCTCCCCCGCACGACACCAACGACGAAGACCCCCGCTGCGTCGCAACGAAGGTCTCACTCGGAAACGCCCGCCCCCTTCAGGGGGCGCCATTGCCCACCTGCCAAAGCGGAGGAGCGGACAGCGACGAAGCGCCCCCGGTGAGAGGGCGCCTGCGGGGGCAAACTAGAGGCGAACGTACTCGAACTCTTGGGGGCGGCCTTCGATGCCGCGGGTCGGCGGCGCGATCCAGTTGGCGAACTTCCCGGGCTCGTAGCAGGGCTTCATGATCGACAGCAGGTACTCGTTGTCCGCGGGGACGAGCAGCCACTTGTCGCGGTTGGCGTTGTACTCGGCCTCGGTGATCAGCTCGCCGGCGGGGTTGAAGAAGTGCCCGGCGTAGATGCCCTGGTGACGGTGGAAGCGGGGGCTGGGCAGGGTCAGGCGGATGTCGATCTCCTCCTTCTCCAGCACCTTGTTCCACTTGCGCAGCGCTCGCTCGCAGTCGGTGATGTACTCGTCCCGGAGCACCGCGTTCATCGCGTTGCGCATCGGGATGTCCTTGTCGACGAGCGAGCCGCCCTCGACCATCGGCATGCGGTAGGTGCCCGCGATGACCTTGTGGTCCTCGTACTTCTTGCGCTCGCGGAAGCGGCCCTTGAGGCCCGCGCCGAAGAAGTCCGCGGCGTTGTTCGAGACCTCGCCGCCGAACAGGTCGAGGCTGTAGGTGAACCAGTAGTTGATGGTCCGCTGGATGAGGTCGAAGTCGATGCCGCCGGCGTTGCGGACGTCGTTGTTGGGGTCTTGCTTGTAGAGCTCGGCGCTGCGCTGGATGATGCGCTGCAGGCCGGTCTGGCCGACGAAGAGGTGGTGGGCCTCCTCGGTGAGCATGAACTCGGTGCTGCGCGCGAGCGGGTCGAAGCCCGACTCGGCCAGGGCCGCGAGCTGGAACTTGCCGTCGCGGTCCGTGAACATGGTGAACGCGAAGAAGCTCAGCCAGTGGTCGCAGGGCTGGTTGAAGGCGCCGAGGATGCGGGGCTTGTCCTCGTCGCCGCTGCGGCGGTTGAGCAGCTCGTCGGCCTCGTCGCGGCCGTCGCGGCCGAAGTACTTGTGCAGCAGGTAGACCATCGCCCACAGGTGGCGACCCTCTTCGACGTTGACCTGGAACAGGTTGCGCATGTCGTAGAGGCTCGGCGCGGTGTGCCCGAGCAGGCGCTGCTGCTCGACGGAGGCGGGCTCGGTGTCGGCCTGGGTCACGATGATCCGACGCAGGGCGTTGCGGTGCTCACCGGGGACCTCGAACCAGGCCTTCCTGCCGGCGTCGTCGCCACAACGAATCGTCGACTCGTCGGGGTTGCGGGGGTTGAGGAAGATGCCCCAGCGGTAGTCCGGCATCTTCACGTGGTCGTAGTGCGCCCAGCCCTCGTTGCTCACGCTGATCGCCGTGCGCAGGTAGACCGGCTTGTCGGCGAAGTCCGTCGGGCCCATGTCGTTCCACCACTCGAGGTAGTTGGGCAGCCATTTTTCGAGCGCACGCCGAAGCTTGGTGTCGTGGGCGAGGCCGACGTTGTTGGGGATCTTGGCGTTGAGGTCGATTGAGGTGCTGGCCGTCATGATTGCTCTCCTTGGCGGGACGGTGGGCGAGGGGGGTGAAGAAAACGTTTCCGAAGGTACGTAGCGAGCGTAGACGGCCACGCAGGCCGTGCACGCTCAGCCCGACTTTTCTGGCGTGAGCTACAAAGCGGTGCCCGGCTCACACGCGCTGCCAATTGAAGCGCGGACGCTCCGGTCGTCCATAGAGGGTGAGCGCACCCTCGGGACCGGTCGCATTGGGCCGAATGAAGATCCAGTTTTGCCACGCGGTCAGGCGGGCGAAGATCTTCGAGTCGCAGTTCTCGACGCCGGGGAAGCGCAGGTTGGCCTCCATCCCGGTCAGCGCGTCGGGCGACAAGCTCGCGCGCTCTTCGATGGCGACGCGGGTGTCGTCCTCCCAGTCGATGTCGTCGAGCAGCACGGTGCACAGCCCGGCCTCGTCGGCGTCGCTCGGATCCATGACCTCGCGGTTGTCGACCAGGGCCTCGAGGCGCTCGGGCTCGCCGTAAAAGCGCACGGCCAGGCGGTGCGCGCCGTGGCTCATGGGCAGGGGTCCCCAGTTCAGGGGGGACAGGCCGACCTGCACGAGGTTGTCGGGATCCTCGAGCAGATAGAAGCGGTCGCTGGCCAGGGCCAGCTCCAGCAGGTTGCCGCCCCAGTTGGTCCCGACGTCGCCCATGGCGAAGAAGGAGCGGCTCGTCAGGTCCATGCGCCGCAGGGTGCGGGCCATGAGCCCGACGATCTCGCGCACGAACCAGGCGTTGGCGTCGTCGCTGCCGCCCGCGTCGAGCAGGGCCTGGTCGTAGGCCACGGTGCGCGCGACGTCGCACTCGGCCTTGACCAGCACCAGGCCGACGTCGAGGTGGTTGACCCGCAGCTGCAACAGCGCGTCGTCGAGCTCGCGGTAGGCCCGCAGGGCCCAGGACGAGTCGCCCGCGGCGTGCAGCGCCGTGGCGCCCTTTTGGGCCAGCTCGAGGTCCTCGGCGCTGGGGCCCTGGACGGTCAGCGTGGCCATGCGCTTGTCGGCGTCGACGTCGAACTTCACGCAGGTGTAGTGGCGCGAGCCGCCCTCGATCTGCTCGACGCTCAGCGGCCCGAGCTCGACGCCCTTGCGCTCGGCGGCGCCGCTCAGGCCCTCGGCGGCCTGCGCCGCGACGGCCTCGGCGCGCTCGCGCAGCTTGGCCTGGAACTTCGAGCGCGGGTAGCTGCCGTCGACGAGGTTCCACTTCACGGCCTTCTTGCCGCGCACGCCCTCGGCGGTGGTCGAGAACACGTCGGCGAGATCGCGCCGGACCTTGCGCTTGTCGACCAGGCGGGTCAGGCCGCCGGTCCCGGGCAGCACGCCGAGCAGCGGCACCTCGGGCAGGCTCACGGCCGAGCTGCCGTCCTCTTGCAGGTAGATCTCCTTGCAAGCCAGGGCGAGCTCGTAGCCGCCGCCCGCCGTGGTCCCGTTGCACGCGGCGATGTAGACCTGCGCGCTGTTGTCCGTCGCGTCCTCGATCTCGCAGCGGGTCTCGTTGGTGAACTTGCAAAAGTTCACCTTCCACGCGTGCGAGCTCTGGCCGAGCATGGTGATGTTCGCCCCGGCGCAAAAGGCCCGGTCGTTGCCGGACGAGACGAGCACGGTGCGGACCTCGGGGTGGGCAAAGCGCATGCGGCGGACCGCGTCGGCGAGCTCGATGTCGACGCCGAGGTCGTAGCTGTTGAGCTTGAGCTCGTAGCCCGGGCGGAGCCCGCCCTCGGGGTCGACGTCCATCACCAAGTTGGCGATGGCGCCGTCGAAGCTCACCTTCCAATGCTTGTACTTCGAGGGGTGAGTCTCGAAGTTCACGGGCTCATGCTGCGATGCGACGGGTTCCACCATGTGGGCGTAAATATAGCGGTCGCGGGCCGATTCTGGGCTCTGGACCCACGTGTGTCGCCGCACGGCAAAACGCCGAATTCGTGCGGCCACACACGGTTTTTCGGCGTTTTCGCCAAGAGCCTGCGCGCGCTCCGGTGTGCTCCCACACTTGCCCGGTCGGCTCACCGAGTTTGCTCAGTGACCGAGACGGACAAAGGCCAACGCGCCCGCTCCGAGGCAGCCGCGTCGGCCTTTGTCGACACTCGGGGAGCTCAGCAACCGCTGCCGCCCGCGCCCTGTTGGGAGGGCACGCGCCACGAGCAGTTGCTGAGACAATCGTCGGCGTCGTCGGCGTTGCCGTCGTCGCACTGCTCCTCGGGCGAGTCGACCATGCCGTTGCCGCAAGTCGGCGTGGGCGCGCAGCACAGCGCCTCGACGTTCTGCTCGTTGCAGCCGTAGCTCGCCTGGCAGCTGGGCCGCGAGCTCCCGTAGTGGCAGTTCATCGAGATGTCCGTGCCGAGGTCCGGCGGATCCTCGTAGGTCCCGATGGTGAAGTGCCCGGCACCGCCGCCGCCGCGGCAGTAGGCGTCGCCGACCACGATCTTGGCGGTCAGCGAGTAGGTCCAGCCGTCGTTGCGCGCGACGTACTGCGGGCGCGAGCACAGCCCCCAGCCCGCGGGGCACAGCTGGGCCATGTCCTGCTCGCAGGTCTGGTCGTTCGGGTCGTCGCACACGACCATGTCGTTGTTGGGGCTCTGGCCGAGGTTCTCGCCGACGCCCTGGCAGCTCAGGATGTTGAACGCGCACTCGTTGTCGCACGCGTCGTCGTCGACCTCGTTGCCGTCGTCGCACTCTTCCATCCCGGCGTAGACGAAGCCGTCGCCGCAGCTGGCCGCCTCGCACGAGCTCGGGCACGCGTCGGTGTCGTCGAGGTTGCCGTCGTCGCAGGTCTCGGCCTCGGGGTCGACGTAGCCGTCGCCGCACACGTTGAGGGTGCACAGCGCGAGGCAGCCGTCCTCGTTGACGTCGTTGCCGTCGTCGCACTCCTCGACGCCGTCTTGGACGTAGCCGTCGCCGCAAAAAGCGAGCTGGCACGCGGGGCACTCGTCGCTCTGGTCGCGGTTGCCGTCGTCGCACTGCTCGCCGTCTTGGACCACGCCGTCGCCGCAGGTCCCGGGCAGGCACATCGAGTTGCAGCCGTCGGTGTCGTCTTCGTTGCCGTCGTCGCACTCTTCGACCCCAGCTTGGACGAAGCCGTCGCCGCACACGGCGAGCTTGCACTCCCCGACGCAGGCGTCGGTGTCGTCCGCGTTCCCGTCGTCGCACTCTTCGTAGGCGCTGTAGACGTAGCCGTCGCCGCACTCGGCGATGGTGCAGTCCGGCGTGCACTGGGCGTCCTCGCCGTTGTCGGGGCCCATGTCGCACTCCTCGGCCCCCTCGACGACGCCGTCGCCACAGGTCCCTCCCCCCGTGGTCTCGCCCTCGGCCGTGCCGTCTTCGGCCGTGTCCTCGCCGACGTCGTCGTCGACGGTCGTGAAGCCCCCGAAGTCGTCGTCGCCGTCCGAGGCCCCTCCCGTCGAGCATCCGAGGCCGAGCAGGGGCGCCAGCGCCAGGCTCAGGCAGGTGGGCAGCAAGGTCGTCGATCCAAGAAAGCGATGCATGGCGCAGCCATGGTATCGCCCGCCCGCTCCGAAGCGTCGCTAGCCCAAGTCTGGAACGCCCAGTCGAGCGCAGGCGCGCGTCAGCAGCTCGAGCTCACGTGAGCGCTCGGCTCACGCCAGCTGCAGCTCGACAGGCACTCGTCGGTCTCGTCGTCGTTGCCGTCGTCGCACTGCTCTTCGGGGGAGTCGACCACCCCGTTGCCGCAGGTCGAGGTCGGGGCGCAGCACAGCGCCTTGACGTGCCGCTCGTTGCAGCCCACCGACTCAGACTCGGGCGCCGCCTCGGAGCCCAGCACGACGCGCTCGGTCCCGTAGCCGCAGTTCGAGGTGACGTCCCTGGACAGGCGCGCGCGCTGGCTGGACATGCCGACGGTGAAGTGCCCCGCGCTGCCGTCGGCGCGGTCGTGAATCTCACCGACGAGCACCGTCGACGCGCCCGCGCCGAAGCCCCACCCGTCGTTGCGCTCGACGAACTGAGGCTGGGTGCACAGCTGCCAGCCCGCGGGGCACAGCTGCTCGGCGTCTCGCTCACAGGTCGAGTCGCTGAGATCGTCGCAGACCATCATCGACTCGTCGGCGTTGGCCGACAGACGCAGCGCCCCTTCGCCACACTCGGTCGCCTCGGTCGGTCCCTCGACGACGGTGACTTTTGCCCCACTGCCCTCTTGTGCCACGGGCACGACGTAGGGGTCGTTGCTCTCACCAAACATGAAGACCGAGACGGTGATCCCGGCGGTGAGCAGCGGTGGGACGAGCCAGCGCACGTGGCCGATCTAGCTGGCTTTCTGGCCGTTGCCAATGCAATTTTCCGTTCAGTCTTTACGGTTAGTCATGTTGCAGGGTGGTCACTCTCGGGGTGGGCGCGGCGCCCCGTGGGCCGCTATTCTCGCGGCGTGCAGGCGACTCTCAAATTGCGACGACCCCAGGCGCCGATCCGCGCCGTTCTGCGACCGCCGGGATCGAAGAGCATTAGCAACCGCGCCCTCTTGTTCGCCGCCATGGCCGACGGGATGAGCGAGATCCTCGGATGCCTCGACGCCGACGACACCCGTCTCATGTTGGGCTGCCTGAGGGAGCTCGGCCTCGCCGTCACCCAACTCGGTGATCCGCTCTCCGATGGCTTACGCGTCACGGGAGTGGGGCAAAGGCTTGGAAACAGGGCCGAGCTCCCAACCCTGCAGGTGGGCACGGCGGGTACGGTTGCACGCTTTCTCACAGCGGCGCTCGCCACTGCACGACAGCCACCGTGGGGATCCGTCCAGGTCGACGGGAGTGCTCGCATGCGGGAGCGTCCGATGGCGACACTATTGGAAGCACTGCGTGAGCTCGGAGCGCAGTTCGAATGCCATGGGGGCGAGGGGGCCCTACCGTTCACAGTTCGACCGCCTGCGGACGGCGCCCTTGGGGGCTCGGTCACCTTGAGTCGCCCAGTGTCATCGCAATTCGTTTCCGCGCTCGTGATTGCGGGGTGCGCATGTTCCGCTGGACTCGACATTGTCCTCGAACAGGGCACCCCCGCCCGGCCCTACGTCGACATGACCCTGCGCGTGCTCGGGGCATTTGGGGGCAGCGCGGCGTGGCTCCCCACTGACGAGCTGCCCGAGGGCGCGAGCTCGACCACGGAGATCATCCGGGTCGAGAGCCGCAACCTGCGTCCGTGCACGCGCTACATCGTCGAGCCCGACGCGTCCGCTGCGAGCTACCTCCTCGCCCTCCCCGTGCTCTACGGCGGCGAGGTGACCGTCCCCGATCTCGGCTCCGAGAGCCTCCAGGGCGACGCCCAATTCTGGCGCGTGCTCGAGGCCTTCGGCGGCCGCGGGGAGCAAGACGAGAGCCGCACGGTGATGCGCGGGCCGGACACCCCCGGGCAGCTGCGCGGCCAGGAGCTCGACCTCACCGACATGCCCGACATGACCCTGACCGCGGCGGTCGTGGCTGCGTTCGCCACGGGCCCCACGCGGATCCGCGGCGTCGGGATCTTGCGCCACCACGAGAGCGATCGGATCGCCGCGGGAGCCACGGAGCTGCGCAAGCTCGGGGCCAAGGTCGAGGAGCACGAGGACGGCCTCGACATCGAGCCGCCGACGCCCGAGGCCCTGCGCGAGCGCCTCGACGCGGGCGTGGTCATCGACACCTACGAGGACCACCGCATGGCCATGGCCTTCGCCCTGGCCGGGGACGTGACCATCGCCGACCCGGGCTGCGTGGCCAAGACCTTCCCGCGCTACTTCGAGGTCCTCGACAGCGTGGGTATGCTGCCGGAGCCGGAGCCTGAGCCCGAGCCCACCCCCGATGTCGAAGCAGCCGAAGCAGCCGAGCCCACCGAAGACGCCGACACCGAGTGAGCTGAAGGTCGGGGCGCAGCTGCGCGCGACGATCACCGGGCTCTCGGCCCGCGGAGAGGGCAGCGTGGCCGTGGGCGAGCGGACCCTCCTGGTCCCCGGGCTGATCCCCGGCGACACCGCGCGGGTCCTCGTCGAGGCCCTCGCCCGCTTCCACCCCCGGGCCCACGGCCGCGCCCTCGAGCGCCTCGAGCCCAGCCCCGATCGCCGCGAGCCGCCCTGCCCCCGCCACCTCGCCCGCGCCAACGCGGCTCGGAGCGAGGGCGAGCCCCGTGCCGAGTGCTCGGGCTGCCCGCTGATGATCGCCGCCGTCCCGGCCCAGCGCGCGGCCAAGCTCGCGCGCATGCGCAGCGAGCTGGGCCTGCCCGTCGAGGCCTTCGAGGGCGGCGCCGAGCTGGGCTACCGGTGGTCGAGCAAGCGCAGCGTGGCCGGGCGGAGCGGGGCGCTGGTGTTCGGCAGCCCGGTCGGAGGCCCCAGCGCGCGCCGCAAGCCCAAGAAGCCCTCCAAAGGGCTGTGGCTCGCGGACATGCGCGGGTGCCTGGTCGATCATCCGCGCATCGTCGCCGCCTTCGAGGCGACCCGGCTGCTCGCCAACGCCCTCGCCATCGAGGCCTGGCGCGACGACGACGAGGGCGGCTCCGGAGACCTGCGCCACCTGTGGGCCAAGACCGACGGCGAGCGCGTGCTCTTGACTCTCGTCACCGGCACAGACGACAGCCGCGCGGCCCGCGAGCTCGGCCCGGCGCTGCTCGAGCAGGGCGCGGTCGCGGGCGTGGCCTGGAGCGTCCAGGGCGAGCGCAGCAACGCCCTGCGCGGGTCCTCGGCGCAGACCCTGGGCGGCCTCGACGAGCTCGCCTTCGAGGTCCTCGGCGTGCCCCTGCGCGTGGGCGCGCTGGGCTTTTTGCAGCCCAACCCCGAGGTCGCCGCCAAGGCCTACGTCGAGCTCGTGCGCGGCGAGACGAACCAGCCGGACCAGCCCGACCAAAGTCTGGCCCTCGACCTCTACGCCGGCGCGGGCGTGACCACGGGCCTGCTTCGCCGGCGCTTCGCCGAGGTCCGGCCGTGCGAGTCCCACCCCGAGTCCGCCGCCGCCCTCGGCGTCCCTGCCCAGACGGCGGAGCAGTTCCTCGCCACACGACTCGAAGGGAATCGCCCCCCGCCAGCCCTGGTAATCGCCAACCCGCCGCGCGCGGGCCTCGGTGAGGCCGTGTGCGCCCAGCTCCTGAGCCTCGACGCCCCGCGCCTGCACATCATGAGCTGCAACCCCGACACCCTCGCCGCGGACCTCGACCGGCTCGCCCCCGGCTACGTCCTCGACACCCTGCGCGCCTACGACACCCTGCCGCAGACGCCTCACGTCGAGCTCGTCGCCCGCCTGCGCCGACGCGCGCCCGAACCCACGCCATGAGCCCGCCCGAGCACAGCGAGGCGCTGCTGCGCGCCGAGGGCCTGAGCCTGCGCCGACCGGACGGCGGGCTGATCCTCGACGACGCCGAGCTCGAGCTGAAGCCCGGAGAGATCGTCGCCCTGCTCGGGGGCAGCGGCGCGGGCAAGTCGACCCTGGTCTCGGCCCTCCACGACCGCCCCGGGCTCGAGCGCGCGGGCTTTGGGGTCGAGGCCGAGCGCCTCGAGCTCCATGCCAGCGTCGGCATCGTGCCCCAGCGCGGCGCCCTCTTCGATCACCTCGACGTCGCCGGCAACCTCGCCCTGGCCATGCGCAACGCCGAGCCGCCGCCGACCGAGGGCGTGCACGCGGGCGCGATCCAAGACGCCCTCGAGCGCGTCGACCTCCCGCGCGAGTGGGGCAGCGGTGGGGGCCGCGGGGTCGCGCGCCTGTCCGGCGGCGAAGCCCAGCGCCTGGCCGTGGCGCGCACCCTCGCGGGCGGGCGGCGGATCCTGTTCCTCGACGAGCCCTCCGTGGGCCTCGATCCGCTCCGCGTCGAGGGCCTCGCCGACCTGCTCCGCGCCGAGATCCGCAGCCGCGGCGCCGCGGCCCTGGTCATCACCCACGAGCTCGAGTTCGCGGCCGGCTTCGCCGATCGCTTCTTGTTCATGGACCGCGACAGCCAGCGCCTGATCGAGCTCGAGGCGCTGCCCCAAAGCGATCCCGAGGCCGATCTCGACGCGCTGCGCAGCGCCGAGCCGCGCCCCCGGAGCCTGCGCCGACGCGTCGCCGCCCACGTCGGCGACCAGATGGCCGAGCGCCTGGGTCGAGAGCTCACCCCCGAGAAAAGCGACGACGCACGCAGCAAGGGGTTGCTGGCGCGCGCGGCAGGCAGCCTCGCCTCGAAGGCGAGCGGAGCCCTCGACGCGATCCTGGGCGGCCTCGAGGTCGGCCCCCGGGTGCTCGCCCAGCTCGGCCGCGCGCTGCTGCGCCCGCGCGACTTCGCCGAGGTCTTCGGCCCGGTCCTGCGCCAGGCGCTGTGGCGCCCCGCCGCGTTCTTCGCGGTCGTCTCGACGCTGATCGGCTTCACCCTCCTCTACATCCTCCACCGCTCCCTGGGCGGGGGCGAGCTGCCCCTGCGACCCGATCGCGTGTTCTCGCTGATCGGCTCCATGCACGTCATCGCGCTCGCGCCCCCGCTGTCGGGGATCTTGTTCGCGGCGACCTCGGCCAACGCGATCGTGGCCTGGCTCGGCGGCATGTCCCTGACCCGGCAGACCACGGCCCTGCGCGCCCTGGGCATCGGCGAGTCGCGCTACCTGTGGGTGCCCGCGTGGCTGGGCCTGGTCGGGGCCTACCTCGCCCTCGCGGCCCTGTTCACCCTCGGCATGCTCGGCGGCGGGGTGCTCTACGTGGTCTTCGCCGTCCCCGAAATTGGCGACCCGAGCACGCGCTGGCAGCTCGCCTGGGAGCTGCTGACCGCCGACATCGTCGACCCCCCGCCCGAGCGCGCGGTGTTCCGCGTGCGCGCCCTCGGCCTGGGCCTCGCCTACGCCCTCGGCATCGCCAGCGACGCCGTGGCCAAGGGCGCCCGCGACAAGCACTCGGCCCAGGACGTGACCGTGGCCATGGTCCGCTCGGTGATGGTCGTGACCGCGTGGATCGTGACCCTCGAGCTCGCCTCCCTGGTGCTGATCTACCGCTGATGCCACCGAGCGCCGCCGAGCGAAGCGCCGCCTCGCCCGACCCCCCGCGGCCCGGTCACGAAACGCCTCGATCCCGGACCCAGGCGACCCCTTCCTTGAAGGCGACCCTCCAGCTGCTAGGAGCCCTGGGTGGGCCTCATCGAGCCGACCCGCGCGCTGCTCTCGACCGTCGCCAACTGCCTGGGCGCCAGCGCCATCGACCCCGAGGCGGCACTGAGCGCGCGCTTGCACCCCGGCGAGCCCGGGACCACGCGCTTGCTCGTGATGCTGCCCGGCGCTGGCGAGCGCATCGGCACCTTCGCCGAGCACGGCTTCGTCGACCTGGCCCAGGCTGGCCCCTCGGGCGCCCCCGACGTCCTCGAGGTCGACGCCCACTTTGGCTACTACCGCCACCGCACCCTCGTGCCGCGCATGCTCGAGGACGTGCTCGCCGAGTACGGGCCGCGCTACGAGCAGGTCTGGCTCATGGGCATCTCCCTGGGCGGTCTGGGAGCGCTGTTGACCGCCCAGGCCCGACCCCGGGCGGTCCACGGGGTGATCGCGCTGGCGCCCTACCTGGGTCGACGGCGGCTGATCCGAGAGATCGACGAGGCCGGCGGGCTGCTCGCGTGGCGCCCGCGCGCGAGCGAAGCGACGGCGCGCTGGGACGTCTCGCTGTGGGCCGAGCTCGCCCGCGAGCTCCGCAACGGACGGGGCAGCGCCCACGACCTGCACCTGCTCTACGGCGAGGCCGACTTCGGCGCGGCGGGGCACGGCTTGCTCGCCCGCGCGCTCCCCCAGCACCGGGTCGCGCGCGTGCCCGGCGGCCACGACTGGGACACGTGGACGCGGCTGTGGACCGAGCTGCTGCAGCGCGGCCAACCGTGGGCCGACCGCTCACTCGGCCGCTCACTCGGCCGCTCACTCGGCCGCTCACTCGGCCGCTCACTCGGGTAGGTCAGCTTGACCGCGAGGTCGCCCTCGCCAATCATCCGCGCGCTCATGGCCGACGATCCCAACTCCGATCCCGCGCGCCTCGGACTGCCCGCCTTCGCGGCCATGACGCGACTCGAGGCCGCAGCCGAGCCCGAGGACGGGGTTGAGACCCTCGCCCTGCGCACGGACATCCACGACGGCTGGCAGCAGGGGCGGGGCGCCTTTGGAGGGTTGGCGATCGGCCTGATGGTCCGCGCCATGGAGCAGGTCCGCGACGCCGTCCACGACGACGAGCAGCCTCGGCCGCTGCGCTCGATCATGGCCCAGCTGCCCGCGCCGCTGCTCGTCGGCCCCGCGCAGCTCGAGGCCGCCGTGCTCCGCCGCGGTCGCAGCCTCAGCAGCCTCGGCGTCGCCTTGACCCAAAAGGGTCGGGTCGTCGCTCAGGCCACCGGCATCGCCGCCCACGGCCGCCCGGAGACCCACGACATTCAGCTGGCCGCGCCGCCCCCTCGGCGCACCGCCCCGGCCTGGCCCGACGTCCCGCCGATCCCCCAGCAGCGCCTGTTCGTGCCCTTCTCGAGCCACATGGAGTACCGGGTCACGAGCAGCGCCCCGGGCCGAGCGACCGCCGAGGCCCCCCAGCGCTTCGAGACCACGGGCTGGATCCGCTTTCGCAACGCCACCGACGCGAGCGCGCCCCTGGGCCTGCCCGAGCTCATCGCGCTCATCGACGCCTACTGGCCGGCGCACATGACCGCCGCCACGCGCATCCGCCCCTCGGCCACCGTCGACTTTCGCTGCTACTTCCCGCCCCTGCCGACGGCGCCGCTGCCCGCGGCCGAGCCGCTGTACTTCGAGGCCTTCACCGAGCACGCCGGGGGCGGCTTCGTCAACGAGCGCCGGGCCCTCTACGCCGCCGACGGCAGCCTGCTCGCGCGCAACGACCAGTCCTTCGCGCTGCTGGGCTAGCAGCCTACCGAGAAAGGCAGCCGCCCACGGGTTCAACGCCAGCTGAGTCCGTGGACGACGCTTTCCTGGATCATGGGTCCCGGCGTGGCCGGGGTGGGCGACTGCTAGCGCGGCGTCGCGAGCAACCGCTCGAGCTCCATGCTGCTGCGGTCCCCCGGCGCGACGTGGATCGCGTTGGGTCCCACGCACAGCCGCACGCCGCCGCGCTCGTCTCGTTCGATGAGCCGCGACCACGCCCCGGGGAGCTGATCCTCGAAGGACTGGTGCATGCGGCTGAGCGCCTGGCGGTAGCCGCCGCCGAGGCCCGGGATGTGCCGGAGCATCACGAACTCGCCGGGGTGATGGCGGGCGTGGGCGCACAGCTGCGCGAACAGCCAAAACTGCTGGCGCGCCAGGGCCAGGGGCCGGCCGTCGATCTCCAGCAAGCTCCGGCGCCGACGCTCCCGGCCGAGCAGCACGACGACCGCGTCGCTCTCCTCGCCGGGGACCCGCGCCTCGGCGCTCTCGCTGTCTCGCTCGCGGCGCCCTCGCAGGGTCCGGAGCAAGCGCTGGACCCGAGGGGCCGGCCACTCCGACTCGCGGGCGTAGGGCTTCTTGAGGAAGTCGTCGGCGCCCGCCCGGAAGGCCCGCCGGCACAGCACGTGGTCGACGCCCAGTCGGGTCGTGGCGATGACCCCGGGGCGCCGCGCCTCGGGCAGCTTGGCCGCGTGGCTGATGAGGTTCAGGCCGCGCTCGACCCGGGGCTCGCGGCCGCGGTCCAGGGGGATCTCGAGGTCGACGAGGGCATAGTCATAGAGCGTATCCGCGAGCGCCGCCTCCGCCTCGCGTTGTGAATCCACTACTTGCAGTTCATGACCGAGAGACTCGACGATCTCCATGGTCAATTCACGCTGATCTTCGTCATGATCGACGATCAGGGCAACCGGCCGTGGCGCATTTCGGGCGTTGGACATCCTCGAGAAAGCGGCTGCTCGAACCCACATCTTGCCGTAAACCTCACTCCGGCCGGCGCGTGCGCGTCTGCTTGCCGCAGTCTCTGGTGTGCCACTCAAATCCGCCCGCGTCATCCCAGCCTCGCGGTGGGCCAACCTATGGGTCGGGTACTACCAGGCATATCTGCCTGTTCTCTAACTCATCTACAACTCATCGAGATCTACGTTCTGTGACCTAAATTGTCAATTCACCATGCCGGAGAAGCCGCGCCTCAGCCCCACCGCTGGTCGGGGTCATTGGTGCACGCAGCAGGGCTCGGGGGGAAGGCTCTCGAGACTCAATGGCGAGGCTCACAGCCCACACACGTTGAAGGGTCCCGAGCTCCCCATCATGACTGGAGGAGTCTCCAGGGCTTGAAAGGCCATGCCACAGCGAGCGCTCTGAATTTCGCCCGTGCGACTGTCAAACACGGCACCCCCCGCCGCTCCGCTGGCAATGACCACACTCCCGCCGTTGTCGGCCCAATCGAGATTCAGGGCAGAGGGGATGGGCAGGGCCCACAGCGTGCGCATGTCGGCGACGTCGAGGACCGTGATCACGGCCCCGGGGTCGCGCTGCTGGACCACCGCGAGCAGCCCACCGTCGGGGCTGGGCCGGAGCTGGACGACAAAGCCCACGCCGAGCTCGTGCTTGGTCACCAGGTCCTCGAGCTTGCTCGCGTCCTCGAGCTTCATCAGCGCGTCGGCCTCGGCCCAATGCAGCGTCGGGCGGTTGCCCGTGGTCCGCACCCACCACACGCGCTCGACCCCGTCGGCGCGGATGTGCTCGTAGGGGCCGATGGGGACCTCGGAGTCCGACTCGACCTCGACCACGTTGGCGCCGCGCAGCTCTGCCGCGGTCGCGAGGTTGAAGCGCGAGCGATCGTCGAGGCTCCACACGCCCCAGTCGGCCTGAAAACCCCCCGGCTCCGCCAGCGTCGCCGCCGGCAGCCAGGGGCCGGCCATGCTCGTCGCCCCGGGCATCATCAGCACGGAGCTCAGCCGGGCGTCGTCGACCTCGACCAGGGTCGGGTTCTGCCACAGGTTGGTGCGCAGCACGAGCACGCCCGAGCCGCGGCCGTCGCCGGCGAACTCGGCCTGCTGGATGTTGTTGTTGATGTCGGCACCGCCCACGGACGCGCCGTCGGCCCAGCGCAGCAGCTCGACCTTGCCGTTCCACTCCGTCAGCACGAGGGTGTCGGGGTCGACGAAGTCGACGAACTGGGCCGCGCGCCCGCGGGTGCCCGGGACCTCGTGGATCTCGCCGGTGCCCACGGCCTCGACCACGACGCGATCGCCGAGCTGCCAGGTCACGTGGCTGGCGTCGGCGTCGAGGCCCGCGGTCATCACGTTGATGGGCTCGTAGCCCAGGTAGATCCCCGCGTCGACGTCGCCCCGGCCCAGCTTCGCGCCCCGGGAACCGGCCGCCTCGCCCAGGCCCTGGACGAGGAGCCAGGGGCCCACGGCGCCTGCCCGGGTGCTGCCCGCGGAGGTCGTGAGCAGGTGGTTGACGTTGCCGCTGGGGCGCACGGGCACGGCCTCGACGACCTCATTCGCCAGGTCGGCGAGGCGGCCCATGCCGGTGCCGTCGTCGAGCAGCACGCGGCCCCGGGGCAGCACGGTGACCCGCGGCTGGGCGCCGTTGAGCATGCCCGAGTCGAGGGCCAGCGTGCGGCCGTCGTCGAGCTGGGTGGCGAGCACCTTCCACGCCCCCGTGCCCGAGCGCTGGCGCTGGACGAGCACCGCCGTGCGCCCGTCGGGGGACAGGCTCGGGTTGTCGCGCACGGGCGGCGAGTCGACGAAGACCTCGCGCCGCTGCTTGCCCAGCTGGGGCGCCTTGGCGCTCACGTCGACGGCGATGATCTGCGTGCCGAAGCGGCCCTCGGCGGCGTTGAACACCCCGGTGGTCAGGGCGAAGACTCGGGCCACGCCCTCGGCGTCGACGGTCACGCGCAGGTCGTCGAGGCGCAGGCCCTCCTCTTCGACGCGGCCGAGCTCGCGGCCGTCGAGGTCGTGGACGCGCAGGACGTGGTCGGCCCCGATCGCGACCAGGCGCGCGGGCGTCGAGCTCTCGCCTTCGCCGGCCGAGCCCGGGACGAGCACGATCGAGCGCAGCGGGTCCGTGGGCGCGAGGCTCGAGCGCGGGCGCATGGAGCCGTCGGCGTCCACGCTCACGATCCGGACCCCGCCCGCGGCGTCGAGCAGGGCCAGGGTCCAGCCCTCGCCCGCGCGGATCAGGGCCATGCCCCGGGGGTCGCGGATCGGCACCACCAGGGGCTCGGCGCTCCCGTCGAGGGCCGACCAAAAGCGCAGCCCGCCCGCCGCGTCGAGGGTCAGCGCCGCCTCGCCCGTGGGGTCGAGGGTGATGCCCGAGATCGTCGAGGTGTGCGGGACGCCGTGCGGCGCGAAGCGGACGAGCTCGCCAGGCTCGCCGAGCTCGCTCGCGTTGTCCCGCCGACTCGAGCGCTCGCCGTCTTCCTTGGGCGCCCGCGTGTCCGCGCTGGGGTGGCACGCGAGGGTCCCCACCAACCCGAGGCAGGCGAGGACGACGAAGGAGCGGGGGCGAACTGGACGCGGCGAGGTCATGCGAAGGGTCGGTGCGTGGAGCGGACGAGGGTACGTCGGCCCGTGCGTTCGCGCCGGACCCGGCGCGGCCTCACAGGCTCTCGAGGTAGACGATCAGGTCGGCGATCTCGCCCTCGGAGAGGTGCGAGGTCTGGCCCATGTCGTGGATGCTCGCCTTGTTGGTGAGCAGGGCGCGGAGCGTGCGGGCGCTGCCGTCGTGGTAGTAGGGCGCGCTGTGGGCCAGGCCGATGAGCGAGGGCGTGTCGACCTTGCCGATGTTGGTCTCGAGGCCGTGCTGGGTGCCGTCGGCGAGGAGCTCGCCCTCGTGGCACGCGCTGCACGCGGCCTCGTCGCTCTCGAAGATCGCCCGCCCGCGGGCCAGCGCGTCGGCGTCGGCGACCTTGGGCGCCTCGGGCCGCGGCATGCTCTCGCAGTAGGCCTGGAGGTCGGCGAGCTCCCCGGGCTGGAGCCCCGCCCCGCCGAGCCGGCTGATGGTGTGGGTCAAGCTCGTGGTCAGGTCCTTGTCCTTGCCGTCCCACTTGAAGGGGTGGTTGCCGACGAGGCGACCGGCGAGCAGCGGCGTCTGCAGGTTGTGGCCCTCGATGCGCCAGGACAGGCCGTCGGTCCGGCCTTCGGGGTGGCAGCTGGCGCAGGCGAGGAAGCCCCCGCCCGACATGCGGTGGTCCATGCCGCGGCGGAACAGGTCGGCGCCGCGGGCCTCGGCCGGCGTGCGGATGCTGGCGGCGAGCTCCGGGCCAGCGGTCGGCGTCGGGAAGCCGCTGTCGACCTTGGTGGTGTCGATGCGCAGGAGGTTGCGGCTCAGCTCGCAGTGCACCACCAGGTCCCCGCCGTCGACGGCCAGGCCGTCGGGGCCGCAGGAGCCCGCGGTGTTGACGAAGCTCGTCCACGCGAGGTGGATGGTGCCACGGGAGACCTCGGCGATGGCCAGGACCTTGTCGTCGCCGTAGCCCGCGACGTAGAGCGTGTCCGCAGCGCCGTCGTAGGCCATGGCCCGGGGCTGGTGCACCCCGATGTCGGCGAAGGCCAGGCGCGGGGCGAAGGCGTCCTCGCCGTCGATCATCGCCAGGCGGTGGGTGATGGGGGCGAGGAAGCCCCCGCCGCCGCCGTAGGTGCCCTCGCTCTCGAAGCCGGTGCTGGCCGCGTGGGGCGAGCTGAACTGGTGCGGCGCGACGCCGAGGTCGTCGCCGATGAAGCCGACGGCGAAGGCGTTGCGAGCGAAGCGACGGCCGATGTCCTCGACCTCGCTGACCGAGGGCAGCTTGCCCGCGGCCAGCTGCATCTCGGCGTCGCCCTGAACCGTGGGGTCGACGGGCACGGTCCCGCCGAAGCCGTCGCTGCTCCCGCGCTGGCCGGCGTCGAGGGCCACGTAGCTGACGTTGGGGCTCGACCCGCCGAGCTCGACGCTGGCCAGGGCGCCGGTGGTCAGGAAGCCGACCAGGGCCGTCGAGCCGTCGGCCGACACGGCCACGCCGCGGGGCTCGTTGGCCAGCTCGAGGCGCCAGCGCTCGGCCATGGTCTCGGTGTCGAGGGCGACGAGCTGGCTGTCGGCGACGAGGGTGACGTAGAGGATCTTGCCGTCGGGGCTCAGCGCCAGGCCGTGGGGCTCGTGGAGCTTGGCGCCATTGAGGACCTTCAGCTCCGTGGCCGAGTCGCCGCCGATCACGACCACGCGATCGTCGCGGCGATCCGTCACGTAGATCCGGCCGCTCCCCCCGTCGCGGACGATCTCTCCGGCGCCCGAGTTGAGGTCCATGCGCGCGAGCACCTGGCCCTGGGCGTCGCTGCGGACGAGCGCGCCGCTGTCTCGGTCGAGGCTCAAGACGCCAAAATCGTCGACGACCACGGTGCTGCCGTGGCTGCCGACGTGGGGGACGACCGTCGGGGCCTTCGCGCCGCCGAGGGCCATGTCGCTGAGCCGGAAGTCCGGCAGCGCGACGCCCTCCATGCCCATCTCGAAGTGATGGAAGTCGTCGATGAAGGGCTCGTCGACGTCGACGAACTGCTGCGGCTCGGGGATGGGCTGCTTGGCGTCGACGTCCTTGACCAGTCCGATCGAGGTGGCCGCCAGGGCGAGGAGCGAGAGCGGGAGGACCAGCTTTCCAGCGCGCATCGGCACCCCAGACGCTTCAGCTCGATGTTTGTTTTCATGATGGAGCAGAAAAGGCCGCGATGCGCGTTAATGACCTTGCACACGACCCGAGATCGGAGTCCGACTTGATCGAAAGACCAATTTTGTTCCTCGATGTCATGGACACCCTCGTCCACAACCCATTCTTCGTCGAGGTCCCCGATTTTTTCGGCATCAGCCTCGAGGCGCTGTTCGCCGCCAAGGCCCGCGGCGTGTGGGAGGCCTTCGAGCGCGGCGAGATCGACGAGGCCGAGCTGGCCGCGCGCTACTTCAAGGGCGACCGCCCCCTCGACCTCACCGGCCTGCGCGCCTGCATGGCCGAGGCCTACCGCTTCCTCCCGGGCATGGAGTCGCTGCTGGCCGAGCTGCACCAAGCCGGCCTCGAGATCCACGCGCTGAGCAACTACCCGCAGTGGTGGCGCATGATCGAGGCCAAGCTGACGCTCTCGCGCTTCATGAGCTGGCGCTTCGTCTCGTGCCGGACCGGCGTGCGCAAGCCCGACGCCGAGGCCTACCTGGGCGCGGCGCGGGCCCTGACGCAGCCCCCTGGGGGCTGCTTGTTCGTCGACGACAGCGCGACCAACTGCGAGGCCGCCGAGGCCCTCGGGATGCCGAGCGTCCGCTTTGTGGACGCCCCCAGCTTGCGCGCCGCCCTGGTCGAGCGCCGCCTCCTCGGCGCGTGAGCGCCCCCCTGGTGCCAATCGCCGCGGCCCACCTCGTGGTCGGCTCGCGGTCTTGCTCGGACCGCGCTCGGCCCTCGTTTTGGCCACCGAGCGTCACCGGCTAGCATGTCCGCATGCGCACTGGTCCCAAGCTGGCGCTCCTCCTCGGCGCGTGCATGGGCCTCGCCGCCTGCCTGCCTCCGCTCCCGGTCACCGAAGATGACGACGGAGAGGAGAGCGCGGGGGATGAGGCCTCTTCGGACTCCTCGGGCTCTTCGGGCTCGACGGATTCCTCGGGCTCGACCTCCGGCTCGACGAGCGAGACCACGATGGAGGACGACGCGACCGCGGACGAGTCCGACACCGACACCGGCGGCGACGAGGGCGTCCCCATGGTCGGCAGCGGCGACTTCCTCATCGACGCCCACGAGGTCCGGATCCCCGACTACTTCGACTTCCTCGCGGACCCCGACAACCACCCCACCTCCCTGCCCTCGCCCGCCTGCGACGGGAAGCGAGGCAACTTCCAGCCCGACGACTGGCTCGACCAGCTCGCCTCCGACAACATCGCCGAGCGGCCCGTGACCAAGGTCGACTGGTGCGACGCGTGGGCCTACTGCGAGTGGTCTGGCAAGCACCTGTGCGGCCTCGTCGGCGGGGAGCCGGCGCTCCTGGCCCAGGCGGCCGACCCCGCGCTGAACGAGTGGTTCCGGGCCTGCACCGGCGACGGCTCCACCATCGCCTATCCCTACGGCAACCAGTACGAGCCCATGGCCTGCAACGGCGCCGACTTCAACGGCAACCCAGAGGACAACGAGGTCCTGCCCGTGGCCAGCCTGTCTGGCTGCGAGGGCGGCTACCCGGGGCTGTTCGACATGAGCGGCAACGTCTGGGAGTGGACCAACGAGTGCGGCGTCGACCTCGAGGACGACGAGAACGGCTTCCCCTACAAGTGCCGGCGCCGCGGGGGCTCCTACGCGAGCTCGCCGACCAGCCTCGCCTGCCCCTCGGACAACCTCCGCGAGCCCCTGACCCGGGCCTCGACCAACGGCATCCGCTGCTGCCAGATCGACGACAGCGGCGGCGAAGACACCGACACCGGCGAGGACACCGACACCGGCATGGACACCGACACCGGCATGGACACCGACACCGGCATGGACACCGACACCGGTACGGACACCGACACCGGCATGGACACCGGCACGGACACCGAGACCGAGACCGGCTGAGCCAAAGCCAGTGACGGCGGGCCGATCCTCGGGCAGGATGCGGCCATGGCCGACGAGCAACGGGACGAGTCCAAGTCTGAAGCGAGCGCGATGATGGGCTGGCTGCGCCGCGGCGCGTGGATGGTCGTGCTCGCCCTCGTCCTCGCCTTCATCGTGTGGCGCATGATCCCGGGGGTGATCAAGCTGTTCTTGATCGCCGTGGGGATCGGGGCGGTGGTCTACTTCGTGAAGGTCGGCCGCGAAGATCCGACCCACGACAAGGGCAACAGCAAGGGCTAGCTCAGCTCCCGCTCGACCCTCAGCGGCGTCCGACAGCGCGGGCACACGCTCGCCTCGACCCGCGGCCGCGCCTTGCAGTCCGGGCTCGCGCAGTCGCGCCGGTTGAGGCGATCCTCGGCGCCGCGCTTGACCAACACCGCGACCAGCCCGAGCACGGCGGCCAGGACCACGAAGGCCAGCGCGAGGGCGGGAGCAAAGATCACCGCGGCGAGCAGGCCGAGCACGCCGCCGAGCTCGAGCCAGGCCAGCCACGTCCGCGGGCTGAGCAAGCTGTCGCCGAGGCCCGAGAGCTGCTCGTGCAGCTGCGCGCGCAGGTGGTGGGTGGCGACGGCCAGGGCGGCGCCGAGGACCACGGCGCCCCAGTCGGGCAGATCGGGCAGCGCCGCGACCTGCTCGAAGCCGGCGACGCCCTCGACGGTCGCGGCCTGGATCGAGCTGGCCGCGAGGGCCCCCGCGCCGCCGCGCAGGGCGTAGGCGAACAGGTCGACGAGGGCCTGGAGATCCTCGTCCTGCTCGGCGAGCTCCTCGACGACGACCAGGGCGAGCAGGATGCCCAGGCCGACGTTGGAGCTCATCCACTCCGAACCACCGCCGAGGCCCGAGATCACGCCCAGGCGCGCGGCGAGGGCGAGGCCAAACAGGGTCAGGCCCGCGCGCGTGCCCGCGAGGGAGCTCGCGGCGAGGAGCCGGGCGAGGGCCTCGGGGATCACGACAGCCACCCCAGCGCGACGTCAAACGCCGAGGCCAGCGCGGCGAAGGCCGCGATCACGGCGAGGCAGGCCGTGATCAGCGCAGCGAAGGCCGCCGCGAGCAGGGCGACCTCCCAGGTCCCGATGTCCCGCCCCTGCGCCTCGCGGCGCAGCTGCCAGTGGACGTAAGCGGTGACGGCCCAGGCCGCGAGGGCGACCTCGGCCGCGCCGACCAGGGCCTTGGCCGGCAGGCCCAGCATTGGCAAAAGGGTCAGCGCCTCGACCAGGACCACCGTCAGCGCCAGCGCCGCGCCCATGACCAGCCGCGCCGTCCAGCGTGTGAGTGTGCGCCGCCGGGGGCTCAGCAGCGCGCTCGTGGGCTGCAGGATTCCCACGCGGATCCACGCCGCGGCGAGCATCAGCACGAGCGCGCCGACCAGCGGCAACCAGCCCAGGAACAGGTGCGCGAGGCCGACGGCGAGGGCGATGAAGAGCAAATGGCGGCGTCCGCGAGCCTCCACGGAGTCCGTCAATTGCGAACCTTGCACGACCTCTGAAACGTTCGTGCCACAGCGACGACAAGGCGCGCCCCGGAACAGCGAGGCCGCGCTCAGGAGCTCGGCGCAGCCAGGGCAACGACCCCGGGCTGCGAGCGCGCGCGGATGGGCAAGGGAGTTCACCGGATCAGATTAGCAGTCGACAACGGCTCCGGGGTTTTCCAACCTCCTGCTCATGGCTCGCTTTGACTCGAACGCTCTCCCGAGCGTGAGCGCTTGTCTCCTCGCCCTCCTCGGGGCCTGCTCTTCGGGCAGCATCGACGAAGACACCACCAACTTCTTCGAGGACGACGCGGCGACCTTCGACGACACCATGGGCGGCGACGGGAGCACCGGCGGCACCGGGAGCACCGGCGGCACGACGGGCGAGGCCGGGGAGAGCGAGACCGCCGAGGATCCCTGCGGCGGCGCCGTGCCCTGCGAGGACGCGACCGACGACATCCCGATCACCCCGGGCGCGGGCGCGGGCATCGTGCCGAGCTCGGCCGTCGACTTCACCCCCTGGGCCTCCGCCGGTGGCAACCCCATCACGGGGACCGACGCGAGTGAGGACCTCCCAGGTACCGAGATGAACGACACCATGAGCGGCCTCGCCGGCAACGACACCATGAGCGGCAACGGCGGGGACGACGTGATGCTCGGCGGCGACGGCATCGACGTGCTCGACGGCGGCGCGGGGCTGGACAACCTCGACGGCGGCGGGGGCATCGACACCCTGCGCGGCCAGGGGGGCGCCGACCTGCTCAACGGCGGGCCCGGGGGCGACACCATCGAGGGGGGCGACGACGCCGACGTGCTCATCGGCGAGGGTCAGGGCGACATGCTCTACGGCGAGGGCGGCGACGACCGGCTGTTCGGCGACGACGACTTCGACATCCTCGACGGCGGAGCGGACAACGACACCCTGTGGGGCGGCGAGGGCGACGACTCGCTGCTCGGCGGCTTCGGGGCCGACATCCTGCTCGGCGAAGCCGGCGACGACACCCTGGCCGGGGGGCCCGACGACGACGTCTACATCTGGGCCCTCGGCGAGGGCAGCGACACCATCGACGGCGACGACTCGGGCACCGACCTGCTGTGGCTCGGCGGCGTGAGCCCGGCGGACTTCGAGGCGCTGCGCGCCGGCGACGACTACATCCTGGTGTTCGCCGACTCGACCCTGCGGATCGTCGGCTTCTACGCGGGCGAGAACCAGATCGAGGCGATTCAAACGGAGTTCTGAGCCAGCTCCCCCGGAGCGGCTCGCTTTCGCGGACGCGGTGGCCCTGGTAGCTTTCCGGCTCGTGCCGCGCCCTGCCCAGTCTCCGCGTCCCCGCCCTGTCCGCGTGCTGCTCCCGGCCCTCGCTTGCGTCGGTCTGAGCCTGGGTCTCACGGCCTGCTCCAACTCCAAGCCCGAGCTCCCGACCAAGGAGGGCACGGAGCCCACCGCCATCGAGGCGATCCCAAACATGAACGCGCCCGCCGACTCGAACGCCCCCGCAGACTCCAGCCAGGCCGACGCGGCCGCCCGCGAGCGCCCCGACCCCCACTCCTTCTCGCGCCCCGATCAGGTCCGCGTCGAGCACATGGGCCTGTCGTGGACCGTCGACTTCGACGCCGAGACCCTGACCGGCGACGCCGTGCTGCTCCTCGACCGCGTCGACCCGAAGGCGCCGCTGATCCTCGACAGCCGCGACCTCGACATCAAGGGGGTCTACGCGGCCACCCTCCCCGCCGAGATGGTCGCCAAGGGCGAGCACGGCATCCCCGAGCTCTCGCCCAA
Source organism: Plesiocystis pacifica SIR-1 (assembly GCF_000170895.1). Lineage (GTDB taxonomy): Bacteria > Myxococcota_A > Polyangia > Nannocystales > Nannocystaceae > Plesiocystis > Plesiocystis pacifica. The sequence goes on along the minus strand of NZ_ABCS01000012.1, from coordinate 3,912 downwards.
GGCCGTCCGCGCGAGCGAGGCCTTCGCCGAGACCAAGTTCGAGGTCCTGGCCGCCCAGACCGACCCGGACCTCGGCTCGGCGGTCGTCGTGCAGCTCCCCGCCGAGGCCAACGCGGTCAAGCTGACCTACGCGACCCGGCCCGGGGCCACGGGCCTGCAGTGGCTCGAGCCCGCCCAGACCGCCGGCAAGGCCCACCCCTTCCTCTACAGCCAGTCCCAGGCCATCCACGGGCGCTCGTGGATCCCCTGCCAGGACAGCCCCGGGGTGCGCACCACCTGGGACGCCGAGGTCGTCGTCGACGGCGGGCTGACGGCGGTGATGGCCGCCGAGCAGCTCGGCCGCGTGGTCCCCGAGGGCGACGACCCCGAGGCCACGCCCAAGGCCGACGAGGCCCAGACCTTCCGCTTCGTCATGCCCCAGCGCGTGCCGGCCTACCTCGTAGCGATCGGCGTGGGCGCGCTCGAGCGCCGCGAGGTCGGGGCGCGCACGGCCGTGTGGGCCGACCCCAAGGTCGTCGCCGCCGCGGCCGACGAGTTCGCCGACATGGAGGCGATGCTCGGCTCGGCCGAGCAGCTCTACGGCGAGTACGCCTGGGGCCGCTACGACGTCCTCGTGCTCCCCCCCGCCTTCCCCTTCGGCGGCATGGAGAACCCGCGGCTGACCTTCGCCACGCCCACCATCTTGGCCGGCGACCGCTCCCTGGTCTCGCTCATCGCCCACGAGCTCGCGCACTCGTGGTCGGGCAACCTGGTCACCAACAGCACCTGGGGCGACCTGTGGCTCAACGAGGGCTTCACGGTCTACTTCGAGCGGCGCATCGTCGAGGCCATCTACGGCGCCGAGCAGGCCGAGATCGAGGCCGTCATCGGCAAGCGCGAGCTGGTCGCCGAGCTCGCCGACGCCGAGGGCCTCGGGGCCAAGCCGCAGTACCAGGTGCTCGACGCCGACCTGATCGGCGAGGACCCCGACGACTACTTCTCCGGGGTCCCCTACGAAAAGGGCTACCTGTTCCTGCGCGCCCTCGAGACCGCCTACGGCCGCGAGGTCTTCGACACCTTCCTGCGCGACTGGTTCGACTCCCACGCCTTCGGCGCGGTCAACACCGAGGAGTTCCGCAAGTTCGTGGGCGAGAAGCTCGTCGGCGCCCATCAGACCGTCGAAGGAGCCAAGGCCGTCGACCTCGACGCGTGGATCAGCGGCCCCGGCTTGCCCGAGGGCGCGCCCGAGCCCGTGGCCGAGGTCCTCGCGACCATCGAGTCCGAGGCCAAGGCCTTCGCCGCCGGCGACATGGCGCCCAAGGCCCTGTCGAGCAAGACCTGGAGCCCGTGGCTGTGGCTGCACTTCCTGCGCAGCCTGCCCGAGGGCCTCACGGCCGAGCAGCTCGCCAGCCTCGACGAGGCCTACTCGCTGACCGCCTCGACCAACAACGAGATCCTCGGCCAGTGGCTCGTGCTCGCGGCGACCGCCCGCTACGAGCCGGCTTACGCGCGCATGGAGAGCTTCCTGATCGAGGTCGGCCGGCGCAAGTTCCTCACGCCGATCTACCGGGCGCTCGCGGCCACGGAGGACGGCAAGGCCCAGGCCAAGGCCATCTACGAGAAGGCGCGCCCGGGCTACCACGCGATCTCGCGCCGGACCCTCGACGAAGTGATCGGCTTCGCGGGCTGAGGTCGGCTCGCCATGGCGTGGCTGTCCAAGCTGTTTTGGAACGACGACGAGCGCCGCGTCCGCGCGCTGTGGCGGCTGCTCTTGCACGGCCTGACCATGGCGATCCTCGCCGTCGTCATGGGCATCGTGCTGTGGCCGCTGCTCTCGCGCCTGCCCGGCTCGGGCTCCGAGGGCATCCCGGGCGTGGGCGAGGGGGTGTTCGCCCTGGCGCTGATCGGGCTGAGCACCTGGCTGTGCACCCACGTGTTCGACAAGCGCCGCTTCGACGACCTGGGCTTCAACTTCGAGCTGCAGTGGTGGCTGGACCTGGGCGCGGGCGGCCTGCTCGGCGCGCTGCTCATGGCCGGGATCTTCGGCCTCGAGTGGGCCATGGGCTGGCTGACCGTCGAGGGCACCTTCGTCGGCGCCGCCGAGGGCCAGCCCTTCGCCCGGGCCCTGGTCGCGCCCTTTTTGGTGTTCGTGTGCGTCGCGATCTACGAAGAGTTGCTCAGCCGCGGCTACCACATGCGCAACCTCGCCGAGGGCCTGCACGGGCTCGGGGCCAAAGAGGGCCGACGCGGCGTGGGGCCCGGGGCGGCCCTCGTGATCGCGACCCTGATGTCGTCGACGGTGTTCGGCCTGATGCACGCCGGCAACCCCTCGGCGACCTGGATCTCGAGCCTCAACATCGCCCTGGCTGGCTGCATGCTCGCCGTCGGCCCGGCGCTCACCGGCGAGCTCGGCTTCGCCATCGGCCTGCACCTGACCTGGAATTTTTGCCAGGGCAGCGTGTTTGGCTTCCCCGTCAGCGGGACCTTCGCCGGCCCGCGCGTCGTGGCGATCGAGCAAGGCGGCGACGCGCTGATCACCGGCGGCGAGTTTGGTCCCGAGGCCGGGCTGCTCGGCGTCGCGGCCTGCCTGCTCGGCGGCCTGGCGACCCTCGCCTGGGTCCGGTTCACTCGGGGACCCCTCGACGCCGAGGAGCTGCGCGAGCTCGTCGAGCCCCCCGAGCGCACGGGCCCGCCGCGCCTCGACGAGCTCTGAGCCTCCAGGGCCCCCCACCCAGGGCCTCCAGGGCACCGTGCTATCAACGCCCATGCGTTGCGTTGACCCGTCCAAGCTCCCGTGGATCCTCGCCCTGAGCCTCGCTGCCGTCGCGTGCTCCGACGACGGCGGCCGAGGCGAGGCCGCCGGTGAGCTCGGCAGCGACGCGAGCTCCGACGAGGCCGAGGGCTCCAGCTCCGAGTCGAGCTCCGAGAGCTCGAGCGCCGACGCCGGCACGAGCGAGAGCTCCGAGTCGACCGACGCGGACAGCTCGAGCGAGACCGAGACCACCGAGTCGACCGAGACCACCGAGTCGACCGAGACCACCGAGTCGACCGAGACCGAGCCCGACACCGAGGAGGGCTCGGGCGACACCGGCACCGAGCTCGCCCCCTGGCTCGTCAACATCGAGAACCTCGAGGACAACTCCGTCCACCGCCTCAACCGCATCAGCATCGCGCCCGGCGACATCGGGACCAAGACCGTCGTGTGCGACGACATCAGCTTCCCGGACACCCTGCCGCAGACCGGCAACATCGTGTCCTCGCTGACCTTCAACAACTACACCCTCTACGCCGTCGCCGAAAAGCTCGTCCCCGGCGACACGATCATCGAGATCAACCCCTGCGACTGCTCGGCCCAGGAGGTCGGCCAGTTCAACCAGGGCGAGAGCTACGTCGGCGCCCTGACCTCCACGGGCCTCGGCCAGATGTTCGCCATCGCCAGCCAGCCCGACTGGCTGTTCGCCGTCGACCCCGAGACCGCCATGACCACCCTGCTCAGCATCCTCGGCGACGACTGGGGCACCTCGGGCCTGACCTGGGCCGGCGACCGCCAACAGACCCTGTGGGCCATCAGCGGCACCCACGACGCCCTGTTCGAGTTCTCCAGCGCCGACGGCATGGAGCTGTCCCAGACCCCCCTGACCTGGGACTTCGCCTCCGTCGGCATGGAGTACCACCCCGGCGTCGACACCCTCTACGCGTGCACGAACACTGGCGAGCTGCTCGCCGTCGACCCCGAGTCCGGCGTCGTCGTCGTCGTCGGCGACCCCCAAATCGAGAGCTGCAACAACATCGCCGCCCCCTTCGGCCCCGTCGAGTGCATCCCCCAATAGCTAGAGCAGTAGCTAGAGCAGTAGCTCGAGCAGCCCCTCATCCCATCGAGTCGAAGCCAACAACCTCCGCCCCACGACGGGCACAACAGGGGCAAGGGGGTCG
>NZ_ABCS01000013.1 GCF_000170895.1 Plesiocystis pacifica SIR-1 | reverse complement strand
GACCCCCTTGCCCCGTGCCCGCTCTCCGCCGGAGACGAGACCCCTCGCCAAACCCAAAGAGAGCCCCAAATACGCGAGCTCAACCCGGCGGATTGACCACCAGGTTCAACCCCTGCCCGGTCATGTCCGAGTACGTATAAGGCGCCACCAGCCCCGTCACCGTCCCCACGATGATCTTGAAGTCAGGGTCCAGCTTCCACGCCGTACCCACGGCCTGATCGACCACCCAGATGTACCCATCCCGATCCACGCTCGTCCCCACGGGGTTCGAACACCCCGGCAGCTCGATCGCGTCGTCGATCAACATGTCATTGAGCGCGTCAGCCAGCGCCAGGCGGCAGGGGCTGTTGCCCGCCACCCAGGCCCGCCCGTCGCGGTCGATGACCATCCCGCGGTAGCGCCCAGTCACCCCGCCGACGTCCGTCCACATCGCCGTGTCCGGATCAAAGCGGTAGATGTGATCGCTCGCGCCGGCCTCGTAAGTCGCGATCCACGGGTGCCCGTTCTCGTCCACCGCCACGCCGTAGGCCTGGCTCCCGGGCACGTTGTAGGTGCTCACCGCGAGGGTGACCGAGTCGACCATCGAGAGGGTCCGCCCCGCCCGGTCGCTGACCCAAAAGTCGCCGTCGGCGTTGACCGCCCCGCCGTAGACGAAGCCCCCCGAGGGGACGTTGACCGTATCGAGCACGGCCCCGGTCTCGCCCTCGAGGCGCACGACCTTGAGCGGGTTGCTGCCGTAGGCCACCCACAGCCGCGGGTTGGGCACGGTGTTGGTGCAGGTGACCGGGTCGACCACGCCGCCCTCCCAGGCCACCGCCCGGGTCCCGTTGCCCTCGGTCCCCACGTCCACGGTCCACAGCACGCACTCGTCGGTGCCGTAGGGCAGGATGTCGCCGGGGCCCGACGAGGTGGTGATCATCCCGTCCATGTTCTTGTCGACGCAGCGCTCGGGCACGGCCGCGACCTTGGTGACCCGCGGGTAAAAGCGGTGCCCCGCCGCGACGTCGCCGAACTGGTTGACCGAGGTCCGCGAGGGCTGCTGGCCGGCGTTGTCGGTGACGAAGTAGCGCCCCTCCTCGACGGTGCTGACCGTGTCGATCTTCGACACGGTGCCCTGGGTCGAGTTGGCGATCCAGATGTACGAGAAGTCGTTCTCGAAGTTGCCCCCGCCGCCACCCTCGCCGCAGTCGGGCGCGTCGGGGATGGGCGCCAGATCCAGCTTGATGCCGCTGGACTCGTTGCCGTCGCCGCCCGTGCTCGAGCCCGTGCTCCCGGTGTCGCCGGTGCTCTCGCCCGCCTCGGTCCCCGTGCTCGAGGCCTCGTCGCCGATGCCCTCGTCCATGCCGTCGTCGCCGAAGGTCTCCTCGGTGCGCCCGCCCGAGTCTCCGCAGCCTGCAGCGCACAGCGCCAGGGTCGAGAGGGTCACGGGGAGAAGAGAAGCGCGCGAGAAAGCAGACATGACGACACCCATGCTCGAGAAAATTAGCGAAGCGCGCCCCAAGAGCGCGCTTCATGCATAGATCGAACGCGAGCAAATTCCCAGGACCGTCCACGTCCACGACTCAGCCAATCCCGCACGTTCTACCGGGCCTCCACCGGGGGCCAGGTCGTGCGGTGTGCTCCCTCGTGGGAGTCGCAGCCGTCCTTGGATCAGCCGGGTGGATTGACGACCAGGTTGAGGCCCTGGCCCGTCATGTCCGAGTAGGTGTAGGGGTCGATGAGGCCGGTGACCATGCCGACGACGATCTTGAAGTCGGGGTCCAGCTTCCACGCAACCGAGGCGCCGCGGTCGACGATCCAGATGTAGCCGTCCCGATCGACGCTGGTGCCCACGGGGTCCTGGCAGCCCGGCAGCGCGATGCCGTCGTCGAGCACGCTGTCGGTGAGGGCGTCGACGAGGGTCAGGCGGCAGGGGCTGTTGCCCGCGACCCAGGCCCGGCCCTCGCGGTCGACGACCATCCCGCGGTAGCGGCCCTGGCCGCCGCCCGCGTCGACCCACATCGTCGTGTCCGGGTTGAAGCGGTAGATGCGGTCGCTCCCCCCGCCCTCGTAGGTGGCGATCCACGGGTGCCCGTTCTCGTCCATGCCGACGCCGTAGGCCTGGCTGCCGGGCACGCTGTAGGTGCTCACCGCGAGGGTGTCCGAGTCGACCACCGAGAGGGTCCGGCCGGTCCGGTCGCTGACCCAAAAGTCGCCGTCGGCGTTGACCGCCCCGCCGTAGACGAAGCCCCCGGAGGGGATGTTGACGGTGTCGAGCACCGCCCCGCTCTCGCCGTCGAGGCGCACGGCCTTGAGCGGGTTGCTGCCGTAGGCCACCCACACGCGAGGGTTGGGCACGGTGTTGGTGCAGGTGACCGGGTCGATGACGCCGCCCTCCCAGGCGACCGCCCGGGTCCCGTTGCCCTCGGTGCCGACGTCGACGGTCCACAGCACGCACTCGTCCGTGCCGTAGGGCAGGATGTCACCGGGGCCCGTCGAGGTCTGGATCACCCCGTCCATGTTCTTGTCGACGCAGCGCTCGGGGATGGCCGCGACCTTGGTGACCCGCGGGTAAAAGCGGTGCCCCGCCGCGACGTCGCCGTACTGGTTGACCGAGGTCCGCGAGGGCTGCTGGCCGGCGCTGTCGGTGACGAGATAGCGGCCCTCCTCGACGGTGCTGACCGTGTCGATCTTGGAGATGGTCCCCTGGGTCGAGTTGGCGATCCAGATGTAGGAGAAGCTCTCGTCGAACACGCCGCCGCCGCCACCATCGCCGCAGCCCGGCGCGTCGGGGATGGGCGCCAGGTCCAGCTTGATGCCGCTGGACTCGTTGCCGTCGCCGCCGTCGCTCGTGTCGCCTCCGCCGGTCCCGCCCGTGGTCTCGCCGGCCTCGTCCCCAGCGCTCATCTCCCCGGCCTCGTCGCCGAGGCCCTCCTCTTCGCCGTCAAAGGTCCCGCCCCGTCCGCTGCCATCTCCACAGGCGAGAGCGAGGGCAGGCAGGGTGGCGAGGACGACGAGGCGGATGTGAGAGGACATGAGTTAGACTCCTACTTTGTGTTCCGATGTGGGTGTACTACGATGGCAGGGTTTTGGGTAGGGCAAAATTGCCGATATTCGCAGGTACAGCGCACACTACGGCCAAAGAACAGCGCGAACGACGGCGACTGGTCTAAAGATCGGCGCTCGAATTCGAGCCTTCGACGCCCGGCCTGGACGGCCCTGATCCGAGGGACAGGCCATCCCAGGGCTGCTCGTCGACCAGGCTCGCAATCTCGACCTCGCCCGCCTCGACCAGGCCCGTCGCCGCGTCGACGATGCGCCACTTTTGGCGCCGACCCCCGAGGGCCTGGGGCTCGAGGAAGATGCAGCGCAGCTCGCCCTCGGCGAAGCCACACTGGGCCTGCACGGCGCGCAGCAGCTGCTCGTTGTGCAGGTGGCCCTCGCCAAAGTTCCAGCCCAGCGCCATGCCCCCGACGAGCTCGCCCTCGACGATGAAGTAGTCCTCGACCTCGGCCTCGCCCACGGCCCGCGGGATCAGCCGTGCGAACGCGCGGCCGTGCAGGTGCATGAAGCGAAACGCGAGGCTCTTGGCGTAGAGGCCCACGAACACCTCGCGCGCGTAAAAGGGCGCGAGCTGGTCCTCGAGCCACCCCGCGCTCTTGGTCAACGCCTCGAGCTCGTCGAGCTTGTCTCCGCGAAACAGCCACAACCCCACCGGCCAATTGCCCGCGTAGTAGCGCATGGCCAGGAGGAACGAAACCCGGTCGGGGAAGAGGTTTCCAACCAGTGGCACAGCGATCACGCTGCTGATCAAAAATGCGATCAGCGCAGGATCGAGGCCAGCGAAGGGCGCGACCTCGGGGTGCCCCGCGAACAACACGAGCCCGCCGTAGACCACGACCACGTTCCACTCGAGGGGCACGCCCATGGGCACGTTGCTGGTGATGTAGCCGTGCAGGTAGAGCATCCCGACGATGCCCGCGAGCCACACCCAATGCGGCGCGGCGTGACCAAGAGCCAGCAGCAGCGGGACGCCGAGCTCGATCGCCGTGCCCGCGTGGGCCAGCACGACGCTGAGCGTCGAGGGCCGCAGGTCATCGGGGAAGGCCCGGTAGAGCCGGCGGCGCAGGCCCGGGAAGGGCATGGTCGGGTTGTTGCTGGCCATCACGCACACCACGCTGGGGAAGTGATGGTTGAGCTTCGAGACGCCGGCCCAAAACCACAGCGCGAGGGCCACGACCTTGGTCGAGGCGATCCAGCCCGAGCCCGAGTCGGCGTCGATGCCGGTCCACGCCAGGCACGCGAGCATCACCCAAAAGTGCTCGGCGCGGGCGGCCAGGAACAGGGTCTTGTCGAGGACACCCAGGGCCGGGACGAGGGCGAGGAGCAGCCACAGCTGCCACGGCGCGGCCCCGGGCCACAGCATCGTCCAGCCCAGCGCGGCGAGGGCCCCCGCGTAGAGGCCCACGTCCAGCCACGAGCGCCGCGCCTCGCCGATGATCGGCGCGCCCTCGAACACCGGCAGCTTGATCGTGCCGGGGCGTAGAAAATAGAGCGCGCCGCCCACGGGCGGCAGGTAGCGCCCGGTCAGCGGCCCGCTCCCGCAGCCGAGGCCGAGGATCTCGAAGGTCAGGCTCCAGACCAGCGCCTGCTGCAGCGCCAGCGGCTCGGCCCACCAGTCCAGCAGCTCCCCCGGCGCGCCCAGGCCCGGCGTCCGCCAGCACAGCAGGAACCACACCCCGACGTAGGCGGCGATCTTGAGGGCGTAGGCGGCGAAGATGAACGCGGGCGCGCCGAAGCCCTGCTCGGCCCAGGCCTGGCACGCCATGCGCACCCGCTCGGCGAGGGGCTTTCGCTCCCACTCGAGGGGGTCGAAGGGCGGGGGCTCGGGGTCGAACAGGCGCAAGGCCCTGAGTGTGCGACCGGTCCAGGGCTCCGTCGAGTCGAAAGCCTCTTCTCGGCGTGCGCGAGGCGTTTGCGGGGTCGTCGACCTGACGCAAACGAGGCCCGGGTCACGCGACCCGGACCTCCGGCTCCAGCTCCGGCCCCGGCTCCGGGGCTCGGCTCAAGCCTCGGGCTCTTCGCTCTCGTCGGTGAGCGCCGTCTTCACGGCCACCGCCCCGAACACGGCCGCCGCGGCCATCATCCCTTGGTTGCTCGTCTCGTCCGCAGCGCAGCCGCAGCCCTCGTCGGAGCTCGAGTCGTCGGCGCCCGCGTCCCCGGTGCCGTCGCCGGTGGTGTCGTCGCCGATCTCGTCCTCGCTACCATCGCCGCCGTCGGTGCCCGACTCGTCGCCGCTCGTGCCCTCGTCCTCGGTCATGCCGCCGTCGGCCGTCTCGTCGCCGGTGTCCTCCTCGCCGCTGCCCCCCTCGCCGAAGGGCCCCGTGACCACGAGGGTCAGGCCCTGCTCTTGGATGTTGACGAACAGCGCCCGGCCGTCGGGCGAGAAGCACACGCCGGCGAACTCGCTGTCGCTGAGGGCGTTGCGCGCGAAGTCGCAGACCTCGCCCTGCTCGGTGACCCAGCGGATGTACTGCTCGCCGTCGCCGTCCTCGGCGATGAACAGCTCGCCCCAGGGCGCGACGGTGATGTTGTCGGGGCCGTCGAGGACGTTGAAGTCCTCGGACTGCACGACCAGCTCGAGGGTCGGGCTGTCACCGTCGATGAGCCGGAAGATCTGGCCGCCAAAGATGGGCCCGCCGCTGGTCGAGGCGATGTAGACCTGACCCTCGAAGAACCAGATGCCCTCGCCGCGGACGATGTAGGCCGCGCCCTTGCCGTGGGCCTCGTCGCGCACGGTGTCCTCGTCGGGGTCGGGCTCGTCGATGTCGACCCACTCGATGTCGAGGACGTCGCCGACGCTCATGCCCGAGGTCTGGAACTCGTCTTGGCCCACGACCTTGAGGGCCTGGAGCGTGCCGACGAAGGGCTCGGCCATGGCGTCGGGGACGAAGCGGTAGAGCGCCGAGTCGGCGCGGTCCTCGGTGAGGTAGGCGTAGTTGTTGGACGGATCGATGGCGACGGCTTCGTGGTTGTAGCGGCCGTAGCCCTCGACGATCTGCGGAGCCTGGACGGTCTCGGCGTCGATCGGGCACACGAAGGTGTAGCCGTGGCGGATGCCCTCGTTGATCTCGACGGTCTCCTCGCACGACAGCCACCCCCAGGGGCTGGGGCCGCCGGCGCAGTTGCGGATCGAGCCGACCAGCACGAGGTTGGAGGAGATGCGCTCGAAGGTGTTGGCGTCCATGACCACCCGGGTCACGCCCCCCTCGCCGCCGGGATCGTAGGCCTCGGGCGGCGGGGTCTGGTCCCCGGTGTAGGGGCCGCCGCTGATCCCGTTCTCATGGTTGCGCATGAGAATGATCGTGTCGTCCGGGCCCTCGAAGCACGCCATGCCGTCGGGACGCTCGGGCACGACGTAGCCGTCGTCCATGGGGTCGCCCTCGGTCTCGAGGATCGAATAGGAGAAGCCCTCGGGCAGGTCGAGGATGCCGTCGGGATCCTCGATCAGCGCCCCCCAACGTCCGCGAGCCGCAGCTTTGCGCTGGCTCGAGAGGGTTGCGAGGGACAGGGCGAGGGTGGTCGCGCCACCGCTGATCAAGAATTTGCGACGTCCGAAGCTCATGGGCGCACTCTCTGTGGCCCGTGGGCCGCTCGCAATGCAATTCCAGTTACAACAGCGAGACGAGCCAGCGTCAAGGTCCCGCGCCGAGCCAAAAACCAAGTAGAGGGCAGGAATTACTCCGCCGCGAGACCCGTGCCGGCGGCGCAGTCGATGCGCCGCCCCTCGACGAGCCAGCGGTGGATGGCCTCGGCGCACCACTTGGGGTCGTCGAGGGTGAGGTCATGACCGCCGCTGGGGTGCACGGCGAGGTCGGCCCCCAAAGCCACGGTCAGCGCCCGCGAGCAGCTCGGATCGACCATCTGATCGGCCGCCGAGTTGAGCACCAGCACGGGCGCCGCGAGGGGCTTGACCTTCACCCGAAAGCGCGCGGCGGACACGGCCTGGCGCAAGACGTTGGCCCGGCGGATCGGTCGCAGGCGGTGGAACTCGGCGTGCTGCTCGGCGAGCTCGCGGTCGGCTCCGTGGCCCGTGGTCGTCAGCTCGAGGATCGCCCGCTCGCGCGCGACCGGGTCGCGCGCGCCGATGCTGCGCAGGGTCTCGACCATCGCCCGGGGGCGCATGCGCTGCCACGGCGGGCACAGGCCCCCGGCGCTGGTATTGATCGCGGCGAGCCCGAGGATCGCGTCGCTCGGCCAGCTGCGCAGCCACTCGAGGCAGACCATCGCGCCCAGGGAGATCGCGATCAGGACCACGGGCTGCTCGCTCGCCGCCCAGACCTGCTCGCGCAGGTAGGCCGCCGACTCCCGCGTGGTCAGCGGGCTGCGCTCCCGCCAGCGCTCGCCGTTGCCGGGCAAGTCGACACGCTCGACGCGTGCGCCGGGGAAGCGCGTGCGCAGGCCTTCGTCGAAGTCGTGCCAGTGCGCGGCCTCCCGGGCGAGACCACGCACCAGGATGAAGCGGGGCCCCGCGCGCATGGAGACGGTCATGCGGGGAAACCATACACGACGCGGCACGACCCGTACCCAGCTCGAAAGACAGAGCGTGCAGAGAACGCACCCCGAAGCTGCGAAGCTGGCCCCGGTTGATCCCCCGCATGGGAGTGACCCCGCCCTCAACCCACCAAAGCCAACGCCGCGCCGGTCTCCGCTGCGCGCTGGCGTACGCTGGGCTCCTCGCGGTGAGCTGCGCCACCTCGCCCATGCCACCCATCGCGCGGATGATGTCTGCCGCCGACGAGCGCCCGCGCGCGCATCCGCCTCGACTTGCGGACGCTTCGCAACCATCGGGACGGGCTACGAGTCCGAGTTCGTGCCGTGGACCGACGGCCTGGCGGCGACCTGCTCGGTATTCACCGGCGGCGCCCTAGCCCCGGGTGAACCACAGCCGAAAGGCCTCGGACTCGAGGCGCTGGCGCTCCCGCGCGTCGAAGCCCGTCCAGGTCGGCGAGCCAGCCACCGCGCGCATGAGGAATTCGATGAGCGGCAGGTGCCGCCGCAAGGTCCGGCGCAGGCGGTGGGGGCGGATCGGGTTGAAGCCGCCGAGCACGTCGAAGAGCTGGCGCGGGTTCTTCTTGACCCACAGCCACGAGCCGAGCTCGAGGGTCAGGGGCATGAAGGGCCCGGGGTAGGCGGGGACCCGGGGCACGCTGTGGGCCTGGCTCGCCCGCGCCGAGCGTTCGAGCTCCGTGGGCCGATCCCACAGCCGCCCGCCGCCGTGCTCGTCGTAGAGGTGGTCCCACAGGTCGCCCTGCACGGTGTAGTTCCGCGACACCGGCTCCATCACGTAGACGTGGTTGGGCAGGGTGTCGTCGAGCAGGCGCTCGAGGGCGTAGGCCTCGGCCAGCGAGGGGAAGGGGCGGCGGGTATAGGCGTAGGGGAACCACAAGCGATCGACGGTCCCGAAGCCCGAGTGCACGTCGAGGGCGATGGACGCCCGCGCCGGGAACACCCACTCGCGGATGAACTCGCACAGCGCCTGCGCCTCGATCTCCATCTGCCCCGGCACGCCCTGGTAGTAGGGCAAGCGCGGGCTCAGGCGATGGCCGCCGACCAGCGGCGTGCCCGAGGCGTCGGGGTGCGGCGGGGCGTTGCGCATCAGGTCGACGCCGTTGCCGTTGCTGCGCCGCCGCAGCCACAGCCCCACGGGGTTGACCAGGGGAAGGAAGACCAGGCGCAGATCGTCGAGGGCTGCGTTGAGGATGCGGTCCCAGCTCAGGAACTGGGCGATGGTCCGCATGCCGGCGAGCACGACCCGGGTCCCGATGCGCTCGAGACCGTGGACGCCGCCGACGAGGGCGAGGGTGGGTGCGTCAGGACGCGTAGCTCCAACGACGACCCCGACTATCGGGAACTCGATGCCGCTGTGACGCACGGTAGCGAGGACGTGGGTTTCGGCCCGGTCCCCGAACAGAGCCAGGACCTCGTTGAGGTCGGCGAGCTCCGGGAGCTCGCGGACAGCCTCGGCGAAGGCTCCCATGGGGGTGAAGTCGGAGGGGTTGGGTCAGACGCGCGCGGTTCAAACAGGGCTTCCTCGTTCAACGTGTCAACGATCGCCGTCCTCGGACGGCCGCGTGAACTCGTTGTCGCTCGCTTCCACGGGAGAGGAAGAAGACGCGTTCTCCTTGGCGTGTACAGCCAACAGTCCGAGCCCGGAGAACAGCGCGTGGGCGGCGAGCATACTGGTGAGGTCGGCGTGGTCGTGCGGGGGCGAGACCTCGACCAGATCCATCCCCACGATCTTCACCCCTGAGAGGTTGTCGAGCAAGCAAAGAAGTTCGCGACTGCTCAGCCCACCGGGCACGGGCGTGCCCGTACCTGGAGCGTGGCTGGGATCGACGCCGTCGACGTCGATCGAAAAGTACACGGGACGATCGCCAATCGCCGTTTTGATCGTCTCGGCGATCTCGACGGCGCTGCGCTCCTCGAACACCGAGGCTGGAAACAACATCGCCTCGTGACCCAGGCTCAGCGCCGCCTCGTCGCCGTCCTTCCAGCCGCCGCGCAGGCCAACCTGGAACAGCCCGCCCTTTTGCACGTGGCCATCCTCGATGGCGTGTCGAATCGGGGTCCCGTGGTGGAATTCCTCGCCCCAGACGCCGGCGTCGCTGGTGTCGTAGTGGGCGTCGACGTGGACGACGCACACCGGCCCGTGCACGGCGTGGATGGCCCGCATGATCGGGGTCGTGATCGAGTGGTCACCGCCCACGACGAAGGGCACCGCGCCCGCGCCGAGCACCGCCATGACCTCGGCCTGCACCGCCTGGCGCATGAGCTCGGGGGCGAAGGGCGTCACCGGCACGTTGCCGCCGTCGAGGGCCGGCGCGTGCTCGAACACGTCGACGCGGTGCTTGGGGTGGGTCGAGGACACCAGCGCGCTGACCCGGCGCACGTGGTAGGGGGCCACCCGAGCCCCGGGCAGGTAGGTCGTCCCGCTGTCGTAGGGCACCCCCAAAAGCACGGCCTTGGCTCCGGCGAAGCGGCCGGGGTCACCGATCTGAGTCTGGGGGGCGCAGGGGAGGCGGAAGAAGGGGGTCTGGCCGTGGGCCAGGTACTCCTGGGCGGACTGGGGGCGCGCGGGGGTGGTCATCGACGATCTCGGAGCTCAAGAGCGGTAGAGGGCGAGCATGGCCTCGCGCACGCGGGCGGCGAAGTCCTCGGCTCGCTCGCCGGCGCGGGCTCCCATGGGCGCGCCGAAGTGCAGCTCGGCCACGGTCCGCGGGCGACCCACGGTCTCGAGGTAGTGGGGCAGGAAGTTCGCGTCCCCGACCCAGCCGGCGTTGGCGTGGAAGTAGCGCAGGGCGATGGGCGTGACCGGGATGTCGAGGCGCTGGGCCAACCCAAACATGCCGCGGTGGAAGGGCAGGATGCTCTCGCCGTAGCTCGTGGTGCCCTCGGGGAAGGTCAGCACCGAGCCACCGTCGAGCAGGGTCCGGCGGGCGCGGAGCAGGACCTTCGCCCCGCTGTGGGCGCAGCCGCGCTCGACCAAGAGCATGCCCAGGCCGCTGGCGATGTCGCCGACCACCGGCCAGCGGCCGACCTCGCGCTTGGCGATCGCGACGGTCGGGAGCACGTCGGCGATCAGCAGCGGGTCTTGCCAGCTGATGTGGTTGCACATCAGCACGCAGGACGCCTCGGCGCTGGGCACCGGCCCGCGCACGCGGACCTCGAAGCCCGAGAGCGCGCACAGGTTGCCAGCCATGAAGTGCATGTAGCCCTGGCGCCTGCGGGTGTTCGCGGCCGTGTCCGGGAGCGGCAGCAGCTCGCGGCGGATGTGCGCCGAGGCCTGGGCCAGGAACACGGAGGTCCGCCGCATGCGACGGCCCGAACGCAGCAACGCCGCGGGCCCTGCCGCCAGCTTCGGCAGCAGCCCCAGCGGCGCAGGCTCGAGCTCGATGGAAGGTACGCGCGCGTTCATGACCGCTACCGCCCGAGGCAGGTCGAAGGAGGCAGCCTCAGGCGCTCGCCTCGACCACGCCCAGGCCCGAGGGCGCGGGGAGGATCGCCGGCGAGATCACCGAAACGGGCTTGGCCTTGGGCTTTGGCTTGATCAGGCCGAGCCGCTCGTAGCGAGCGCGGAGCTTGTCGAAGGCCGCGGCGTCGATCTTCGACACGATGCGCTCGTCCTCCGGGCCGTAAAAACCCCGGCGCACGCCCATCTCCGTCGCCCCCAGCGAAGCGTGCAGGGCACGGGCGGCCTTGTTGTCCTCCTTGACCGTGAACCAGCACGAGTCGACCTCGTCGGCGATGGCGCTGACGAAGGCGCGCAGCAGCAGGTGGACGCAGCGCGTGCCCTGGAACTCGGGGACCACGGCCAAGGTGGTGCAGTAGGCCTCGCGCTCGCGCACGAAGCTGAGCAGGTAGCCCACGGGGCGGCCGTCGGCGAGGGCCAAGAAACAGTGGCGGCCGAAGAAGTCGCAGCACAGGCGCACGTAGTAGGGGCCCAAGGTGGTCTCTCCCTCGGCGCCGAAGACCTCTTCCTCGAGGTACATCAGGTCGTCGAAGTCCGCAGGCTCGAGGTTCTTGACGGTGTAATCAGGCACGACTCGACGCTCCTCAATGATTCCCCGTGGGGGTTCCGAACTCGCGGCGAATGTGACGGGGACGGAGCACCCCTCGATCACGCTCGCGTGAAGAGATTGCGACAACGCTCGCGCGCCACGAGCCCGCTCCCGTCACCGAGCTGTCTCGTCTCGGGCGCGACCTCGAATCGTGGCGGGGCTCGAGCTCGCGCATGGCGAACCTGCGTATGCGGTCGCTGAGGACCCGCAGCCCCCGAAACCCACGCAGCCACGGCCGAGTCGTTCGACCCGGCGCGTGTGTCGTGATAAGGCCGGGACAAGCCATGGCTCGCCCCGACCATCACCAGACCCCGTTCGCCGGCCCTTCGCGGCCTCCGGGCACCCTGACCGGGGCTGGCCCCCGCGAGCTTCACCGCGCCGTCACCGAGCTGGAGGCTGCGCGTGGCGAGTGAGGCGCGCAAGGGTCTCGTCGCGCGGTGGATCGAGCGGCGCTTTGGCGGCTACCGGCACCCCGTCAACAGCCCCGATCCCGAGCTGCCGGCGGCCCTCGAGAGCCCCAAGCGCGTGGCGGTCATCGGCGCCGGCCTGGCCGGCCTCGGGGCCGCGGCCAAGCTCGCCGAGCGCGGCTTTGGGGTGGTGCTGTTCGAGCGCAACCACTACCTGGGCGGCAAGCTGGGCGCGTGGAAGACCACCTTCCCCGACGGCAGCGAAGAGGCCATGAACCATGGCTTCCACGCCTTCTTCCGCCACTACTACAACCTGAGCGAGTTTCTGAGCCAGCTGGGCATCGATCGCAACCTCACCGAGGTCGGCGACTACATGATCCTCGGCGTCGACGGCCAGCGCTACTCCTTCGCCGGGGCCGCGGCGACGCCCCTGCTCAACCTGATCAGCCTCGGGCGCCTGGGCCTCTACTCCTTCCGCGAGGTCACCGGCCGCAAGACCCGGACCAAGCTCGAGGCCCTGCTGCGCTACGATCGCGACAAGACCTACGCCGAGTGGGACTCGGTGTCCTTCGCCGAGTTCGCCGAGCAGGCCGAGCTCCCCGACAGCCTCGCCCTGGTGTTCAACACCTTCTCCCGGGCCTTCTTCTCCGACGCCGAGAAGATGTCGATGGCGGAGCTCATGAAGAGCTTCCACTACTACTATTTGAGCAACGACAACGGCCTGCTCTACGACCACCTCGACGACGACTTCGAGCCCACCTTGCTGACGCCGCTGCGGGAGTACCTCGAGCGTCACGGCGTCGACATTCGGCTCGAGACCGAGGTTGGCGCTATCTCCGCCAACTCCGCCAGCACTGAGGGCGCAAGCTTCACCGTCGACGACGAGCCCTTCGACTACCTGCTCATCGCCAGCGACGTCGTCGGCACCCGCTCGATCTTCGCGGCCTCGCCCGAGCTCGCCGCCGCCGCCCCCGAGACCGCCGCCAAGATCGACGCCCTGTTCCCGGGCCAGCGCTACTCGGTGTGGCGATTGTGGCTCGACATCGACTTCGATCGCGGCGAGGTCCCCTCCTTCGTGATCACCGAGCGCGACCGCTACCTCGACGCCATCTCCTGGGTCGAGGGCGTCGAGTCCAGCGCGGCCGAGTGGGTCGCCGAGCGCCGCAAGGCCGGCAAGCGCGGCTGCGTGCTCGAGCTGCACTGCTACGCCGTGCCCGAGGAGCTGAGCGGGGGCCGCATCGACGCCGAGACCGAGGAGGTCATCCGCGAGGGCTTCCTGGTCGAGCTGCGCAACCTCTTCCCCGAGCTCGCCGACGCCCCGGTGATCCACGACGAGCTCTACGTCCGCCGCGATTTCCCGGCTTTTCACGTCGGCACCCACGCCCAGCGACCTGGGATCGGCACCGACCACCCGCGCCTGTTCCTCGCCGGCGACTGGGTCGACCTGCCCTTCCCCGCCATGCTCATGGAGGCCGCCTACACCTCGGGGCTGATGGCCGCCAACGCGATGATGTCGGCCGAGGGCCTGCGCGAAGAGCCGGTGTGGTCCGTGCCCAAGCGCGGCATCCTGGCCTGAACACCGAGACCTCGATCACGTCGCCGCAAAGCTGCGCTGCCGATCCACCCTCTGGCTGCGCGCACCGTTGGGCATGAACAAAAAGACCGGACAGCGCTGCGAGACGAGCGGCCACTACGCCTTTGCCGGCTACGTGGACGGCTCGACCTCGCCGAAGCCCAGCCAAGAAGAGCGCATGATCACCCTCAGCGAGGGCGGGACCTTCCCGCCGATCAACTCGTCGGACAAAGCGGCCTACTGGCAGCTCAAGCGCGCGACCTGACCCTCGAGCCCGTCCGACCCCGCGTGCCTTCAGCGCGCGCGGGGTTTGGGCGGCGCCCGTTCGAAAAGAGGGTATGAGCCCTCGCCATCCGTGCACGACGCACCGCGACCGTGGCCAAGGGCGCGCGACCTCGGCTAGCGTGGGTCCATGCTCCGATCCCACGCGCGCCTGGTCTTGTTCGCGGCTTCCCTCAGCGCGCTCGGCTGCGACGCCGAGGCCCAGGAAGCCCTCGCCGCCAAGCAGGCCGAGGTCACCGAGCTCCAAAAGGAGCTCGACAGCAAGAGCGCGCTCAGCGAGCAGCACGAGGCCGCCATCGCCGAGCTCAAGGCCGAGCAAGAGGCCCACGTCGCGACCCAGGAGAAGGCGACCAAGCTCGCCGCCAAGGTCGAGGACCTCGAGAGCAAGGCGGGCTCCCTCGAGGGGGAGCTGAAGAAAAAAGACAAGGCCCTCGCGGCGGTCAAGGCCCTGCAAGAGACCCTGTCCAAGTCCCTGGTCGAAGAGATCGAGACCGGGGACATCCGCGTATCCGAGCGCCACGGCTACCTGGTCGTCGACGTGTCCGACAAGGTGCTGTTCGCCACCGGCGAGGCCACGCTGAGCGAGCGGGGCAAAAAATTGCTCGGGCGCCTGGCCGAGAGCCTGCTGACCCTGCCCAAGGACTCGGTGTTCCAAGTCGGCGGGCACACGGACAACCAGCCCATCAAGTCCGAGGAGGTGCTCGCCAACTTCCCGACCAACTGGGAGCTGTCCGCCAGCCGCGCGACCAACGTTGTCCGCTTCCTCGAGGAAGAATGTTCGGTCCCGGGCGCCCGGCTGGTCGCCGCGGGCTTCTCCGAGTTCCGGCCCGTATCCAGCAACAAGAAGGCCAAGGGCCGGGCCAAGAACCGGCGCATCGAGATCGCCCTGCTGCCGCCCGGGCGCTGAGCTCCTCAGTGTCGTTCCTTGCCAAGCTCGGCGTCATCGGCCATGAATCCGTCATGCGCCGCTCAGCCGCCTTGACCCTGGCCCTGTCCCTGCTCGCCCCCTCGCTGCTGGTCGCGGCGGCCGGGTGCGGCGAAGTCCAGCGACCCGACGGCGGCGAGGGCCTGCTCGCGGAGGGCAGCGAGGCCCCGGCCCTGGCCAAGGCCGCCCACGACGGCACCGCCATCGACCTGCGCGCCCTCGGCAAGCCCGCGATCGTCTACTTCTACCCCAAGGACGGCACCCCCGGCTGCACCACCGAGGCCTGCGCGTTCCGGGACGTGTGGTCCAGCTACGAGTCCGCGGGGGTCATGGTCATCGGCGTGTCCATGGACGACGACGCCTCCCACGAGGCCTTCGCCGAGGAGCACGAGCTGCCCTTCCCGCTCATCGCCGACACCGAGGGCACCTGGGCCAAGTCCTTCGGCGTCCCGGCCACGGCGGGCTTCACCCAGCGGGTCAGCTTCCTGCTCGACGCCGAGGGCAAGGTCGCCAAGGTCTACCCGGGGGTCGACCCCGGCGTGCACGCCGACGAGGTGCTCGAGGCCGCCAAGGCTCTCTGAGGGCCGCTCGGGCGCGGGCCCTAGAGCTCGATGCCCAGCTTGTAGCGCCGGATGATCTTGGCCTTCTCCGGGTCGTCCAGGAAAGACGCCCGAAAGGGATCGGTGACAGCCAGGCCCTCGAGCTCGGCCAGGCACGCGACCAGCGAGCCGAGCTTCACGTCCTCGAGCGCCTCGAGCTCGTCGGCGGTCACCCCGAACAGGCGCAGGAAGAGCAGCGAGCCGTGCACGGTCTCGATCTTGCCCAGGGCCGGATCGGGCAGGCAGACCAGGCCCGTGAGCGCGCAGTCCTCGGGCCGCGGGCCGTCGCTGTTGGGCGGAACCATGGGCGCGCCCAGGTTGAGGAAGTGGCCCGAGTCGAAGCCGCCGCCCTGGCTCAGGGCGTGGTGGCCGAGGGACTGGAACAGGCGCAGGGGCCAGACCGGCGGGGTGTCGCTGGGGCCCTCGAGGCCGTGGGGCGCGACGGGCACGCGCAGGGTCAGCTCGTAGCCGAAGCCCGAGATCGCGGCGTCGTCGGAGCTCTTCTCGAACAGCTCGGACAGGCCGTAGCTGACGTAGAGCCAGCCCGCCGGCGAGCGCGTCTCGAACACGGTGACCGCCGGGAGCGGGCTGGGCTTGTCGAGCTCGTAGGGGTGGCGGCTGGTGAACTGGTGCGGGGTCGCGGTCGGGAAGTGAGCCCCGACCCAGCGGTCGATGGCGTTCCAGCCCGGCGCGTCGCCGTCGTGGGAGGTCGCGTCGCTCATCGTGCCTTCGCTCGCTTCGCTCAGGCCCTGCGCTCGAACTCGGTCATGAACTCGCACAGCGCGGTCACGCCCTCGAGGGGGAAGGCGTTGTAGATCGACGCCCGGCAGCCGCCGACGCTGCGGTGGCCCTTGATGCCGGAGAAGCCGGCCGCGCCAGCCTCGGCCAAAAAGCGCTTGGTCAGCGCCTCGCGGCCGTCCTCCGCGGCGCCGCCGAGGGTCCAGGTCACGTTCATGCGCGAGCGCGAGCTGGCGTGGGCCTTGGGCACGTGGGGGGCGAACAGGTCGGAGTTGTCGAGCACGGTGTAGAGGGCGTCGGCCTTGGCCTGGTTGCGCTCGGCCATGCCCGCGACGCCGCCCTTGTCCCGCAGCCACTCGAGCACCAGACCGAGCACGAGCACGCCGAAGGTGTTGGGGGTGTTGAGCAGGCCGCCCTTGGCCGCGTGGGAGGCGTAGCGGAGGATGTTGGGCACGCCGGCCGGGACCTCGCGCTCGAGCCAGCTGCGCTCGAGCCAGACCAGGGTGACGCCCGAGGGCCCGAGGTTCTTTTGCGCCCCGGCGTAGCCGATGGTCGCGCGCTCGAGGCCCATGGGGCGGCTGCCGATGTTGCTGCTCGCGTCGACGACCAGGGGTAGGTCGACCGCGGGCATGGCCTCGTACTCCGTGCCGAAGATGGTGTTGTTCGAGGTCACGTGCAGGTAGGCCGTGGCCGCCTTCGCCGGCAGGTGCTCGGGCAGGGCCGGGATGTGGTCGTAGCCCGTGTCCTTGGAGCTGGCCAAGACCGCGGTCTCGTGACCCCGACCGCCGCCGGCCGCCACCGCCTGGCTCTCCTTGATCGCCTTGGTCGACCACGCGCCGGTGTCGACGTAGGCCGTCGTCGAGCCGGGGGCCGCGAAGTTCATCGGCACCATGGCGAACTGCTGGGTCGCGCCGCCCTGGAGCAGGAGCACCTGGTGCGTCTTGGGGACACCGAGGACCTCGTGGACGAGCTCGACGGCGCGATCGTGGATCATCCCAAAGTCCTGGCTGCGGTGGGAGATCTCGAGCAGCGACAGCCCGATGCCCGGCGCACCCTTGGCGTGGCCGTCCCCCCCGAGCTCGCGCACCGCCGCGGCCGCGCGCTCGAACACCTCGGGGGGAAGGATGGCCGGGCCGGCCGAGAAGTTGAAGATGCGCTGTGCCGCCATGGCCGGAGGCTAACAGCCCGGGGTGAAAGCCACCACGACACCTCGCTTGGCCTTTTCGCCGAGAGCGTTGTCGCCAAATCTCACAGTGGCCCACCACAGCATCGATTTGGCTCCTCGCTCTCGACGAAAATTCCTGCGCGAGGAGCCGCGCTGGCTTTCACCCCGGACTGCTAGATCACCCCCGCGCCGGATGGTAGCGTCCCCGCCCGTGGCGCACCGCACCAGCTTCCCCCCCGTCGCGGACTACGTCCCCGGCGACGGCCCCCTCCGGGCGACCTTCGTCACCAACCGCGGCTCCTTCACCGTCGAGCTCCTGGAGGCCATCGCCCCCAACACGGTCTCGAACTTCGTCGGCCTGGCCACCGGCCAGGGCCCCTGGACCGACCCCAACACCGGCACCGAGGGCGAGGGCCCCTACTACGACGGCGTCATCTTCCACCGCGTCATCGCCAACTTCATGATCCAAGGCGGCGATCGCACGGGCACCGGCCGGGGACGCCCCGGCTACACCTTCGACGACGAGTGCTCGCCCGAGGCGCGCCACGACGGCCCCGGCGTGCTGTCCATGGCCAACGCCGGCCGCCGCGGCCAAAGCGGCACCAACGGCAGCCAGTTCTTCGTCACCCTGCGCGCGACGCCCCACCTCGACGGCAAGCACACGGTCTTTGGCCGGGTCATCGAGGGCATGGCGATCGTCGAGGCGATCGGTCAGACCGCCACGGGCGATCGCGACCGACCCGTCGACGAGGTCCGCATCGAGACCATCCAGATTGGCCGGGGCTAGCAAGGAAGGCCGAGCAGCTCGGGGCGAGCCGCGCCCCGCTCATTGAATCGGTGGCCCGGGCTCGGCTGGCGCTTCGTCAGCCTTGGCCGGCGCTTCGTCGGCGCCGGGCTCCGGTGACTCCGCCTCACCCGACTCTTTGGGATCCTGTTTGGGATCCTTCGCCGGCACGTTCGGCCGCGCCCCGCCGCGCTTGGGCTTGGCGTCGGCCTCCTCGGCAGCCGGAGCCGGCTCCTCGTCGGTCCCGAGCACCTCCGAGGGCGGCAGCTTGCCCTCTTCCCGCGCCTCCCAGTTGGCCTCGCGCCGCTGCTTGGCCTCGCGCGCCTGCTTGGCCGAGTAGCGCATGGCCTTGCCGAACTCCTTGGCGATCATCTGCAGCACGACCCGCGCGGCGATCTCGTTGAACTCGTGGCGCAGGATGATGGTGCGCTTGTCCTGCTCGAGCTCGGTGGCCGAGATGATGCCGCCGGCGACGTCCCAGACCCCGAGGGCGCGCAGGTCCTGCTCGAGCTCGCCGTTCCAGTAGGTGACGACCTTGTCGGCGTGGGCGAGCTCGAGGAACTCGAGCTTGACGACGAGCTCCGGGGTCTTGGCGGCCTCCCACATCAGCTCGGCGCGGCTGGGGATCTCGATGGGGAAGCCCTCGGGCACGCGGACCATGGCGCGGATGTCCTCGACGACCAGCTGCACCCCCGCCTTGGGCTCGGCGTAGGTGTAGGTCCGCATCTTGGCGATGTTGGCCACGAAGTTGCCGGCGGTCTTGCCCTTGCTCTTGTCGGGCCCGGAGACGACCTGCTCGACGAAGGCCTCGCGCAGGTAGATGGCGACCTTGTCCCCGGGAACGAGCACGAACTGGCGGTCGTCGGGGTTGCGGTCCTCGAGGTCAGAGTCGATGTAGCGCGGGTCGCCGATCCAGGCCTTGTTCTTGCCCTCGCCCTCCTCGCGCCAGTCGACGGTCATTTTGTTGCGCGCGCAGGCCCGGTCGATGCCCGCGCGCATCTCGTCGTGGCCAAAGCCGTACTGCACGGCGACGAAGGCCTGGGTCTGGTCCGTGGCGTCGGGGCTGCCCATGACCACGAAGTCGAAGTCCTCCCAGACGTTGAACCCGGCGTCGTCGACGAGCAGGCGAAAGTCCCTCAGCGGGGCCATGATCTCCGTGGCCGAGTCGCGGAAGGGCAATTTTTTGATGCGCTTGTTGGCCAGCATCAAGGTCCAGGTCGCGTTGGGCGGGACCAGGCCCTTGATCTTGGACTTGCGGTGGCCAAAGCGGGGCTTGGCTTCGGGCTCGGGCTCGGGCTCCGGCGCGCTCGCTTCGGCGGCGGGATCTTCGGGCAGCTCGGTCGGCGGCGGCTCGGCCTCGGGTTCGGGCTCCGGCTCGGGTTCGGGCTCCGGCTCCGGCTCACCTTGGGCGGCGTCGGGCTCGATCTCCTTCTCCTCGAAGTCGATGAAGTCGATCTCGTACTCGGGCGGGGTGTCGTCGAACTCCTCGGGCAAGTCCTCGGTCACCCGCATGGACCACGCGAACACCAATACGAAGGCCGCGTGCGCGATCACGGACAGGGCGCCAGACAGGCTGTATCGAGTAGTCTCGCGCACGGGACGCCTTTGATGGTAGCAGGCCGGGGCCAGCCACGCCGCCTCCCGGAGACCGCGTCCCCAAGCGGGCGGGGTCTCGGGCACAGGGCGTCACCCCGAGGGTGAATCTTTGGCGCTGGGCTACGGTCGCACCAACGCGACTAACGACCGAGGCGCCAGGTCAGCGGCAGCAGCAGCAGGTAGCACAGCGCCCCGAGCCCGAGGGTCGCGGGCACGCCCCAGACCATCGACGAGCCCAGGGCCAGGCCGCTCGCGCACACCCCGGCCGCGCCGTTGATGCCCCACAGCCACGGCCCGAGCTCCGGGCCGCCGTCGCGCTGACGCCGACGCTGGACCAGGCGCAGACCCAGGGGAAAGCCCAGGCCCATGCCCAGCGCGGGCACGCCCACCGTCGCCACGCCCACGACCACGCGCAGGCCAAGGGCCTTGCCCACGAAGGCGTGGGTCAGCGGCCCCGAGGCGAGCACGGCCAGCAGCACGAGGGCGAAGGTCAGCAGCGGGAACAGCCGACCGGCGCGGCCGCCCAAACCCTGAGCTCGGTCGAGCCAGTCCTCGATGGGCGCGCGCCCGGAGATCAGGCTGCCGATGCCCGTGAACGAGATGATGCCGCCCAAGAGCACGGCCAGCGCCACGGTCGGGTGACCGATGAACACGTTGAGCCGCGAGAGCAGGCCGATCTCGACGAACATGAAGCCCAGCCCGATCAGCCCGAAGTAGGTCACCGAGGCGAGCAGATCCAGGCGCTGCACGTCGCGCAGCTCGTGGCGCCGGGCCAGCAGCGGACCGATCAGCGTCATCGCCGTGAGCAGGATGCTGACCAAGGTCGCGTAGACCAGGGTCTGGGTCGCCTGCAGGTTGCCGAGGAAGGACACGTCGAGCTCGTCGACGGCCTCGGGGTCGCTGAGCCAGGTGCTCGGCTCGAGCATGTTGAAGAAGAAGGGCCGGTCGTCCGTGGGCGGGGTGAAGTCGAGGTCCTGGGCCGCGGTCCAGGTCCACAGCTCGGCCTGGTCCTTCACCGCCCACAGCTCGGCCAGGGGCCCCCCGCTCGGGGCCTTGCGCGGGGTCGCGAGCATGGTGAAGCCCCGGCCCAGGCCCGCCGCCTCTTGCATCGCGTCGATGTCCGCGTCGGTGAAGGGCGTGGGCGACATCAGCACGGTCGCGACGCTGAACTGGCGGAGCACGAACATGTGCTCGCGCGGGTCCTCGACGCCGCGGCGGTGGAGCACCTCCATGGCCAGGGCGATCATCCGCACGGTCTCGCCGGGGCTCTTGGGGTGGTACCAGCGCGAGACCGTGAAGATGCCGTCGTCCTCGAGCCGGCTCATGAACACCTCCCAGGCCTCGGCGGTGTACAGGCCGTTCTCCGACAGGCTGTAGCTCCCGGCCCCCGTCGACGCCCAGGTGTCGATGAGCGACATGGTGATGACCGAAAAGCGCCGCGGCTCGCCCTCCATGTGGCTGCGCGCCTCGGCCGAGACCAGCTCGACGCCGGGGATGCGCGTGAGCCTGGAGTAGTCCTCCATCTCCTCGGTGTGCAGCCGGACGATGAGGTCGTTGAGCTCGACGCCGACGACGGGGCTGTGGCCGGCCCGAGCGGCGACGATCACGTCTCGCCCGCCGCCGACCCCGATGACCGCCGCGGGCCCCTCGGGGCGGACCATGTGCGCGAAGGAGGTGATGTCCCAGTCGATGTGGGCGTGGCGCTCGAGCTCGTCGCCGTGCTCGAACATCATCGTCGCCGCGGCGCCGTCGATCTCGATGGCGCGCTGGGGCGTGGGCGCCCACAGCTCCTTGGGCATGAGCATGCTGCCGGCCCAGGACACCGGCGGGGCCTCGAGGGTGTGCTGGACCGTGACCCGGGAGTAGGTGTTCCAGCCGATGAAGGCGTAGGCCTCCGGGTCCTCGGCGCGGCCCTTGACCCAGGCCGGACGCAGCGGCGGCGCCTCGGCGCTGGCGTTGGCCAGGCCCAGGGCGACGAGCCCGGCCGCGAGGGCGCCGGAGCCGACCAAGCTGCGCCGGCGACCCGAGCCTTCTCCGTCGCTCGCGCGCGGCTCGGCCAGGGCAAAGCACAGCGCCGCGAGGGCGCCGACGGCCGCAGCGAGCAAGGCCGCGCTCGCGGCGTCGAAGTGGTTCAAGAGCGGGATGACCAGCGCGCAGCCAAGCGCCGCGCCGACCAGATCGACGCCGTAGGCCGTCGACGCCGGCAGCCCCGCCCGGGTCAGCGCCAGCGTCAGCGTCACCCCGCCCAGAGCGAAGGGCACCGCCATGGCCCCGCCGTAGGCGAGCAGGGCGAAGAAGTCCATGAGCCCGTCGATGGGCAGCAGCGGGATCGCCATGGCCAGGCCCGCGGCGACGGGGGTGGTCAACGCGAACGCGAGCGCCGACTGGCTCAGGCGCCGCGGGACGTGCTCGTCGGCGAACACCTTGGGCAGCAAGAACACGATCACGGCGCCCGCGGTCATGCCGAGCATCGCC
This sequence comes from Plesiocystis pacifica SIR-1, assembly GCF_000170895.1. Lineage (GTDB taxonomy): Bacteria > Myxococcota_A > Polyangia > Nannocystales > Nannocystaceae > Plesiocystis > Plesiocystis pacifica. Next base: position 126,206 of record NZ_ABCS01000013.1, on the reverse strand, counting down.
AGCGAGATCACGAAGAAGGCGAGGTGGTACCAGGCGATCACGCTGGTGATCCGCGTCAGCAGGATCTCCAGCATGAGCGTGGACAGAGCGACCGCGAACACGCCGACGTAAGTGAGCGGGCGCGAGGGTGCGGTGCCATTTGCGCTGACCTCGGACAAGATTGGCGGAGGCTATCAAACCTGCGCCCGAGGTCGATGGCCGCCCGCGCATCAGCCGAGATGGTAATTTTCACGGCCATGCACCGGCGCACACGGCTCATCTGGCCTCCCCGGCTCGCCCTCGTCCTCGCAGCCCTCGCTCCCCTGGCCCTCGGGGCTTGCCCGGCGAGCGACGAGGGGCCCGACGACGCCAGCTCGGACGAGGCCGCCGCGGACGCGCAGTGGTGCGACGAGGTCGTCGACTGGGACCCGGCCTGGGTCGCCTTCGAGGACGCCGTGCTCGAGCGCGTCAACGAGGTCCGCGCAGAGGGCGTGGAGTGCCCCAGCTCGAGCTACGAGCCCGGCGCGGCGCCCCTGCGCTCGGTCCCGAGCCTGCGCTGCGCCGCCCGCAAGCACGCCCTCGACATGGCCACGCGCGACTTCGTGGGCAACTTCGACCCCGAGGGCGTCAACGCCTTCGACCGCATGGAGATGGCCGGCTACGAGGGCTTCCCGCAGGGCCAGAACCTCGCGGCCGGCTGGCCCACGCCCGAGGCCGTCGTGTCCGGGTGGCTCGACGTCGAGGACTACTGCAAGCAGCTGATGGCGCCGGCCACCGACGAGACGGGCATTGGCTACGCCCCGGGGGTTGGCGTGACCTACGAGCACTACTGGACGCAAACCTTCGGCTCGACGACCGAGCCGGAACCCGAGCCCTGAGCGCCCGCGGGTGGGGTAGAGTGCGGCGAATGGCCGGCACGAACCCTCTGATCCGTGATCGCGACGTCGACTTCCAGCTCTACGAGGTCCACGACGCCGAGCAACTGTGCAAGCTGCCGCACTTCGCCGAGCACACCCGCGAGATCTTCGACCTGTGGCTGCGCAGCGCGGCCAAGCTCGCCCGGGAGCAGTTCTACCCGGCCTTCAAGCCCATGGACGAAAAGGGCGCCGAGCTCATCGACGGGCGCATCAAGTCCCCCGAGGGCATGGCCGAGCTGTTCGACGCCGCCGTCGACCTGGGCCTGATCACCGCCGCCCGCCCCGAGAGCGTCGGCGGCTCGCAGCTGCCCCTGACGGTCTCGGTGGTCGGCTACCTCTACCTCATGGCCGGCAACAGCGGGGCCGTCGGCTACCCCCTGCTGACCGCCGGCGCCGCCCACCTGATCGAGAGCTTCGGCAGCGAGGCCCTCAAGGCGACCTTCATGAAGCGCATGTACGCCGGCGAGTGGGTCGGGACCATGTCGCTGACCGAGCCCGGGGCCGGCAGCGGCCTGGGCGACATCACGAGCACGGCGACGCCCATCGAGGGCCGCGAGGCCGAGGGCGCCCACCACATCCGCGGCTCGAAGATCTTCATCTCCGGCGGCGACCTCGACTTCCGCGACAACATCGTCCACCTGACCCTCGCCCGGCGCCCCGGCGACCCCCCCGGCGTCAAGGGCATCTCGCTGTTCGCCGTCCCCCGCCTGCGCCCGAGCGCCGGCCTCGAGGACCCCAGCAACGAGGACGCCGGCGAGGGCGAGATCGCGGTCGAGTTCAACGACGTGCACACCAGCCAGCTGATCCACAAGATCGGCTGGAAGGGCCTGCCGAGCCTCGGCCTGAGCTACGGCGAGGCCGACGACTGCGTCGGCTGGATCGTCGGCGAGCCCTGCCGCGGCCTCAGCTACATGTTCCAGATGATGAACGAGGCGCGCATCCTCGTCGGGGCCAACGGCACGGCGACGGCCTCGGCCGCCTATCACCAGTCCGTCGACTACGCCCGCGAGCGCAAGCAGGGCCGCTCCCTCGACCCGCGCCAAAAGACCAAAGAGCCGATCCCGATCATCGAGCACCCCGACGTCAAGCGCATGCTGCTGCGCCAAAAGGCCATCGTCGAGGCCAGCATGTGCCTGGTGATGACCGCCTCGCGCTACAACGACGTCGCCGAGCACGGCGCGAACGAGGGCGACCGCAAGCGGGCGCGGATGATCCTCGACATCCTCACGCCGATCACCAAGACCTTCCCGGCCGAGCGCGGCTTCGAGTCGACCAGCCTGGCCCTGCAGATCCACGGCGGCTACGGCTACTCGAGCGAGTACCTGCCCGAGCTGTGGTTCCGGGAGCAGCGCCTCAACTCGATCCACGAGGGCACCACGACCATCCAGGGCCTCGACCTGCTCGGGCGCAAGGTCGTCGCCAACATGGGCCAGTCGCTGATGGTGCTGATGGAGGAGATCCGCGCCGACATCGAGGTCGCGCGCAAGGACGGCGTCGACGAGGCCCTGTGCGAGGCCGTGAAGATCGAGGTCGCCCGCGTCGGCGGCCTGACCCAGGTGCTCGGCCAGCGCGGCATGTCCGGCGACGTCCTGGGCATGATGGCCCACAGCCACGACTACCTGTGCCTGTTCTCCAACTTCATCGTCGCGTGGCAGTGGCTGCGCATGGCTGGCGCTGCCTCCCGCGGCCTGACCGAGGCCCACGACCCCGACAGCGAGGCCTTCTACCGCGCCAAGCTCGAGGCGGCCCGCTACTGGATCCGCACCGAGCTCCCCGACAACGCGCGCCTGGCCGAGCTGTGCGAGAGCAACGAGGACTCCTACCTCAAGGTCCCCGACTCCGCCTGGTGAGCGGAGCGTCCCCACCCCCCGCTCAGGGGTCGCGCGGCGGCAAGAAGCCCAGGCGGATGAACGAGGCGATCAGGAACTCGCCGTAGTCGACCTGCTCGTCGCCGTCGCGGTCGAACTGGCTGACGAAGCCCTCGGCGTCGGTCCGGCCCATGCCGAGGATCTGCTGGACCTCGTCGACGGTCACCACGCCGTCGCCGTCGAGATCGAAGCGATCGAAGGACTTGGCCAGGCGCCCGAGCTGGCCGTCGATCTTGGCCCGCAGCGCGGCCGCGGTCGCGGCCTCGAGGTCGCCGCCCGCCGCCTGCTCGGCGACGCGCTCGCGCTCGAAGGTGCTGAGCGCCGCGTCGCCCTTCGCACGCAGGTGCGCGAGGGCGTCGGCGAGGATCTTCTGGACCTCCGGGCTGGACTCTCGGTCGCTCATGTTCCGGACACTCTGCCATGGACACCCAGGGTCGAGCGATCGCGCCGGCGTGATGACTGCGATTGCGCTGCGCTTTCGCGACTGCCGCCATTGCCACCCTCGGTGACCGCAAACTGCGGTGAACTCTGTTCAAAGCCGCCCCAATACTTGCGGGCTCGTTCAACTTTCTCGACCATGGGCGCCATGGCTTGCAGCTCCCTTCGATCGTCCCGCAGCGCCGCCCTGGTGGCCCTCGCCCTCGCCGCAGCGCCCCTGGGCTGCAGCGATGACGGCTCCGTCACCGACGACGAGGCCTCCGACACGGCCGCGGAGGACACCGAAGAGAGCACCGGAGACGGCGAAGACGGCGAATCCTCCGACACTGGCGAGGCGACGACCGAGAGCACGGATACCACCGACAGCTCGGACACCACCGACACCGGCGAGACGGACCCGCAGTGCGCCGCCCTGGCCCCCGGGCTCAACTCGGGCTTCATGGTCGACGGCCTCGCCCGCGAGTTCTACCTGGACCTGCCCGCCGACGTCGAAGCCGGCGGCCCCTGGCCGGTGGTGTTCTCCTGGCACGGCCTCGGCGACACCGCGGCCAACTTCCGCGGGCTGTTCTCGGGCCTCGTCGACAACCCGGCCATGCCCTTCATCCTCGTCACCCCCGAGGACACCGACTTCCCGATCTCGGCCTTCGGCGCGTCCTTCCCCATGGACTGGGACACCTTCATGATCGAGCCCAACGGCGCCGGCAACCGCGAGGTCGCGCTGTTCGACGCGGTGCTCGAGTGCGTCGACCAGCGCTGGGGCCTCGACGCCAGCCACGTGCACTCGACCGGCTTCTCCCTCGGCTCGATCACCACGGACATGATCTCGACCGTGCGCGGCGAGCAGCTGGCCTCGGTTGCGACCTACTCCGGGGGTTATTGGAGCAACCCCTCCAACGTCGACGCCCTGCTCGGCATCGTCGCCAACTGGCCGCCCCACGCCGTCCAAAACAAGTACCCGCAGCTGCTGGTCCACGGCGGGGCGACGGACACCATCGAGCTCGTGCCCGGGGTCTACACCATGGACTTCTCGGCCTTCGCCGTGAACGACCAGAGCTTCCTGATCGACAAGGGCCACCCGGTGGTCACCTGCGATCACGGGGCCGGACACACCGCGCCGGTGAGCGTGTCGCCGACGACGGTGATCGAGTTCTTCGCGCTCCACCCCCTGGGCACGACGGACTCGCCCTGGGCCGCCTCGCCCCCCGCCGAACTCGATTTTTGCGCGTTCGACCTCTAGCAGTCGCCCACCCCGACCGCGCCGCCGTCGACGGACGCAGCGCGGCGAACGACGACCTCCACCCGATCGGGCGCCTAGCCGCAGCAGGCTTCCCAGCAGCACGAGCCGTCGTCGGCGCCGCAGTTGGCCCCGCCGTTGGTCCAGCTGCAGTCGCACGCCGCCTGCTCCTCCTCGGAGCAAGAGCCCCCGCCGCAGCCCTGGATGGTCTCGTTGAGGGGGCCGCGGTCGACCCCCGAGATGTCGATGAGGGCCTGCGGGCACTCGACCTCTTCGTACTTGAGGTTGGGGTTGTCCGCGGCCTCGTACCAGTTGACGAACCACTCGCAGCCAGCGGCCAGCTCGCCCATGTTCGGCTCGTCGAAGATGTCGTTGCAGCGATCGAGGACGCAGGACTTGACCGCCTGGTGGTTGTCGGCGCCGAGCTGCTGGGTGCAGGTCGAGAGCAGGCCGCCGTAGGTCTGGCCGAGCTGGTTGTTCGACACGCCCCACTGGTAGGAGCAGGCGTTGAAGGCCCCGACGCCGCCGCCAGGGGTGAGGATGTCGAACTGGCCGCCGCTGACGTCGTAGCCGATGTTGGTGGCCTGGACGATCATGGTCTTGCCGCCGAGGGCGACGGAGCCGGGGTTGTCGGCCTGGTAGTGGCCCTCGCCGGTGAACTCGAGCTGGTAGCAGCGCCCGCAGATGTCCCCGTTGGCCGGGACCGCGGCGAAGCCGTAGGACAGCGAGCCGCTGACGGCCCACGGGGCGTTGCTGTAGCAGGTGAAGGCCGCGTTTTGGTTGGGCCCGTTGCAGGAGCTGGGCACGTCGTAGTCCTGGCCGTGGCTCTGGTCGGCCGCGTCGCAGCTGCCGACCGTGCCGATGAGCGGATCGGTGTTGCCGGTGTTTCCGCAGTGGGCCTTGCAGCAGTCCCAGTAGCGCGTCGCGTAGCCGTCGCAGGCGTCGTTGCCGAGCGGAGGCGGATCGTCACCGCCGGTGCCGCTGGTCGTCGTCCCGCCCTCCGTCGATCCGCCCTCCGTCGATCCGCCCTCCGTCGATCCGCCCTCCGTCGATCCGCCCTCCGTCGTCGTCCCGCCGTCCGTCGACCCTCCATCTGTCGACCCGCCATCCGTCGTCGACCCTCCCTCGCCCGTCGACCTTCCCGTGCTCGTCGACTCCCCCTCGCTCGAACCACCGCCCGTCGACCCGGCCTCGTCCGTCGACCCGGCCTCGTCGCCCGCGCTGCTGTCCGAGTCCGCCGTCGTGTCGATCGTGCTCGCGGTGGCCAGCTCGTCACCGGAGTCGAGGGAGACCCCCGTCCAGCAGCCACCGAGGAGAACGGGGGCACCCAGGAGCACGGCCAGACGCAGCGAAGCACGCTTCATGCTTCCTCTGGTGGATCGCCCGGCAGAGAATTAGATGAGATTAAGTGGGTTCGTGCGGAGTTCTGGGACAGCTCGGCAATTTTCGGTGTTTTGTAGGACATCCCTATCCCAGAGGAACGCGGTATGGTGGGCGCATGGCACGCTTTTGCTCGCTCGCGGGAGCACTGACCCTGGCCACCGCCCTCGGCCTGAGCGCGGCGGGATGCTCGTCGAGCTTGGTCGAGGCCGCGGAGGATGACGACGAAGCCTCCGGGGCATCGAGCGACACGGCCGACGAGGTCGGCGACGACACCACCGGGGACACGGAAGACTCCAGCAGCGAGGAAGGCTCGAGCGAGGAGTCCACCGAGGACAGCGAGTCGAGCGAGGACACCACCGAGGAGACCCAGGGCTGCGAGCCCGGGACCGCGGACTGCCCTTGCGTCGACGGCATGTGCGAGGGCGAGGGGCTGATCTGCGTCGACGGCACCTGCTTGATGGGCGAGCCCTACGGCCAGTGCGGGTGGGACCCCCGCGAGAGCTACTACGACTGCGGCTTCACGGGCGCGGACCCGAGCAACCAGTTCCCGATCGACTGCGGCGATCTCCCCCTCGTGCCCGGCAGCCCCTGCCCCCCCGAGCTGACCTTCGAAGGCTGCTGCACCGTGGGCGGCGACAGCTACTGGTGCCAGGAGGAAAAGGTCGAGCGCAAGGTCTGTGGTCTCTGAGCCGTGGACGTGGGGCAGGGAGGGCGTGGCGTCGTCCACGACGGCTAAAACAGAGCCGTGGACAGAGGCGGTTTAGCGGCCAAAGAGCGTGTGGGCGACCACACTGGCACCCCGCGCCTTGCGTGGGCTCGGCCCTTGGGCTAACTGCTCGGGCCGTGCCGCGCCTTTCGGCCATCATCCCCGTCCGCAACCGCTCCGGGACCCGCCTGCGCAACTGCCTGGCCTCGCTGCGTTGGCAGCAGCTCGACGCCGCTCAGCTCGAGATCGTGCTGTCCGACTTCGGCAGCAACGAAGCGCACGCGGCCTCGATCCGCGAGCTCGCCGAGCAGTTCGACGCCCGGATCGCGCGCACCGACGAGTACGGCGACTGGAACCGCTCCCGCGCCCTCAACCTCGGCATCCAGCACGCCACCGGCGAGTACATGTTCTGCACGGACGCGGACATGATCTTCGCGCCCAACTTCGTGCCCGCCCTGCTCGCGGTCCACGATCGCCTGCCCGGCAAGGCCCTGGTCCTGTGCGCCTGCTCGGACCTGCCCCAGAGCGTGCCCGAGCGCGACTACACCAGCGCGGACCTGCCCTACCTCCACAGCCACGGCAAGCGGCGCAAGAGCATCGGCACCGGCGCGTGCCAGTCCGCCACCCGGGAGTTCTTCTTCCACTCCCGGGGCTACGACGAGAACTTCGTGCACTGGGGCAGCGAGGACACGGACATGCGCGACCGGGCGCTGCGCTACGGGCTCGAGGCCGTGTGGATCAGCGAGCAGACCGAGATGTTCCACCAGTGGCACCCGACCAGCCGCTACTCCCGGCTGCTGCAAAACCGCAAGAACGCGATCCGCTACTGGTTCACCCGCGGCCAGATCGTCAAGAACCTCGAGGGTTGGGGCAAGCTCAGCTGAGCGCCCTGCCGCCCGCGTGTCTGCCATGCGCAAGGTCCTGATCCTGTCGCGCTACTTCCCGCCGATGTTCGACGTCGGCGGCAAGCGGGCCTATCGCTTCGCCCGCTACCTGCCCGAGCACGGCTGGCGCGCGGTCGTGCTGACCGGCAAGATCCCCGAGCGGCGGCCCGTCGACGACACGCCCCTGCGCCTGCCCGAGGGCACCCGCGTCGAGCGGATCTACGAGCCCAGCTGGTTCCGGGAGCCGACCGGGCGCCCCTCGGACGGGACCATCGCCAAGCCCGTGCGCAGCCCGGACCCTGCCGCCAAGCCCAAGCGCCGGCGCCTGCTCGGCTTGCCCGTGGGCCCCGACATCGCCCTGCTGCCCCACGTGGTCCGCGAGGGCGTGCGCCTGGGTCGGCGCGAGGGCGTCGACGCCGTGTTCGCCACGAGCTCGCCCTACGCCATGCTCGTCCACGGCCAGCAGATCGCCAAGCGCCTCGGGGTTCCGCTGATCCTCGACCTGCGCGATCCCTGGACCCTCAACTTCTTCCAGCAGCGCCGGGCTCGGTGGGCCCTGGCCATGGACCGGCGCATCGAAGCCCGGCTGTTCGAGACCGCCGATCGGGTGATCCTCAACTGCGAGACGGCCCTGGCGGCTTACCGGGCGCTCTACCCGGACCTGCCGAAGAACCGGCTCACGGCGATCCGCAACGCCTTCGACCCCGCCGACCAGCCGACCACGCCGGAGCCCTCGAGCCGCGCCGCCGACGAGCCCCTGCACCTGCTGCACTTCGGCAACTGCTACGGACCGCGCCGCGTCGAGACCATGCTCCACGCCATGGCCGAGCTGCGCCGCGAGCGTCCCGACGCGCCGCCGGTGCTGCTCGAGAACCTCGGCCGCGTGGGCACGGCGGACCTCGAGCTCGCCGAGCGCCTCGGGCTGAGCGAGTCCTTCCGCCACGGCGTGTTCGTGCCCTTCGCCGAGGGCCTCGAGCGCCTCGCCCGGGCGGACCTCGCCGTGCTCGTGGCCTACGGCGACGAGACCCTCTACATCCCGGCCAAGCTCTACGACTACCTCCTGGCCCGGGCGCCCATCGCCTGCATCAGCCAGCCCGGGGAGCTCGCCGACATCGTCGAGGGGACGGGCGCGGGCAAGAGCATCCGGCCCGGCGACGTCGCGGGGGCGCGGGCCTTGCTCGAAGCCGCCATCGACGCCCGCGCCGAGGGTCGCCGCGCCTTCACCCCCGACGAGGACGCCCTGCGCTCCTTCGGCGCGCCCGCGACGGCCCGAGCCCTGGCCGGGCTCCTCGACGCCGTGCTCTGAACCTGCATTGCCCCCACAGGCGTCTCGGGACCGGGGGCGCTTCGTCGCTGTCCGCTCCTCCGCTTTGGCTTGGTGGGCAATGGAGTTCGTACCTTCGAAAAGGCTGGTGGTCGCCCCCGCGAGCGGGGGCGTGGGTTCGTTGACAGTCGCTGAGTCGTAGACGTGGGGCAGGGAGGGCGTGGCGTCGTCCACGACGGCTCTGAGTCGTAGACGTGGGGCAGGGAGGGCGTGGCGTCGTCCACGACGGCTAAAGAAGACAGAGACTGTGGATTCGTCGACAGTCGCTGACTTCTCAATCGTCGCAGAACAGCGCTGCCACGCTCGGGACGGTGCGCGCCCGCACCGACCAGCGCTGGAGCCGGTCGAGGTCCTCCTCCGCCAGGACGCGCTCCCGCTCGACGGCGGAGGGCTCGAGCCCGCGGACTTCGAGGATCGCCAGCACCATGTCCCGCAAGACGGCCTGTCGACCCTCGTCGTGGCCGAGGTGGTAGGTCCCGCTGCGCCGCTCGATCTCCATCAAGCGGTCGTCATCCGGGGCGAAGGGAAACTCCTGTACCAGCGTGATTCGCATGCTCTTGCTTACCGCGGCCAGGATCGTGGTCGCGTCACGCATGCGCCGCTCGACCGGCAAGCCCGCGACGATCCCCAGCCCCCAGCGCGCCGCCTCGATGTCGCCCCTGCACGCGTGCAAGGCCGCCCCAAGCACGGCTGCGCTGGGCCTGGCGCGCGCCCGCTCCCGATCGTAGCCCACAGGCACGTTCCCGCAGTCGAGCACCAGGGCCTCGAAGCGCGGCCGCCCGGTCCGCGCCCAGCTGGCCAACTGCCGGGACACGCTCGGGGAGAAGGACACCACCACGACCCAGGTGTCGCGCTGATGCTCGTCGGCGAGGGCCGCCTGGTAGTGGGGGATGCGCCAGCGCTTGCGCCCGTTCGTGCGGCTCTGGGCCTCGACGGTGACGACCAGGCCCGGTTCGCCCTCGGCGACCAGGACGAGGTCGGGCAGCAGCTGTCGCCGCTCGAGATCGGGGTCGAGGGCATCGACGGCGCCGCATCCGTGGCGCGCGGGGCCGCGCCTCAGCGGCGAGATTCCGAGGAGATCGAAGGCCAACCACGGGTCGTCCCGAAACAGGGCGAGGACTCCTTGATGAAGGGCACCAGGCATCGCTGCCTCTTCGGCCCCCGCGAGTTGGTCTTGCACGAGCCTCGTCGATCTGGCCCGTCATCTGGCCAGGCTCATGCGAAAAGACCCCCGGAGCCGCAGCTCCGAGGGTCCCCGGCGAAGGCGGAGCGCCCTCAGCCCTTGGCCATGTTGCGCAGCACCGTCTGCAGGATGCCGCCGTTTTTGTAGTAGTCGACCTCCACCGGCGTATCGAGGCGCACGGTGGTCTCGAACTCGACCTTGGAGCCGTCGGCCTTGGTCGCGGTCACGGTCAGCTTCGAGAGGGGCTGGACGTCGTCGGTGATCGGGATGTCGAAGCTCTCGCTGCCGTCGAGGCCGAGCTCGTCGGCGCCCTCGCCGTCGGCGAAGCACAGCGGGAGCACGCCCATGCCCACGAGGTTGCTGCGGTGGATCCGCTCGAAGCTCTTGGTGATCACCGCCTTGACGCCGAGCAGCAGGGTGCCCTTGGCCGCCCAGTCGCGGCTCGAGCCGGTGCCGTACTGCACGCCGCCGAGCACGACCAGGGGCGTGTTCGACTCGACGTACTTCATGGCCGCGTCGTAGACGAACTCGACCTCGCCCGTGGGCCAGTACTTGGTGTAGCCGCCCTCGGTGCCCGGGGCGATCTGGTTGCGGATGCGGACGTTGGCGAAGGTGCCGCGCATCATCACCTCATGGTTGCCGCGGCGGCTGCCGAAGCTGTTGAACGCGGCCTTTTGCACGCCCTTGTCGATGAGGTACTTGCCGGCCGGGCCCTCGGCGGGGAAGGAGCCCGCGGGGCTGATGTGGTCGGTGGTCACCGAGTCGCCGAGCTTGAGCAGGACCCGGGCGCCGGCGATGGGCTGGACCGCGGGGACCTCGGGGGTGATGCCCTGGAAGAAGGGCGGCTGCTGGACGTAGGTCGACTCGCTGTTCCACGGGTAGAGCGCGCTGTCGGCCACCTCGATGGAGTCCCAGCGCGGCTCGGCGGTGACGTCCCCGTACTTGGCGCGGAACATCTCGGGGTTGATCGAGCTGTGGACGACCTGGCGCAGCTCCTCGTCGCCGGGCCAGATGTCCTTCAAGAACACGTCCACCCCCGCGGCGTCCTTGCCGATCGGGTCCTCGTCGAAGTTGATGTCCAAGGTGCCGGCGATGGCGTAGGCGACCACCAGCGGCGGGCTGGCGAGGTAGCTGGCCTTGACCTTGTTGTGGACCCGGCCCTCGAAGTTGCGGTTGCCCGAGATGACCGAGCCGACGACGAGCTTGTTGTCGCTGATCGCCGAGTCGATGACCTCCGGCAGCGGCCCAGAGTTGCCGATGCAGGTGGTGCAGCCGTAGCCGACTAGATTAAAGCCGAGCTTGGCCAGGTCGTCGGACAGGCCGGCCTTGTCGTAGTACTCCGTGACCACCCGGGAGCCCGGCGCGAGCGAGGTCTTGACCCAGGGCTTGGTGTGCAGGCCCTTGGCGACGGCGTTGCGCGCCAGCAGGCCGGCGGCGAGCATGACCGCGGGGTTGCTGGTGTTGGTGCACGAGGTGATCGCCGCGATGACCACGTCGCCGTGGGTCAGCTCGAACTGCGTGCCCTTGTGGTTGACCGTGGCCTTGTTGCCCAGTTCGCCCTCGGCCAGGCCGTGGCCGTGGAGGCCGAGCTTGGCGGTCAAGCTCTCGTTGAAGTGGGTCTTCATCGCCGACAGGTTGACGCGGTCCTGCGGGCGCTTGGGGCCAGCGAGGCCCGGGTCGACGTCGGCCAGGTCGAGCTCGAGGCTGTCGGTGAACTCGGGGTCCGGGGTCTCGGCCGTGCGGAACAGGCCCTGGGCCCGGAGCACGGTCTCGACGTTCTTCACGTGGTCCTCGTCGCGGCCGGTCAGGCGCATGTAGGCGAGGCTCTGGTCGTCGACGGGGAAGAAGCCGCAGGTCGCCCCGTACTCCGGCGCCATGTTGGCGATGGTCGCCCGGTCCGAGAGCGAGAGGTGGTCGAGGCCGGGGCCGTAGAACTCGACGAACTTGCCGACCACGCCCTTTGCGCGCAGCAGCTCGACGATGCGCAGGGTCATGTCCGTGGCCGTGACCCCGGCGCGCAGCTTGCCGGTCAGCTTGAAGCCGATGACGTCGGGGGCGAGCATGTAGACCGGCTGGCCGAGCATGACCGCCTCGGCCTCGATGCCGCCGACGCCCCAGCCGAGCACGCCGATGCCGTTGATCATCGTGGTGTGGGAGTCGGTGCCGACGAGGCTGTCGGGGTAGTAGCGGACCTCCTCGGCGCCGTCCGGGCCGGTGGTCTGCTTGCGGAACGCGACCTGGGCGATCCACTCGAGGTTGACCTGGTGGACGATGCCGCGGCCGGGGGGCACGGCGCCGAAGTTGGCCAGGTTTTGCTGACCCCACTTGAGGAACTCGTAGCGCTCTTGGTTGCGCTTGTACTCGATGTCGAGGTTGCGCAGCAGCGCGTCCGTGTGGCTGCCGTCGACGTCGACCTGCACGGAGTGGTCGATGACCAGGTCGACGTTGACCGCCGGGTTGACCTTCTGGGGGTCCCCGCCGAGCTCGACCATGGCGTTGCGGCAAGCCGCGATGTCGACGACCGCCGGGACGCCGGTGAAGTCCTGGAGGATCACGCGCGCGGGGATGAAGGGGATCTCCTTGCGCTCGCCCTGGGGCTTCCAGCTGGCGATGGTGCGGACGTCGTCGTCGGTGACGAGGAAGCCGTCGTGGTTGCGCAGGGCCGACTCGAGCAGCACGCGGATCGAGAAGGGCAGCTTGGCCAGCTCGGTCCAGCCCGCGGCCTCGAGGGCGCCGAGGCGGTAGATGACGCCCTGGCTGCCGTCGGCGAGGGCGATGGATTCACGGATGTCGTTGGGGAGTGCGCTTGTTGCCACGGGTTGCTTCTCGCTGATCAGGTTGCGGTGCAGGGCCGGCTCGGGAGGGTCGAGGGGCCGCTCGGCGGGCGGACTATAGCGCAGTCCCGCGGGTGTCCCCATAGCCCTCGGATCGCCCCGATTCGCGCAAATTTGCCGGATTTTCATGGGTGAGCGCGGCTCGCTGGGCCGCGCCGGCTCCGCGGGCCTTCGCTTTCGTGTAGCGTTCGCTCCGTGGCCACGGGCAAGCGCGTTCAAGGCGGCACGAGCACCTCCAAGCTCGTGCAATCGGCACACATCGGTGACAACGCCGAGCTGTTTCGACGGATCATGGAGCTCCACGTCCCCGTGCACAGCCGCGTCGCGGACGTCACCTACGGCAAGGGCGTGTTCTGGAAGCTGATTCAGCCCGGCACCTACGAGCTGTGGGCCTCGGACATCGAGCTCGCCATCAAAGAGCAGGACATGTTCGTGCGCTATCGCGACGCAGTCGATTGTCGCGAACTGCCCTACGAAGACGACAGCCTCGACTGCGTCGTCCTCGACCCGCCCTACATGGAGGGCTTCTTCCGCCGCTCGCAGACCCACCGGGCTGGCTCGGGCACCCACGCCGCCTTCCGCGACGCCTACGCCGACGGCCGAACCTACCAGGCCGACGAGGGTGCGCCCAAGTGGCACGACGCCGTGACCGATCTCTACCTGCGCGCCGGGCTCGAGGCGCGGCGCGTGCTCAAGCCCGGCGGCAAGCTCATCGTCAAGACCCAGGACGAGGTCAGCGCCAACAAGCAGCGCCTGACCCACGTCGAGATCATCACGGGCTACGAGGACATGGGCTTTTACTGCAAGGACCTGTTCGTGCTCGTGCGCAGCAACGCGCCGGCCGTCAGCCGCCTGCTCGAGCAGGTCCACGCGCGCAAGAACCACTCCTACTTCCTGGTCTTCGAGCTGTGGAAGAGCCGGGCAAAGCGGCCCCGGAGCGTGCGCTGGTCCCCCGAGCGCGCCGACCCGCCCTCGCTCGAGCGCGGCGCGGACTCGGCCGCGGCGGTCGACGACAGCCCCAAGCCGAAGGTCGCCAAGCCGCGCAAGAAGGTGTCGAAGAAGCGGGCGAAGAAGGCGACCGCCAAAAAGAAGGCGACCGCCAAAAAGAAGGCGACCACCAAGGAGGTGACCGCCAAGAAGGTGACCGCCAAGAAGAAGGCGGCCGCCAAGAACAAGGCGACCGCCAAGAACAAGGCGACCGCCAAGAAAAAAGCGGCCGCCAAGAAAAAGACGGCCGCCAAGAAGAAGGCGACCGCCAAGAAAAAGCGCTGAGCCTCAGCGCAGCTGGTCGGCCTCGAGGCCGATCACCAGATCCGTGTCCGCGCCCATCTGCGAGTGGCAGTCGCGGCAGAACTCGACGTCGGCCCCGTTGCCCGCCTTGTTGTCGAGCACGTTGCCGTCGAGGTCGACCATGGCGAAGAACCAGTCGTTGCCCAGCGGGTTGTAGCCCTCCTCGAACTTGGCCATGACCGAGAGCATCCCGTGGGAGATCTGCGCGGAGTCGAAGTTCTCCTTGACCAGGATCGAGCCGCGGGGAAAGGTCGCCGTCGCGTCGGGATCGCCGGGGTCGATGGAGCGGAACACCTCGGCCGCCTCCGAGTTGGCGTAGAAGGCCGCCGTGCCCATGCCGTCGCCGTGGACCGAGGGAACCGGCTCGACGTCGAGGCGCTCGAGCGCGGTCTGGTAGTCGGCGGCCGTCGCCAGGACCTCCTCGGGGTCGTAGGTCACCTCCTCATCCGCAGGCTTGCACGCCGAGACACCCAGGAGGAGGGCAGAGGCCAGACACGGGAGAACGAGGCGGGCGAAAGGGCGGGGGGGGACGCGCTCCATCCCAGGCATGCTAGCCGGTCTCACCGCGCGGGAGGTCGAATTCAGGAGACCACGCCACTTTGGAGCAGACTCCGAGCCACATCGCGCATCCGGCGCAAGGTTGCCATGCGCGCCCAACTTCGAAGCTCCCCAGCCGGTGATGGAACCGGAACACGAGGCGGCCTAAGATTGTACGTCAGCGCTGCATGCCCACGCTGGAGAGCCACGTGAACGACAACCCCTACGCCTCCAACTCGCCGGACCAAAACCCCTACGGCTTGCCCCCGCAAAATCCCTACGCGGCGCCGCCCGGCTCCGAAGCGGCGAACCCCTACGCCTCGAACCCACCCAACTCGGGAGGGGTGCCGGCCAACGTCGGCCAGCCTGCCTACAACCCCTACGCCCCGCCGAGCGCCGCCGTCGACACGGCCTGGGCGAACCCGACCCCCGCGCTCCACCAGCCCCTCGCCGAGCGCGGCACTCGACTCGGCGCGGCGATCGTCGACGGGATGCTCTACGTCGTCCCGGCGATCTTCGCCGGCATTGGCTTCGGCGCCGAGCTCATTCCGCTGGGCCTGCTCGGCTTCGTGGGCATCTTCGCCCTCGCCATCTACCAGTGGTACCTGATCTCGACCACGGGCCAGAGCCTGGCCAAGAAGTGGATGGGCATCCGGATCGTGATGGAGGACGGCAGCCCCGTCGACTTCGTCCACGGCGTGCTGTTGCGCAGCTGGGTCATCGGCGTGGCTAACCAGATCATCCCCTTCTTCGGGCTCGTCGACGCCCTGATGATCTTCGGCGAGCAGCGTCGCTGCCTGCACGACCACATCGCCAGCACCAAGGTCATCGTCGCCGCGGACGGCTGATCCGAGACGCACCCTCGAAACGAAAAGGCAGCGCACGGCTTCGTGCGCTGCCCTTTTTGTTCGAGCCGTACTCTCGGGGGCGACCCCCGTTGCCCACCAAGCCAGAGCGGAGGAGCGGGAGCGACGAAGCGTCCCCGGCTCCGAGCCGACCGTGGGGGCAAGATCAAAAGGGGATGTCGTCGTCGTCGCCCCCGCCCCCGCCCACGGGCGAGTAGTCGCCGGGGTCGTAGGGCGCGGGGCCTCCACCGCCGCTGTTGCCTCCGCCGCCGCCACCTCCGTAGCCGCCGCCTCCGCTACCACCACCGCCGTAGCTGCTTCCGCCGCCACCTCCGTAGCCGCCTCCGCCGCCGCCACCTCCGTAGCCGCCGCCTCCGCCTCCGCCGTCGTAGCCACCGCCACCTCCGCGACCTCCACCGCCGCCGCCATCACGGCCGCCCAGGAACTGCACGGTGTCCGCGATGATCTCGGTGGAGTAGCGCTTGATGCCTTCCTTGTCGTCGTAGCTGCGGGTCTGGAGCCGACCCTCGACGTAGACCTGCCGGCCCTTGGACAAGTAGTTGTTGCAGTGCTCTGCGGTCTGGCCCCACACCGTGACACGGTGCCACTCGGTCTCCTCGACCATCTCGTTGGACTGCTTGTTGCGCCAGCGCCGGGTGGTGGCGACGGACAAGCGGGCGACGGCCGTGCCGCCTTGGGTGTAGCGAAGCTCGGGGTCGCGCCCGAGGTTACCGACGAGGATGACTTTGTTGATTCCGGCCATGGCGGCTCCTGATTCGGGAATGTTCGGGCCTGGACACGAGGATGGCAAGCGGCGGGGGCCCGAGCGAGACGCGCCTGCCCTCCCTCATCGGCCGCGGCGGCCCGACGTTGCGCGCAACATGTTGAAGCAGCCGGGGGCCTCCCTTGACCCGCGGTGATCGGCCGGGTCAAGCTCCCTGCGCCCCGCCATGCCCGACCTGTCCATCGCCCTGTGCCTGCGTGACGACGAGACCCGCCTCCCCGAGATGGCCCGGGCCGCCGCGGAGGTCGCCAGCAGCCTCGCCGCCGAGCTCGAGGCCGGCGAGTGGCGAGACACGACCACGCCCCCCCAGCGGGGTGAACGTGAGGAAGCCACGATCTCCGGAGATCTGCCCCTGCGTCACGAGCTCCTCGCCCTCGACGAGGGCTCCCGGGACAACACGCTGAGCGTGCTGAGCATCCTCCACCGCAAGTTGCCCGAGCTACGCTCGATCCAGGACCTCCCGCGGGGCACGGCCGTGCGCCAGCTCGCGCGTACGGCCCGCGGGCGGGTGTGGCTCATCGTCGATGCGCCATTCGAGGTCGATCGGGCTCTGTGGGCGGCGCGCCAGGTCTTCTGCGGCGATCCAGCCGCGCTCATCCCGGGCGAAGTGCTCGCCGTCGGGCGAAACCTCGGCCAGGCGGCCCTCGGCTGGCACCGCGGCGGGCTCGTCAGCGCCCAACGCGAGGTTCAGGCCATGCTCGACTCCCACGGGCAGCACGCGGCCTGGAGCCCGCCGCGCGATCACGGCTTGCGCCAGCGCGCGACCTTGTTCGTCCGCGGCCGCCTCGGCCGGGTGGGCTTGGGCCACTTCGACCGCAGGCGCTGAGCCGACTATAGTCCCGGGGTGTCCTGGCTCCTGGCCATTCTCGCCCTCTCGCTCCTGATCGTCATCCACGAGTTCGGTCACTTCATCTGCGCCAAAATCGGCGGGATGCACGTCGACCGCTTCAGCGTGTTCGGCATCGGCCCGGTCATCCTCCGCCTGTTCACCTACAAGGGCACGGAGTACGTCATCAGCGCGATCCCCTTCGGCGCCTACGTGCACATCGTCGGCATGGAGCCCGAGGAGTACTCCCTCGACGAAGAGGGCAACCTGCCCCCGGCCCCCGTCGGCTACCGCAACTTCCGAGACAGCCCGCTGTGGGCCCGGCTCCTGGCCATCGCCGGCGGCCCGATCACCAACTACCTCGCCGCGATCATCATCATGGCCGGGGTGTTCGCCTCCGTCGGCGTGCAAGAGCCCGTCGGCGTCGAGATCGGCGGTTTTGGGGTCGGCAGCCCGGCCGCCGCCGCGGGCCTCGAGGTCGGCGACGAGATCATCGCCATTGACGGTGAAGAGGTTCGCGGCCCCGAGGCCCAGGGCAAGGTCATCGAGATGACCAAGGAGAAGCTCGGCGAGACGGTGGTCATCAGCGTCGAGCGCACCTCCGAGGGCGGCGAGGTCGAGCCCCTCGAGTTCCCCGTGGCCCTCAACGCCGAGGCCCCCGCGCTCAACACCACCTTGGCCGTCAAGGGCGACTACATGCCCGTCAACCCGGCCAAGGCCGTGTGGATGGGCGTCGAGTGGCCCTTCGCCCAGACCAAGCGCCAGCTCCAGTTCATGGCCAAGGCCATCAAGGGCGAGAGCAAGGGCAAGGTCGGCGGGCCCGTGGCCATCGCCAAGGCCATCAAGACCAGCGCCGACCAGGGCGTGATCGACTTCCTGGTGATCAGCGCGCTGATCTCCACGGCCCTGGGCATGTTCAACCTCTTCCCCATCCCCGCCCTCGACGGCGGGCGCCTGGTGTTCCTGTTCTACGAGCTCATCGCTCGCCGGCCGCCCAACAAGATGCTCGAGGAGCGCGTGCACATGGTCGGCATGATCGCGCTGCTGGGCATGGTCGCCTACGTCACCGTGTTCAACGACATCGGCGGCGACAAGGGGCCGGTGTGGCGCCAGGTCGCGGCGGAGTTCGAGGCCGAGGCGATGAAGATCGAGGCCGGCGAGTCCGAAGGTGAGGGTGAGGCTGCGCCCGAGGCTGAAGAGGGCGAGAAGGCCCCCGAGGCCGAGGCCAAGCCCGAGCCTGCGGCTAAAGACCCGGCCCCCGAAGCCGAGGCCAAGCCCGAGCCTGCCCCCGCCGAGCCCGCCCCCGCCGAGTGAGCCCCGCCATGGCCCGAAGCCGTCGCCTCGCGCCGGCCGACGAGGCCGCCGACATCCCCCCCGACTGGAAGCCCCGGGCCCGCAACCGCGAACAGCTCGTCGAGCTCGTCGAGCGCCTGCCCGCGGACCCGGGCGTCTACGTGATGCGCGACCGCAAGGGCCGGGTGGTCTACGTGGGCAAGGCCCGGCGCCTGCGTCAGCGCGTGCGCCAGTACTTCAACGGCCACGACACCCGGCGCTTCGTCCCGACCCTGGGCCGCATCCTCGGCGACATCGAGGCGGTCATCACCTCCAACGACAAGGAGGCGATGCTGCTCGAGAACAACCTGATCAAGCGCTACCACCCGCGCTTCAACGTCAAGCTCCGCGACGACAAGCAGTACCTGGTGCTGCGCCTCGACCCGGACAAGGACTGGCCCAAGCTCGACGTCGTGCGCAACATCGCCAGCGACAAGGCCAACTACTACGGCCCCTACCACTCGGCGACCTCGGCCCGCCACACCCTGCGCGTGGTCAACCGCCACTTCCAGCTGCGGACCTGCTCGGACTTCGTGCTCCGCAACCGCAAGCGGCCCTGCCTGCAATATCAGATCGGCCGCTGCCCCGCGCCCTGCGTCTACGAGGTCGACGAGGGCGCCTACGCCGAGCAGGTCAAGGACGTCGGCCTGTTCCTCTCGGGCCGGCACACGGAGCTGGTCAAGGGCCTGAGCGCGCGCATGGAGGCGGCGGCCGAGAACCTCGAGTTCGAGCAGGCCGCCCGGATCCGCGACCAGCTGCGGGCGATCGAGACCAGCCTCCAGCGCCAGGAGGTCGTCGGCACCGACGAGCTCGACCAGGACGTCATCGGCATGTACCGCGAGGGCGGGAGCGTCGAGTTCGTGGTCATGCACGTGCGCGCCGGCAAGCTCATCGGCAGCCAGCGCTTCGGCGCCTCGGGCATGGAGCTCCCCGACCCCGAGGTCCTGTCGAGCTTCCTCTCGGCCTACTACGACGAGGCCCCGCTGGTCCCCGAGGAGCTGCTCTTGCCCTTCGAGCTGGCCGAGGACGACGCCGCGCCCCTGGCCGACTGGCTGTCCGAGCGGCGCGGGGAGCTGCTCGCCGACCGCCGCCGCAGCGTGGCCATCAAGGTCCCCAAGCGAGGCCCCCGCAAGCGCCTGACCCTGCTCGCCGAGCGCAACGCCGCGAGCAACTTTGCGACCCGCCGCAGCAAGCGAGACGACGCCGAGCAGGCGCTGACCCGGCTGCGCGAGCGCCTGCGCCTGAGCCGGCTGCCCCGGCGCATCGAGTGCTACGACGTCAGCCACATCCAGGGCAGCGATCCGGTCGCGTCCATGGTCGTGTTCACCGACGGCCAGCCCGACAAGGCCGCCTACCGCCACTTCAAGATCAAGGGCCAGGTCGACGACGGCGGCGCCGGGCTCAGCCAGGGCGAGCGCCAAAACGACGACTTCCGCTCGATGTACGAGGTCCTGACCCGCCGCTTCCGCCGGGCCCTCGACCGCGGGGCCGAGGACGACAGCTGGGCGCTCCCCGACCTGATCGTCATCGACGGCGGCAAGGGCCAGCTCGGCCGGGTCATCGCCGCCATGCAGGACATGGGCATCGCCCTGGGCGACGAGGGCGTCGACCTGGTGTCGCTGGCCAAGGAGCGCCGCTTCGCGCCCACGGCCACCCGCGCGGGCCTCGAGGAGCTGCGCGAGGCCGCGGCGGAGGAAAAGGCAGACGCCGAGGCCAAGGTCGCGGGCGAGTACGCCGGCCAGGCCCTCGCCGACTACGTCGTGGCCACGGCCGACGCCGAGCAAGACGACGGCCAGAGCGATGAGGGCAAGGTCAAGCCCGAGCGCGTGTTCGTCCCCGGGGCGCGCGACGCCATCGCCCTCGCCCACGGCTCGTCCGAGCTCTACCTGATGACCCGGCTCCGCGACGAGGCGCACCGCTTTGCGATCACCCACCACCGCAAGCGCCGCGGCAAGCGAGCCCTGACCTCGACCCTCGACGGCATCAAGGGCGTGGGGCCGGCGACCAAGAAGGCGCTGCTGCGGCACTTCGGGACGGTCAAGGCGATCCGCGCAGCAGACGTGGACGCGCTCGCCGAGGTCAAGGGCGTGGGGCCCAAGCTCGCCGAGCAGATCCACGCGAGCTTGAGCGGGGGATAGGCGCGCCGGTCGGACTCGAACCGACAACCCTACGATTAACAGTCGCTAACGATCATTCCTTCGGCCCAGCTCGCGCCGGGCAAGGCGTGGACGACCGCGTGAAGTGCTCTGCCATTGAGCTACGGCGCGCATGTGGCTATTCGATTGTGATGGTCACCAGCCATGACGAGCGATACCCGTCATGGTGGTCTCGAGAGCGGCGCTCTCGAAGTGCTCCGGCCGGAGTCGAACCGGCACCTCAACATTACAAGTGTCGCGTTAACGGTCCTTCCTTCGGCCCGACTCATATCGGGCAAGGCACGGATGACCGCGTTTTGTACTCTACCATTGAGCTACGGAGCACATGGTTCCGCACAGTATTGATTCGTGCGAAGGCGCGTCGACCGGACTCGAACCGGTAACCTCGCGTGTTTCAGACGATAACGGTCTTCCCGCGGCCCAGCTCTCGCCGGGCAAGGTTTGGAGGACCGCGTTTTCGCGCTCTATCCCATTGAGCTACGACGCGCGTGAAGGGTGGTCGGGCAAGGTGTGTCCTGGAAGTTCCCCCCGCGAGGAGGGACGAGGTTCCAGTTCGCGTTAATCCAGGACCTCGGCCCGACCGAGGAACTCAGCTCCGCGTGAAGTCGGCCATGATGGCCGGCGCGGCGCTGTCGAAGCCCACGACGTCGAGCATGCCGGCGTCGTCGGGATCGGCGATGGTGAACTTGGTCGCGGTCATGCCCACGACGATCAGCTTCGCCGGGATGCCCGTGCGCTCCCGGTAGGTGCGCAGGGCTTGGTGCGGGTGGACCTGACCGTGCCAGGTCTCGTTGTCCGTGTAGACGTAGAAGGCGTCGACGGGGACGCGCTCCTTGGTCGCCCAGACCATGGGCGCCGCGCAATCGGTGCCGCCCATGGGGATGCGAGCGAGCTTGTTGACGACGTCCTCGAGGCTGCTCCGCTTGCCGATCGACACGCGCTGGAGCGCGGTCGAGAAGGCCGTGAGCTCGACCTCCGGCTCGGTCCGCAGCGCGACCATGGCCATGGCCGCAGAGCCGACCGCGGGGGTGATGCCGGGCAGGCCGGCGATCTCGCCCCAGCCCATCGAACCCGACACGTCGAGGGCGATGAGCACCCGCTTACTGGCGGGCCGGACGTTGTCGAAGCAGGTGTAGAAGGCCGCGTCGAGGCTATCGACGACGGCGCTCACCGGCTTCCAGCTCAGGCTGCCGCGCACGCCCTTGCCGCGGGCGTAGACCCGCAGGGCCGTGAGCACGGCCAGGGGGTGCAGACGAGCCTTGCGCAGGCGCTCGGCGTCGCCGAGGCGAGCGCGGACCAGACCGCTGGCCTCGCTGTGCGGCGCGAGCACGCCGACCTGGGTCAGCTTGCCGAGGCTGCGCACGAGGGCGCCGACGGGCATGCCGGGCAACAGGGCCTCCCACACGAGCGGGCTGGCCTTGAGCTCGCTGGGCACCATCTCGTGGGTGAGGCGGTAGTCGGCGATGACCTTGGCGGCCTCGCGGCCGCGCTTGGCCCCGGTCAGGGCGGCGCAGGCCTTGAGCGCCTCGACACCCGCGAGGATGCGCGGGAGCTGCTCGCGGCTCAGGCGACCGTAGTTGACGGCCTTGGCCTCCCCGTGCTTGCCGCCCCGACGGACGCTGCGGGACTTGTCGAAGCCCTCGACGCCGTCCACGGCCCAGCGCAGCACGACCTCGTGCTCGACGGCGTGCGGACCGATGGCGCCGCCCGCCTTGCGCAGCACGTCGCGGTGCGACCACCCGTTGCGCTGCCGGTACTTGGCGACCTGGTAAGCCAGGGCCTCGGCGTCGCGCTCGACGTACCAGCGGGCCACGGCGCGCCGGAGTCCCCGGCCCCAGCCGCGGAAGTGCTGGACGTTGTCCACGAAGGTGAACAGGTGGCTGCCGGTGCGGCACACCCGAGGCAGGGCCTCGAGCGCGGCCGCGCGGGTCGCCTCGTCGGCGTGACCAGATGCGACGGCGAGGGCGAAGATCGCCACGTCGTTCTTGGGCGCGCGGCCTGCCTCGCTCAGCGAAGCGATGGCCTCGACCGTTCCCGGACCGTCGGCGTCGAGGCAGCGGACCAAGCACTCGGCGTTGGCCAGGCTCAGCGCGCGCTCACCCACGTAGTAGGTGCCGCCCTCGCTGCCGAGGATCAAAAAGCGCTCGAGACGATCACGATCGTTGAGCGTGAAGCTGTACCCGCCGGCGTGGTTGCGCGCCTGCTTGGGCGACGCGGGCTCCGACTGCGGAGTCTTGCGACGCGAGAAGTACTTGCTGAGCTTCAGCACCATGATCCACCTCCAACTCTTGTCTGGGCCGCCCGACGTCCAACTATCCGAGTCGGGGACACAGACCAACTACGTGCCCAGAAGTAGCAGGGCCGCGGAGGCGCGCAAGCAATTATTTTGGGTCGCGCGAGGGACCGCGCGGCTCCCAACCCCGATACGCTACTTCGAGCGCGGCGGGATCGTCAGCGGCAGGTAGGGCATGCGCTCGCCGGCCTCGCCCGCGCCGTAGATCCAGCGATAGGCCGCCCACCGCCCGAGCACGCTCTGGGTGTAGTGGCGGGTCTCGTCGAAGGGGATGGCCTCGACGAAGAGATCGAGGTCCCAGCTGCCGCGCTCTTTGAGCCACTGGTCGGTGCGCCCGGGGCCGGCGTTGTAGCTGGGGATCGCCAGGGCGACCTGGGCCTCGCTGCCCTCGCGCGCCTCCCAGCGCCCGACCAGGCCGGCGAGGTAGTGCTGACCGAGCTCGAGGTTGGTCGCGGGGTCGTAGAGCTCGCTGGGCTGGACCTGCACGCCGATGCGCCGGGCGACGGTCTCGGCGGTGCCAGGCATGAGCTGGATGAGCCCGCGCGCGCCAGCCCACGAGGTCGCCCCGGGGTTGAAGCGGCTCTCGGTCTGCATCACGGCGTAAGTCAGCAGCTCGGGCACGCCCCGCGCTTCCTCGCCCGGACCGACCAACGCCCGGAAGGGCACGGGGTGCGCGAGCTCCCACAGCGCCCGGTAGTCGCCCGTGGCGGCGTTGCGTCGCCAGCTGCTGCCCTGACTGGCGAGGAGCTTTTGGGCCTCGTTGTAGAGCCCGGCCTGGGCCAGGGCGGCGACGGCTGGCCAGCCCTTGATGCCCGCCTGGCTGAGCTCCGCCTTGGCCTCCTCGCCCAGACCCAGGCGCGCCCACACGCGCACGCGCTCGGCCGCCGGGGAGCTGGGCAGGGCGAGCTCGGGCAGCGGCTGGGCGCTGGCCTCGGTCAGCCGCGCCAGGCCCTTGGCCTCGGCCTCCTCGCCGCGCTCGCGCAGGCGCGAGAGGGCCTGGAGCGAGGGGTAGCTCAGCGGGCGCGTATCGATGGCGCGCAGGTAAGCGGCCTCGGCCTCCGCGCCCTCCCCCGTGCGCTCGAGGGCCTTGCCGCGGAAGTAGTGCAGCTTGGCCAGGGCGTCGCCGTGGATGCGCCCGCCCGCGATGGCCTCGTCGGCCAGGCGGACCACGTCGGCCTCGCGGCCCTCGGCGAAGGCCTGGACCAGCAGGCGGCGCAGGGCCTCGTCGGCCATGTCGCCGTCGGGGTGCTTGGCCAGCGAGCTCTCGTAGGCCTTGCGCGCCTCCTCGGCCTTGCCCGCGCTCTCCCACGACTCGCCCGCCTTGATCCACGCGTCGTCGGCGTAGCTGTGATCGGGGTGGTCCTTGGCCAGGGCCTCGAAGCGGGTCCCGGCGTCGCTGTACTTGCCCGCGGAGTAGCGCCCGCGCGCGGCCTGGTAGCGGCTCTTGACCTCGCGGACCTCGTCGCCGGCCTTCTTGCAGTGCTTGCTCGCCTGGTCGAACACCGGCTGGGCCGCGGGGCGCTTGCGCTGCTTGAAGATCGCCGAGCCCTTGGCGTAGAGCGCCCGGCAGCGATCGCCCTCGCTCGCGCCGAGGCCCCTGGCCTGCTTGATGAAGCGGTCGGCCGCGGTGATGGTCTCGGCGTAGCTGCGCTTGCTCAGGTGCGCGTCGATCTCGGCGAGCTTGCGCTGGCGATCGAGGGACTTCGACTCGGCCTTGGAGCGCTCGACGACCTTGGTCCGCTCGAGCTTGGCGAGCTCGCTGCGGGCCTCCTCGGCGTAGCTCGACAGGGGCACGTCGACGCTCAAGCGCTCGAACAGCTCGGCGGCGGCGCGCTGGTCCTCGGCCTCCCCGCCGAGCAAGAGCACGGCGAGCTTGCGCCGCGCCTCGTGGACGCGGCGACCCTCGGCGAGCTCGAGGTAGGCGCGGTAGGCCGCGATGGCTTCGTCGCGGGCCATGGTCCGCGACAGGGCGTCAGCCTTGACCATCAGCGCGCGCGCGGGCACGCCCGCCTCCTGCCCGGCCTTGGACCGCGGATCCAGATCGCGCACGAGCTCGAGGGCGCCCTCGCTGTCCTGGGCGTCGAGGCGCGCCTGGGCCTCGACCACGCGCAGGTGGGCCTCGATGGGCGCGAGCGCGGGGGAGGTCCGGGCCTTCGCCAGGCGCTCGGCGGCGAGGGTCCAGTCGTCGCGGCGCAGGTCTTCGTAGGCGTGGAGCAGCTCGGCGGCGGCGCGGTCGTCCGCGGCCAGCTCGGGGTCCGCGAGCAACACGTCGAGGTGGGCGATGGCCCCCTCGTGATCGCGCCGCTCTCGGGCCAAGATCGCGTCCCGGCCCGGACCGTCGGCAAACCACAGCGCGCGCTCGCCCTCGGCCGCGGGCGCCTCGTCCGAGGGCTCCTCGTCCTCGATCGGGCGCGTCTCGACCGTGCCGACGGAGCTGCTCTCCGCCATGGACAGGGCCGGCGGTGACTCGGCGTGACAGCCGGCCGCGCCAACAACCAGGCTCGAGGCCAGGCCCAGCGCGAGCAAGGTCGATGTAGACAAAAGTCCCACCTTCGCCGCCGCGTCCCCTCCGGTCTGCTCGCTCCTGGTCATGGCTTCAGGCATCGCTTCGAGTTGTAGCCGCGCTCGCGCCTCGCTCCAAAAGAGCAGCGGAAAACCCGTGCAGTGCCTACGCATCGGGGCCCGGCACCCTTCCCGCCCCTGGCCAGGCGCAGAAATCTCGACTCGACACTGATCTACACCGGCACCGGCTGGAATCACCCCAGTGATGTTCCTGCGAGACTTCCACACGCGACGCGCTCTCCCCTTGACGGCTCTGCTGCTCGGATCGGCGGCCTTGCTCCCCGCCTGCGACTCTGGAGCCGAGCTAGCCGGCGAGCCGGACGCCTTCGAGCTCGAGGCAGACGCAGAGGCCGAGCTCATCCGCGTCGACAACCGCGGCGAGACCCCAGCGGAGCCCGGCCTCGACAACGCCGTCGAGGCCATCCCCGACCACGTCCTGCACCTCGACGGCGGCTCGACGCTCAGCTTCTTCATCGACGAGGCCGGCGTCGCCATGCTCGAGGACGTCCCGGCCGACGCGGGCGTGGCCTCGATCCTCGACGACCCGCGCTTCACCGACGCCTCCCCGGCGCTCGTCTGGTACGCGCTGACCGACGCAGGCACCGAGATCCCCGAGGGCTTGCGCGAGCACCACGGCCAGCTCGTGCAGCGCGGAGAGGTCGAGCCCCTCTCGCGGGCGCTGGCCGGGCAGGCGCGGAGCCTCGCCCCCGCTCCGCTCGAGAGCGGCTCGCCCTGCCTGAACGCGACCTTCAACACCGCCCACTGCTCGAACGCCGCCTACGACGACGACCAGTGCTGGTTCAACGTCAACGGCGAGCTTCACTGGGTCGTCCCCAGCGCCGAGCGCTACAAGGCCGGCTTTTGCCTCCAGCAAGGCTCGGCCCGGTCCTGGCTGTCCTACTACGACGCGTGGCCCGACCCGATCCTGGACTGCGCGACCTCGTGGGTGACCTCCTACGCGTGGGGCAGCGCCAGCCACATCGACGGCACCAACTACCACGCGCAGACCTACCGCAACTACGTGTACTGGGCCGGGAGCAACGGCTACCGCCGGACCTACACGCTCCACGCCGAGGGCAACCCCGGCGCCGTCTGGGACCTCGGAGCGCGCTGGACGATCAGCCCCTGCGGCACCTAAAGGGCTAAGACTGCGACAGCGCCGCGGGCGGTGACCACTCGAGGATCTCCAGGCTCGCGCCCTCGAGGTCCAGCCGCGCCGGCGCCCCGAAGGGCAGCGCCGCGTTGCGCTTGGGGGCGTGCCCGAAGGGCAGCCCGGTCAATACGGGGACACCCAAGCGCCCAAAGCGATCCTCGATGACCTCCTCGGCGCTCCAGCCCTTGCTGCCTCCATTTTCGGGCTCGACGCAGGCGTGCAGCTGCCCCACGGCGACGCCCGCGACCCCGCGCAGGGCTCCGCTCTCGAGCAGGTGGGTCAGGGCGCGATCGAGGCGATAGGGTCGCTCGCCGATCTCCTCGACGGCCACGATCGCGCCGCGCAGGTCCGGGAGCCACGGCGTCCCGATCAGCGTACGCAAGATCTCGAGGTTGGCCGGAAACAGGCGGCCCTCGACGCGCCCGGCCCCGAGGGTCGTGCACGGCTGGCCGTCCTCACCAGCCACCAACGGCTCGGGCAGCTCGCCCTCCAAGAGCGTCCACAGCCGCTCGAGGTCATCCGGCGGCAGCTCGCCGAGCTGACCCACGACCGGGCCGTGCACGCCCATGAGCCCGGCCTGGGTCCAGGCCCAACACAGCAGCGCGGTCACGTCGGAGAAGCCCACGAGCAGCTTGGGGCGCTCGCGCAGCGGGGCCGGGTCGAGGCGCCGGAGCAGGCGGGTCAGCCCGTAGCCCCCGCGCGCCGCCCAGACCACCCGGGCCTGCGCGTCGCGGAAGGCGGCGTCGAGGGTCGCCAGGCGGGTGGCGTCGTCGCCCGCGAAGTAGCCGGTGCGCGTGGCCAGGTTCGGGGCCTGGGTGGGCTCGCCGCAGCGCCTGCGGATGTGTGCGAGCCCACGCGCGAGGCGATCGGCCTTGACCGGCCCCGAGCCCGCGACGACGTGGATCGCGGCGCGGGCCTTCCCGAGTGCGTGGCTGTCAGATCCCTCGTGCGGGCGGGTAGCGTTGTCCTCGTCCGTCATGCGTCGGCGCCGAGCATAGCGCTGCCCTCGGCAGGACACAGCCTGTCCGCCCGCGTGGACAGCGCGAGTGCCCGCCCTTACCCTCGCCCTCTACTTCGCCTCCGCGTCGCCATGTTCAAGCGCATCGTCAAGAAGGTCTTTGGCACCAAGCACGACCGGCAGATCAAGAAGATCATGCCGCTGGTCCACCGCATCAACGATCTCGAGAAGACCCTCGAGCCCCTGTCCGAAGACCAGCTCAAGGCCAAGACCGGCGAGTTCAAGGAGCGCCTCGACAAGGGCGAGCCCCTCGACTCGCTGCTGCCCGAGGCCTACGCCGTGGTCCGCGAGGCCAGCCGGCGCGTGCTCGGCATGCGCCACTACGACGTCCAGATGATCGGCGGCATCGCCATGCACCGCGGCATGGTGCTCGAGATGCGCACCGGCGAGGGCAAGACGCTGACCGCGACCTCGGCCCTCTACCTCAACGCCCTGACCGGCCGCGGCGCCCACCTGATCACCGTCAACGACTACCTCGCCAGCCGCGACGCCGAGTGGATGGGCGAGATCTACAACTACCTGGGCCTCTCGGTCGGGACCATCGTCAACGGCATGTTCCACCGCGAGCGCCAAAAGGCCTACCGCGCGGACATCACCTACGGGACCAACAACGAGTTCGGCTTCGACTACCTGCGCGACAACATGAAGGAGACGATCGAGAAGTACGTGCAGCGGGAGCTGCACTACGCGATCGTCGACGAGGTCGACTCGATCCTGATCGACGAGGCCCGCACGCCGCTGATCATCTCGGGCGAGAGCGCCAAGCCGGCCGCGCTCTACAAGACCGTCGACAAGGCCATCCCCTCCCTGCGCCGCGACCTCGACTACGTCGTCGACGAGAAAGCCGGCACTGTCCAGCTGACCGACGCCGGCGTCGACCGGGTCGAGCGCCTGCTCGGCTGCGACAACCTCTACGCCCGCGAGAACGTCAGCCTCAAGCACCACGTCGACCAGGCCCTGCGCGCCCACGTGCTCTACAAGCGCGACGTCAAGTACCTCGTCGAGGGCGGCGAGATCGTCATCGTCGACGAGTTCACCGGCCGCAAGATGTCCGGCCGGCGGTGGAGCGACGGCCTGCACCAGGCCATCGAGGCCAAGGAGAACGTGCCGATCCAGCCCGAGTCCCAGACCCTGGCGACGATCACCTACCAGAACTACTTCCGCATGTACGAGAAGCTGGCGGGCATGACCGGCACCGCCGACACCGAGGCGGAGGAGTTCCACAAGATCTACAACCTCGAGTGCATCGTCGTCCCGACCAACCGCCCCATCGCCCGCGATGACATGGACGACGTGGTCTACAAGAACGAGAAGGGCAAGTTCCGGGCCGTCGTCGAGCAGATCCGCGAGTGCCACGAGCGCGGCCAGCCGGTGCTCGTGGGCACCACCTCCGTCGACAAGTCCCAGGTCATCCACGCCCTGCTCGACCGCGCGAAGATCCCCCACTCGGTGCTCAACGCCAAGCAGCACCAGCGCGAGGCCTACGTCGTCGCCCAGGCCGGCCGCAAGCACGCGGTCACCGTGGCCACCAACATGGCCGGCCGCGGCACCGACATCATCCTCGGCGGCAACCCGGAGATGATGGCCAAGGCCCACTTCGACCCCGAGGAGAACCCCGAGGAGTTCGCCAAGCTCCACGAGGGCCTCAAGGAGCAGTGCGCGGCCGAGAAGAAGGAGGTCCTCGCGCTCGGCGGCCTGTTCATCCTCGGGACCGAGCGCCACGAGAGCCGGCGCATCGACAACCAGCTCCGCGGCCGCGCCGGTCGCCAGGGCGACCCCGGCGGCTCGCGCTTCTTCCTGTCCCTCGAGGACGACCTCATGCGCATCTTCGGCGCCGACCGGATCACCGGGCTGATGGAGCGCCTGGGCATGGAGGAGGACGTGCCGATCGAGGCGCCGATGGTCAACAAGTCCATCGAGGGCGCGCAGGAGAAGGTCGAAGCCATGCACTTCGACACGCGCAAGAACCTGTTCGAGTACGACAACGTCATGAACGAGCAGCGCAAGGCGATCTACGCCCTGCGCCGGCAGATCCTCGAGGGCCGCTACCAGCCCGAGATCCTCGACGACGAGGCGCGCAAGGAGCAGCAGGCCAAGCTCCCGCCGCCCCCGGACAAGTCGGGCCCGCACACCGTCGCCTCCTTGCGCGAGACCATGCGCGAGCGGACCGTGGCGATCATCGACCACCACTGCCGCCGGCGCCTCGCCGACGCCGGCCTCGACCCCGACGTCAGCGAGCCCTTCCCGCCCGACGGCATCCTCGCCCACGACCTGACCCACGACCTCTACCGCCACTACGGCTCGCGCGTCGTCCTCGACGACGTCGCGACCGACCGGGCCAAGGTCATCGAGCGCAGCCTCGAGGTCATCGCCAGCTCGCTCATCCAGCAGCGCGAGCGCATCCACGACCTGTGCTACGAGCACGTCGAGCGCACCGTCACCGAGCTGTGCCCCGAGGACGTCCACCCCGACGAGTGGGACCTCGAGGGCGTCGAGGAGGAGATGAAGACGCGCTTTTACATCGCCGTCGACCTCAGCGACGTCGACGACGACATCAACGCCTTGGTCGACGACTGCTGGGGCCAGGTCGAGGCCTCGCTGCTCGAGCGCGAGCAGGAGTTCGGGCTCTACACCTTCCTCTACCAGATCCGCCGCATCTACCTGCGCGAGATCGACGAGCAGTGGATCGCCCACCTCAAGAACATCGAGGACCTGCGCGCCGGCATCGGCCTGCGCGGCTACGCGAACCGCGACCCCAAGAACACCTACAAGGTCGAGGGCTTCAAGCTGTTCCGCGACATGTGGGAGAGCATCTCGCAGACCGTCCTCGACGACGTGCTGCAGATGCGCCTGTCCGAGGAGGACCGGCGCCGGGCCGAGGAGGGCGCCGAGTACGAGTCGACGCTCACCAAGGCCTCCCGCCGGCGCGAGCGCGGTGCCGCGGCGCGGCGCTCGAGCGGCTCCCTCGACAAGCTCGACGCCGCGGCCAAGGCCGCCGTCGCCAAGCTCAAGGCCGGCAACATCGGCGGCCCGAGCCTCGACCCCGCCCAGGCTGCCAAGGCCGCCATGGCCCAGCGCGCCCGACTCCAGGCCCAGGCCGCCAAGGCCAACCAGGCCGCCGCGCCCTCCGTGCCCGTGCCGACCACGGACGAGACGATCTTGAAAGCGCAGGCCCAGGCCCTCGCCAACATGAAGAGCAGCAAGGGCAGCAAGAAGAAGTCCGGACGTCGCAAGCGGCGCAAGAAAGCCGAGACCGAAGAGGTCTGAGGCCTAGACCCGGCCCAACAAAGAGACCCGGACGCCTGCGCGCCCGGGTCTCTCGCGTTATCTCGTTGCCGCTCAACCCTCGTGAGCGGCCAGGTCCCGCTCGAAGGCCTCGGGCGGGACGACCACGTAGGTGTTCGCCCCCGGCAGCTTCCACTCGAGCTGCAGCGCGATCTGGTAGCGCGGCCCCTGGAAGTAGTCGACGCGGATGGCGTGGCTGCCCGCGTTGAGCTTGAGCACCTTGCTGGTCTTCGACGACGCGCCGTGGATGCCGTCGTTGTCGATGATCTGGTTGCCGTTGAGGTAGACGATCGAGCCGTCGTCGGAGGTCACGCGGAAGCGGTACTCGCCGGCCTCGGCGACGCGCAGCGTGCCCACGAAGCGGATCCCAAACCACTCGACGAGCTCCTTGCCGTCTTGGCCACGCCCGGGAAGCCGGCCCGGAAGTCGCGCGCGGGGACGTCGAGGTTGCCCACCGCGACCGAGGTGACCGGGGTGAGCGCGCTGAAGTCCGGGAGCTTCTTGGTGTTGGTGGGCAGCTGGTAGACGTTGCCGAGCAGGCCCTTGCCGCCGGGCACCGGCGTGACGAAGGGTCCGCCGGTCTCGACGATCACGATGCGGTGGCGGCACACGGTCTCGCCCACGGTCACGCTGAGCGTCCCGGACTTCGCCCCCTCGGGGACGGTGAAGACGATCGCGCCGCCCTCGACGGCGTCGGGGTGGAAGCCCGCGGCCCCCGGCACCTCGAGGGTGACGTCCTCGGGCCGCAGGCTCTTGGGCAGCTTGCCGATGTAGGACACCGTCGAGCCGGCCGTGGAGGTCTCGGGCACCAGGCGCATCGAGGCGCAGTCGAGCACCGGCCGGTCCGGGGGCAGGGGCTCGAGGGGCGGCTGGGGCGTCGGCGTGGGCTTGACCGGCGGCAGCGGGATGGTGTCGACGATCCCGTCGACCCAGTTGTTCGGGTCGACGCAGTCGGTGTTGTCCAGGCGCGTGCGCAGCATCGACGAGAACTCGACGAAGAGCTCGGCGAGCACCTCGCGGTCGCTGAGGCAGCCCTTGATCTGCAGCAGCTGGGCGATGACCCAGTTGCGCAGGCGCAGGTCGCCGTGGTCGATGCGCACGTTGAGGTTGTTCTCGATCTCGATGACCAGCGCCTGGATGCGGTTGATCTCGACGCGGAACACCTCGATGAACTGCTCGATGTTGATCTCGGTGATCTCGTTCTTGACCAGGACCGCGATCTCGTTGGAGATCTGGGTGATCACCTGCTTGATGATGGTGTCCTGGATCGTGAGCGAGAAGCTCTCGAGCTTGGTGATGATGATGGCCTCGAGGTCGGTCTGGATCAGCGTGACGATCTCGTCGCGGATCAGCAGCACCCGCTCCTCGACGCGCTTGTTGATGATCTCCGTGTAGCGCTCGTGGATCTGTTCGAGCACGGTGTTGGTGATCACCTCGCGCTGGGAGATGAGGATGGTCTGGGCCTCGCGGTGGACGACCTCGCGCACGATGTTGCGCATGATCCCGTCGATGCGCTCGTCGAAGTGCTTCGACCAGGCCTTGAAGGCGACGTCGAAGCGAGCCTCGAGGGCGACGTTGTAGGTCCGCATCATCAGCTCGAGGCGGGCGATCTGCATGCCCAGGACCTTGATCTGACGCGAGTAGTCCTTCAGCAGCCAGTGCTCGAGCTGATCCCAGTAGTGCGCCTCCTGGGCGGGCGTGTCCGTGTCCTTGACCTCGAAGGAGGTCTCGACCTTGGCGGACACCTCCTGCCACAGGGCGTCGAACTCGGCGCTCGACAGCCCGATCGACGCGGAGAAGCTCGCCTCGGCCTCGGCCCCGACACCGGCGGAAGCGGAAGCGGAGGCACCAGCGACAGCGCCGCCTTCGTTGTTGTTTTCGTTGTCACTCATCTGTCTCGTCCCCGTTTTGGGTTTCACTCACTCGTTCTCGAGCTGCGTCCGATGTGTATGCATTACGTGCTGCCCGAGCGGCCAATGCGAAGCACGGCACCGCGACGACGCGCGGCACCACCAAGCTGCGGGCACGGGCAGGTTCAGCCCTGCGCAGCCCACATCTGCATTCAACCTGCCCGAGCCATGCGCGGGGGTCAACTCATTTAATGGCGTGAATCGTAGCGCCTATCTCCAAGTCGCCACACCCTTTGGTCAGGTCCAAAACGCCCCACGATTGCATTCCAGAATCGAAACACTTTGTGCACCGACTCCTGGTTCGGGAGGCGCCCCCTCAGAGCGGGTTGCGGGTGTGGGAGTCGTAGGCCTACCGAGAAAGGCAGCCGCCCACGGGTTCAACGCCAGCTGAGTCCGTGGACGATGCTTTCGTGGATCATGGGTCCCGGCGCGGCCGGGGTGGGCGACTGCTACCGAGAAAGGCAGCCGCCCACGGGTTCAACGCCAGCTGAGTCCGTGGACGATGCTTTCGTGGATCATGGGTCCCGGCGCGGCCGGGGTGGGCGACTGCTAGGCGAGCGCGGTCGAGCGCCCCCCGTGGATGGTCTCGTGCAGCGAGTGGAAGAAGCAGTCTCCGCCGCCGGCCGTGGCGCTGGGGTGGAGGAGGCGGTCGGCCGCACCGCGGACCGGCGCCCGGACCAGCGGCGCGGCCGACAGCCCGACCTTGGTCTTCGCCGGGGTCCCCGCCTGATCAGACGTACTTGTTGAACTCGCTGGCGAGGGCAAGGGTGCTGTCCGAGTTCGACTGCAGGAAGTCCGAGACGAAGCGGCCGATGTGGCTGCCGCTGCGGTACTCGATCACGTAGGCGATGTCGCCGTTGGGCCGCTTGAAGACCGGCGCCGGCTTGTTGGCGTAGGTATGCAGGCGGTTGAGGCCGCGGTCCTTCTTGCGGATGCGATCGATGACCCGGTCGGGACTCAAGCGCACGCCCTGCTCGTAGCGGGTGAACTGCTCCGCGGCGTGCTTGACCATCGCGCTCGAGCCCTTGCCCTCGTTGATGCGCTGCTTGAGCGGGGTGATCCGCCCGAGGTAGCCGGCGATCATGAAGTCGTCGACCTGCTCGGGCGGCACGTTGACCAGGTCCTTGGGCGAGAGCGACTTGCTCGGCAAGCCCCTGCCCGGGCGGTAGCGCGCCGCCATGAACCGCTCCTTGGTCTTGGGCACCACGCGCTGGAGCTCCTTCGCGGTGTGCGTGGTCGTGACCTGGACCGGCTGCCCCGAGATCCCGGTGTTGCCCTTGAGCTCGCGGGCGATGTAGTCGCGCATGCTCTGCGGGACCTCGGGGCTCCACTGGAACTGGTCGAGCCAGGTCCCGTCGGCCTTCTTGTTGAGCAGCTGGGTGCGGACCTGGAGCAGCAGCCCGGGGATGTCGGCCTCGGCCTGGGGCGGGTTGATGACCAGCTCGATCTTCGCGGCGCTCTGGCTGAGGTGGTCGAGGTGCACCTCCACGGGCAGCACGGGGTGCTTCATGATCCCCTTGTGGCCCCGCGCCCCGGCGAAGCGGCGGAAGGCCGAGCTCGCCCCGCCGTAGCTGATCTTGGTCCCGTTGAGCTCCATCTCGACGCCGAAGCGTTGGACCTCGTTGGTCCGCGCATTGGCCTCGCTCATCTCTTGCCAGGTCAGGTTGTCGAGGACGTCGATCGCCTCCTGGGTCGTGTACTGCTCGAGGTCGTAGGGGGTCAGCTCCGTCCACCGGTCGAGGCGGCGGAGCAGCTTGGGCTGGTTGGCGAGGACGGTCCGTAGGTTGCGGTCCGTGACCCGGGGGACGTTCTGGCGGTAGACGTCCGCGAGGTTGATCATCCGGGTCCACTGCCCGTCGCGGACCTGCGCCGACACGCTGTTGAGCAGGATCTGGGCCTCCTCCTTGGTCACCCGATCCATGACGATCTCCACGAAGCGCTCGTAGGTCTCGGCCTGCTCGGCGGCGTCCATGAGCTCGGCGAAGGCCGTGTCCGCGGCGTCCTCGGCGATGCTGCGCAGGCCCCTGCGGTCCGCCGTGGTCGCGCCCAGGCGAGTCGGCTGATCGCCCACGGGGTGCTCGGCGTCGACGGACCCGACCACCGGCTGGAGCGCGGCCCGGAGCGCGAGCGCCTCGGCGTTGGCGAGCTCCAGGGCGAACTCGGCCTGCGCCTGGTCGATCGGCGGCTCGTTGGGGTTGTCCTCCGGCGGCGGGGTGACGACGATGGTCAGCGGCTGCGGCTGCACGGGCTGGGGCT
This sequence comes from Plesiocystis pacifica SIR-1, assembly GCF_000170895.1. Lineage (GTDB taxonomy): Bacteria > Myxococcota_A > Polyangia > Nannocystales > Nannocystaceae > Plesiocystis > Plesiocystis pacifica. The sequence goes on along the minus strand of NZ_ABCS01000013.1, from coordinate 91,209 downwards.
GCACCAGCTGCAGCACCGGCGTGTTCGGGGGCGTGTTGGGGACGTCGAGGGTCGTCGCGCTCTGGCTCGTGTCCACGGTCAAGCTGTCCTTGCGCTTTTGCTTGCCAGCTCGTTTCTTGCCTTTGTTCGGGGGCATCTCAGGCTCCTGGGTCTTGCTGTGAGGTCCGCGCGTCGAGCACGGCTTGGGTCGCGTTCAGGGCTTGGCGACGGGTCTGCTCGGGCTTGGCGGTCTCGCCCGCGCGGGCGAGGAGGATCAGCTCGACGGCCTCGAGCGCCTGCTCGCGGGTGAGCTCCTCCCCCGCGACCACCCGCGCGCCGATGTCCGCGGCGGTGGTGAAGGCGGCCTCGAGCGCGACGGCGCGCTGGTTGGCCTCGGTGTCCTCGACGGCGGCGTTGGGCTGGGCCTCGCGGAAGGCGTCGCTCGCCGCCTGCTCGGCGAGCGCCCGCCGGGTCTGCTCATTGTCGGGAGCCCCAGGCTGGGACTCGGCCACGAACTTGGCGACCGCGGCCTCGGCCACGGCCCGCGCCTCTCGACGCGAGAGCTTGCCCGCCTCCGCAGGTCGGACGCCCGCGTCGACGGCCGCCTGGTGAGCCGCGGCCACGGCCTGCGCCCGCGCCGAGGCCTCGCTCGGGATCCCTCGACGACCGGAGGCGGCCGCCCGCGCGGCGGCCTGGGCATCGGCGCCGCCCGAGATCGCCACGGCCCGCCTCCGTCCCCGAGATTGACCCCGCGCCTGGGCCGCCCGCTTTCGCTTGCTGCGTGAGGCCATCGGCTCAGCCCCGCTTGGCCTTGTAGGTCATGACCAGGTTGACGTTGCGGAGCAGCCGCTTGTCGCCGGTCAGCACCAGGGTCAGCGTGGTCCCCGAGCTGCGCACGCGCAGCCCCGGGGTCTCGAGGCGCCCGCCGTCGACGAGGGCCAAGCTGCGGTCCCCGTTGATGGCGAACTGGGCCCGGCCGGTGCCGGCCCCGACCCGGTCATAGCGGGCGTAGATCGCCGTGATCGCCGAGCTCGTCATGTTGCGGAACTGCGCCCGCGAGAGCGTCAGCTCGAGGGTGTCCGAGTCGTTGGTCAGGAAGTCCTGCCACTGGTCGCCGAAGTCGAAGGCCATGTCGAAGTAGCGCAGGGCCTCGTGGGGCGTGAGCATGCCGCGGACCCGCTGGGCGAAGGCCTCGCCGCCTTGGGCCGCCGTGTACTTGACGTTGACGGTGACGTCGACGAGCTCCGCGAGGTCGACGTTGGCGGGCTGGCCGTTGAGCTCGAGGCGCCAGCTCGACACCGCGCCGGTGCCCTCGAAGGGCAGGTAGCGCTCGCTGTCATAGCGCAGCTCGAACATCCCGTTGTTGTCCTCGTAGGGGTCGTGGCGCGAGAGCACGACCTGCTGGCTGGCCTTCCAGTCGCTGCGGATCGTCGCCGGCGGCAGGTCCTTGGGCGCGAGCAGGAACTGCACGGCCTTCGGGTCCGGCTCCATCACGGTGCGGTCGGTGAGCTGGGTCAGCGTCGCGTTGAGGTAGATGTCTTCGCCCGCGTCGAAGGTCGCCGCCATGGTCTTGATCTGGCGGCGGTAGTGGCCGGGGAAGTCCTGGTCGTAGAAGGCCTCGTCGAGGTGGAACTCGCAGCTGCCGGTGTGCTTGAGCTGGAGGAAGGCCAGCGGGTCGAGGTCGAGGAGCGAGACGTCCCGCGACACCTCGAGGCGGCGCGCGTCGGTCTCGACGAAGGCCTGATCCATGCGGTCGAGGTCGAGGCTCAAGCGCGCCCCCGCGAGCAGGCCCTTGCGCTGGCTGTCCCAGTAGTGGCCCTGGACGAAGCTGGCCTCGCGCACGGGGCAGCCGCGCTCGAACTGGTAGGCCCGCTCGGCGCCCTTGGCCATGTCGAGGGCCAGGCGGTAGCCCTGGTAGACCAGGCTCGACAGCCCCGAGGCCATCCACATGTAGAGCTGCTCGTTGGAGAACTTGCTCGTGTAGTGCCTGGCGATGGCCTCGTTGTGCTCGAGCTCTTTGTCGAGCACGGCGATCTCGTGCTCGACGGACTGGATCTGCGCCTTGGCGCCTTCGATCTGCGCCTCGATCTGCGCGATGTCGATGACCGCCATGTCGCGCTGGAGCTTCCACTCGTCCTTCATGCGCTCGTGCTGGGCGACGATGCCGAGCACCTCGCCGGCGATGCTGAAGGCCTCGGCGAAGGACTCGGACACCCCGGCGATGCTGTCGAAGATCGCGTTGGCGTTGGTCCCACCGTGCTTGACGCCCGTGATGAAGGGGCCGACGAGCACGTCCGGCGCCGCCCCGCCCGCGGCCGCGGCGATGCGCGATCCGCCGGCGATCAGGTGGGCCACGCCGGCGGCGCTCATCAGCGCGAGCTGGGCGATCTCGTAGGGCGAGAAGTTGGTGCTGATCCACCCGCTGTAGGTGTCGCGGCGCTTCTCGGCCTGGCGCTTGGACTCCTCGAGGGAGGTCAGCGAGTGCTGGGCCTCCTCGAGCTGGGCCTGACGCACGCGCGCGGTCAGCCCCAGGATCTCGCCTTGCTGCTGGGTCTGGAGCTTGCTCAGCGCCTCCCCGTCCCGGCGCTCGAGCACCGAGAGCAGCTCACCGCCGAGCTGAGCGACCCCGTCGGCGAGGGCCCGCGCCTTGGTGATCAGGAAGCTGTAGCGGTAGTGGGGCGTGGGCGCGGACAGGGCCGCCTGGGCGCCCCCGAAGCCCCCGCCCGCGGCCGTCGCCAGGACCAGCGCCATGGGGTCGATGGCGGGCTGGAACAGCGGCAGGGGCACGCGCTGACCGAGGATGTCGAGGCAGTGCCGGATCTTGTACAGGCGGTCGCCGACCCGGTCCCAGTAGCCCAGGAAGCGCTCGTTCTCCGGGATGTAGAAGTAGGAGGTGTCGGCGACGGTGTCGTGGATCGTCGCCGCCCGGCTCAGGCGCAGCTCGGCCGGCGGCAGCATGTTCTCGAGGTAGAGCAGGAACTCGTAGTCGTCGCCGATGTCGACGAGCTCGCCGTAGCTGCGGTCGGGGCTGAGCACGCGCGTGGCCAGGTTCTCCGGCCGCGGACCGAGCAGGTCGTGGGCCAGGAGGTAGAGCATGCGCGCCTCTTGGATGCTCTCCATCGTGTACTGCGTGAACAGCAGGTCGCCCCAGTCGAGCAGGTTGTCGACGTAGTGCATCACGACGGACTTGCGGTAGGCCACCCGACGCAGGGCCGCGATCGCGTGGGGGTCGAAGGGGTCGTCGAGGTAGGCGGCCAGCTGGGCGCCGGACGAGGCCTGGGCGTCGTAGACCTTGATCAAGCGCTCGATGACCGCGGCCAGCTCGAGCAGCCCGACCTTGAGCTGCTGGAACTCGGCCACGAGCTTGGCGTCGGCGGCCCCGAAGCTCAGCGACGCGACCGCCCCGCGCAGCTGGTCGGCCTCGCTGTTGCGGCGCTGGAAGCCGACCAGGGTGTCGCGCTCTTGGCCGCTGAGATCGCGGTAGCCCAAGAAGGCGTCGCGCATGGGCCACAGCAGCTCGAACACCTCCTTGGCCTCCTTGCGCACCCCCGTGACCGCGACCCCGAGGCCCTCGAGCAGGGCGACGCGCTCGTCGACGGAGTCGCGCAGGCCCTGGATGTCGGCGGTCAGGAAGGGCAGGAAGGTCCAGTAGTCCCCGCGCGAGGTCGGGTCGAAGATCCGCTCGTACCAGGCCTTGGCCTCCTCGAAGCGCTGCGCCGTGTTCAGGGCCTGCGCGATCAGGAAGGGCGCGTGGAAGAAGGCCTCCCAGTAGTAGACCCCGTTGGCGCTCTCGAAGTCGAGGTGCGAGCTGACCGGCAGCGAGGCGATGCGGTCCCCGTAGACCTGGATGACCGTCGGGTTGTTGGCCCGCGCCGGGGAGTCCGGCCCGAGCTGCACGAAGGCCGGGGTCTCGTCGACGGACTGGGTGTCGAGGCTGAGCAGGCGATCGAGGCCGCCGGCGAACAGGGCCTGGTTGAGGGCCGCGGCCGTCGAGGTCGTCAGGCGGATCAGGTCGAAGCGCGCCGTTTGGATCTCGTAGGGCTCGGCCTCCTGATCGTCGTCGAGGACGTAGCGCGAGTACTCGTCGCCCTTGAACAGGTACAGGTGCGTCGCCGTGGTCAAGGCCGCGTCGATGCCCGACTTGTAGACCGCGTCGAGGTTGCCCCAGTTGCCGGCGATGGGCGCGTAGTCGAGGTCCTCGCCGGGCTCCTGGCCGTTGGCGATGCCGGCGTAGCGATCGCCCTGGAACAGGAAGCGGCGCCCGCCCAGGGTCATCGAGGCGTCGACGACCGCGCGGGTCTTGGGGTAGCCCTCGTCCATGGTGTCGCCCGCGCCCTTGGGCCCGAGGGTGTAGCGGGCCAGCTCGTCGCCCGCGCTCAGGTAGAGGCGGTCTCCGTCGAGCCAGGCCCCGTCGACCCCGTCCGTGAGGATGTTGGTCTCGACGGCGCCCCAGCGCGGGATCAGGGGTTCGGCCTGCGACCACGCCTGGCCGTGGCGGGGACGGCTCGCCCAGCTGCCCTCGTGAAAGGCCAGCCACTCGCCGTCGTCGGTCTCCGTGGCCGCGTCGACGCCGGTCCACTCCGGGAGCCCGTCGGGGTTGCCCGCCAGGGCCTTCGGGTAGCCCTCGTCGGGCGCGTCGAAGTCGCCCGAGTAGCGCACGTAGACGCCCCCGGAGATCAGGAAGATGTGGTCGCCGGTGCGCAGGGCCGCGTCGACGCGGTTGTTGACCGGGAAGGCCTCCGAGGACACGCCCCAGTCCGAGCTGACGTTGACCACCTGCGGCCAGATGCCGTTGAGTAGATCAGCGAGCGCCCGCTCGTCCAGGCCGTCGAGCCGGATGCTCACGTACTGGCTGCCGCTGAACAGGTAGGCCTCGCCGTCGAGGCCCGCGAACGCGGCGTGCACGTTGCGCTCGAGGGGGTAGATGGCGTCGGAGCCCTCGAGGTGCAGGGAGTGGTCGCGGAACCTGACGGTCCGACCGCCCACGGCCAAGAGCGCGCGGACGCTGGCGTCTTGCCCCCCGGCCTCGACCTCGGTGCCGCGCAGGGTGTAGACCGTGCGCCCGGCGTGGAGGGTCACGACGCCGTCGTGGCTGGTCGCCGCGTAGACCCGCGAGCGCTTGTAGCTCGACTTGTTGTTGGTGCAGCCGAGGTCTTCGAGCACCGCGTAGAGCGTCGACTCCTTGGGGTAGCCGGCGTCGAAGCTGTCGTAGGCGTCACCGGTGTAGCGCACGAACTCGCGCTGGCCGACGACGTAGGTGTGCTGGCCGCGGACGAAGGCTGCGGTCACCGGCGGGTCGCCGTCGTCGGGGAACACGCTGACGGTGTCCACCCCGAACTTGGCGCGCAGCGAGAAGGTGCTCCCGAGGTGCTCGCTGTCCGTATAGACGCCGTCACCGAAGAAGTAGGTCTTCCCGTCGCGGTGCTCCACGGCCGCGTGGAGCCGCGACCACTGGGGCAGCTCGTCCGCGTTGCCTGTGAGCGAGAGCGGCCCGCCGCGCTCGGCCAGGTCCTTGCCGCTGCGGTAGCGCAGGTACTCGTCGTTGCGGAACACCAGCAGCTCGTCGCGCCCGCGCCGGCTGAGCACGGCGTCGACCCGGTTGTCGCGGATCACCGCCGTCGACACCTTGCCCCACTTCTCCCTCACGGCCGCCTCGGCGAGCTGGCCCTGGACGCTCTGGGCGTAGCGCCCCGCCGCCTTGTTGAAGAACAGCTGGCCCTCGACGGGCAGCTCGACGGCCGCGTCGACGCGCTCCCACTCGGGGAAGTCGTCCTCGTTGCCGGCGAGCGGCCGCGGCAGGTTGTCGGGGCCGAGGGCCGACTCGGCCGGCTTGCACAGGAAGCTGCCGCCCTTGTGGTCGAAGCTGAACCACGGGCCGTCCGTGGACTGGTCGTAGGTGTTGAGCGGGACCACGTTGCCGACGGCGTGGATCTCGGTGGCGTCGGCCTGGGAGAACAGCGAGGTCAGGAACTCCTCGCGCAGCTCGGGGACCGGCCGGTCTCCGACCTCGCGGGTCACCAAGTCGTCAGACAAGGAGTAGAAGCGCGAGCTCCCCTGGTCGCCCGCGCGGTACTTGGCGCCGACGATGATGTTCTCGTGCACGCTGTCGCCAAAGCGCTCGGCGTTCTCGACGTAGAGCTTGTCGATGACGATGTGTTTGCGGTCTTCGATGCTCGTGTTGAGCAGCTGGGGCTGCACCCACTCCTCGTTGAGGTTGTAGAAGGAGTAGTGGAGCTGGAGCTCGTAGGCCAGGTCGGCGGAGTTGGTCACCTCCTGGCCGCCCTCGACGTTGTTGACCTCGACCACGGACGAGGCCGAGCCCGAGGACTTGGCCTCGACCACCGCCCAGAACACGAAGGTCCGGCCGAAGGCGTAGACGGGGTAGACCCGGTCGGCGTTGATCTCGATGCCGACCGCGCGCCACGGCTGCCAGACCACGGAGTTGCTCTGGCCGCGGTTGAAGGCCGCGCTGCGGTAGTAGTAGCGCCGCGGGTTGGTGCGCGTGTGCCCGAACAGCAGCAGCTCCTTGTCGTAGGGGCTGTCGGGGTCGTCGTAGACGTAGCCGCCGGCGATGTTCAGCCGCGAGACCTCGGTGTACTCGTCGAGGTAGCGCTTGTAGACCTTGGTCGCGAGGGTGTCGTTGAGCTCGCCCTGGAGCAGCTCGTCCTCGAGGGTCTCGAAGGCCGGGGTCTTGGAGTCGCGCAGCTCGGGGCGGACGAAGTCCTCGGGGTAGAGGAAGACCTTGCGGTTCGCCTCCCACACCCGATAGTTCTTCATCCACGCCCAGCGCTGGCGCAGCTGCTCGCGGACCACCCCGTCGAGCTCGCCGCGCGGATCGAGGATCTCGAGGTTGACGAAGTAGCGGTGGAAGTAGAGCTGGAGCGCGGCCGCGGCCTCCTTGACCCGGGAGGTCTCGGCGCAGCTGCTCATGGCCACGTCGATGAGCAGGTAGTCGCTCAGCTCGCGCCAGTTCGCCAGCGTCGACGTGTGCGCGACGACGTGGGCCGCGAGCGCGTCTCGGCATAGCGTCGCGAGCTCGTCGCGGAGCTGGCGCTGGAGCACGTCGAAGCTCGAGCCCGGGTTGAGCACGGCCAAAGAGCGCAGCAGCGCGTCGCCGATCGCGAGCTCGTCGCGCTGCCCCGCCTCGGCCGCCTCGCCGTAGGCTGGGGTCCACGCGCTCTCGAACAGCTCGCTGGGGTAGGTGCCCAGGCGCGCGCACTCGCGCAAGGTGGCCGCGATGCGCAGCAGCAGCTCGAGCTGGAAGGCCGCCTCGGGCGAGGCCGGGAAGCTGCGGCGCAAGAAGGCGTCGCGGCGCTTGAGCCAGCGAAGGTCGTCGATGGCCCAGTCGAACAGCTCGGCGAGCAGCAGGTAGGGCTCCTCGTTGTCGCCGTGGCTCGCGCGCAAGAAGGCGATCAGCTGCTGGCGATCGCTGGCCTCGGCGAGCAGCCGGCGCAGGCCGTCGAGGATGTGCAGGTCGCGGAGCTGGATGGCGTTCCACGAGCCCCAGCGGGTCACGAAGGGCTCGGCGCCGAGCGGGCTGATGCGCCGGTGTTCCGGGCGCTCGAAGCGGACGTAGCGATCCCCGCGGGCGAGGTAGCTGCGCCCGTCCATGGCGAAGGCCCCGGTGAGCCCGGCCTCGAAGTCCGGCGGCAGGTCGCCCCAGTCGTCCCGGATGCTGCGCGGGTAGCCGGGGTCGACGAGCTCGGCCGTGGACTCGGAGTAGCGCGCGAAGTGGCTGCCCTTGAACACGTAGAGCGCCCCGTCGCCGGCCACGAAGGCCGCGTCGAGGGCCACGTTGGCGGCCCCGGGCGTGTCCTCGCCGCCGACCCCATCGCCCGCGCCGAAGGGGTTGTGGACCCGGCCCCAGCGCGCCGTCACGCTGCCCTGCTCGAAGGCCAGCTTGCCCTGACCGTCGAGCCCCGCGCTCAGGTGCCGCTCGCCCTTGAACAGGTGCAGGCGCCCGTCCGAGCCCAGGAAGGCCGCGTCGATGTCGTAGCGGAAGGGATCGGGGAGGTGCCCCCCGCTGAGCCCGGGCACGCCGAACAGATCCTGGCCGAGCTGCTCGAGCGGCCGGGGGTAGCCGGAGTCGACGTGCTCGCGGCTCAGCTCGGTGTAGCGCACGTACTGATCGCCGCGGACCAGGTAGCTCAGGCCCGCGCCGTCGACGAAGGCCGCGTCGACGGACACGCCCGCCTCGGCCTCGGCGTCAGCTTCAGCCGCGTCGAAGGTGTTGCGCAGGCGCCCGAGGGCTCCGAGCGCACGGCTGCGCGCGAGCTCGAGGGAGGCCGAGTGCAGGCGCGAGCCGAGCATCAGGTGCACCGTGGGCCCGGTCCCGACCACGGCCGAGACGCCCGAGAGCTCGCCGCCGAGGCGCTCGAGCTCGGCCTCGAGGCTCTCCGGGAAGGCGGCGAAGGCCGCCTCCTTGCGCAGCTCCCCGGCGATGCGCTTGGGGTAGCCCGCGTCGACCCGGCGGTAGTCGGCGCTCGAGTAGCGCACGTACTGCTCGCCGGAGAACAAGAAGGTGTGCTCGCCGAGGACCACCGCGGCGTCGACCCGGGCCCGGGTCGCGATGCGGTTGTCGACGATGCCCCAGCGCCCCTCGATGAGCTCGACGCCGCTGACCAGGGCCTTCGCGCTGGCGTCGTAGGCCACGCACGCGCCCTCGCCGAACACCCAGGTCCAGCCGTTGGGGGCGCGGAAGGCCGCGCGCACGCCCTCGAGGTCGGGGTGCCGCTCGGGCAGCCCGCGCCACAGCAGCTCGATGGCCCGCGGCTGGGACCAGCGCCCGGACTCGGCCTCGTAGTGCACGAACTCCCGGCCGCGCACGAGCACGCGGTCGGCCTGCTCGTCGACGAGCACGGCGTCGACGCGGTCGAAGCCCTGGGCGACGATCTGCGCGGGGATGCCCCAGTAGTCGAAGCTCGCCTGGCTCGGCCCCTCGGCGGGCTCGCCCTCGTAGTCCTCGCCCTCGAACACGACGTAGCGGAACGAGCCGTCGTCCCCGGGCGCCTCGCACAGCACCGTGCGCTCGCCGTCGACGTAGGCGTGGCGGACGTTGCTCAGCCCCCAGCGCTCGCTGATCGACTCGGGCAGGCCGTCGATGAAGCCCGGCGCGGCCCCGCTCAGGGCCTCGGCCTCGTAGCGCACGAAGTGCGCCCCGCTGAACAGGTAGACCTTGCCGTCGCGCCCGGTGAACGCCGCGTCGACCCGGCCCTCGTCGAACAGGGGGTTCTCCGCCCGGCCCCAGGCCTCGGCGCCCAGCACCGCGCGGCGCATGTCGAGGTCGTGGCATTCGGGCCCCTTGAACACGTAGGTGTTGCCGTCGCGCCCGTGCAAGATCGCGTCGACTTCGGTCTGGAAGGCGGCCGGGACCCGCCGCAAGGAGCGGGGCGCGGACAGGAACAGGCGGCGGTCGGCGGACTCGGGGTCCGAGAGCTGGCGCCAGCCCGCGAGGGTCTCGACGTAGACCGAGCCCTCCTCGACCACCGCCGCGCGCAGGCCCAGGGCCTCCGCGTCGAGGGCGTAGGCGCCGTGGTGCTCGACGGACGCGACGTGGATCTGGCCGCGCTCGACCAGGTAGACGTTGCGCGCGTCGGCGAAGGCCGCGTCCACGGATCCGCAGGCCCGCGCCGGGAGGTTGACGAAGCGCGGCTCGAGGTGGAGCGCGGACTTGATCTGCTTGGGGTAGCCCTCGTCGACGTCGCCCTCGGTCGAGCCCGTGTAGCGGTAGAACTGGTCGCCGCTGAACAGGTAGGTGTGCTCGACCTCGACCTCGACCGCCTCGCCCTCGGCGTCGGTCTGGGTCACCATCGAGCGCAGCACCAAGGCCGCGTCGACCCGGCTGGTGCGTTGGATGGTGTTGCGCACCCGGCCCCACACCGACTTGACCGTGCGCGGGTAGCCCTCGTCGACGATGTTGTAGTCGGGGTCCGAGTAGCGCACGAACTGCGGATCCGGGGCCGCCGTCGAGAACAGGTAGCTGCGCCCGTCCTTGCCGGTGAAGCCCGCGGACACCCGCTCGAAGGGCAGGCTGTTCCAGCGCTCGGAGATCGGCGTGGGCTCGGACCACCAGCGGTGGTTGTGGTCGAAGCGCACGTAGACCCCGGCGCCGAACAGGTAGACGCTGCCGTCGGTGCCGACGAACACGGCGTCGGGGCGGTCGAAGCCGGCCTCGATCAGCGCCGCGGGCAGGTTCCACCAGTTGTCGTCGGTGGGCTTGGGGAAGCCCTCGTCGGCGACGCTGTAGTCCCGGGTCGAAAAGCGCAGGTAGATCGACCGCTCGCCCTGGCGCCCGAACAGGTAGGTCTTGCCGTCGAGCACGAAGGCCGCGTCGACGGACTCGAGCCCGCCCCAGTCCGGGGCGATGCGCCGGGGGTAGCCCTCGTCGACGAGGCGGTAGTCGGCGCTCGAGTAGCGGCAGTACTGGTCGCCGCTGAACAGGTAGACCTTGCCGTCGAGGCCGGCGAAGGCCGCCTCGACCTCGCCGCTCGTTTGCAGCTCGTTGCCGACCCGGCCCCAGCGCTCGTAGATCGGCCGCGGCTCGATCACCGGGCGGTCCGCGGCCATGGACACGAACTCGCGCCCGCGAAACAGCATGATCTGCCCGTCCCACATGCGCGCGGCCGCGTCGACGCCGTCGTGGAAGGCGGCCGGGAGCCCGGGCAAGAGCTCGGGCAGCGTGGTCGGGTAGCCCTCGGTCGCGAGCACGCCCTGGTTCTCGAGGTTGTCGCGGTAGGCGAGGACCTGATCGCCGAGGAACAGGCACAGCTGGCCCTCGTGGCGGAGCGCGGCGTCGAGGCGGCCGAGGCCCTCGAAGTCGTTGTCGACCACGCCAAAGCGCCCGGCGATGGCCCGCTCGAGCTCGGGCTCCTCGGAGCTGAAGTAGTGCTCGCCGGCGAACAGGTAGGTCACGCCGTCGGGGGTCTCGAGGGCCGCGTCGACGCGCTCGGCGAGGTCCTCGGAGCCCTCGGAGTCCTCGGAGCCTACCCGGCTCCCGCCGTAGCTGACGTCGCCCAGCTCGGGCAGCCACTGCGCCAGCGGCAGGGGGCAGCCCTCGTCGACGAACGCGTAGGCCCCGGTGTAGCGCAGGAACTCCTCGCGGGTCAGCAGGTAGGTCCGCCCGTCGCGGGTGACCAAGCTGGCGGCGACCCGGGTCAGGCCCTCGAAGGTATTGGCCGACTCGCCGAAGCGGCGCTCGACGGAGACCCAGCGCTCGCTGTCGACGGCGCGCTCGAGGTAGAGGGCGTCGGCGAGGATCCAGCGCGAGCCCGCGCTGTCGACGAAGGCCGCGTCGACGGACTCGACCCCAGCCAGGGCGCTCGTCAGCTCGCTCAGGGCCTCGCCTTCCTCGTCGCCGAGCGCCCCGGTCGCGGCGTCGTAGCGCCAAAAGCGAGCGCCGCTGAACAGCAGGATCTCGTCGCCGTCCTCGAGCAGCGCGTCGATGACCTCGACCCCCGCGGGCAGGGCGAGGCGCTCGGGGAACTTCTCGACCAGGTGCTGCTCGTCGAGGGCGATCTGGCTCAGGTCGTGGTCAAAGCCGAGCTGGCGGACCAGCGCGGCGAGCTGACCCAGGCGGGTGAGGCCGAGCTGGAAGGCCGGAGCCGAGGGCACCGCGCGCAGCACCCCGAGGGCGTCGACCTCGTCGAGCACCCTGGCCAGGAAGGTCGCGCTCGGGTGGGCGTCGTTGGACTGGCTGCGCACGAGCAGCAGCTCGGCGACGGCCACGTCGAGCTCGAGCAGCTCGGCGAGGGCGTCGAGCACCAGCTGGCGCTGGCGATCGGCGAGCCGCGCGAGCTCGGCCTCGACGGAGTCGAGCACCTCCGCCGTGGCCTTGGCGACCTCGTGGATGGCGAAGAAGATGTCGCGCTCGTAGTCCTCGAAGGCCTCGACGCGGAAGCTCAGGGCGTTGTCGACGGCCAGGTAGTCGTCGAGGGTGTCGAGGCTCAGCTCGCCGTCGGCGAGCAGCAGCTCGTCCTCGGCGAGGACCTCGAGCAGCTCCGCGGACTCCTCGGCGGAGAAGGTCAGCTCGGCCAGCGAGGCGGGGCTGAGCCGGTAGCGCGCGGCGGCCTCTTCGATGCTGACCACGCGCGCGCGGGCGCGGACGAGCTCGTCGGCGAGGAGGAAGGTCGAGGGCGCGTCCTCGCCCGCCTCACCCGCTTCGACCTGGGCGTAGGCCTCCTCCGCCGCGATCGCGTCGCCGAGGGGCTCGAGGCTGTCGGCGGTGAACACCAGGAACTGGCGCCGCAGCCCCTCGATGGCGGCCTGCAGCGCCCCCAGGATCGCGCGCCGGTGCGGGTAGAACTGCACGGCCAGGTCGAAGTCCTCGATGGCCATGGCCGCCAGGGCGAGCTTGTCGACGACCACGCCGTGGGCGTCGATGTGGCCGTTGAAGCGCAGGTTCTCGACGAGCTGGGTCTTCTCCTCGGCGCTCAGCGGCAGCGCTGGCCACATCGCCTCGTCGACGCTGAGCGGGGCCGCCTGGAAGTCCTCGACGGCCGCGCGCAGGTAGGCGTGGACCTGGGCCGCGTGGCGCTCGAGGGGGCTGTTGACCGCGGCCTCGCTCAGCGAGCCGGCGTCGACCAGGGCCGCGGCGTCGCGGACCAGCTCGTCGGCGTCGACGAGGCCGTTGAACTGCAAGTTGGCGTGGAGCTCGACGACCGCCTCGCTCGACAGCGCGAGGGCGCCGAGGTCCGAGGGGTAGAGCGAGAGCTCGACCTCGGCCTTGGGCACGCCCTGGGCCGCGTAGGCCTCCTGGAACAGGGCCGCGATCAACTCGAACAGCGGGCCGCGCTGCTCGTCGAAGTCCGTGCTCAGCCGGAAGTCCTCGGCCGCCTCGCTCAGCGTCGACTCGGCCAGCGCCCCCGTCGGAGTGAGCAGGCCGCGGTGGACCAGGTGCGCGTGGACCTGGGCGGCCACCCGCGCGCCCACGCCCAGCCCCAGGAAGTCCTCGGGGCTGCGCTCGTCGAGGGCGTCGAGGGCCGCCTTGGTCGCCGCGCGGACGCCCTGGGCCTCGACCGTCAGCAGCTCCGGGCGCCCCGGCCAGGTCAGCCCGCGCTCCGGCTCGCTGACGCCGTCGAACACCAAGCGCGCGGTCCGAGGGTCGAGGACCCTGGCGAGGGTCTGGGCGCTCGCGGCCTGCTCGGAGAAGCTGTGCTGGAGGCCGTCGAGCAGCACCCGCAGCTGCTCCTCGGCGGCCTCGTCCCGGGTCGGCCCGAGGGTCAGGACGCGCAGCGTCGCGGTGCTCAGCTGGGCCGCTCGGAGCCACCTGGCGATGGCCACGATCGCCTGCACGAGCCACGCCCGGGTCTCGATCGCCGCGTCGTCGGCCCCGGCCTCGAGGGCCCCGTGGGCGTCGAAGCCGGCCGTGCTCGTCGGCGCCGAGGCGTCCCCGGGGATCAGCAGCGCGTAGACGTCGGAGCTGCGCGCGCTCGGGTCGAGCTCGAGGATGTCGAGGATGTCGAGGAGCTCGCTGACGTCGAGGTCGAGGGCGTTGGCCAGGGTCGCGACCCGAAACAGCAGGGACAGGCCCTGGGCGTCGGGGCTCGTCGCCAGGCTCGTGCTCGCGTCGCGGGCCTGGGCGTGGGCCCGGAAGCGCTCGACGATGGTCGTGACCGCGGCCTCGCTCAGGGACAGGGCCCGGCGCAGGTGCAGGCGGTAGGCCTTGTTGTCGAGGCTGAGCAGATCGCCCGAGGCCGAGAGCACCTCGAAGTCCGCGAGCGGCTCGGCGACGTAGCCCCCGGGCGAGGCCACGTAGCGCTCCGCGAGCTGGGCGTGGCGGCCGTTGAACACCCGGTTGAAGGGGTCGCGCAGCGAGCTGAGCTCGAGGCCGTCGCCGATGCCCAGGGTGTCGACGGGCGCCAGCAGGGCGCAGGCCAGGTCGATGTCGATGTCCAGGGCGTCGCGCAGCTCGACGATCACCGCCAGGCGGCGCAGGCCCGCGGCGTCGATGCGGTTGCCGGCGCAGGTCCGCAGCGCCCGCTCGAGGCTGACCAGGGAGATCCCGGTCCAGCGCGCCAGGCGAATCAGCCGGTTGGCGCGGTCGAACCAGCTCAGCGAGGGGGCCGACTCGCCGTCGGCCGCGACGATCGTGCGCTCGTCGGCGTCGAGGCGCGCGGCCCCAGCTCCGGCGTTGGGGAACAGGGCCGAGGCCTGGCCGCGCTCGACGTGGCCGCCGCTGTCCCGGGCCGACTGGCTCAGCTCGCCGTAGAGCAGCTCGCGCAGCTGGGCGCCGCTGAGCTCCGTCGCCGTCAGGAAGCGCTCGACCACGCGCAGGGCGTCGAAGCCCTCGCCCTCGCCGAGGCCATAGCGGGCGCGCAGGCCCGCCGCGTCGCTGACCGGCGCGGTGACCATGGCGTAGGCGCCCTCGGACAGGCCGAGGCGCTCGCGAGCGGTCAGGTCCTGGTCGATGGCCCCGCGCTCGAACAGGCGCTGGAAGTCCGCGGGCTTCAGCTTGGACAAGCCCAGCAGCTTCTTCAGGCGCTCGTGGCCGCGGTCGAAGGGCATGGCGATCGGCGCCTCGGCCTCGCGCAGGACCGCGTAGGCGTCCTCGCGCTCGAGCCCGGCCGCGGCCGCCAGGCTGAGCACGTGGCGCTCGAGCAGCTCGTTGACGATGCTCAGGTGGGGGGCGACGGTGAAGGTGTTGTCGCCGTTGAGGTCCAGGGCGCGCACGTCGGGGCGGCGCGCGAAGAAGTCCTCGTCGGTGAAGCTGTCCTCCATGAGCTGGAGGAGGTCGGCGAGGTAGGCCGCCGGCGAGAACACGGTCCGGCCGGCGTCGCTGGTCTCGAGGTCGAGGGCGCCGAAGAGCTCTCGATAGCTGGGGATGTCTTTGTTGATCGCCATGTCGCTTGCTTCCCTTCGCGGCTGACTCAGCCTTCGCCGTGGCCCTGCACCGTGGTCGCGCCTCGGGTGTGCGCTTCGAGGCCCTGGCGGGCGCGCACGTAGGCCAGCACCAGCGCGCTGCGCCGGGCCTTGGCCGCGCCGTGGATCGCCGCCGCGCGCTCGAGGTCCCCACCAAACAGGTCGACGAAGTCAGCCTGGAAGCGGCGCAGGGGCATGGCCGCGACGTGGATCGCCGAGCCCACGCCCCGCTCGAGCAGGCCGAACACCAGCTCGCGCTGCCCCTCGCCGACGAGCCGCTCGACTCGCTGATAGGCGCGGAGCATGTCGATCAAGCCCTCGCCCGCGTCGGCGAAGCGCTCGAGCAAGGCCGAGCCCTCCGACAGATCCGCGCCGGCCTCGCTCAGGTTCAGGTCGGGGTTGGCCGCGAACGCGGCCTCGAGGTCAACGAGCAATGCGGAACGATCAGCGGCGGGCTTCGACACGAGACTTCTCCATGCGCAGGTCGTCGACGCGCCACAATGGGCGGCCGACGGACGGGCGCATAGCAGGGCACAGGTGCCCAAAGAGTGTCAACCGAGCTCTTTGCTGCACACCCAGCCCACCCCCCTGGCCTGGCCCAGTGCCCTCGGCCCAGACCCTTGGATCAACAAGTGCGCCGATTAACAATTCGATACATGTGTGGATACATGCTGACACCAATACAGAGAACGTTCTCGCAACCATGGGGCTTTTTGGTCCCCGCCTCGCGGGCGGTCGCCACCGGCCGGCCGACGCAGCGGCCCCCCGTCCCACGCCCTGAGAGGGGGTGATTGCACCCCCGTCTGTGCGCGGGTAAGTCGGCCTGCCCGACCCGATCTCGCGCCACGCCGCGGCGCCCTCGTGACGATTCACAATGCGTTCGCCAACCAGGATTCGAGTGCCAATCACCACCGTGAGTCGAAAGAACACACCACAAAGTGGTTCCCGTCGACTCGTCAACGCTCGGCGCAGATCAAAAAGAGCCCACCGGTGGGCGATCGCCGTCCATTGTCTACGCGCTGGCGCGAGGCCATGAACTTGGACATGAAGACTCGCATCACCGCCGTGCACACCGCCCTGCTCATGACCCTGACCGGGGCCCCCGTGGCCATGGCCAGCACCGCCGCCCACGCCAAGGAGTACAAGGTCAAGATCAACAACACGAGCGCCAACAAGTGGAAGGTCAAGTGGATCTGCAAGAAGAGCGACGGCTCGACCAAGACCATCGACGCCGACACCTACCCGAGCTTCTCGTCGACCAAGCGGACCACCAACGTCACCTCGAGCAAGTGCTCGACGGGCGACTGGTGGATTCAGTTTTACTACGGGGTCAACAACGCCTGGTTCCACGTCCCCTTCGCGTCCCTCGACGACGTCGTGACCCAAAAGGGGCGCGAGGACGACTTCAACAGCAGCGAGAAGATGTGCATGGTCGCCTACCACAACGCGATCGTTCAGGTCCCTTGCTGACCCCCGCCACCCCCAACTGACGCAACACGAGGACGCGCCCCATGCTCTCGCTGCTCCCGTCCCCGCCGCGCTCCCACCGGGACGCGCAGGCCCGACGCCTCGCTCGCCGCCAAGCGGGCGTGCTCGGGCTCGGTCTGGCGCTGCTGGCCCTCGGGCTCGCGCCGCTGGGCCTCGACCAAGGCCGGGACCGGGACCAGCCCACGCTGGGGCACGCCTCCGCGTCCCCCTCGACGTCCACCCGCAGCGCGCCCCATCCATCCGCGCCGACCCGCCCTCGCTCGCTCGGCCCGACTCCCCGACCCTCGTCCAGCCCGCCCGCGCCCCAGCCCAGCGCGTCCCCAAGCCCCGAGGCCCGAGCCTGGCGCGAGCTCGGCCGCGCCCGCCGGACCCTCGACGAGCGCGTGCTCGAGCTCGACGAAGACCTTCGCGCGCTCGCGGCCGACAGCGAGGCCTTCGAGGGCCCCGGGGTCGAGGAGGCCCTCGAGGCCATCGAGGACGAGCTCGAAGTCGCCGCAGCCCAGCTCGGCCAGGTGCGCGAGCTCGAGGACGGCGAGGCTGCCGACGGAGCCACGGCCGCCGAGATTCGGGCGCTGGTCGCCTGGATTGAGGACGACAGCGAAGCGCGACCCTAGCGCAGGGCGGGAGACGCTCGTCCCGATGGGGGGCCTTCGCAGGCCCTCCCCCGTGCCGGCAAAGCCGTCTCGGATCCCTCTCCCCGGCGGTCGGGCCAAGCCCTCCTGTGCCCTGGACTCATGGAAGTAATCCCTGAGCCAGGGGACTAGACACGCGATCGCAATGTGCGAGACTCCGCGGCCGTGCCGCGCAAGAAGAAAGTCTCCAAGCAGGTCGAGGTCTCGGTCCAAAAGGACCACCTGCGCAAGCTCTCGAAAGCACGCCGGCCGCTCCAGGCCATCCAGGAGCTGATCTGGAACAGCCTCGACGCCGACGCGACCCGCGTGGAGGTGGCCTTCGACAAGAACCTGTTCGGCGGCATCGAGCGGGTCTCGGTCATCGACGACGGCGAGGGCTTCACGCCCCAGCGCGCCTTCGAGGTGTTCGAGCGCCTGGGCGGCTCGTGGAAGCAAGAGGTCGAGGCCACCGCCAAGGGCCGGCGCCTCCACGGCAAAGAGGGCAAGGGCCGCTTCGCCGCCTTCGCCCTCGGCCCGGTGGTCGCGTGGACCTCGGTCACCCAGGACGAGGACGGCAACCACCACAGCTGCACCGTCGAGACGACCGAGGCGAAGATCGATCGCTTCCAGATCACCGGGCTGGCGCCCCGCGGCGAGGTCGCCCTCGGCACGACGGTGACCGTCTCGGAGATCCCCGAGAGCGTGCACGGCCTCGTCGGCGCCGACGCGGTCGCGGCCATGCTCGACAAGTTCGCGCTCTACCTCGTCAACTACCCCGGGGTGACCCTGGTCTACGACGGCCAGACCCTCGACCCCAAGTCGATCATCGCGGCCACCCAGGCCAGCGAGGTCGAGGTCGAGGTCGGCGGCGAGACCCTCAGCGTGGCCCTCGAGATCGTCGAGTGGTCCAAGAAGGGCAGCCGCGGGATCTTCCTCGGCAGCGCCGACGGCTTCGCCCTCGGCGAGCTGCCCCTGGGCGTGAACACCCAAAACCGCCGCTTCACCCTGCACCTGCGCGGCGCGGCCATCGAGGCGCTGCACGAAGAGGGCGCCCTGAGCCTCGGCGACCTGCACCCCGGGGTCCGCGCCCTCGTCCACGCCGCCCGCGAGGAGCTCATCGACTACCAGGACAAGACCTCGCCCCGGGCCACCGCCGCCCGCGTGAAGGCCTGGCGCAAGCAGGGCGTCTACCCCTTCCCCGAGCTCAAAAAGGGCGCCAAGCCCAGCCTCCAGCAGCGCGCCTTCGACCTGCTCGCCAACGAGGCCGAGGAGCGGGCGCCGGAGCTGCGCAAGCCCAAGAGCAAGTCCAAGCGCCTGCTCTTTCAGCTGCTCGCCGGCGCCCTCGAGGGCGGCCCCGAGCCGGTCGAGACCCTGTTCGCCGAGGCCTTCGAGCTCAACGAGGCGCAGCGCAAGCAGCTGGGCAAGCAGCTGTCGCGCTGAGCGAGCTCGCCCTGTCGTGCTCTCCAGGAGCCGAGGCGGGACCGAGTGGCAGCTCTCCCACCGCGATCGTATGCTGGTCCGATGAGGAGATGCGCGTGGGTTGCTGGGATGTCGGCGCTGCTGTTCACCGTCGCTTGTGGGACCGACGAGGTCGGTAAAGACAGCGACGAGGCCCTCGGGGACGAGGAGAGTGAAGGGAGCGGAGACGGCGAAGACGACGCCGACACGACGACCGACGACGACGACGACGACGGGACGACCACCGACGGCGACACGACGACTACCGGCGACACGGACTCCGACTCCGACTCCGATACCGACTCCGATACCGACTCCGACTCCGACTCCGACTCCGACTCCGACTCCGACTCCGACTCCGACTCCGACGAGAGCAGCGACGAAGACGGCGGCGAGCCGCCGATCGAGCCCGAGTTCTTCCCCGATCAAGATCCCCCCGACGTCCCCTGCGCCGTCACCCTCGGGGACCACGAGGAGCTCTGCGCGGACCTGCCCTGCCCGGTCGTCATGGACTACGTGATCGCCTGCGCGGGCGTCGAGCAGGTCACCCGCGGCCCCGAGCTCGGCCTGAGCGACGAGCGGGTGTTCATGAATTTTGCGGTCGACCACTGGTGGGCCAAGAAGTTCTCGTTCATCGGCGACGCCGACGGTCTCGCGCACGTCGCCCCCTTCCCCGGGCTCCGGTTCAGCGGGCAAGACAGCGCTGGCCGGCTCTACCGCACGACCGAAGAGCTCGCCTACGTCCACCGCGTCGAGGGCGGCTGGCAGTACGACCCGATCCCCGATCCGCCGGGCACCAGCTCGGGCCACTTCCTGGTCCGGCCGATGGTCGACGGCGACGACGTCTTGAACTTCGCGGTCCGCCGCCACCCCCCCGCCGACGACTTCAGCGGCTACAACTACTACTGGTGGAGTCCCGACCCCGGGGACGAGCAGACCTGGTCGCCGCTGGGCATCGGCTCGGCCGACGCCCAGTCGGGCCCGATCGCCTACGGCTTGACCGCCGACGATCGCGTGTTCGTGCTCAACTCCAACTACGACTACGGGGACGAGGCCGCCCACTGGATCTCCTTTTACTTGCCTGGGGAGGGACCCGACGTCGACGTCGGCGCTGACGACTCCGCGACCTACCCCGGCGGCCAGCCCACCTTGGTCCCTCGACCGCCGCGCCCCTACCTCGCCCCCCAGGCCCCGACCCTGTCCGTGCTGCGCGGGCGCTTCGACGGGCTCACGCTGCTGTCCATCGACGGCTACGAGGGCCACATCGAGAGCGCGATCCCCGGGAGCCCGCCGCTGGACCTCACCTGCCCCTGGCTCCCGCCGCCGGTCGAAGGCGAGTGCCCCGGCCCCTGCGTGGAGACGGTCTCGGGGCGCGAGCACGGAGCCCACGACATCGCCCAGACCGCCGACGGGCGGGTGTGGGTCAGCTGGATCATCACCACCGCCGACGTGGTGCACACCTACGCGCTGGTCAACGGCAACTGCGCGCGCAGCTCCACCATCGACGCGACCGCCGTGCTCCACCTCGAGGCGCTCACGCCCGAGGGCGCGTCGACGAGCTCGGTGCTCCTGCCCCTCGGGCAGGTCGCCGAGGGCGAGCCCCACTTCGGCCGCGACCTCGGCCTCGGGGCCTTCGGCGAGCGCCTCGGGCTCGCCTTCGAGATCGCCCGCGGCTCCGAGCGCGAGCCCGTGGAGGCCCTCGAGCTCCGGCTGCTGGTGTTCGACACCAGCGAGCTCTAGCAGCAGGACATCGGAGAAGTCCTCACGACACCTCGCTTGGTCTTTTCGCCGAGCTGACTTCTCCGATGCCCTACCGAGAAAGGCAGCCGCCCACGGGTTCAACGCCAGCTGAGTCCGTGGACGACGCTTTCCTGGATCATGGGTCCCGGCGTGGCCGGGGTGGGCGACTGCTAGCGACTAGCTCAGGTCACCCGCGAGGGCCTTGAGGAACACGCGCTCGCACTGCTCCTCGTTGGCCGGGATCGGGTTGCCGCCCATGGACGGGTCGGCCACGGCCAGGGGCGCCAGGCGCTTGGCCATGGCCGCGTCGAAGCCCTCGACGTCCGCGAGGGTGTGCGGCAAGCCCAGAGTCTTGCGCAGGCTGATCATCCACGAGAGCACGGCGTCGAAGCCGTTGCTGGCCACGGGGATGTCGAGGATGCGCGCGAGCACGTCCATCTTGTGGGCGATGGCCTCGCGGTTGAAGACCATGACGTAGGGCAAGAAGATCGCGTTGGCGGTGCCGTGGTGGACGCCCAGGGCCCCGCCGAGGGGGTGGCTCAGGGCGTGGACCAGGCCGAGGCCCTTTTGGAACGCGGTCGCGCCCATGGACGAGGCCATCAGCATCTCCGTGCGCGCCTCGATGTTCGTGCCGTCCTGGTAGGCGTCCACGAGGTTCTGGCGGATCAGCCACATGCCCTCGAAGGCGATGCCGTCGGCCATGGGGTGGTAGCCCGGGGCGCAAAAGGCCTCGAAGCAGTGGGCCAGGGCGTCCATGCCCGTGGCCGCGGTGAGTCCAGCGGGCAGGCCCACGGTCAGCTCCGGGTCGGCGAGCACCAGCTCGGGCAGCATCTTGGGGTGGAAGATGATCTTCTTGTTGTGCTCGGGGTCGGTGATCACCGAGGCGCGGCCGACCTCCGAGCCCGTGCCCGCCGTGGTCGGCACGGCGATCTTCGGCGGCATCTTGCTGGGGTCGACCTTGGTCCAGTTGTCGCCGACGTCCTCGTAGTCGAACACCGAGCCGGGGTTGCCGACCATGAGCGCGATGCACTTGCCCACGTCCAGGGCCGAGCCGCCCCCGACGAGCACCAGGCCGTCGGCCCCGTGCTCGCGGTAGGCCGCGACGCCAGCCTCGACGTCGGCGCCCGTGGGGTTGGAGTGGACCGCGGAGAAGGTCGCGGGCTCGAGCTCGGGGGCCGCGGCGAGCTGCCCGGCCAGGGCCGTGAACCACGGCAGCGCGACCAGGCCGGGGTCCGTGACGATCAGCGGGCGGCGCATGCCCTGCTCGGTGCACGCGGCCGCGAGCTCGCGGATCCGGCCGGCGCCGATGCGGTAGGGAGTGGGGTAGTTGAAGTTGCCGACGAGGGAGGTGCTCACGCGGGGCCGATGGTAGCCCACCTCCCGCGGCGTCGGGGCTTTAGGCCGGGCAGATCTGGATGGCCGCGTTCTCCGTGTCGAGCACGCAGGTGTCCTCGGCCTCGGGCGGGTTGTCGAGCCACTGGCAGCAGGGCAGGTCGTCGGGGATGCCCGGGTAGCCCTCGGTGGGGCACGGGGTCCCGCCCGCCAGGCAGCAGCCGTAGTCCGAGGCCGAGCCCCCGGGGATCACGTCGCCGTCGATGACGAAGCCGTCGCAGTCCTCGTTGCACTCGACATCGCAGAACACCGGCAGGGCCGGGTCGAAGGGGAAGCCCTCCTCGATGCACAGGGGCTGGCAGTGGGCGATGAGCTTGTCCCGGTCGACCTGATCGCCGTCGCAGACCTCCGGCTCGAGCGTCCCGACCCCCTCGTCCCCGCCGATGGTGATGTCGAACTCCCCGTCGAGCACGCCGTCGCCGCAGTAGCTGCAGTTCTCCCGGCTGAAGATGCACGCGTCGGTGCAGTGGAGGATGTAGCCCTTGGTGTAGCTGTCCTTCTCGTCGTGCTCGGGCTCGAAGTTGGAGCACTCGAGCTCCGGGGAGAAGCCCCCGAGGGCCGGGAGGCACTGCTCGAGGAAGCTCGAGCAGGCCTCGCCCTCTTCGCAGTCGTCGTCGCCCTCGCACTGCTCGTTGGGCGTGCACTCGGGGGTGAGGTCGCCGGGCGGGCGACCCACGCACTCGCCGACGCACTCCAGCCTGCAGCTCGAGTTGCAGCTGACGAAGCCCAGGGCGCACTGCAAGTCGATCGCGTCGCTGTCGGGGACGGACCCGTCGCACTCCTCGTCCCCGCGCACGACCCCGTCGCCGCAGATGTTGCAGTCGTCGTCGCTGTCGAGGATCTCGCAGGTCAGCGGGTCGCAGCCGGCGTCCCGGGTGAAGCCCTTGTCGCGGCAGGCCGAGGCGTGGCGCTGGTTGGGGTCGTTGGGGTCGCACTGCTCGAACTCCGGGTCGAGCCAGCCGTCGCCGCAGGACAGGCCCCGGGGCAGGGGGCAGCCGAGCGCGAACACCCCGCCGACGCACAGGCCGATCAGCGCGGGGCTCGCGAGCGAGCGCAGCGCTCGCGCGACCGCGACCGCCAGGCCCAGCTGTGTCGAGCGCCCCGACATGGGGTCAGTATATAGACGAAATCGAGCTCATTCGAAGCCGAGCAGCTTCAGCTTGCGGTACAGCGTCGTCTTGCCGATGCCCAGGATGCGCGCCGCCCTGCGCTTGTTGCCCTCGGCGTAGTCCATGACGCTGCGGATCGCCCGACGCTCGGCATGCTCCAGGCTCATCTCGGACTCGGAGGGCGCGGGCAGGTCGACCGCCGCGCGCAGCTTCACCTCCTTGGGGAGGTCGCGCAGCTCGACGTCGACGCCGGCTCCAGCGAGCACCGCCTCGCGCAGCACGGCCTCGAACTCGGCGAGCTCCCCCGGCCACGGGTAGCGGCGCAGGCAGTCCAGCGCGGCGCTCGACAGGCCGCCGACGGGGCGCACGAGCGGCAGCGTGGCCATGGACTGCAGCGCCAGCGCCTCCAGGTCGTCGACGCGCTCGCTCAGCCGGGGCAGGGCCAGGTGCTCGGCCCGGCCGCGGACCGCCGCCAGCGTGGCGGTGTCCAGGGCGTCCCCGTGCTCCGTGCAGAAGATCCAGCGCACGCGCGAGTCGAGCTCGGCGCGGGCGAGGAGCCGGGCGCGTTCGACCGGCGCGCGCTGCTCGAAACCCAGCACACACACGGTCCCGCTCGTCGGGCTCGGCGGCGCCTCTCCCGGCGCGCAGCAGAGCATGGCGCGGGTGTCGCCACCGTTCGCGGGCACCTGGGCGCCTTGCCCCAGGTGATGCACCAGGGCCGCCGCCCGGATCGTCCCCGAGCCCATCGGGCCGGACACGAACAGCGCTCTGGGCTGACGAGAGAGCTCGAGCAGGCGGGTCCGCAGGTGGATGGCCTCGGGGCTGCGCCCGGCCAGCAGCAGCCGCGAGGCGGCCAGCGAAGGCGCGGTGGTGCTGGGAGGCGTGAAGGCTTGGGAGAGTTCGGTCGCGTTGTTCATCCGGTCCACTCGGAGGGGCACGTAAAGCGCAGTGGGAGAGCGACCAGGGGAATTCGCAGGCCAGGAGCCCTGCGCGACATGCGTGTTCTCACGCGGCTTGGTCTTTGGGTTGCGCGGGAGCCTTGGACGATCGGCCCGACGACGGGCAACGGACAGACACGAGCCGACAGCGAGCCCGGCGGATGGCCAATGGGTCGAGCCACGGTCTTCCCAGGGCGAACACCGATCCAAAGGACCGTTCGCAATGTTGGCCAGACCTCGATACCGTTTGCCTCCCTACCTCACCGATCGGGAAACAAATGAAGAAGTACCTCACCGCCAGCCTCGCCCTCTGCTTCTCCCTCGGCGCCCTTTCGGGCTGCACCGCTTCCGAAGAGGACTGCGTCAAGCTTGGAGACAAGTTCGTCGAGCTGTTCATGAAGGACCAGCCCGCCGACAACCCCCTGGGCGAGGAGATCCTCAAGTCGGCCGCCGAGGCTGGCAAGGAGGAGGTCATCAAGCAGTGCAAGGCCGAGCCCCCGCTCAAGGCGAGCATCGACTGCGCCCTCAAGGCCGAGACCCTCGACGCCCTCGAGCAGTGCTGAGCCTCGCGTGAGCCCCGCGGCTCACCACACAAAAAGCCCCGGTCGTGACTGCCGGGGCTTTTTGCGTTTGGGTGCCGCTGTTCTAGCCGTCGTGGACGACGCCACGCCCTCCCTGCCCCACGTCCACGACTCAGCCGACCGGAATGCCCGAGGCGGCCAGCTGCCCGCCGTCGATGTCGATGATCGAGCCGGTGACGAAGCTGCTCGCGTCGGACGCGAGGAACTGGATCAAGTTGGCGATCTCCTCGGGCTGGGCCATGCGGTGCTGGGGGATGGACTTCAGCACCGCCTTGCCGATGGCCTCGTTGCCCCAGATCGCGCTCGAGAACTTGGTCTTGACGAAGCCCGGGGTCAGCGCGTTGACGTTGATCTTGGCGTCCGCGAGCTCGACGGCGAGGACCTGGGTGAGCATGCAGACCGCGGCCTTGGACACGCAGTACACGCCCATGCCCGGCTGGACCCGGCGCCCGGCGACGGAGGCGATGTTGATGATCCGCCCGCCCCCGCGCGTTTGCATCTCCGGCACGCAGGCCTTGACCATGCGGAAGTAGCCCTTGACGTTGACGTCGTAGGTCTTGTCCCAGTGGCTGTCCTGGGAGCTCATGATCGGCCCGAAGTGGGGGTTGGTGGCGGCGTTGTTGACGAGCACGTCGACGCCCCCGAAGGCCTCGACGGTCTTGGCGACGACGCGCTGCACGGCCTCGTCGTCGCCGGTGTGCGCGGGCACGGCGAGGACCTCCCCGCCGGTCTGCTCGCGGATGTGCGCCGCGGCCTGCTCGAGCGGCTCGGGCTTGCGCGAGGCGATGACCACCTTCGCCCCCGCCCGGGACAGGGCCGTCGCCGTGGCCAGGCCGATGCCGCGGGAGCCACCGGTGACGATGGCGACCTTGGAGTTCAGGTCGAAGGACGAGGACGCGGACGAGGGCTCGGACATGGCCGCGTTGTACCGCGCCTGAGCAGCCCTGGCCCGGCTCTGGCTGCGCCCTGGCTCGGGGGAGAGCTCACTCGACGACGCTCGCCACCTCGCCGATGGGTTGTTGCCCGAGGCAAGCGAACGCCGCCACCGCCAAAGACTCGCAAGCCGAGGCGGGCTGCGCCCAACTCCCGCGGCCGAGTCGGCGTCGACGTCTGCCTTGGCGCCGGGCAGGGCCCCTACGAAAAGCGGCGCATGTACTGGCGCATGAGGAAGCGGCGAAACCAGATGTTGAGGCCCGCGCCCGGCAGCGCGAGGCCGCCGTAGATCACCAGCGAGCGCGCCCCCGCGCTGACGCCGTGGGGGAAGTCGCGCCACAGCGTGTGGGGGTGCATGGGCGGGACGCCGTCGGCGTACTCGCTGTCGGGCGAAGCCGCGGCCAGGCGGAGGATGTTCTTGGCGATGGCTTGGGCGGCGAAGATCGCCTCGATCGCCCGCTGCATGGTCGGCCACTGCCCGTCGCCGCCGTAGATCCGCGCCACGTCCCCGCCCGCGAAGATCTCGGGCTCGTCGGTGTGCTCGGGGTAACACTGCAGGCTCGGGCCCACGCGCAGCCAGCCGCGGGCGTCGAGGGGCAGGCCGAGCTCGGGGAGGATCTTCGGCGGGCGCACGCCGCCGGCCCAAAAGCCGAGCGCGCAGTCGAGGGTGCGCGCGCTGCCCTGGCCCGACAGGCGCAGGCGAAGAGCGCCGCCCTCGGCCGCCTCGACCGCCTCGACGCGCGTGCTCAGGGCCAGCTCGACGCCCTGCTCGGCCAGCACCCGCGCCGCCCACCGGCCGCCCCGAGGGTGCAGCCCGGGCAACAACCGATCGCCGCCGTGGACGAGCACGACCTTGGGAACCCGCCAGCCATCGGGGCGCGCGGCGGCGAGGTGGGCGAGCTCTCCGGCCATCTCCACGCCGGTGATGCCCCCGCCCACGACGACCACGCAGGCCTCGCCCTCGTCTCCAGACCGGGACAGGCGCTCGGCGATGGCCGCCTTGCTGGCCTCGAACTCGTCGCGGAACTTGTAGGCGCGCAGCAGCTCGCCGCCTGGCAAGCCCGCGGGCGCGCGGACCTCGGAGCCCAGGGCCACGACCACCAAGCGCCCCGAGAGCGCGCTGCCGTCAGCCAGGGTGACCACGTGGCTGACCGGATCGAAGGCGGCGATGTCCCCCTGGACCCAGCGCGCCGGCGAGCGCTGGCGAACCCAGTCGGCGCTCGGCAGCACGGTCTTGGCGTCCACGCCCGCGGCCAGGCGCTCGGTCAGCAGCTCGTGGGTGAGCGGGATGTAGGGGTGGTCGACGCAGCGATCGACCACGGCGATGTCGAGCTCGCGGCCCCGTCGACGCCGCCGCAGCTGGCGGACCAGCTCCACCCCCAGGAAGCTGCCCCCGAGGATCAGCACGTCGACGTCGTAGTCGTGACTCATGGCTGGCCCTGAAGTCGGTTCAGTTCCCGAACACGAACACCTTGTCGCGCACCGACGCCGGGAAGCGCTCGCGCACGACCTGCTCGGCGAAGGCCTTGGTGTGCCGCAAGCTGCGGTGCACGAGCACGAGGGCCTCGCCCTCGAAGCGCTCGGCGTGCTCGATGATCTCGTCGACGTGGGTGTGGCCGTAGGCCCGGGTGTCCTCGACGCCGCGGGTGTCCGACCACGAGGTGCACTCGTGGACCAGGACCTTGACCTGGCGCATGAGCGGCGAGGCCAGGAAGGCGTCGATGGTCGTGTCGCCGGAGACGCACAGCAGGGGCACGTCCGTGGACTCGGTGATCGTTTCGCCGCGCTCTTTGGCCGCGCGGATCTCCTGGTTGGGCTTGCCCTGGAACGCGGGCAGCAGCTTGTTGACCCGGCGCTCGATGACCCACGCGAGGCTCGGGACGCGGTGCACCGTGGGCACGGCGATGGCCGTCAGGCCCCGGCCCAGCTCCACCCGATCGCCAGGCCCGGCGGGGCGCAGGTCGTAGCGGTAGTCGAAGCCCTCGACCGCCGACCACAGCTCGAGCATCTGCTCCAGCTGGGGCGCGAGGGCCTTGGGCGCGGCGATGGTCGGCACCTTCTGCTTCCGCATGCCGCGCTGCGAGAGGTAGTAGTGGATCCCGCCGAGGTGGTCGGCGTGGCCGTGGCTGATCAGCAGGCGATCGAAGCCCAGGGCCTTGGGCGGGCACATCCCGATGTCGAACATCACGCCCAGCTCGGGCACGCGCAGGTTGGTCTCCACGCCGCCCTCGGTCACGCCGACCAGGCGCAGACCCGAGACGACCAGCTCGTCTTCTCGCGGGCGGGGCATGGGCGGGGGTTGTAGCAGATCGCGCCGTGATGGCTAGTAACGACCGCTCAACGAGCCCGCCCGGTCTCCGCGGCCTCCTCGACGAGCAGGGCGAAGCGCCGCCACGCCCCCGCACCGTAGCCGCAGCCCTCGGCGAGCTCGAGGGCCTCGTCGGCGCACGCCCTCGCCTCGTCCCAGCGCCCCGCTTCCAGGTGGGTCAGCGCCGTCTGGGCCAGGCCCAGGGCCTCCTCCCCCTCGTCGACCTCGCCCTCGTCCTCGGCGCTCAGCCAGCCGCCCTCGGCCCGCGCCTCGGCCTCGGCGGCGACGAGGCTGCGCCGGGCGAGGGCGATGGCCGCGACGGTGCGCGGATCGGCGATGTCGTCGTGCATGCGCGCCGAGCATCGACCATCCCCCGCGCAGGGACAAGCGCGCGCGTTTCAGGCCCTCCCTGCCCCACGTCCACGACTCAGAGATTGTCAATGAATCCACGCCCCCGCGAGCGGGGGCGACCACGAGCCTTGTCCAAGGCACGAACTTCATTGCCCACCAAGCCAAAGAGGAGGAGCGGAGCGACGAAGCGTCCCCGGTCCTGGGCGGCTGTGGGGGCAAAACAGAACTCAGGCGGCGTCGCCGGGGACGAGCTCGGCCAGGGCGTAGACCTCGTCGCGGATCGCCGCCCGCTCGGCCGCGATGGTCTCGCCCAGATCGCGGTGGCGCAGCAGCTGCCAGGCCGCCCACGCCCGCGCCGCGGCGTCCTCGGTGAGCTCGACGAAGCGCAGCGCCGCGAAGCCCAGGAGCGGGAGCACGAGCAGCGCCGCGCCGGCCGAGCTCCACCGGTGCAGCAGCCCGGCGACGACGGCGAGCGCGACCCAGGTCAGGGGAAAGAACAGCAGCCCGCCCGTGAGCTTCAAGGTTGCGAGCACGTCCTCGAAGTCGTCGGTCGCGGCCTGCTTGGGCGCGAGGCGGTGGGCGATGAAGTCGACGGCGCGGTAGGGCAGCCAGTGCGTCAGGATCCCGAGCACCCCGGGGACGACCAGCAGCGCCAGGCTCAGGCCGCGCACGATGGTCCAGCGCAGCGCCCGGCGCCGCCCGATGGCCGCGGGGTGATCCACGCCCATGCCCAGCGCGTCGAGCTGCGCCTCGAAGGCCCGGACCCGGCGGACGACGACCTCGAGGCGCCGGGGCGCCTTGGCCTGGAGCTGCTCGTAGCCGTCGATGAGGCGCTGCTCGAGGTCCAGGCTGGCCCGCGCGCCCTCGGCCCAGCCCTCGCCCCCGTCCCGCGCCGCCGCGCTCAGCACCCGCGCCGTGGCCCGGGCGAGCTCGACGGCCTCGTGGGTCCGCGACTGGACGATCACCTCGCCGAGCGCGTCGGCGATTTGATCGGTCAGCTCCTGCGCCGCCTCCTTGGGCGGCCGGGACCGCTCGTCGAGCGCGACCACCGGCGTGGTCAGGGGCGCGCCGTAGACCAAGGTCGCGTCGCTGCGGAAGGTCTTCTTGTCCGCGTAGTTGAGGCCCACGGGCACGATCTGCACGGGCTGCGCCCCCCCGGCGCTCGCGCTCAGGGCGATGCGCGCGGCCCCGGTCTTGAGCGGCGCGAGCAACGGCTCGCTGTGCGAGATGCCCTCGGGGAACAGCGCCAGCGCCTTGCCGCTGGCCAGCAGCGCGATCGAGGTCTCGACGCTCTTTCGGTTCTGCTTGGGGTCGGCCCCGTCGCGCTCGCGGTAGACCGGCAAGCACTCGAAGGCGCGCACGAAGTGCTTGACCAGGACCATGTCGAACAGCGGCGCCTTGGCCAGGAAGGTCACCGGCCGGGGCGAGCGGCAGAGGATGAACAGCGGATCGAGCAGCGCGTTGGGGTGGTTGAGGACGAACAGCACCGGGGTGTCCGCGCCCGCGGGGACCTGCTCCATGCCCACGCTCTCGATGCGGCGAAAGAAGATGCGCAGCAAGAAGCGGCACAGGGCAGTCATGAGCGCTCGCATGGCCTGGGCTCATGCTACGCCGCCGCGCCCCCGAGTGCCGGTCTTTGTTGCGTCGCCGTCTGGTCCGCTCGGGTCCCGCGCCCCGTCGACCGGTCGCCATCACGATCGCCGCGGCCCGCCGCCCGCGGGCGCGCTCAGTAGGCCTTGGCCATGAGCACGCGCTGCTTCGAGGGCTTGCCCGAGAAGATGCAGGTCCCGGGCTCGGCGGCGGGCCCTTGCCCCTCCAGCGGGACGCAGCGAATGGTCACCTTGGTCTTGTCCTTGATCGCCGCCTCGGTCTCCGCCGTGCCGTCCCAGTGGCACCACGCGAACTTGCTCTCGTCGCCGGCGAAGGTCGCCTCGAACTCCTCCCAGGTGTCGAGGGTCACCGTGTTGGCCGCGCGCCGGGCCTTGGCGGCCGCGAGCAGGGCGTCTTGGTAGTCGAGCAGGCGCTGGCGGACGCTGCCCAGGAACTCGGCCTCGGGCAGGAACTGCTTGCCGCTGCACGCCGGGGTGTCGACGCGCATCTTCATGCAGACCTGGCCCTTGTCGAGGTCCTTGGGCCCGAGCTCGATGCGCATGGGCACGCCGCGGCGCTCCCAGTCGTAGAACTTGGCCCCGGGCCGCATGTCGCGGTCGTCGATCACGACCTCGAGGAAGTCGCGGTAGCGGGCGCGCTCGGGGGCGATGTCGATGGCCGAGAGCTGCTCTTTGAGGCGCTCGGCGGCCTCCATGACCCGCTCCTTTTCGTGGGCCTTGCGGAAGATCGGGATGATCGCGGCGTGGATCGGCGCGACGCGGGGCGGCAACACCAGGCCGTCGTCGTCGCTGTGGGTCATGACCAGGCCGCCGATCAGCCGGGTGCTCACGCCCCAGGAGGTCTGCCACACGTGCTCGAGGTCGCCGGCCTCGTTTTGGAATTTGACGTCGAAGGCCTTGCCGAAGTTCTGGCCCAGGTCGTGGCTGGTGCCGGCCTGGAGGGCCTTGCCGTCCTGCATCCACGCCTCGATGCAGTAGGTCTCGAGGGCGCCAGCGAAGCGCTCGGAGGCGGTCTTGATCCCGCGGGTCACGGGCACGGCGAGGACCTCCTCGGCGAAGTCGCCGTAGACGTGGAGCATCTGCAGGGTCTCCTCGATGGCCTCCTCGTGGGTCGCGTGGGCCGTGTGCCCCTCCTGCCACAGGAACTCGGTGGTCCGCAGGAACATGCGCGTGCGCAGCTCCCAGCGCATCACGTTGGCCCACTGGTTGATCTTCAGGGGCAGGTCGCGGTGCGAGTCGATCCACTTGGCGAAGAAGTGGCCGATGATCGTCTCCGAGGTCGGGCGGATCACGTAGGGCTCCTCGAGCTCCTGCCCGCCGGCGTGGGTGACCACGGCGAGCTCGGGGGCGAAGCCCTCGATGTGCTCCGCCTCTTTCATGATGAAGGACTGCGGGACGAGCAGGGGGAAGTAGGCGTTGCGGTGCCCGGTGTTCTTGAAGCGCGCGTCGAGGTCGCGCTGGATCTTCTCCCAGATCGCGTAGCCGTGGGGGCGGATGACCATGCAGCCCTTGACCACCTTGGCCGGCTCGGCGAGCTCACCGAAACGAACGACGTCCTGATACCACTTGGGGTAGTCCTCGGCCCGCGTCGTGATGGCCAGCTCGT
This sequence comes from Plesiocystis pacifica SIR-1, assembly GCF_000170895.1. Classification (GTDB taxonomy): domain Bacteria; phylum Myxococcota_A; class Polyangia; order Nannocystales; family Nannocystaceae; genus Plesiocystis; species Plesiocystis pacifica. The sequence goes on along the minus strand of NZ_ABCS01000013.1, from coordinate 60,249 downwards.
GCTGCTTGCCGCCCTTGCTGCCGCCCTGCTTCTTGCCTTGCTTGTTGCCGCCCTTGCCGGACATGCCGGGAGTGTCGCCGATTCGCGGGCCAGCGCAAGGGCCGGGCCCGCGCCCGCGCCCGTGACACAGCGCGCGCGCGGGTGAGTCAGGCTGACACGCCCCGGGGCTCAAACAGCCGCCAGCGGGGGCTCCGGCGGCCGCCAGCGCTTCGGTACGGGTCTTGCTCATGTCCCCCCCATGACCAACGAACGAGCCGACTTCCTGTCCTCCTCCCTGCTCTCCCTCACCGCCTCGTTCGCGCTCTTGGGCTTCGCGCTCTCGGGCTGCGACGGAAAGGACGGCTCCGCCACCGAGACCCCCGGCGACGACGCCAGCGTCGAGGCCAAGGCCGAGGGCGGCGACGGCGAGGCCGACAACCTGTGCACCAAGTACACGAGCTGCAGCGCGTGCATCAGCGGTCAGCAGTCCGAGGGCAAGACCGAGGGCGAGGCCGAGACGCAGTGCGGCCTGGCCGTGGCCGGCTGCTGGGTGACCTGGGACAAGCCCGTGGTGTGCGGCGACGAGACCTATGACGAGAAGCCCGAGTAGACCCAGACCTGTTAGGGTCTCGCCATGTGGACGCCGCCCGAGCGCATCCGTCACCCCGTCGCCGAGACCGCGTGGCCGAGCGCCGCGCAGGCCCGCGAGAGCCGGCTGTTCTCGCCCGTGGACCTGGGCCCGCTGCGCCTGAGCAGCCGGACCTGGGTCCCGGCCATGGTCCCGTGGCGGGCGACCGGCGAGGGCGAGGTCACCGAGGACGTGATCGGCTGGTACCGGCGCTTCGCCGAGGGCCGCCCCGGGGCGGTGGTCGTCGAGGCCACGGGCATCCGCGACATCCCCTCGGGGCCCTTGCTGCGCATCGGCGACGCCCGCTTCGTCCCGGGCCTGCGCCGCCTCGTCGACGCGGTCCACGAGGCCAGCGAGGGCGAGACCAAGGTGCTGATCCAGTGCATCGACTTCCTCGCCGTCAAGCGCCGGCCGCCGCCGCAAAAATTCTTCGCGCGCTTTTTGAAGCTCGGCCCCGAGCACAAGCGCCGCTTCGCCGAGCACGCCCGCGATCCAAGCTGGCGCGAGGCCGACGACGCGCGGGTCCGCGAGGCCCTGCAGGCCTGCCTCGAGCGAGGTGACGACGCGACCCTCGAGGCCGTGCTGACCGCCCGGGAGCTCCGGGACCTGCGCTACGGCTACCGCGAGGCCGTGACCGACACCCACCTCGCCCACATCCGCGGCCTGCCCGAGGTCCTGCCCGGGCTGTTCGCCGACGCGGCCCTGCGGGCCCGAGAGGCCGGCTTCGACGGCGTCGAGCTGCACTACGCCCACGCCTACACCATGGCCAGCTTCCTGTCGCGGACCAACACCCGCGGCGACGGCTACGGGGGCGACACCGCCGGCCGGCTGCGCCTGCCCCTCGAGGTCTACGCGGCCGCCCGCGCCGCCGTGGGCAGCGACTACGCCCTGGGCTGCCGCTTCCTCGGCGCCGAGGTCATCGAGGGCGGGAGCACCCTCGACGACGCCCTCGCCTACGCCGTCGCCTTCGCCAGGGCGGGCATGGACTTCTTGAGCGTGTCCAAGGGCGGCAAGTTCGACGACGCCAAGCAGCCCAAGGTCGGCGACGCGGTCTACCCCTACACGGGCCCGAGCGGCTACGAGTGCATGCCCACGGTCTACTCCGACGCCCGCGGGCCCTTCGGCCGCAACCTCGAGCTGTCCGCGGCGATCCGCGCGGCCGTGCGCGCGAGCGGGCGCGAGACCCCGGTCGTCGGCGCCGGGGGGATCAACTCCTTCGCGCTGGCCGAGGCGGCCCTCGAGGCCGGCCAGGCCGACATCATCGGCGCCGCGCGGCAGAGCCTGGCCGACCCGGACTGGTGGCTGAAGATGCGTGAGGGTCAGGGCGCGCAGATCCGCCGGTGCAAGTTCACCAACTACTGCGAGGCCCTCGACACCAAGCACAAGCAGGTCACCTGCCAGCTGTGGGACCGCGTCGCCCTCGACGCCCCGGACGTGCCGCTGAGCCACGACGGCCGCCGGCGCCTGCTCGCGCCGACGTGGGATCGAGAAGCGCGCGCAAAAAAGTAGCCCGGGCGAGGTCCGACACCTCACCCGGGCTTCCCCGGTTCCCGATACGGTGCCGCGGGACCCCCCGGTCTCCGCGGCAGACATCTCCCCATACGTCCCCCCTGCGCGCGCGTTACAGCCTTTCTCGATCTTTCTCGATCCGCCCTCGTGTCACGCTTTGGTAGCGTCGAGCGATGCGCCTACCGCCTCGCCCGCTCACCCGTGCTGCCCTGACCACGTGTGCGCTCGCCTGCACACCCCTCGCGCCGCTGGCTTGCACCGACGACGGGGGCGAGGCCGACGGCGGCGTCGACGAGATCGGCGCGACCGAGGGCGAGAGCGCCGAGGACGAGTCCACCGGCGAGTCGGGCACCGAGGCGGGCACGACCACCGAAGAGGGCGAATCCGAGAGCACGAGCGAGGGCGAGAGCGCCGACGCCGACACCAGCTCCGAGGGCTCCGAGAGCGCCGACGACACGACCACCGGCGAGGACCCCGGCTTCGGCCCGTGGTGCGACCCGCCCCCCGAGTGCGACGAGCCGTCCCCGCCCGCGCCCCCAGAGCTCGACTGGGAGCACTTCAGCAGCAGCGTGATCGTGCTCTCGGGCGACCCCAACCACCGCTTCCGGGACATGTTCTACGTCCCCGGCGAGACCCCGTGGCTCATGGCCAAGTTCACCTACGGGCTCATCGACAAGGACCTCGAGGACGAGCGCGTCGACGTCTACCTGCTGCGCGACTGCGAGGGGCCGTGGGAGCTGCTCGGCGAGGCCTGGACCACCGAGGAGGGCGACCACCCCACCGTCGAGGGCGTCGAGGACAGCGGCGGCTGGGTCTACTTCGAGGTCCCCGCCGACGCCGAGCTGGCCCTGGGCCGCCACCGCGTGCACATGGTCGTGCGCGGCGATCAGACCAGCGTCGAGGGCTTCATCGAGGTCGTCGAGCCCGGCACGCCCCTGTTCCTCAGCGACGTCGACGGGACCCTCACCACCTTCGAGACCGAAGAGTTCGTCGACCTGCTCCTCGACACCACCCCCGACGCCCACCCCTTCGCCGCGGCCAACTTGCAGGTCCTGCAAGACAAGGGCTACCACGCCATGTACCTGACCGCGCGGCCCGAGTGGCTGGTCGATCGGACCCGAGAGTTCGTCGAAGAGCGCGGCTTCCCGCCGGGGATCATCCACACCACCCTCAACACCACGGGGGCCCTGGGCGGCGAGGCCGAGGACTACAAGACCGACGAGTTCGCCATGCTCGAGGCCAAGGGCCTGGTCCCCACCTACGTGTTCGGCAACACCGAGAGCGACGCGGCGGCCTACGAGAACGCGGGCATCGAGCCCCTCGAGCACCGGATCTTCTACCAGTACGACGACGTCCACGGCGGGCGCACGATCCAGAGCTACGGCGAGCTCAGCGACGAGTTCGATGGCCTGGCGGACCTGTGCGAGTGAAGAGCCCGCGAGCGCTCGCGGTCGCGGCCGCCCTCGCCCTCGCCCCCCTGACCCTCGGGACCCTGGCGTGCCAGCAAAGCCAGCCGGACGCCGAGGCCAACGCGCGCGAGCAGCCCCTCGGGCGGGCGCTGGTCGTCGCCCCCCTCGCCGACGCGCACCCGTGGTCCATGGCCCTGCTGACCGCCGCGGCCCACCGCGACGACCCCGACGACAGCGAGCTCGAGGCCAGCCTCGGCCGACGCACCGGCGCCGCCGGCCGGCCCGCCCCCGACCCGATCCTCCGCGCCCCCGAGCGCGCGACCCTCGAGGCCCTGCTCGCCAGCCACGAGGCGGCCCACGCCCGCCCCGAGGGCCTGCGCCCCGTCTACCTCGACGAGGGCGAGTCCTGGCGCCTGCTCTTCGTCGAGGACGCCGACGCCGTCGAGGTCGGCCCTGGCCAGGGCCTGCTCCGCCTCGTCGACACCCCCGCCGGCCTGCGCCTGCGCCTGCGCCTGGCCAAGGAGCCCGGCGCGGCCCTGCGCGCCCTGACCGAGGCCCGCGTGGGCGACCGCGTCGCCCTCGTCGACGGCGACGTCGTGCTCATGCTCCCGACGATCCACGAAGCGATCACCAGCGGCGAGCTCGAGCTGCCCCCCTTCCCCTCGGGCGCCCCCACCCCGGGCGCCGATCCCGACGCCGCCAGCCGGGCTCGCTTCGAGAGCTTGCGCTGAGCCAGACCCAGCTGCTCAGCCTGCCAGCTGCGAGGGCTGGCGCCCGCGACCGTCCAGGGCCACGCGCAGGGTCTTGCTGAGCGAGCGCAGCGAGATGGGCTTTTGCATGAAGGCCATGCGCCCGGCCTCGACCTCTTCCTTGAGATCGGCGACGTCGAGGTTGCCCGACATCAGCACGATCGCCAGCTCGGGGTAGTGCTCGCGGACGTAGTCGGCCAGCTCGGCGCCGGTCATGCGCGGCATGGACAGGTCCGAGAGCACCAGGTCCACGCGCAGCCCGCCCTCGAAGGCCTCGACGGCCTCGGCCCCGTCGCGCGCGACCTCGACGGCGTAGCCCATGGACTCGAGCAGCTTGGCCGTCGAGCGGCGCACCGCGTCGTTGTCCTCGACGAGCAGGACCCGCTCCGAGCCCCCCTCCCCCGCCGCGCCCACGCCCACGCCCGCGACCACGCGCGGGGCGGCTTGTTGGGGCAGGAACACGCAAAAGCAGGTGCCGTGGCCGAGGGCGCTGTCCACGGTGACGTGGCCCTTGCTCTGCTCGACGATGCCGTAGACGTTGGCCAGCCCCAGGCCCGTGCCCGAGCCGGCCTTCTTGGTCGTGAAGAAGGGGTCGAAGATGTGGGGCAGGACGTCCTCGGGGATGCCCGTGCCGGTGTCGGCGACCTCGAGCAGCACGTGGTGCTCGCTGGCGCTGTCGAGGCGCTCGGGGGCCCGCCCCTGGCTGGTGCGCAGCTCGATGCGGCCGCCCTGGGGCATGGCGTCGCTGGCGTTGACGACCAGGTTGATGAGGATCTGATCGAGCTGGTTGGGGTCGGTCTTGATCCACAGCGGCGACTCCCACAGGCACAGCGCCAGCTCGATGCGCTCGCTGATCAGCCGCCCGAGCATGCGCACGGAATTGCGGATGTGCTCGTTGAGGTCGAAGATCTGGCCGCGCATGACCTGGCGGCGGCTGAAGGTCATCAGCTGGGCGACCAGCTCCCGGGCGGTGTCAGACACCCGGCGGATCTCCGACACCCGCTCGAAGGCCTGCTCGGCGAGCTCGTCCTCGAGCTCCATCAGGTCGCACATGCCCATGATCACCGTGAGCAGGTTGTTGAAGTCGTGGGCGATGCCGCCGGCGAGGCGCCCGACCGCCTCCATCTTCTGCGAGTGGCGGACCTGGTTCTCGAGCTGGTCGCGCTCGGTCAGGTCCTCGAGGATGGCCATGGCCCCGCTGACCCCGCCCTCGCCGTCGGCCATGGGCGCGGTGTGCATGCGCAGGCGGATCGGGGAGCCGTCCTTGCGCTTGCGCCACGCCTCGACCCCGGTGAAGCCCTTGCCGTCGAGGACCCGCTCGTAGAGCTTCTCGAAGTCCTTCCACTCGTCCGTGGGCACGAGGGGGTAGGGCCGACCGAGGATCTCGTCGGCGGTCCAGCCGAACATCTGCTCCGCCGCCCGGTTCCACATCGTCACCCGCATCTCCGGATCGAGGGTCAGGATGGTCACCGGGCTCGAGTCGACGAAGGCGTCGAAGGTCTGACGCGCGATCTGCAGCTGGCGGGTCAGCAGGGTCTCCTGCCGCGTCCGCACCCGCCGCACGGTGACGGTGAAGCACACCGGTGCCAAGTGCGGGGACAGCGGGCGGATCATCACCTCGAGCTCACCGCCGATGGACTCGTGGCGGACCGAGACCTCGGCCTTGGGCTGCGTGTCGGGGATCCAGTCGAGCAGCTGCGCGAGCCGTCGACCGGGCAGGGGCGCCGCCCGGGTCAACGACCGGAAGGCCGAATCCATGTCGAGGATCCGGCCGCCGGCGTCGAGCAAGCAGACGCCGACCTCTCCGCTCGAATGCGGCACACACACAGGATAGCCCGTTTTATCGCGACTCTGCGGATTTCGACTGTCATCAATGGCAAAGCCGACGGGCCTTCGGGACTGCGGCTTTGGCCCCTCCCCGAACCCCCGTGCAGGGGCATCAGTGCAGAGATGGCGCCCACGTCAGTGGTGAGTCCATAATTTCGGCTCATTCCAACACACGAAACAATACGTGCACAGCGACTCACCGTTCAGCGCACATACGCGCATTCGCGCCCCGCGCGAAGGTCGTGGATGGGCGCGAGGGGTGCCCTTCACTTGCAGTTGGCTTCGACGTCGACCATCGAGCTCTGCGCGAGCACGCACTCGACCTCTTCGACGCTGCCGTCTTGCACGCACCCGTCGATGAGCTTGTCCCGCTGGTTGTTGGCGAGCTTTTGGATCTTGCTGCTCGGGTTCTCCCGAGACTCTTCCAAGAGCGTCACGAAGTGATCCGCGAATTGCTCGCACTGCTCCTCCGTCGGCTTGGAGCAGCCCGTCGTCGAGAGCAGGCCCAGGACGGCGAGCGCGGTGATGGCGGCGGAGGGGACGAGGCGGGTCTTGGGCATGGGCTCGAGGCGCCCGCTCGAGCGGACGCCCCGAGACGCTATCAGCCGAGGAAGGGGTAACGCCAGTCCTTGGGAGCGGCGAGGTTCTCTTTGATCGTCCGCGGCGAGGCCCAACGAATCAGGTTCCACATGCTGCCGGCCTTGTCGTTGGTGCCGCTGGCCCGGCTCCCGCCGAAGGGCTGCTGGCCCACCACCGCGCCGGTGGGCTTGTCGTTGATGTAGAAATTGCCGGCGGCGAAGCGCAGCCCCTCGACGGCCTGGACCACGGCCTTGCGGTCCTCGGCAAAGATGGCACCGGTGAGCGCGTAGGGCGTGCTCTGATCGCAGGTCTCGAGGATCGGGCCAAACTCTGCGTCGGGGTAGACAAAGACCGTGAGGATGGGTCCAAACAGCTCCTCGACCATGGTCGCGTAGCGCGGATCGGTGGTCACGATCACGGTCGGGCGGACGAAGTAGCCCTTGGCGTCATCGCACTCGCCGCCGAGGATCTCGGTGACCGCACCGCCGACGGCGGCCTTCGCCTCGGCGATCGCGGCGGCGTGCTTGGCGTAGGCCCGGTCGTCGATGACCGCCCCGAGGAAGTTCGAGAAGTCGCGCGGGTCGCCCATCTTCATCGCCTCCATGCCGGCGACCAGGCGCTCGCGCAGCTGCGGCCACAGGCTCTCGGGGATGTAGGCCCGCGACGCGGCCGAACACTTTTGCCCCTGGTACTCGAAGGCCCCGCGCAAGAGCGCCGGGGCCAGGCGCTCGAGGTCGGCGCTGGGGTGGGCGACGACGAAGTCCTTGCCGCCGGTCTCGCCGACGATGCGCGGGTAGCTGCGGTAGCGGTCGAGGTTGTCCGCGGCCTGCTTCCACAGCAGCTTGAAGGTCGCCGTCGAGCCGGTGAAGTGCACGCCGGCCAGGTCCGGGTCGCCCATGACCTGGGCGCCGACCTGCGCCGCCGGCCCGGGGATGAAGTTGATGACCCCCGGGGGCAGGCCCGCGGCGGCGAACAGCTCCATGAGGTAGTGGCTCGAGAGCAGGGCCGTGGGCGCCGGCTTCCAGATCACCGTGTTGCCGAGCATGGCCGGGGCGGCGCACAAGTTGGCGGCGATGGAGGTGAAGTTGAAGGGGGTGACCGCGAACACGAAGCCGTCGAGGGGGCGGTACTCGAGGCGGTTCCAGACCGCGGACCCCGGGGACTGGGGCTGCTCGGCGTACATGCGCTCGACGTAGGCGACGTTGAAGCGGAAGAAGTCGACGAGCTCGCAGGCGGCGTCGATCTCGGCCTGGTGGCAGGTCTTGCTCTGGCCGAGCATGGTCGAGGCGTTGAGGCGATCGCGGAACTCGTCCTGGAGCAGCCGAGCCGCGCGCAGGAAGATCGCCGCCCGGTCCTCCCAGGGCATCGCCGCCCAGCCCGGCGCCGCGTCCTTGGCCGCCTGCAGCGCCTTGGCGACCTCGGCCTCGCCGGCCTGGTGGCAGGTCCCGGTCACGTGGCCGTGGTCGTGGGGCATGACCATGGTCTGGGTCGTGCCGGTGCGCAGCTGCTCCCCGTTGATGACCAGCGGCACCTCGATCTGGGCGCCGAGTTGGCGGTCGAGTTCGGCCTCGAGTCGAGCGCGCTCGGGGCTCCCCGGGGCGTAGGCGCGGACGGGTTCGTTGGCGGGCGTGGGGATCGGGGACGAGCCGAGGGACGACATGGGCGACGCCATACCACGGACCGCGAGGCGCCAAGAGTGCGGCGGCGCGTTCACCCCCGAGGCCCGAGCAGGGCCGAGCGAAACGCCGATCTCGAACCAAGAAAGAAGGCCCGGAGGCCCCCCGAGGTGGGGGCGACCGGACCTTCGCGCTCGCGCTCAGGCGATCACTGCGGCGCGGGCAGGTCGGCCTGGCACACGCCGATCTCGAGGATCGTGTACATGAGCACCAGCTCCTGCGGCGAGAGCCCGACGTAGTCGAAGAACTCGGCGGTGTGGTAGCTGGTGAACTGCAGCTTGCCGCAGCCGTACTGGCCCGTGATGGTCAGCGGGATGGTCTCGTTGGCGGGGATGTCCCCGCCGCCGGGGCCCTCGAGCCAGGCGATGTGGCCGACGTTGACCTGGCCGCCCATGCCGTCGTCGACGAGGATCTCGGGCAGCGGGTATTGGATGCCGGACCAGTTGTCGACGGTCTCGACCTGGGGCAGGTCGAAGAGGGTCGGGTGCGCCTCGTCGTTGAGCGGGTTGATGTCCTTGAGGGGCTCGGGCATGACCGTCAGCCAGTCGAGCAGGCCCTGGTCGAGGACCGTGCCCAGGGAGTTGAACACGCCCAGGTCGGCGTCGTTGCCCCCGTAGAAGGTCTGGTACTCGGGGAAGACCTGGCCCATCCACTCGTTGGCCCAGTCGGCCACGTACCAGCGGCCGCCCTCCTCGACCCAGGCGCGGATGTTCTCGATGGCCTGCGGGGTGAGGTCACTGAGGAAGGCATCCGTCGAGCAGGGCACGAAGATGATGTGGTACTTGGCCAGCTCGTTCGGGTCCGAGATCAGGTCGGCCATGGTGCCCTGAGACACGAAGCCGTCGATGCCGGGGTCGCGGCCGTTGTCGTAGAGCGCGAAGCTCTCGGTGCCCGGGATGGTGTTCTCCTCGAAGCTGGCGATGGTCGTATCGCCCAGTCCCATCTTGCCCAGGGCGTCCTCGATGCGGTCGTAGGAGCCGTTGGCGATGGCGATGCGGGGGATCCACAGGCCGCCGCCGGGGTTCCACTCGCCGGGCAGCTCGAGCAGGTCGTCGCTGAGCGCGTTGTCGCCCGGCATGATGTTGATCTCGGTGACGCGCATGAACTCGCCCTTGCGCACGACGAGGTACTTGTCGCCGGACTGCGCCTGGACGTTGAAGGTGCCGTCGGGGTTGGTCTCGGTGTAGTCCTCGAGGCCGCAGGTCAGCTCGACGCACTCCGAGCAGTAGACCCCGTCGGGGATGCCCATGGGCGCGGTGTCGGTCGTGTAGACGATGGCCCCGGACACCGGGATGGTGCCGTTGGGGGCGAACACGGTCCCGCTGAGGGTCGCGTCGGCGTTGGGGTTGGGCGGGCAGCAGTCGTCGCCCTGCTCGAGGCAGTCGCCCTCCATGCCGCCGGTGGTGCCGGTCTCCGTCTCCGTCTCCGTCTCCATCCCGGTGGTGTCTTCCATCCCGGTGGTGTCTTCCATCCCGGTGGTGTCCTCCATCCCCGTCGTGTCCTCCATCCCGGTGGTGTCCTCCATCCCGGTGGTGTCCTCCATCCCGGTGGTGTCCTCCATCCCGGTGGTGTCCTCCATCCCCGTCGTGTCGGCGGTGGTCGTGTCGCCCGAGGAGTCCCCCGTCTCGGTCCCGTTGGTGGTGCTCCCGTCGGCGTCCTCGCTGCCGTTGTCGTCGCTGTCGCCGACCTCGTCCTGACTCCCACCGTCAGTCGTGTCATCTGCACAACCAGCCAGACACAGCAAGGTGGTCACTCCAAGGGACAAAATGCTCTCGATCTTCATACTTTCTCCGTTCCGCGTGTAGTCCAGGGGGGCACCAAATCCTACGGCACATGCACATCTGGTGGATTGCAAGAGTTCTCACACGTGTTCGAGGAAAAGCGACGCGGACTCGACGCATTTGAGCCGCGATGCCAGCCAAACTGGGCGCCTACATCGATCCAACGTCGTGTGCTATGGACGTCGGCCCGCCTGAACGAGCGGCCTGACACACCGAGGCTGCTTTGCGACAATTGCTAGCGATTGGCCGCCAGGCCGCGAAGTCGAGGAAAAGCCATGAGCGACGTCGAGACCGAGACCAACACCAGGATCCGCGAACTCATCGATCAAAACCGCGTGATGCTGTTCATGAAGGGCAACAAGATTTTCCCCAGCTGCGGCTTCTCGGCTCAGGTGGTGCAGATCCTCAAGCACCACGGGGCCGACTTCCAGACCTTCAACGTGCTCGCCGATCCCGCCATGCGCCAGGGCATCAAGGTCTTCAGCGAGTGGCCGACGATCCCCCAGCTCTACGTCGACGGCGAGTTCGTCGGCGGCTGCGACATCGTCACCCAGCTGCACAACTCGGGCGAGCTCGAGCAGGTCCTCGCGCCCAAGTCCTGAGCCCTGCGCTCGCCCCAAACAAAAAAGCGGAGAGCCGAAGCTCTCCGCTTTTTGCGATCAATGGGGATCGATCAGATGTAGGTGCACAGACCGACGCCGGGGTTCATGGCGTCCATCAGGTCCTCACACATGGCGCCGTCGGGGCACTGACCGTCGCCGCCGACCATGCAGATGATGGCGCAGTAGTTGCCACCCATGCCGTCGCTGAGGGCGCAGGCGCCCTGGCCCGCGACACCATCGGGAACGGGCGGGCAGGCGTCGGCGTTCATGCAGTTGGGGTCGGTGCACATGCAGATCGGCGAGCAAAAGCCGCCCTCGAGACCCTGGATGCCGATCGGCATCTCCTCGGCTTGGCAGTTCGGGGGCGCGCCGTAGTAGGGGCCCTCGCCCCACATCGGGGTGCCGCCGGTGGTGGTCGTGTCGGTGCTCTCCTCCATCGAGCCGGGCAGGCCGCACAGGTTCTCGGCGTCGCACTCGAGGCCCTCGTCGCACATGCCGTTGTCGCAGGGGCAGCCGAAGGTGCCGGGGGTGCAGCCGCTGTCGTCCGTGGTCCCGTCGGTCGTGGTGTCGTCGGTCCCGACGTCGTCCATGCCCTCCATGCCGTTGGTGTCGCCGTCGTTGTCGTCGTCGGCCTCGTCCTCGTTCGCCAGGCTCGTGGCCGTGTTGAAGGGGTCGTCAGGGGTCTCGATGGTGCAAGCCGTGAGCAAGCCGGCGGTCAAGACCAGGGAGCCAAGGAGGTAGGAAAGCTTTCGCATCGTGATCGTCTCCAAAGTGCGCAGGGGTGAGCGTCTGGCCGTCGCCAGGGTGCGCGCAGTGGGACTGTTACATGAGACGGGGCCCGCAGGTCAATGTGCGGTTACGACTCCGAGAGCCAATCACGAGCGTCGCTCACCCCGTAGCGTGTGCTGATTTGACACCGCGAACACCGCAGACTTGAGTCGGCACTCGTCCATGCTCGATCCTCTCGGCCCGTGGAAATCCGCTGCTTCACCGTCGGACTGTTTGGTGTCAACACTTACCTGATTTCCGACCCGGCTACCGGCGCCGCGGCGATCGTCGACACCGGTGAGAGCCGCGAGCTCGTCGAGCGCCTCGCCAAGCTCGACCCGGCCCCGGACGTTCGCGCGATCCTGCTCACCCACGGCCACGTCGATCACGCGGGCGCGCTCGTGTGGCTCCAAGAGCGCTACGAGGTGCCGACCTATCTTCCGCGCGACGAGCTGCCCTTGTTCAACGCGCTCCCCGAGCAGGGCGACTGGTTCGGCGCGCCGCACCTCAACCGACCCTGCGGGCGCATCGATCACCTGCTCGACGACGGCGACACCGTCACCCTCGGCGAGCTCGAGCTGACCTTCGTCGCGACCCCGGGGCACACGCCCGGTCAGGGCTGCTACTGGGAGGGCGACGACATCATCGTCGGCGACACCCTGTTCGCCGGCAGCGTCGGGCGGACCGACTTCCCGATGAGCGATCCCTCCCTCGCCCGCCACAGCCTGCGCCGGCTGTTCGAGCTCCCCCCTCACCTGCGCGTGCACTCGGGCCACGGCCCGGTCACCACCCTCGCCCGCGAGCGCGAGTCCAACCCCTTCCTGGGCTTCCTGCGCCTGGGCCTGTGACCGGGCTATACTCCCCGAGACTTGGATCCCGAGCAGGACGCAGCGAGCGCGAGCGGCGACGGTCGCAAGGGACGACCCAGCGTCGCCCTGGTGCTCTCGGGTGGAGGCGCGCGCGGAGCCTACGAGGTCGGGGTGCTCCGCTACGTCCGCGAGCGCCTCGGCGTCGACACGCGCTTCGACATCATCACGGGGACCTCCGTGGGGGCGATCAACGGGGCCTACATCGCGGCGACCGTCGACCGCCCCAAGGCCCAAGCTCGCGCCCTGCAGCGCATGTGGACCGAGCTGACCATCGACCGCGTCTACGACTTTGGTTGGCGACAGCTGCGGAAGATCCCCCAGGTGCTGTTCGGCAAGCGCCTGCCCAAGACCCCGCACGGAGGTCGGGTCGGCGGCCTGGTCGACTCGACCGCCCTCGAGCAGCTCGTCCGCGAGCAGGTGCCGTGGCGACAGCTGACCGAGAACCTCGCCCGCGGTCACCTCGACGCCTTCTCGGTCACGGCCACGGAGGTCGCCACGGGCCTGTCCACGGTCTTCGTCCAGACCCGCGATCACCGGACGCCGCTGTGGACCGAGGGGCCCAACGAGACCGTCGTGCGCACGGGGATCACCGCGGCGCACACCATGGCGTCGGCGGCCATCCCCGTGCTGTTCCCAGCCGTCAAGGTCGGCGATCAGTTCTTCGTCGACGGCGCGCTGCGCCAAAACACGCCCCTGCGCCCGGCCCTGCGCCTGGGCGCTCGACGCCTGCTGATCATCGGCCTGCGCCACGGCGAGAGCCCGGTCGAGCGTCGCGCTCGTCAGCGCGCCGAGGCCGAGGCCCTCTACCCCAACGCCTTCTTCCTGCTCGGCAAGCTGCTCAACTCGCTCATGCTCGACAAGGTCCAGGCCGACCTCGCGCGCATCGAGCAGACCAACCGGATGCTGCGCGCAGGGCGAGAAGCCGTCGGACCGGAATTCGCCAGCCGGCTGAGCGCGGCCATGGGTCGACGCGCGCCGTGGCACGAGGTCGAGACCTTGATGATTCAACCCAGCGAGGACCTCGGCCGGATCGCGTGGGAGGTCGTTCACGGCACCGGGTTGCGGGGCTACGACGGTGTCGTCCCCAACATCATCCGGCGCTCCGTCGAGGCGGATGAACGCAGCAGTCAGGGCGAGAGCGACCTCGCCTCGTACATCCTGTTCGACCCCGAGTTCGTCCGCCGGCTCATCGAGCTCGGCTACGCGGACGCCGCCCGCCACCACGAGCAACTCCTGCATCTGTTTCGTAGCGAGGAAGACGACGGCGCGCACGCGTCCTCGACGGGGAGCTGAGCGACCAGCGTTCGACACCGCCCCTGCCGCCCCTCCCCGCGAGAGCTGGGCTCGACACCGAGCGGGCCGGGTGCGTAAACGGGCGCTCGCGCCCTGCGCGCGGTCGCCCCATTTATCCATTCGCTACTGCGACGGTTTCGCTTGGCTCTCCCGAGCACCTCCGATAGGCTCGAAATACGGCCAGGAGGCCTCGAGATCCCTTTGGAGAGCCGGTTCGAAACGCGGCGTCGCGAACTTCGGTCGGGCTTTGAGCTCGCCCACGACAGCGGTCGACTCGAAGTGCACGAGTTGGCGCCCGGGGTGATCTTGCAGCAGTACGAGGACGGCGTCGTCGACAGCTACTTCGATCCCGTCGCCCGCCTCGCCGAGCGCCGCATCGCCGAGGGCGTCCGCGTCACCTTGATCTCGGACATCACCCGCTCCCGCTCGCACACCCCCTCCTACCGCCAGGCGTGGGCCAAGTGGATCAGCAAGCACGCCGACCAGATCGACGCGGTGCTCGTATTGATGAGCTCGCCCTTGCAGCGCATGGCGGTCAACGCCGCGAGCGCGGCCACGGGCGGCAACGTGTTCAAGGGCTTCACCGACATCGAGGCCTGGCAGGCCGCCGTCGAGCGGGCCGTGCTCCAGGCCGAGGCCAGCGCCGAGGCGCGCCGGGCCGCGGACGGGAGCATCGAGATTGCGACCCCCTCGGCGCCGCGCGAGGACGGCCGGGTCGCGACGATCCGCCTGGGGCCCACGGTCGACGAGAGCAACCCGCGCTCGGGCGCGTCCACGCCGGGCTCCGGGGGCTCGGCCCGGCCCAAGGACGACGTCGCCGAGGGCACCGAGATCGCCGGGGCCTACCGCCTCGATCAGCGCATCGGTCGGGGCGGCATGGGCACGGTCTACCGCGCCCACCAGTTCTCGCTGCAGCGCGACGTCGCCATCAAGCTGATCCGCTTCGATCGCCTCGACAACCCCCAGGCCTTCACCCGCTTCCAGCGCGAGATCGACATCGTCGCGCACCTGTCCCACCCCAACGTCGTGCAGATCATCGACGCCGGGACCACGGAGAACGGGCTGCGCTACCTGGTCATGGAGATGCTCGAGGGCCTGCCCCTGACCCACCACGTGCCGCCCGGCGGGCTCGACCCGCTCGAGGCCGTGGAGCTGTTTGGGCAGCTGTGCGCCGGGGTCAAGGCGGCCCACACCAAGCGGCTGATCCACCGCGACCTGACCCCGGGCAACGCCTTCGTGAGCACGGCCGAGGACGGCTCGCACCAGGTCAAGATCCTCGACTTTGGCCTGGCCAAGTCGCCCGAGTCCGACGACAGCATCCTGACCATGGAGGGGCAGATCCTCGGCACGCCCGGCTTCATGGCCCCCGAGCAGATCGATCAAGAGAGCGAGATCGACGAGCGCACCGACATCTACGCCCTCGGGGCGCTGCTCTACTACTCGCTCACCGGTCGGCGCCCGTTCACCGGCAAGTCGCCCGGGGCCATCTTCGTCAAGCAGCTCGCCGGCAACTATCGGCCGATCAGCCGCGACGCCACCCACCTCGCGCCCTTTCGCAAGATCCTCGCCAAGGCCCTAGCCGTGGCCAAGGACGAGCGCTACGCCACCATCGACGCGCTGTGGGCCGACGTCGAGGCCGCGGGGGAGAGCATCGCCCGCTCGGGCACCCGCTCGCTGCGGGCTCGGACCCTGGGCCTGACCGCCCTGCCCCAAGAGGCCAACTGGATGACCTACGTGTGGGTCGTGGCCGGGGTGACCTTGCTGTCCCTGCTGATCACCAGCCTCGTGCTGATGATGACGTGACCGAAGCCCAGGCTCTGATCAGAGGGTCGGCCAAAACGAGTTTTGCCCGACCCTCTGTCTAGTTTAGCCGTCGTGGACGACGCCACGCCCTCCCTGCCCCACGTCCACGACTCAGGGGCCGTGAAGTTTTCACAGCCCCTGACTATTTTGGCCGTCGTGGACGACGCCACGCCCTCCCTGCCCCACGTCCACGACTCAGCGTCGACGGCGGCGCTTGTTCTTCTTGCCCTTGCTGGGCGCGAGGTAGGGCGTCGGGTCGATGGGCCGCTGGCCGTGGCGCAGCTCGACGTAGGCCGTGGTGCCCAGGCCGTCGTCGATGGCCTTGGGGCCCACCCGGCCCAGGCTCGCGCCGGCCTCGAGGTCCTGGCCCTCCGCCACGCTGACCGTCAGCAGGCGCGCCGTGAGCGAGAGGTAGCCGCCGCCGTGGTCGACCACGACCACGCGCTCGAAGCCCGGCAGGGCGCCGACGAAGGCGACCCGACCGGGGGCGATGGCCCGGACCGCGTCGTTGGCCGCGGCCTCGAGCTCGACGCCGTTGCGGTGCATGGGCACGGCGAGCACGGGATCTTTGTAGTCGCCGTAGCGACCCGCGACCTTGCCCTGGACCGGGCGCACGAGGGCGTCCTTTTCGAGCAGGTCGAGGCCGCGGTGGTGCTGGAGGTTGCGCCGCTCCTTGCCGAGGACCGAGAGCAGCCGACGCTCGCGCTCGGGCAGCTTGCCGCGGACCCGCTTTTGCAACCGCTTGCGGACGTGGTGCGCCGCCGCGAGGCTGGGGTGGAGGTTGTCGGCGCCCGCGTCGAGGCTGGCGCTCTGCAGCCGACCCAGGGAGTCGAGGGCCCCGAGGACCTGGAGCTCGCGGCTCGCGGCCAGCAGCTCGGCCCGGGCCTCGCGCTCGGCGGTGGTGTGGATCTGCAGCTGCTCGAGGTCGTGGTCGACGAGGGCCCGCAAGGTCCGGCCCCGGGCCGCGCGCTCGGCCGGCGTCATGTGGCCAGCGGCGCCGTCCTCGAACACCATCTCGAGCATGCCGCCGCCGCGGGCGAGCTTGTAGAGCTTGCGCGCGCGGACCGTGCCCAGGGTCTCCCGCTCCACGCGGTGGGCCCGGTAGGCGTCGAGCTTGCGCAGGCTCTCGCGGCTGCGGCGATCGAGCAGCGCCCCGGCCCAGGTCAGGCTCTCGCGCTCGCGCTCGAGGGCGACTCGGCCGCGCTCGAGGGCGTTGGCCGTCTGGGTCAGCTCGAGCTCGCGCTCGGCCGCGTCGCGCAGCGCCGCCCGGCGCTGGCCCTGCTTGCGGCGCTCTTTTTTGCTCATGCCCGAGCCCGCCTGCACCGCGCTGGCCGTGGCCAGGCTCAGCGCCCCGACCCCGCCCAGGCCCAGCGTCAGGCTCACGGCGAGGCTGGCGAAGCGAGAGGGCCGGGGGCGACGGGGACGGGCGTGGGTCTTGGCGTCGGTCATGGCTGCGTCCTCAGATGTCGGCGTGGCGAGCCACGGCCGCCCGCGAGCCCAGCAGGCCCAGGAAGCCGCCGAAGGCCAGGGCCACGGCCATCTCCACGAGGGAGAAGAAGTGCAGGGATCCGGCCGCGAACACCAGGGCCAGGCCGCGCTCGAGGAAGGGCTGGACCAGCTCGAAGGCCAGGAACAGTCCGACCAGGGCCAGGGCCGTGCCGAGCACGCCCTGGAGCACGCCCTCGACCACGAAGGGGGCCCGGACAAAGCGCGCCGTGCCGCCGACCAGGCGGAGGATCTGCAGCTCCGAGCGCCGGGCGAACACACCCAGGCGGATGGTGCTCCACACGATCGCCAGGCAAGCCAGGCTGACCAGCAGACCCACGCCGAGGGCGAGCCAGCGCATGGTGTCGACCATGGCCTCGGCCTGCTGGACCCAGGGGCCGAGCACGCTGACCTCGTCGACGCCGTCCATGCCCCCGACCTGCTCGGCCAGGGCGTCGGCGAAGCCGGGCTCGACGCCCGCGACCAGGGACAGCTCGATGGTGTCCGGGAGGGTCTGCGGATCGATGCCCTCGAGCAGCTCCGAGCGCTCCATGCCGCCGGCGGCCAGGCCTTCGCCGAGGCCGTCCTCGAGGCGCGAGAGCGCCTGCTCCGGGCTGACGCGCTGGGCCGCCTCGACCTCCGGCAGGCCCTCGAGCAGCTCGGCGAGCTCGGCCGTGGACGCCGGGTCGATGTCGGGATCCATGAACACGGTCACCGGCACGTCGATGCCGACGGTGGTGGCGACGGTGCTGACGTTCTGGAACAGCAGCGTGGCCGTGCCCAGCAAGAGCATGCAGACCGCCATGGTGCCGACGGCGAGGAGCTGGACCAGGGGGCTCTGGCCCATGCCACGCAGGCCGCGGGCCACGGCGTAGCGCGCCGCGTTGAAGGAGCTCCACAGCGGGACGCGGATGGGATCGGCGGAGGCCGTCTCGGGCTCCGGCTCCGGCTCCGGCTCGGGTGTCGGCGCCGCCTGCTTGGCCGCGACGAGGGCCTCGAGCTCGGCGGAGGCCGCCGCGGGCTCGTCTTCGAACTCGTCCGTGTCTTCGGCCAGCTCGGTGTCTTCGGCCAGCTCGGTGTCTTCGGCCTGCTCGGCATCTTCGGCCTCTTCGGCCTGCTCAGCCTCTTCGGCCTGCTCAGCCTCTTCGGTCTGCTCGGCCTCTTCGACCTGCTCAGCCTCTTCGACCTGCTCAGCCTCTTCGACCTTCTCGGCCTCTTCGACCTTCTCTGCCTCTTCGACCTTCTCGGCCTCTTCGACCTTCTCTGCCTCTTCGACCTGCTCGGCCTCTTCGACCTTCTCAGCCTCTTCGACCTGCTCAGCCTCTTCGACCTTCTCGGCCTCTTCGACCTGCTCGGCCTCTTCGACCTTCTCGGCCTCTTCAACCTGCTCGGCCTCTTCGACCTGCTCGGCCTCTTCGACCTTCTCGGTGTCTTCGGCCTTCTCGGTGTCTTCGGCCTGCTC
The DNA here is from genome assembly GCF_000170895.1 of Plesiocystis pacifica SIR-1. GTDB lineage: Bacteria > Myxococcota_A > Polyangia > Nannocystales > Nannocystaceae > Plesiocystis > Plesiocystis pacifica. The sequence goes on along the minus strand of NZ_ABCS01000013.1, from coordinate 41,830 downwards.
GGCCTCTTCGACCGTCTCGGCCTCTTCGACCGTCTCGGCCTCTTCGACCTTCTCGGCCTCTTCGACCTTCTCGGCCTCGGCCTCTTCGATCACCGGAGCCACCGCCACGGCGTACTCGAAGCAGCCAAACTCGCCGAGCAGCGCGACCTCGCGCAGATCAAAACTCGGAAGCGCGGCCGCCGGACACACGAAGGCCCGCCAGGCTGGCCAGTGTCGGGCCCCTGCGACCAACGAGCGCGCCGCGATGATCTCGGGCGCCTCGACCTTGGTCTCGGTCTCCGCCTCGCTCTCCTCGGCGACAGCCTCCTCGGCCTCGTCCTCGGCAAACTCGAGCACGTCCAGCGCCTCGGGCTCCTCGGCCTCGAGGGCGCCAAACACCTCGTCGTCGTCGTCGCTCGCCTGGAGGAGGGTCTCTTGGTGAAGGGGCTCGGGCTCGGGGGCCGTCTCGGCTTCGACCGTGGCCTCGGGGAGCTCGGGCAGCTCGGACGCAACCGCCTCGCCGCTCTCCGCGACCTCGACCGCGAAGCGCGGCAGCTCGGCGCAGGCCGCCTCGGTGACTTCGATGACCTCCGCGATCGCGATCGTGGGCTCGAGAAGCGCAGGCGTGACCGCCTCTGCGTTCGCACCAGCCGCGACCTCCTCGTCATCGTCGGCCTCGTCGGCCTCGAGGATCTCGAGCTCCGGAGCCGACTCGAGATCGATCTCCAGCTGCTCCCGAGCAGCCTCGGCAGCCTCGGCCTCGAGCCACTCGGGCTCGTAGGCCTCGAGCAGGTAGTCGTCGTAGTCGTCGATGATCTCGCCGAAGGCGTCGAGCTCCTCGGCGCTCCGGGCCTCGACTTCGACCTCGACCAGGCCCGCCTCCGCGGCCTCCAGGGCCTCGATGGTGTCCTCGTCCTCGGCGACGTAGACCTCGACCTCGGTCAAGTCCGCCTCTGCGAGCTCCTCGTCCTCGCTGGCGTGGACCTCGACCTCGACGAAGGCCGCGACCTCGCGCGCCGGGGGCTCGAGGGCGATGGCGTCCAGGGCGTCGAGCAGGTCCGACTCGACGCCGAACTCGGCCGTGGCCTCGGCCGCGAGCTCCTCGTCGTCGGTGAAGCGCTCGAGCAGCTCGGCGCTGGTGTCCTCCGCCCGCTCGGGCGCGTCCACCTGCGTGTGGACCTGGGGTTCGGGGCCGTCGTCCTCGGGGAAGAGCTCGGCGTAGAGCTCGGCGGACTCGTCGATGGCCTCGACGTCGAGGATGTCGGCCTCGGCGAGCTCCTCGACCTCGTCGAAGCGCTCGGGGTCGAGGGCGACGTGGCCGGGGACCAGCAGGAGGCTGGGCTCGAGGTCGTGGAGCTCGTCCTCCTCGGCGAACAGCTCGGGCTCGAGGGAGAGCTTGGCGAAGCCGGCGGCCGAGCGCGCGGCCTGGGGCTCCGCCTCCACCTCGGCCTCCGCCTCCACCTCGGCCTCCTCGTCGTCGCTGAGATCGACCTCGATCTCGAGCTCGGCGTCGAGCTCGTCAGCCTCGTCGTCGTCCGCGAGATCGACCTCGATCTCGAGCACGTCCCCGCGGCGGTCCTCGGCGGCCCCGCTCAGGGCCGACCGGTCCAGCTCATCGGCGACCGCTTGGCGCTCCCAACCGGGCATCAGGCGACCTCGGCGACCCCGTCGGTCACGGTCTGCGCGGCGTGGGGATCTTCGTCGGTCAGCTCGAGGCTGATCTCCAGGGCGTCGGCGAGCGCGGTCAGCTCGTCGACCAGCTCGTCGACGATCAACAGCACGCTCCGACCCTCGGCGGGGGCGGGCTCGAGCTCGACGGCCTCGAGGGCGGCGAACTCGGCGTCGAGGCCGAGGACGAGGCTGTCATCGTGGCGGGGGACTCGGGCGAGCATGGGCTTGGGCAGCAGGGTCTTGGCGTTCATCTCAGGCCACCTCTTCCAGGTTGGCGTCGGCTCCAGGGCGGAGCTCGACCACGGGTTCGTCACAAAATTCGTCGTCGTCGATGGCCGCGAGGGCATCGATGGGTTCGCCGAAGGCGTCGAGCTCGGCGGTGAAGTTGGGGGCCCGATCGACAACGCGGTCCTCGATCAATCGGCCCATCTCGAGGTGCAGAATTCGGCTGGCGGGGGCGTGGCGGAACACCAGCGGGTCGTGGGTCGCCAACAAGATCGTCGTCCCGGCCGCGCGGATCAGCTCCAGCTGCCGCAGGATGTCCAGGGTCAGCGCGGGGTCGAGGTTGCCCGTGGGCTCGTCGGCGAGCAGCACCGGCGGACGATTCGCCAACGCGCGCGCCAGGGCGACGCGCTGCTGCTCTCCCCCAGACAGGCAGCGAACCGGCTTGCGCGAGTTCGGGTCGAGGCCGACGCGCTCGAGGCTCTCCTTGGCCCGGCTGAGCACGTCGCGGCCGCGCAGGCCGAGGACCTGGAGGGTCAGGCGGACGTTCTCGAGGGGCGTGGCCTCGGGCAGGAGCTTGAAGTCCTGGAACACGGCGCCGAGGTTGCGGCGCAGGTAGGGGATCGAGCCCTTGGTCAGGCGGTGGACGTCGCGCCCGGCCACGCGGATGGTCCCCCGGTCGGGCTGCTCCATGGCCAAGATCAGCTTGAGCAGGGTGCTCTTGCCGGCGCCGGAGGGGCCCATGAGCAGGGCGAACTCCCCCTTCCCGATGCGCAGGCTGACGTCAGACAGGGCCGGGAGGCCGTTGGGGCGGCTCCCGTCGGTCTGACCGTAGGTCTTCGTCACGCGGGACAGCTCGATGATGGAGGCGTGTGCCATGGGCGCACCCTCGCCGCTAGCACGCCCGATCCGGGCCCGGAAAAATTCGGCCCGGAGCTCCTGGGCCCCGAATTCGCCCAAAAATTTTTCCCGCGGCCCTCGCCGGGGTCTTGTGGTCGCGGCGCGGGCGTGTGAAGCCTGCTGGGTGAGCGCCCCGCCGCAGCAAGACGCCCGCTGGACCGTCCGCGAGCTCCTCGCCTGGACGACCGAGCGCTTCGCCAAGCTCGGCATCGACGATGCGCGCGTGGACGCGGAGCACCTCCTCGCCCAGGCCCTGGACTGCTCGCGCATGGACCTCTACCTGCGCCACGCCGAGCTCCTCGACGAGGCCCAGCGCGCGCCCTTCCGCGAGCTGGTCCGGCGCCGCCTCAGCCGCGAGCCCGTGGCCTACATCGAGGGCGCGCGGGGCTTCCACGCCCTCGACCTCGAGCTCGCCGTCGACCGGCGCGTGCTGATCCCCCGGCCCGAGACGGAGCACCTCGTCGACTGGCTGCTCGAGGATCTGCGCGAGCCGCCGGCGCCGCTGATGGACGTCCTCGACGTCGGCACCGGCTCCGGGGCCATCGCCCTGGCCGTCGCCAAGGCCCGCTACGAGGTCACCGTGACCGCCGTCGACGCGTCCACCGACGCCCTCGACGTCGCCCGCCAAAACGCCGAGCGCCACGGCCTCGGCGAGCGGGTCCGCCTGCGCCGGGCGAACCTCCTCGACGGCGTCGAGGATCCGCCCGGGGGCTGGACGGCGATCGCGGCCAACCTGCCCTACATCCCCGCGGCGGACTGGGCCCAGCTCGCGCCAGAGGTCCGCGACTTCGAGCCCCGCGGGGCCCTCGTCGGCGGCGACGACGGCCTCGACCTGGTCCGGCGGCTGATCACCCAGGTCGCCGAGCGCCGCGCGCTCGCGCCGGGCGGCGGGCTCTACCTGGAGATCGGCGTTGGCCAGGCGGCCGAGGTCGAGGCGCTATTGCGCGCGGCTGGCTTCGTTGGGGTCGCCTCCCGGGACGACTACGCCAAAATTCCGCGGATCGTGGCGGGCTACCGCCCGCGTCCTCACGCGCGGTAGGCGCGACCGTTGATACCATCCCCCCGTGGATCCTTCGACTCTCCGGGTGGGCCTCGTGACTCCGGCTCAGTCCCACGACCCCTACCGGGCCATGGACTACATCGGCGGCGTGGTCGCGGGGCAGCTGTTCCAGAGCCCCTTCGCCTTCGGCCGCGGCGACGGTGCGATCCGCCCGCTGGTGTTCGCCGGCCCCCTCGAAGCCCGGGGAGCCGCGCGCTCGGTCGGCCGCGTCCGCGAGGGGCTGCGCTTTAGTGACGGCAGCCCGGTGACCGCGTCGGATGTCATCGCGTCCCTCAACCAGGTGTGGATCCGCGGCCGGGGCATCCGGCTCCGAGAAGAGCGCGACTGCGTGATCTTCGAGCGCCCGAGCGGGATCGCCGATCTGCACGCGACGCTGGTGACCTCGTGGAGCGCCATCTCCAAGAACGGCGACGGGCGCACGGGCTCCGGGGCCTACGTCGTCGGCCCCGGCTCGACCCCCGAGCGCTTCGAGCTCGTCCGCAACCCCCACTACGCCGGCCAGCAGGGCCCGGGCGCCATCGAGTCCATCGAGCTGCGCTGCTACCCCCCGGACCCCGACGGGCGCGCGACCAAGCTCGTCGCGGCCCTCGAGGCCGGCGAGGTCGACTTCACCCAGGTCCTCGGCCGCGACGACGCCGCGCGCCTGACCCGGGTGCGCAAGCTCTACCAGCCCGGGAGCAGCACGGCGATCCTCTATCTGAACACCGAGCGCCTCGACGTCGCCATGCGCCGGGCGATCGTGACCAGCGTCGATCGCTACGCCCTGACCAGCCTCTGCTACGACAACCCCGCCGGCTTCGTCGCCCGCGGTCTGCTGCCCCCGCGCATGGGCAGCTACGCCGACGAGGTCACCCAGGCCCCGGTCGACCGGGGACAGCTGGCCAAGACCGAGCTCGAGCTGCTCGTGGTGTGGGCGCCCCGGCCCTACCTGTCGCGGCCCGCCAAGGTCGCCGACGCCCTCGCCGAGCAGCTCGCCAAGGTCGGCATTCGCCTGACCATCACCCACGCCAAGAACGCGGACGACTACTTCGGGCGGCTCGAGGCCGGGGACTACGACGCGGTGCTCTCGGGCTGGATCGCCGACTCCGGCGACCCCCGGGAGTTCCTCCACTCCCTCGTCCACGGCAACAGCGTCCTCGCCCCCGGCGTCGACAACCCCTCGGCCTCCAACCTCGCCCGCTGGCGCGACGCCGAGGCGGACCAGTGGATCGCGCGCATCGACGAGGGCAGCCAGGGGCGCCACAGCGAGGCCACCGCCGCGCTGATCCGCCACATCGGCGAGCAGGCGCCGCTGCTGCCCCTGATGTACGGGCCGAGCGTGACCGTGCTGAGCCGGCGGGTGCGGAGCTTCGAGCCGCACCCCTTGAACATCTACCCGGTGTTCGCCGAGCTGAGCGTGTAGGCTGAACGATGGTGCATCGCCCTCACTCGGGTTTGACGGACGCGGCGTGCTTCTCGAGCCAGCGTCGGACCGCGCGCAGCTCCCCGGCGTAGTCCGTGCCCGCCGTCGCGTAGGCGGCCTCGGCCTTGCGCGCGAACTCGACGGCGCGGCGCCGCTGCTCGGCCTGGAGCGCGGGGTCCTGGTCCTGCCCCGCGCGCTCCCACAGCGCCTGGGCGTAGGCGAAGAAGGTCTCGCCCGCCGCGTCGCCCTCGTCCTTGCGGGTCAAGCGGATGGCCGTCGCGGCCTCGAGCAGCTCCAGGGCGCGCTCGAGCTTCCCGCTGGCGAGGTAGGCCCGGCCGAGGCCCGTCATGGTCATGAGCTTGACCGGTCGGTGCTTCTCTTTGTAGTTGGCCCGCTCGAGCCCGAGGCAGCGCTCCCACACCTCGATGGCCCGCTCGTAGTCGCCGAGGAAGCGGTAGGCCTCGCCGAGGTTGTGGAGGTTGTTGACGAGCCGAGCCGAGTTCGCGCCGAAGTTGGCCTCGCGGATCGCGACCGCCTTCATGTACTCGTCCCGCGCCTGCTCGAAGTAGCGCTTGGCCTGCTCGGGGTCGGTCCAGCTGAGCAGGCGCCCCTGGGTGAGCACGCTGTTGGCGATGCTGTTGTGGGACGAGGCGGCGTAGGGGTGGTCCGCGCCCAGCTGCGCCTCGAAGATGGCCAGCGCCTTGCGGGCGTGCTCCTCGGCCTCGCCGTGGTGGCCGTTGGCCGTCAGCGCGTTGGCGAGGTTGTTGTGGGTGATCGCGACCTCGGGGTGGTTCGCGCCCAGCTGCTCGCGGCTGATCTTCAGCGCCCGGCGGTGGTACTCGATGGCCCCCTCGGGGTTGTCCCTGGCCAGGGTCAGCGAGCCGTAGTGGCCGTAGAAGTCTGCCTCGAGCAGGGGCGCGTCGCCCAGGCGCTCGAGGGCCGCGCGCGCGTCGTCGGCCAGGAGCTCCCCGGCCTCGACGTCGTGCTCGACCACGGCCACGTGCATGAGCCGGGTCAGGGCGCTGACTCGGGTCGCGTCGTCGCCGGCGATGTCGGCCCGGCGCAGGGCCTCGCGCAGGTTCTTCTTGGCCTCGGCGCTCATCCGTCGCTTGGACTGGAGGTCGCCGAGGACGAGCAGCGCGCGACCCTCGCCGTGGGGCGTGCCGATGGCCTCGGCGAGCTCGACGGCCTTGGCCGCGTACTCGAGGCCCTCGTCGTACTTGCCCAGGGCCTTGCTGCCGCTCGCGCTGGCGATCAACCGCTCGAGCTCCTCGAGGCGCTCGTCGTCGGCGGGCTCGCTGACCAGGGCGTCGGCGTCGGCGCAGGTCGCCACCTGGTTGAGGCTGCCCGCGGCGACCACGGCCCGGGACACCACGCCCTCGTCGGCGTCGACGAGCAGGCCGACGAGCTGCTCGAGCTCGGTCTTGCGCTGGCCCAGGCAGACCATCTTGCGCCCGAACAGCTCCGAGTCTTCCTCTTTGCGGACCACCGAGGCCTCGCACACCTCGCGGTGCATCGACACCCAGTCGTCGGCGTAGCTGTCGAGCAAGCGCGCCGTCCCCGTCCACGCGTCGCCGGCGTAGGGGGTCTTGGTGGCCATGAACGCGCTCTCGACCTTGGTCCGCACCTGGGCGTCCCACACGCCCACGAGCTCGCGCTCGCCCCCGTCGCACGGCCCGGGGCCCTCGGGGCGCAGCATCAGCCAGGCGACCGCGCCGAGGACCATGGAGGCCGCGGCGACGGAGCTGACGATCCACCGTCGGCGCTTGCGGGGGTCCCGGGACAGGGCCGCGAGCAGGACCTCCATGCTCGGCCAGCGCTCGTCGGGGTCGACCGACATGCCCCGCTCGAGGGCCCGGCGCAGGTAGGGCGGCACCGTGTACTTGGGCGAGCTGGGCTCGCGCACCTTGCCCTCGATGACGACCATGGCCAGCTGGCGGACGCTGCGGGCCGTGAACGGGCGCTGGCCGTAGAGCTTCTCCCACAGCGCCACGCAAAAGGCGAACTGGTCGGAGCGCGCGTCGGCCCGCCGACCCATGTGCTGCTCCGGGGCCATGTAGGCCGGCGTGCCCAGGATGGCCCCGGTCTGGGTCAGGGGCTGGTTGAGCGAGTCGCTCGACTCGAGGCCGGCGACCAGACCGGCGACCAGGGTCGAGTCCGAGGCGCTCGGCGAGGTCGGCTCGGGCTCGTCGTTGGCCCCCCGCGCCAGGCCAAAGTCCAGCACGCGCACCCGGCCGTCGTTGCCCACGAGCACGTTGTCGGGCTTGAAGTCGCGGTGCACCAGGCCCGCCGCGTGGGCGGCCGCCAGGCCCCGTCCGGCCTCGTCGAAGGTCGCCAGGATCTGAACTAGGGCCTCGGAGCTCGGCCCCTCCCGGGGCTCCCAGTCCCGCAAGGTCTTGCCCTCGATGAACTCCATGGCCACGAACACCTGCTCGCGGAAGCTGCCGACGTCGTAGACCTGGACGACGTTGGGGTGCGAGAGCTTGGCCAGGGCCTGGGCCTCGCGCTTGAGCCGGGAGTGGTCGGCCCCGCCCGAGTCCACGCCGCGCAGCAGCTTGATGGCGATCTTGCGATCGAGCTCGGTGTCGTAGGCCGAGTAGACGACGCCCATGCCCCCGGCGCCGAGGCGCTCGAGCACGGTGTAGCGGCCGATGCGGACCGGGTCCGCCGCCGCCCCAAACAGCTTGGCGGCCACGGAGTTGCGCAGGTGCTCGGCGTCCAGCGCCCCCACGCGCACGGGCGGCGGAGCGGTGCGCCCGGGGGTGCCCATGCCGGACAGCAAGCTCGGGGCCTCCAGGCTGCGCGGGTCGAGGGTCTCGCCGACCATGTCGACGCCCCCGAGGGTGTCCTCGAGTGAGGGGAGGGCTTCGCCCTCATCGTCGCTGTCCGCTCCCGCCACGGCTCAAGGATGGACCATTGCCCCCATCGATTCCAGACCTGCGCGCCCGGCCCCTGGGCGGATCGCGCAACGGCGATTCACGGCAGCTGCGTGACCGTGATCTCGCCCATGGTTCCGTTGCTCTCGCTGTCGACGAAGATGTACACGCCATCCCCGGCGTCCAGGGCCACCACGAGCACGGAGCCCGCGGCGCACTCGAGCTCGCCCGTCTCGCACTCCGAGCGCGCGTAGAGGACGGGCTCGAAGTCGATGCCGGTCACCTCGAACTCGAACTCTGCCGTCTCGGGGGCCGTGAAGCTGAAGATGTGCTCGGCCATGCCGCCGCCGCAGGTGCCCATGTCGAGCGAAGGTCCGTCGAGGGAGAGCATCTCGGGGGTGTCGAGCGCCAGCTCCTCGACGCCTTCGCACGGGGAGCTGCCGGTCTCCGTGGAGGTCTCCTCCCCGGTCTCGGTATCGGTGTCACCGTCCGTCGTGTCGCTGGTGTCGGTGGTCCCCTCGTCGGTGGTCTCCTCCCCCGAGGTCGTGTCACCGGCGGTGTCGTCCATGCCGTCCTCGGTCGTGTCGCTCGACGACTCGCCGTCGGTCCCGGTCTCCCCCTCCTCGCCCGTCGTGCCGTCCTCGCCGGCCTCGTCGTCGCTCTCGTCGGCATCGTCGCCGCCGAACTCTTCGGTTCCGCTGTCGCCGATGTCGTCGGGGACGATGCCAATGTTGATGCATCCCAGACTCAGCGTGCCCAGCACGGCGAGCAGGCAGGTCGAGGGTCGCAAGGAGGTGCGAGGGGCGTGATGGATGGTCATGAATGGGTCCTTAAAGGCGGCGAGCGGCGCCGTTGAGTGCGCGCACTCGTGCTGCGTACTATGTGCCACGAGCCACCTGGATCGATCAGCGGGGCCCCGAGCACGTCCAACGCAATGACGAAGCCCCCGAAATCACTCGTGATTTTCGGAGGCTTCGGGCCCGCGGAGGGCCTCCATCGGCGGCGCTCAGAGCGGCTCGATCGTCAAGGTCGCGCTGGACGCGGCCGCGCCCTCGAGGATCACGAAGATCGGCGAGGTGTCGAAGGGACCGGCCTCGATCGCCAGGTCCGCGCTGCCGCACTGGTCCTCTTCGAGGAGCCAGCAGTTCTCGTCGGCGAGGACCATGGCGCCGGTGAACTCCGCGTCGAGGCTGAAGCTGTAGGCCGTATCGGCCTCGGGGAAGAAGCTGAACACGGCATCGGGGCTCGGCTCCGAGCACTCGTTGTCGAGGATGTCGGCGTCGCCGATGTCGATGGCGTTGGGGCCCACGTCGAGCTCATCGCCGGCGAGGGCCTCGCACTGACCCATCTCTCCCCCCGTCGTGTCCTCCTGGGGCCCCGAGTCCATGTCGTCGGCGCCGGTCCCCGTGGTCTCCTCGCCCGAGGTGGTGGTGCCCTCCTCGGTCCCCATGCCCTCTTCCGTGGACCCGTCGGTGCCCTCGCCCTGCTCGTCCTCGCCGTCGCCGGTCGTGCCCTCGTTCATGCCGGTCTCTCCGCCGGCCTCCCCCTCGGTCTCGCCGGCGGCGTCGTCCGAGCCCTCGTCGGCGATGCCGATGTCGTCCGGCACGATGCCCACGCAGCCCGAGGTCGCCCACGCGAGCCCGAGCGCGGCGAGCGAGCGCCCTCGCCAGGCCCTCACAGCGGGCCCTCGATGGTCATGGTGCCCGTGCCCGTGGCGCCCTGGGAGTCGATGATGACCCACAGGGTCTCGTCCGCGAGCAGGTCGGGTTGGATGGTCTCGCCGCTGGCGGCACAGGCCAGCGCCTCGAAGGGCTCGCACACGGGGCCGCCGTAGTTGACCGCCGCGCCCTCGAAGTCGGCGTTGAGGGTGAAGCTGTAGGCGCCCGCCTCGGGCGCGGTGAACACGTAGGCGCCCTCGGGCCCCGACGCGTCGCAGGCCTCGATGAGGTTCGGCCCGTCGAGGATCTCGACCGGGTTGTCGCCGACCATGAGCTCGGTCGCGTCGAACAGCTCGCTGCAGTCGATGCCGCCGCCGTCGCTGCTGCCCTCGGTCGTCTCGTCCGAGGTGCCCGTCGTCTCGTCCGTCGTACCGTCCTCGGTCGTGCCCTCGGTCGTGTCGCCCTCGGTCTCCTCGCCGGTCCCGACCTCGTCGTCCGAGGTGTCCTCTCCGACGTCGTCCCCGGCCTCGTCCCCGCCGGTGGCATCGTCTGCGACGCCGATGTCATCGGGCACGATCCCGACGCAGCCCCCCGTGTTCAGGGCCAGCCCCAACCAGACGAGGGAGGCGATCCAGGGACGCTTTTTTTCCGGGCCAGGCGGCCTCTTTGCGCGTGAAAAAGAGCACGATTCATGGGTCAAGTCAGTAAGGGTCATGAGCCCGCTTCCTCCGCCGACCGATGCAAATGGGCGGCTGGTGGCGCTTTGGTTGAATACCTGAGATGTACCACGACCGCCGGACCGAGGCCGCCCCACTCCCCGGTGGGATCGAGCGCAAAAGCTGGACCCAAATCCCGCCCCAGCCTGGCTGGGCGCGGCGATCCGTGGCTGTTAGGATGCCCCCGTTCATGACCCCCGGACCCGCAGCGCAATCCGACCTCGAGCTGCTCGACGCGTGGCGAGCAGGGGATCAGCGCGCAGGCAACGAGCTGTTCAACCGTCACTTCGACAGCATCTGCCGCTTCTTCGCCAACAAGGCGCCGGCCGAGGTCGACGATTTGATCCAGCGGACCTTCCTGGCCTGCATCGAGGGGCGCGATCGCTACCGCGGCGACGCGAGCTTCCGCGGCTACCTGTTCGGGGTCGCCCGCAACGTGCTGCGCCGCTACTACCGGGACAAGCGCTACCACGACGCCCGCTTCGATCCCCTCATCGCCTCGGTCCACGACTTTGGCCCCGGCCCCAGCCTGCTGATCGCCGACAAGCGCGAGCAAGAGCTGCTCTTGCAGGCCCTGCGCCGCCTGCCCATGGACCACCAGATCACCCTCGAGCTCTACTACTGGGAGAACATGTCGGGCTCCGAGCTGGCGACCGTGCTCGAGATCCCCGAGGGCACCGTCCGCGGTCGCATCCGCCGGGCCAAGCAGCTGCTCGAGACCGCCCTCGCCGAGCTCGCCGAGTCGCCCTCGCAGCTCGAGAGCACCGTCGCCAACCTCGAGGGCTGGGCGCGATCGCTGCGCGAGAAGGCCCTGGTCAAGCCCGACCCTGCCTGAGGGGAGGGCGTGGCGTCGTCCACGACGGCCAAAGCAGACAGGCTCGAGTTCAGGGGGCCGCGGCCGCGAGATCGGTCAGCCCCGCGTCCCAGTAGGTCGAGCCCTCCTGGGTCACGAACAGGTTCATCGCCGCGCCCTCGAAGCAGGGCAGGTAGATCTTGGCCTGGAGCAGGTTCTGCGAGCTGTCGAGGGCGACGACGCCGAGGTACTCGGTGGGTTCGGTCAACAAGGTGGCCCCGCAGGCGTTGGCGAGGTGGATCTGCAGGATGTCCGGGGACTCGAAGCTCACCCCGCCCATGAAGCCCGGCGTGCCCGAGATCAGCTGCCCGAGGTAGCCGTCGGAGTCGTAGTGGCAGGTGCCCGCGCCGTGGCAGAAGGTCGCGACCACGCAGCCGGGCTCGCCGTAGACCAGATCCGGGACGTTCTCGCCGCTGGCCTCGGCGACCGCGAGGAGCTCGAAGGGCACGGGCTCGACGCGGGCGATGGGCTCGCACTCGTCCACGCCCGTGTCGACGTCGCTCTCGCCCAGGCTCTCGGACTCCGTGACGGCCTCCGTGTCCGTGTCCGTGTCGACGTCGGACTCCGAGCTCTCCGACTCCGTGCTGCCTGACTCCGTGCTGCCCGTGCTGCCTGACTCCGTGCTGCCCGTGCTCCCAGACTCCGTGCTGCCTTCGCCCGTCCCCGCGTCCGTGGAGGCCTCCTCCGCGTCCCCGGTGTCCCCATCGGCGACCCTCCGCGGCGGATCGAACTCGGTATTGAACAGGGTGCAGCCCGTCCCCGCGACCACGAAGATCGACGCGACCACGACGCACGAGCGGGCAACCATGCCCACCACTGTAACGCCCTCTCCCTACTCAATCGCCGAAGCGCAGCTTGTAGACCGGCAAGGGCTGCACGCGCCCTTTGACGTAGTGCTGGAAGGGGCCGTCGAGCTCGAAGGGTGGGTTTGGACCCAGACGCTCCACCGTAGACTCCCCCAGCGCGATCTCACCAGCCTCGGCGACGTCGCAGATGCGGCTGGCCATGTTCGTCGCCGAGCCGATGGTCGCGTACTGGAGCAGCTGCTCCGAGCCGATGTTGCCGGCGGCGACGGGGCCGCTGTTGAGCCCGATGTGGATGCTCAGCGCGGGGAAGTTGGTGGTCTCCGAGAGCTCGCGGATCGCCCGCTGCATGCCGACCGCGGCCTGCACGGCCCGCATCGCGTCGTCGTCCCGGCGAAAGGGCGCGCCCCAGACCGCCAAGATCGCGTCGCCGATGTACTTCTCCAAGGTGCCCTCGTAGCGGAACACGACCTCGGTCATCTTGGGGAAGTAGCGGTTGAGCAGGCGGACGACGTCGCGCGGGGCCATGGTCGCGGACATCGCCGTGAACCCGCTGATGTCGCAAAACAGCGCCGTGACCTCGGTGTCGATGGCCTCGACGGTCATCTGCGGCCGCTCCATGAGCTGGGCGATGGTCGTCGGCGGGAAAAAGCGCAGCAGGTTGTTGCGCGTGACCGCCTCTTTCTCGAGGCGCTCGTAGAGCCGGGCGTTGTCGATGGCGATGGCCGCCTGGGCGGCGAAGGCCGAGAGCAGCTCGAGGTCCTCGCCCGTGAACGCGGCGGGCACGGTGAGGTTGTCGACGTAGAGCGCCCCGATGACCTTGTCGTGGGGCTTGAGCGGCGCGCACATCGACGAGCGCACGGACTGGATGTGGATCGAGTGCGCCCCGGCCAGGCGCGGGTCGGCCTTGGCGTCGGAGAACAGCGCCGACACGCTGCGCTCGCGGACGTAGCGGAGCACGTGCTGGCTGTAGACCTCGCCCGTGGTCTTGAGGCCCTTGCGGCTGGCCTCGACCGCCGGCGGGCCGAACTCGCCGGTGTCCTCGTCGAGCATGATCAGCGCGGCCCGATCGACGTCGAGGATCGAGAACACCAAGTCGATGATCTTGGCCAGCTGCTTGTCGATGCCCTGGGGCGAGGACAGCAAGCGCGCGACCTCGAGCAAGACCTGCAGCCGGCCCTCGGGGCTGTTGGGTCGGCGCGCGGGCGGGAGCCCCGACTTCTCGGCCTGACGGCGCAGGCGCGAGTCCGTGAGCAGGGCCTTGAGCTGCTCGCGGTTGGTGTCCGAGGGGATCTCCTGGATCATCGTCTCGGGCGGCGGCACCGAGTACTCCTCGGAGTGGAACAGGAAGGCCACGTCGCCGCAGTTGAAGATCGTGCCGTCGCTCAGGGGCTGGGGCTGCTCGAGGCGCATGCCGCCGACGAAGGTCCCGTTCTTGCTGCCCGCGTCGCGCAGCGTCGCCCGGCCGTTGGCGTCGATGTCGATGGTCGCGTGGAAGCGCGACAGGCTCTTGTTGGCCACGCGCACGTCGACCTCGCGACCACGACCGATGCTCACCGTCCCCGCGATCAGGTCGATGACCTGCTCGTCTCGGCGGCCGAGGTTGACGGTCAAGCGCGGCATCTGCCCGGGGATTGTCGCCAATGGTCGGCGCTGGCCGCAAGCGCCCCGACTTTGCTCTTGCAATCCGAAGATCCTCGCCGTAGACCCAGCGCCCCGCGGCCCCTGCTCGTGCCGCGTCGCCCGGCCACATGTCCGCACCGACCCTTCCCGTCACCGCGTCGACCTTCGACCCCGTCCCCCTCCTGGCCAGCGAGCTCGGGCTCCGCCCCGAACAGGTCCAGGCCGTCGTCGCGCTCCTCGCCGGGGGCGCAACCGTCCCCTTCATCGCCCGCTACCGCAAAGAGGCCACGGGCGGCCTGGACGAGGTCCAAATCCGCCAGATCGACGAGCGCCGGACCTATCTCGACGAGCTCGACAAGCGCCGTGAGGCGGTCATCGCCCTGATCCGCGAGGCGGGCAAGCTGACCCCCGCCCTCGAGGCCCAGCTGCGCGCCGCGACCACCAAGCAGCGCGTCGAAGACCTCTACCTGCCCTACAAGACCAAGCGCCGGACCCGGGCGACGATCGCCCGCGAGCGCGGCCTGGGCCCCCTCGCCGAGCGCGCACTGGCCCAGCCTGGCGAGGGTGACCCCCAGACCGAGGCCCAGGCACTCGTCGACCCCGCCAAGGAGCTCGCCGACACCCACGCCGTGCTCACGGGCGTGCGCGAGATCCTGGTCGAGACCGTCGCCGAGCAGCCCGAGGTGCGCGCCAGCGTACGCAAGCACTTCGGTGATCACGGCGTGCTCGAGACTACCGAGGTTGCTGGACGTGAGGCCGGCGAGCGCAGCAAGTTCGAGGACTGGTTCGACTGGTCCGAGCCCGCGTCCAAGATCCCCTCGCACCGCTACCTGGCCATCCGCCGGGGCGAAAAGGAGGGCGTGCTGCGCTCGAAGATCGTCGTCGAGCCGGCCCTGGTCCAGCCCCAGGTCGAGACCCTGATGCAGCTCGACCCCGCCTCGCCCTTCGCCGATGTCCTGCGCAAGGCCATCGACAAGGCCCTGCGCGGGCGCCTGTCGATCGGCGTGGAGACAGACGTGCGCGTCGAGCTCAAGCAGCGGGCCGACCGCGAGGCCGTCGAGGTGTTCGCCGAGAACCTGCGCAACCTCTTGCTCGCCGCCCCCCTCGGCGCCGTCTCGGTCATCGGCATCGACCCCGGGCTGCGCACCGGCTGCAAGTGCGCGGCCCTCGACGCCACCGGCAAGTTCCTCGAGACCATCACCATCTACCCCGTCCGCGACCGCGACCGCGCCGCGGCCCAGCTCCAGGCCTTCGTGGCCAAGCACGGCCCGCGGGCGGTGGCCGTGGGCAACGGCACCGGCGGACGCGAGACCGAGGCCCTGACCCGGGAGGTCGTCCGCAAGCTCGGCGGCGAGCAGGCCCCCATCGTCGTCAGCGTCAACGAGGCCGGCGCGAGCGTGTACTCGGCCTCCGAGGTCGCGCGCGAGGAGTTCCCCGATCTGGACCTGACGATCCGCGGGGCCATCTCCATCGCCCGTCGCCTCCAAGACCCCCTCGCCGAGCTCGTCAAGATCGACCCCAAGTCCATCGGCGTCGGCCAGTACCAGCACGACGTCCAGCAGACCTTGCTCAAGCGCAAGCTCCACGAGGTCGTCGAGAGCTGCGTCAACAAGGTCGGCGTCGAGCTCAACACCGCCAGCGCCTCGCTGCTCAGCTACGTCGCCGGCGTGGGCGGCTCGCTGGCCAAGAAGATCGTCGCCCACCGCGAGCGCGTCGGCCCCTTCCCCAACCGCGCCGCGCTCAGCGAGGTCCCCGGCCTGGGCCCCAAGACCTTCGAGCAGGCCGCGGGCTTCTTGCGCGTGCGTGACAGCGCCACCCCCCTCGACCGCTCCGCCGTCCACCCCGAGCGCTACGCCCTCGTCGAGCGCATGGCCGCGGACCTGGGCGTGTCCGTGCTCGAGATCGTCGGCAACCCCGAGCTGGCCAAGCGCGTGGACCTGCAGCGCTACGTCGACCGCGAGGCCGGCGTGGGCGAGCTGACCCTGCGCGACATCTTGAGCGAGCTCGCCAAGCCCGGCCTCGACCCCCGGGCCGAGTTCGAGGCCCCGCAGTTCCGCGACGACGTCCACGAGATGTCCGACCTCGAGGAGGGCATGGCCCTCGAGGGCGTGGTCACCAACGTCACCAAATTCGGCGCCTTCGTCGACGTGGGCGTGCACCAAGACGGCCTCGTCCACGTCAGCGAGCTCAGCGACAAGTGGGTCGACGACCCCAGCAAGGTCGTCAAGGTCGGCGACAAGCTGAAGGTCCGGGTGCTCAGCGTCGATCTCGAGCGCAAGCGCATCGCCCTGTCGGCGCGCAAGAGCGGCGGCAAGGGGCAAGGTCAGGGCCAGGGTCAGGGCCGAAACGAGGCCAGGGGCGGACGCGACGGGGGCGAGCGCAAGGGCTCGAACGCTGGCAAGCGGTCCGGGTCCAAGGGGCGCGATCGTCGAGGCGGGGGCAAGGGCGGTCGCCGAGAGCAGCGGGACCCTGGGTTTAGCAACAACCCCTTCGCCAAGCTGCGTCGCTAGTTTTGCTTGGGTTTGGCGAGCGGGCTCGTCTCTGACGCAGAGCGGGCACGGGTCAAGGGGGGTCGGATCCCCCAGCGCGAGGAGCCCGCCACAGCGCCCGTCGAAGCCGAGCCCCGTGCCAATGTGCTGTGACGGGAAGCCCGGAGTTCATGCCGTCAGGCGACAGCGGGGGATCGGACCCCTTTGCCCCGTGCCCGTGTCCACCGAAGCCAGGTTCGTCTGCCAAAACCCGGAACGAGCTCTGGATGCACGGCTCGGTGCAGCGCATGTTCAACGCGCTCGGTCTGACAGCCAATCGCATGTTGCACTCGAACGATCGAACACGGGGTCCCGACCCCGACAAGCTGGAGGGAAGCCCTCTCGTGGCCCACTGACGGGCCATCCGGCGCCTCACGTCCGTGAGCTCGACCGGACAAGGCCACCATCCCCGCGTATACTCCGCCAGCGCTCCCATGCCGACGGTGCTGGTGTTCCTGATCGACCTGCTACTCGCGGCCGCGGCTGTCGAGGGGGCAGGCTTGCTCGATCGCCAGCTGCCCGGCCACGCGGAGTCGACCCTGGGCCTCGAGGGCACCACGGTCGCGGCGGTGGTCGCCGCGTTCACGGCGGCGCTGGGCGCCTACCTGACGGGCCTGCACGCGCCGACGCTGATCCTCCAGCACAAGCAGGTCGTGGCCCGGACGGGGCTGGTCGCGGTCGGCACGGCGCTGGCGACCCTCGTCGTCGCCTACTTCGTCTGGTACCAGCCCATCGGGCGTACGGGCCTTTTGTTCATCGGGCTGCTGACCTTCGCGCTGCTCACGGCGTGGCGGCTGATCTACGCCCGCTTCATCGCCAACGGGCCCCGCGTGCCGATGGTCGTGCTGGGCACGGGGCCGGTGGAGCAGCGCTTCGCCCGGCGCATCAACGGCCTCGAGCACACGCGCTACGTGGTCCGCGGGCTGCTCGAGGGCGGCGAGCTCGACCCGGGGGAGGTCGGCGAGGGCACCCTCGGCATCCCGGTGCCCGAGGGCGTCGAGGTGCCCCCGGTGCTCGGCGGCATCGGCGACGCGGTCGAGCTGTGCCAGCGCGAGGCCATCCACCACGCCGTGGTGGTCGGGGCGACGGGGCTCAGCGACACCCAGGTCGCGGCCCTGTCCGCGCTCCAGGCCCACGGCGTCCGGGTGCACACCGCCGGCACGGTGTGGATGACCGTCGCCCTCCAGGTGCCCATCGACCTGGTCGACGCGCGCTGGGTGCTCAACACCTTCGAGCAGCTCGATCGCCCGGGGGCGATGGCCGCCAAGCGCCTCCTCGACCTGGGCGTGGCCAGCGTGGGCCTGCTGCTCTTCGCCCTGATGTTCCCGGTGCTGTGGCCGCTCCAGCGCCTCCTCGACCCCGGGCCCTTCTTCTACAGCCAAGATCGCGTGGGTTTCGGCGGGGCGGTGTTTCGGGTCCACAAGATCCGGACCATGCGGGTCGCCGAGCGCGAGGAGCAGCGCTGGGCCGCCACCAACGACGACCGGACGACCCGCCTGGGGCGCCTGCTCCGGCGCACGCGCATCGACGAGTTCCCCCAGTTTTGGAATGTCCTGCGCGGCGAGATGTCCCTCGTCGGCCCGCGCCCGGAGCAGCCCAAGATCGTCGAGCAGCTCGAGGACGAGATCCCCTACTTTGGCTACCGCCACCTCGTGAAGCCGGGCATCACCGGCTGGGCCCAGATTCACCAAGGCTACGCCGCGTCCGTGGATGAGTCGGCGCTCAAGCTGTCCTACGATCTCTACTACGTCGGGCGGCTGTCGCTGCTGATGGACCTCGACATCATGCTGCGCACGGCCTTCGTGATGGCGGCTCGCATCGGGTCGCGGTAGTGCCCCCGCAGGCGTCGCGGACCGGGGGCGCTTCGTCGCTCCGCTCCTCCGCTTTGGCTGGTCCGCAATGGGGTTCGTGCCCATTAGACGGTCAGTGGTCGCCCCCGCGAGCGGGGGCGTCATTTGGCGGGAGTGAAGGCCTCATCTCCGCGCTGAGGGCATCAGCTCTGCGCTGAGGCTCTCACCTTCCAGGCTGAGGGCATCACCTTCCGAGAGCGGGCGTCCGCTCCCGAGGAGGTGACAGCCTCGTGCTCGACCCCCGAGCGGGGGGCGTCACTCCTCGGGGCGGGACGCGTCAGGGGATGGGCTGGCCGCTGACCCAGGGGGCGCCGGCGGCCTGGAGCTTGGACTCGAAGGCCGGGAGCTGCTCCTCGAGCAGTTTGTTGAGCTGGCCTCGGATGGCCTGGAAGCCCTTCTCGGCGAGCTCGAGGTTCTCGAGGTGGGTCGGCGTCGGGCCGTAGGTCGACTGCCGGGTGCCCGAGATGGCGACGTCGAGCCGGTCGCTCACGCTCGGCGTCTGCTCCTCGCGCAGCTCGCTCTTGGTCGGGTTGCCGAACAGCGCCTCGCGCTGCGCCTCGAGGGTGTCGCGCAGGGCGTCGAGTTCGTCGTCGAGCTCGCTGCCGGCGCGCGAGCGGTCGAGGGCCTGCTCGAGCTTCTCGAGGCGATCGTGGGTCTGCTTCATGGCCTGGGCGGCGGCGGAGACCGAGCGCGAGAGCTCGGCGCTGCGCTTCCAGAACGCGGCGACGGCCTGGGGGTCGGCGCCCTCGAGGGCGCCCTGCTTGCGCAGCGGCACGACCTCGAGGGGGATGGGCCCGGCGAGCGCCTCGGTCTTGCCGTCGTGGCGCTTGGACAGGGTCACGGTGTAGCGGCCCGGGCCGACCATGAAGCCCTCGGGGGGCTTGGGCTTGGCGTAGGCGTAAGAGGGGGTGAGGCCGATGGCCTGCTCGGCCGGCATGCGCAGGTCCCAGGCGACGCGGTGGATGCCGGCGGTGGTCGGGCCGTAGAGGCGGCGCACGATCTGGCCGTTCGCGTCGCGGATGGTCAGGATGACGGCGGGTCCGCGCTCGCGTTTTTCGGCGTCGAGCTCGTCCCAGCCGACCATGGGCGTGTCCTGGCCGGCCTCGATGCGCGTCTTCTCCTCCCCGCGCCGGACCTGGGTGCGGGTCTGCAACCCTTCTTGGAGGTAGTAGGTCAGCACGGCCCCAAAGGGCGGGTTGTCGGCGGCGTAGTAGCCGACGCCCTGGGAGGCCTTTTGCTCCCGCCGCGAGCCCATGTTCTGGCGCTCGATGTACCAAAGGGCGTCCCGCGGGGTGAACAGCGCGGCGGGCTTGGCCAGGGACTCCTCGGAGACCTCGCGCAGCGGGGTGTAGTCGTCGAGGATCCAAAAGCCGCGGCCGAAGGTGGCCCCGACCAGGTCGCTCTCCCGGCGCTGGATGGCCAGGTCGCGGAAGGAGATCGTCGGGGTCCCGCCCGCGAGCTCGATCCACTTGCGGCCGCCGTCGACGGTGAAGAACACGCCGAACTCGGTGCCCGCGAACATCAGCTCCTCGCGCACGTGGTCCTGCACGACCCGCCACACCAGGTGGCGCTCGGGCAGGTCCCCGGCCATGGACTTCCAGCTCTTGCCGCGGTCACGGCTGACGAACAGGTAGGGGGCGAAGTCGCCGTACTTGTGGTTGTCGAGGGCGACGTAGACGGTGTCGGCGTCGAACAGGTCGGCCTTGATGTCGTTGACGAAGGCGCGCTCGGGGACCCCGGGCAGCGAGCGGACCTCGACCTTCCGCCACGCCTTGCCGCCGTCCTCGGACACCTGGATGAGGCCGTCGTCGGTGCCGGCGTAGAGCACCCCCTCTCGCACCGGCGACTCGGCCAGGGAGGTGATCGTGTTGTACTGGGACATGGCGTAGAGGTCCCAGGGCGCGTTGTAGCTCCACTGGCGCTCCATGTGGGGCGCCTGCAGGCGCTCCTCGTCGCGGGTCAGGTCGCCGGACACCGCCGTCCACGAGTCGCCGCGGTCGTCCGAGCGCCACACTCGCTGAGACGCGAAGTACAGGCGCTTGGGGTCGTGGGGGCTGACGAGGATGGGCGAGTCCCAGTTGAAGCGGTTGCCCGGCTCGCCCTCGCCGGGCTGGGGCTGGATCAGCACGCGCTCCCCGGTGGTCGTGTCGACGCGGTGCAGGTAGCCCTGCTGGGACTCGGCGTAGAGGATGTCGGGGTTGCCCGGCTCGGTCGCGGGCTGGTGCCCGTCGCCGCCCAGCACGACCTTCCAGTCGGCGTTGCGGATCCCGTGGGCGCTGTCCGTGCGCGCGGGGCCGCCTTGGGTGTTGTTGTCCTGGGTGCCGCCGTAGACGTTGTAAAAGGGCGCGGCGTCGTCGAGCGCCACTTTGTAGAACTGGGTGATCGGCAGGTTGTCGACGAAGCGCCAGCTCTTGGCCAGGTCGAAGCTCTCGTAGAGGCCGCCGTCGGTGCCGACCATCAGGTAGTCGGGGTCGTCGGCGCGGAACACCAGGGCGTGGTTGTCGGAGTGCTTGAACTCCTCGTCCATGATCCGGAAGGTCTCGCCGCCGTCGTCCGAGACCCGCATGCGCACGTCCGCGAGGTAGATGCGGTCCTTGGCGTGGGGGGAGGCGTAGAGCTCCTGGTAGTAGTGGGGCCCGGTGCCGCCGGCCACGGTGTCCGATTGCTTGGTCCACGACTCGCCGCGATCGCTCGACCGGAACACCGCGCCCGTGCGCAGGTTGAGCTCGATGGCCGCGTAGACCACGTCGGGGTCGTGGGGCGAGATGGCCAGGCCGATCTTGCCCATGTTGCCGTCGTCGATGGGCTTGGCCGCCGGGCGGCTGCCGGGCTTGTCCTCGCCGCCCGCCTTGAAGCTCGGGTCGCCGGGCAAGCCCTTGCTCAGCCGCGTCCAGGTCTCGCCGCCGTCGACGGACTTGTGGATGCCCGACTCGGGGCCGCCGCCGACGTAGGCCGCGACGGTGCGGTGGCGCTGCCAGGTGGCGGCGTAGAGCAGGTCCGGGTCGCGAGGATCGATGACGACGTCGGTCACCCCGGTCCACGGACCCGCGCTCAGCACCGGCTTCCAGGTCTCGCCGCCGTCGGTGGTCTTGTACAGGCCCCGCTCGCCGCCCGAGGACCACAGCGGCCCCTGAGCGGCGACCCACACCGTGTCCGGGTCGGCGGGGTGCACGAGGATCTTCGAGATGTGCTCGCTCTTGCTCAGGCCGACGTTGTCCCAGGACTTGCCGCCGTCCCGGGAGCGGTAGACCCCGTCGCCGTAGCCGACGTGGCGGCCGCCGACGTTCTCCCCGGTGCCCACCCAGACCACGTGCGGGTTCGAGGGGTCGACGGTGATGCAGCCGACAGAGTAAGAGCCCTGGCCGTCGAAGATCGGGGCCCAGGTCGTGCCCGCGTTCTCGGTCTTCCACACCCCGCCCGAGCCCACGCCCACGTACCAGACGTTGGGGTCCCCGGGTTCGAAGGCGACGTCGGCGATGCGCCCCGACATGAAGGCCGGGCCGATGTTGCGCAGCGTCAGGCCCTGGAAGGTCTCGGCGCGCATCGGGCCGTTGTCGGCCGCCTGGCTCTGCCGACCCGAACGCGTGGCCGCGCAGGCGCTGAGCAAGAAGAACGACCAGATCAGCAGTTGAACGTACCGACGCATGGCCTCGGCACTATCGCGGTTCGGCCCCGGCCTTTCAACGACGATGACGGCGTTCGAGCGCTTTGGCGTAGGCCCGGCACGCCGTCACGCCAAAGCCCCGCTTCGACGCGCCCGCGCAACGATAGTTGAAGGCTTCGTAGAACTTCACAGCGGTGGTCGTCGCGTCGAGGGTCACGCGCTCGAGACCGAGGCCGCGGGCGTGGTTTTCGAGGGCGACGAGCAGCGCTCGACCGACGCCGCGGCGCAGGTGATCCGGGTGCACGTAGCAAAGGTGCAAGACCCCGTCGGCGCTCAGCATGCCCACGCCGCACACCCGACCCTCGCGCTCGGCGACGAGGGTGCGCAGCCCGGGCTTGGCCAGCCAGCGGCGAAACTGCTCCGGGGTCTTGTTGGCGAGCCACTCGGCGAGGGTCTCGGGGTCGTTTTGATGATCGGCGACACACAGCTCGGTGATCGAGCGGCGCAGGACCTCGACGGCCGCGTCGACGTCGGCATCGCCCGCGGGCCGGGTGGTGACCTTGGCCATCGCCATGGCCACCATGGTAGCGAAGCGCGCTCCCGAGCTTTTTGTCACCGGGGTCCGATAACGACGTTCATGAGAAAATACTACAAACGTAGTTGACTCAACTACTCCTGTAGAACTACACCTGTCGTCGTGGAAGCACTCAGCGACGTACAGCTCGCCTTCATGCGCGTGCTGTGGACCCAACCCAACGCCAGCGTCGGCCAAGTCAAGCGCGCCCTCGCCAGCGAGGGGCGCCCCCTGGCCTCGACCACCGTGGCGACGCAGCTCGGCCGGCTCGAGAAGAAGGGCCTGGTCACCCACGAGGTCGAGGGTCGGCAGTACCGCTACCGAGCGACGGTGTCGGAGCACCAGGTCCAGCAGTCGGCGCTGGCGCGGCTGACCACCGGGCTGTTCGGCGGCGACGTCACGGCCCTGGTCCACCACCTCCTCGACCACGGGGAGGTCGGCGCGTCGGAGCTGGCCGAGGTCAAGCGGCTCATCGAGGCCAAGGAGCGCGGACAATGACCGTCGAATGGCTGCAGCTGGCGTCCATGGGTGCCCTGAGCTGGGCGCTGACCTACGCGATCCACTCGACGCTCCTGATCGGCGGCGTGTGGCTGGTGTGCCGGGGGATCAAGCCCCTGGCCCAGCGCGTCGGTCCGAGCTTCGAGAACCGAGCGTGGAAGCTGGCTCTGGTCGGCGGCCTGGCCACGGCGACGATCCAGGTCGGCGCCGGGCTGACCCCGGCCTTTGGGGCCATCGAGCTCCCGAGCAACCAGACGGCCCAGGCCGCCGAGCCGACCCAGGTCAGCGAAGACACGGCGCCGGTGATCGCGACGGCGGCCGCTGGCGAGCGCGTCACCGTCGAGTTCGCGCCGGCTCGGCTCCACGGCCACGTGGTCCACGGCGACCGCGAGCTGCTGCTCCTCGACGAGGGCCGCATCGTCGCGCTCCGCGAGCGCTCCCCCGCCCCGCCGCCCTTCGTCTTCCACGGCGGCACCTTCGCGCCCCTGGTCCCCGAGCTCGACGGAGACACCCCGGCGGTCCTCGGCGCGAGCACCTCGGCGACCACCGACGCCGGCCCGGGCGCGCCCAGCTTGCCCGTGTGGCCCATGGTGCTCCTGGGCGCGTGGCTGCTGGGCACCGCGGTGACCTTCACCCGCCTCGGCCGCGGCGTGCTCGCCCTGCGTCGCCGCCTCGCCCCGCGCTCCGAGGTCCTCGTCGACCCGGTGCTCGAGAGCTTCCTGACCCTGTGCCGCGACACGGGCATCCGCCGCAAGATCCGGCTGACGCAGCTCGCCGGCCTGGGCAGCCCCATCGCCCTGTGGGCCCGGGAGATCGTCGTGCCCGAGCGCGCCGTCGAGGAGCTGTCCCCGGCCGCGATGCGCTCGGCCCTCGCCCACGAGCTCGCCCACCTCGAGCGCCGCGACCCCCACTGGCTGGCCCTGGCGGCGCTCATCGAGAGCCTGCTGTTCTTCCAGCCCCTCAACCGCCTGGCCCGCAAGGGCATGCAGGAGTCCGCGGAGCTCCTCGCCGACGACTGGGCCATCGCGCGCACCGGCGACGGCATCGGCTTCGCCAAGGCCCTCGCCGAGCTGGCCAGCTGGGCCAAGCAGCACCGCACCCCGCAGCACGCGGCCCTCGTCGCGGGCATGCTGTCCGACGAGCGCCCCCTGCTCCGCCGCGTCCGTCGAGCCCTCGACGGCGACCCCGCCCGCCTGCGCCCCGAGGGTCACCGCCCCGGTCGCATGGCCCTGGGCCTGAGCGCCCTCGCGGCCCTGGTCGTGTTCGCCCCCGGAGTCGTCAACGCCGGCCCCGAGCAGGACGAAGAGGCCGAGGCCAAGGCCAAAGAGCGCAGCAAGGCGAGCGGCCGCGCCGAGGCCCGCGAGGGTCGGCGCGCCCGCAAGCAGCAGGCCGCGGCCGAAAAGCGGGCCGAGCGGGCCCGGGCCAAGGCTCAAAAGGCGCGCCGCCGGGCCATCGAGGCCTCCGAGCAAGCCGAGCGCGCCGCCCGGGACGCCGAGCGCGAGGCCCGGGAGGCCGAGCGCGAGGCCCGAGCCCTCGCTCCCCGAGCGCCCCACGGCGAGACCTTCCTGCACATCCAAGATGGCGGCGACGTGGTCATCATCGACGGCGACGGTCTGCGCGTCCAAGGCGAAGACGGCGAGCTCATCATCCTCGACGGCCAGCACCCCAGCCTGCGCATCGAGGGCAAGGACGGCGAGCTGCTCATCCTCGACGGCCAGCACCCCAGCCTGCGCGTCCAGGTCCCCGAGGAGGGCTTCGACTTCGACCTCGACTTCGAGCACCCCGAGGCCGCCCTCGAGGGCATGATGGGCGTGGAGATCGACGGCGTCCCCCTCCAGGAGCTCATCGAGCGCGAGGTCACCGTGGAGCTCCAGGAGGAGCTTGGCGAGGAGCTCGGTGAGGAGTTCGCCGACGCCCTGACCGGGCTGATCGTCGGGAGCCTCAGCGGCGACTTGTCCGAAGAGCAGCTCGAGGCCCTCGAGGACCGGGCGGAGGAGCTGGCCGAGCGCGCCGAGGAGATGGCCGAGCGCGCCGGAGAGCGGACCGAGCGCGAGCTCGAGCGGGCCGAGGCCATGCGCGAGCGAGCCATGGAGCAGCGCGAGCGCGAGCTCGAGCGGGCCGAGCGAAACCGCGAGCGGAGCCATCGGCGACACCACGAGGGGAACCGGCGCCACCACGAGGCCGCCCGCGAGGAGCTCGAGCGAGCCCGCGAGGAGCTCGAGCGCGAGCTCGAGCGCATCGAAAAGGCCCTCGAGGCCGAGGGCGAGGTCCCCGAACCCCCGAGGCCGCCCAAGCCCCCGAAGGCCGCCAAGCCCCCGAAGCCCTCGAAGCCGGCCAAGCCCCCGAAGGCCCCGAAGGCTCCCAAGGCCAAGGCCAAGTCCACCCCGATCTGAGCCCATGGTCCTCCTCGTCGCCACGACCTTGCTGCTCTTGCCGCTCCTGCTCCTCGACCCGCTCTAGCGGAGCGTGGACATCCACGACGGCTAGAGAGAGCAGAGCGCACTGAGCCCCGGCGACGACGCGCGCCCCCTCGACCCGCCCGGGTCCAGGGGGCGCTCGCCTTTGCTTCGCCCTACTGATCCACGCCGTTGAGGGCCGCGTGGATGTCGAGCATGCCGTCCTCGAGGCAGGTCGGCAGGTTCATCGCGTCCGCCCCGTCCTGGAGCTTCTGGAAGTAGTTGTTCCGGAGCAGGCCGCCCTCTTGGCGGGTCCGCGTGTACAGCCACAGCATGTTGAGCTTGGTCGGCTGTTGGGTGCACGAGCCGAGGAAGCCCTCGTTCGCATACCAGTCCCACAAAAAGCGCATCCAGTCGCCGATGACCCCGGTCCCGGTCCCGCAGCCGCTCGTGGACGCGCAGCACAGGTCGTCGTAGCGGTTGTCGCTGGCGGAGACCTGGCCCCTGTTCGGGCGCTGGAGGTCCTGGGAGTGGCTCCCGCCCCAGTGGAAGGCGCCCTCGTAGAGCCCCGTGGACGCCGACTTCTCGCGGTCGTTGAAGATCTTCGCCGACACGAAGTGGGCGAAGCCTTCGCGAAAGGCGATGCTGCTCCACTCGACGTCGGTGATGTCGTACACGCTCGAGTTGGCGCAGCTGTTGTCGTCGGTGATGCCCAGCCAGCCCGAGTCCGCGCCGGGCTCGTCGCCGTTGGTGGCCCCGGCCTTGTCGCCGTAGTGCAGGGCCGTGAGCGCGTGGCCAAACTCGTGGCCGACGAGGAACTTCTTGCGCCGGTCATCGTCGGCGGCGCAGTCGGAGTACTGCACGCAGTGGCGACCGGAGGTGATGAAGCTGTTGAGCGTCCCGTCGTGGGCGCTGCTGTTGCATTGCCCGTCGCCGTTGCCCTCGTCGAAGCCCGCGTGGATGGTCTTGTCGTGGACGCCGTCGTGGTAGCGGTACAGGCCGTAGCCGAGCATCGCCTGCGTCGTCCACCGGCCGATCTCGTCGCCGACCTTCATCACGTCGGTGCCGCCCGAGGGCGTGTAGTCCTGGATCAGCAGCGAGTAGGTCGCCCCTGGGGCCACCGCGCAGCTGTCCGACTGCGAGTCGTGGATGCGCACGACGTTGTCGTTGGCGTCGGTCTGGTAGCCGTAGACCCGCACGTCGTAGTCGCCCGACCACGACGAGTCGCTCCAGTCGACGCAGCCCGAGCCCGGCGCGGTGTCGTAGGTCTGCGCCCAGCCGGGCCGGGAGATCCGCACGCGCACGCCGAGGGCCGAGGCCGTCGCGCCGGCGTTCGCCCCGGCGTACTTGTCCTCGGTGCCGCCCGCGTTGGGGCCGGCTTGGATCCCCATCCCGCTGTCCTCGGTGCGGATCTCCCACTTCACGCACAGGCGCTCGGCGTGGGCCTGCCCCGCGGGCAGCAAGAGCCACGCGCCCCCGCTCAGGGCCGCGAGCACGACGCTTCGAAGGCTGAGCCGCGTCATCGCGCCACCTCCTGATCTCGGCCGTCCCCCTGGCCGTCGCGGACCTCGGGCTCGAGCTGATCGTCGACGCCGTGGATCACGTCCTTGGCCGAGACCACGCGGGTGGTCACCACCCCGGGCTCGTCGCGCTGCGTCGCGCGGCCGCGAAAGTCCCCCGCCCCGAACTCGGCGCGCATCGTCGCCTCGTCGTAGACGAGCAGCCCGCCCGCCCCCGTCGGGTGGAAAAAGCGCGGCTCGCCCACGCTCGCAGGACCGCCCGGGATCAGGGCGCTGAGCATGACCATGCCCGAGTAGTCGAGCCCCTCGAGGTCCGTGACCAGCTCGCCCAGATCGACGCGGCCGACGTGGCGGGCCCCCGGCTGGAGCTCGAGGCTGTCGAGCACCCCCGAGCGCGTGCTCAGCTGGCCGCGATCAAAGGTCGCCACCAGATCCACGCGCTGGACCTCGCCCGAGTGGTTGGTCAGGGTCCAGGGCAACACCGACCCGTGGCGAACGGAGGATCCCTCCGCGAGCTCCCCCGCCCACTCGACGGTCAGCGCGCGCTCGGTCGCGGGGTCACAGGGGTCCACCGTCGCGGGCGCCCCCTGCTCGCCGTCGACGAACGCCTCCGGCCCCTGAGCCTCCTGCGGCTCCTCGGTCGCGCGCAGCTCGTCCACTTCCATCTCCACGCACCCCAAGGACGCGCTCATCCACACGCCGACGATGCTCGCCCGCGTCAAAGTATCGATTTTCATTTCGTGCCTCTTTTCGTGATTGTCCGACGGCAATCACGACAGACGGTCCGCCGCGATGGCCATCAAAAGAGCAATCCCGAAGGCCCCACGATGGATGACTCGAACACATGTGCGTTCGTACACGCGTGCCTGGTGACGCGGCGCGACTCGCTGAGCTCGGCCCCGGCCGACGAGCCTCCGCGCGCCAGATCCGGCCAGAGCCCGCCAGCTAGAGCCCGCGGTCGAAGCGGTCGAAGAAGGCCGCGACCTGCATGGCCGGCCCGTCGATCTTCAAGCGCCCCGAGCTCACCGCCTGGGCGGAGGTGTCGAGGCGCAGGGCCACGCGCTTCCAGGTCAGGCTGTCCGTGGTCACCGTGGCGATGGGCTCGGGCGTCCCGGGCAAGGGCGCGTCCCAGGCGATCTCGGCGACGCCCCGGCGGACGGTGATCCACACCTTGCGGTTCACGTCGCTGAGCTCGAGGGCCAGGCATTCCTCCACCTCGCCGGCCATGTCGAGGCGCAGGCGCACGGGCATGGCGTCGAAGAACAGGTCGACGGGGAGCTCGCGCAGGAACTCGTCGGACAGCTCGGGGGTGAAGTTCTCCCCGGGCCCGGCCTCGAGCTCGAGGGCGAACTCCAGCAGGTAGCCGCGGCCGTTGGTATTGGCGACCTCGGCCGCGACCGCGCGCAGGGCCTCGGCCCGCTCGAGGGTGAAGGCCTCGGGCTCGGCGACCTCCCCGTCTTCGAGCAGGCCGCTGCGCTCGAGCTTGGCGAGGAGGTGCAGGGCAAAGCGCGGGTCCTGCCCCTCGGCCCGGGCCGCGTCGAGCACCGCCCGCGGGCCGCCCATGAGCTCGACCTCGCGGCGGGCCAGGTCCGCGGGCGGCAGGGGGTAGAGGGTCTCTGGGCGGCCGTCGAACCAGCCCAGCTCGGCGTCGTAGATCGAGCGCGCGGACCAGTCGAGCTGGCCGTAGAGCTCGCGCAGCCAGGGGCTGTCGACGAGGTGCGCGGGCAGCTCGACCCCCGAGGCGATCGCGTCCCGGCTCAGCCCGGCGTTCGCCCCCCGGACCACCGTCGCGCGCACGAAGGCGATGGCGTCGCGGTAGTCCCGGAGCACGTCGGCGACCGTGGCCTCGCCCTGCACGGGGATCGTGTGCGAGCCCAGGAGCAGCGTCGGCTCGAGCCGGCGCATGTGGTCGAGGCTGTCGATCCACGCGTCGACCGGCCGCGGCCGGGTCCCGCGGATGGTGTAGAGGTTGGGGAAGGTCCGGTAGATGTTGTCCCCGGGCATGAGCACGCGCTGCTCGGGCAGCCACACGAACAGCTGGTCGTCGGTCTCGCCGTGGGCCTCGTGGAGCTCGATGGTCACCCCACCGACCTCGATGCTGGCCTTGCCGGTGAAGGTCTGCGTGGGCAGGCGCAGCCCCTCGCCGATGCCCGAGGCGAAGTCGATGTTCGCGCCCAGGGCCGAGCAGGGCAGGTTGGCCTCGCTCACCCGGTCGCCAAACTGCCGCCGGCCGCGGTCGCGCTCGGCCGCCTGGAACACCCCGTACTGCTTGAAGAAGTGGCCCGAGAAGGCCTCCGTGGCCCACACGGGGACCTCGCCCTCGAGCGGCGCCCACACGGTGCCGCCGCCGACGTGGTCGATGTGGCTGTGGGTGAAGATCAGCGCCTTGGTCTCGCCGGGGGCCTGGGCCAAGAGCGCGTCCCGGGCCGCGCCCGCGCGGTTGGGCCCGGACATCGCGTCGACGATCACGTTGCCCTCGGGGGTGTGGATCAAGATCGTGTTGGCGAGGTCGTAGCCGATCGCCACGTAGACCTCGACGCCGCCCTCGAATTCGAAGCGCTCGACCCGAGCCTCGCCGACCGACTCCTCGCAGTGGGTCTCGAGCATCTGCGGCGTCGGGACGACGCGCTGGGTCTCCACGGCCTGGCCCCCGGCGCAGCCCGTCAGGCCCGCGATCACGCATGCGACGCCAAAAACTATGTTCCCTACGCTCTTCGCCACGGCCCCATTGTCGCCAATGGGGCCGCGAAGACAAGGGCCGACTAGCCGATCAGCGTCGTGCAAAAGCCGCCGATGCACTCGGCCTCGGGGCTGCAGCAGTCCTCGTCGACCTCGCAGGCGCTGCCGTTGGGCGAGCAGGCCGGCTCGTCGTCCTCGCACACGAACACGCCCGGCTCGACCTCGATGCAAAAGCCGCCGCAGCACTCGTAGCCCGCCTCGCAGCCCTCGCCCAGGCCCTTGCACTCGTCGAGGGCCGAGAAGCCGCGCATGTTGTTGTTGTCGAGGCCCTGGCCCGGGAGCCAAAACGCGGGGTGGCTCGGGTCGGAGCCGGGCTCGGCGTTGACGTCGATGGCCGTGACCCACAGCTGCTTCGAGCGCGTCTCGACGACCTGGTTGGTGAGCGTGTTGCCGTACTGCCGCTCGGACACGAACACCATCCAAAAGTAGCCGCCGGAGGCCACGGGCACGAAGGTCGGCTCGTAGTTCTGGGCGGTCTGCAGCTCGGGGATGTGGTTGAAGCCGTTGGCCCGGTCGAGCTCCACGGCCCCGGTGCCGTCGGGGTGGACCATCCACAGCTCCCCGGCGGCGCCGCGGGTGCGGGCCTGGGTCGCGCGGCCAAAGGCGATCCACTCGTCGTCGGGGCTCCAGGTCGGGTAGCTGACGGTCGGCCGCGCCGGGTCGTTGAGCACGATCTCGACGGGGTTGAGGAAGGCCGGCGGGTTGGACTGCACGTCGACGTCGACGACCCACAGCGTCGAGTTGTTGAAATCGAGCCAGTTGCCGTCGGTGCGCACGCCGTAAGACAGGCGGGCGCCGTTGTTCGACCACGCCGGGTGGACTGGGTAGCCCGTGGTCTGGAACATCTGCGCGGCGATCTCGTCGGAGTCCTTCGCGCTCAAGATCATGTAGCTGGGCTGGCCCAGGAAGGCGCCGTTGCTCTGGCCCCACAGGATCCACGCGCCGTCGGGGGAGATCGCCTGGAAGCCCGAGGCCTGGGCGCTGGCGAACACGTTGGAGCCGTCGGGGTTGAAGGTCGCCCACGGGCTCGGCCCGCCGTTTTGGGACGCGACGATGGTGCTGCCGTCGCGGGACACGCTGTGGCAGGCCAGGCAGGTCGTGCCCTCGGGCTTCTCGAGGAACTGCTCGGGCTCCGAAGCGCCCGGCTGGATGCGCAGCACGTCGCCCTCGTTGACGGCCCAGTAGTAGATCGTGCCGGCCAGGCTCGCCGGCGCGATGGTCCACTCCTGGACCCCGGACAGGTAAGCCGAGACGCCGTCGTAGCGGCGCAGCTCGAAGCTCACCGGGCCCGTGGTCGAGTCGGTCAGCTTGAGCCAGATGTCGTCGGGGAGCGCGGGGAAGTCCCAGCGCGAGGGGTTGGGCACGGACCCGTACCAGTCGAGCTCGAAGGTCTCGCTCTCGGCGTGGATCTTGTAGATGTCGGTGTCGTTGCCCCCGTTCCACTGCACCCGCGGGCCGAGCAGACCACGAGGGAAGACAGTCGCGTCGTAGGGGTAGAGCAGGTCGAGGGCCGGGTCGGGCTCGGTCGCCGTGTCGAGCAGGGCTTCGGCCAGGGGGTCGAGGGGCTCGTCCGGCGTGAAGGTGTACGCGAGCTTGACGGTGACCTGGGCCTGGGCCTCGAGGCCCTCGTAGGTGGCGCTCAAGATCCCCACGCCGCCGAGCAAGCCCGTGGCCGTGAGCGTGCCCGGGCCCGGGTCGAGGCTGGCCATGTCGAGGCGGTCGAAGCTCCAGACCACGCTGCCCTCGGCCGCGAACTCGACGCCCTCGTCGTTGGTCAGGATCGGCGTGAAGTCGACGGCGTCGGGGATGACCCCGTCGACGACCTCGATGACCGCGCTCGGCGGGTCGATGGCGATGCCGACGATCGCCGCCTCGTCGTCGGGCATGTCGAGCTTGCCCCCGGTGGTGCTGCCGCTCGACTCGGCCTCGTCCATGCCCTCGTCGTCGGTGGTGTCGCCGATCTCGTCACCGAGGCCCGAGGAGTCGCTCGGGCCCGCGCTCGATGTGCCCTCGTCGGCGCCCGAGCCCTGGCACGCGAGGCCCAGCGACATGGACAGAGAGACCAGGGAGGTTGACCACTTCACCCGACTTTTCACTACATCTGCATACCACTGATCGGGCGCTCCGGATCGGCTGGCGCCCGGGGACTGATCACGCAGATTTTCGGAGAAATTGGGTGTCCGAGACCAAACCAAAAAAGAAAGGCCCGCTCGGGCCTTTCTTCTCGGACTCATCGAGTCTCGACGACTTCAAAGGTCGCGGGGCTCACGCCGGGACGGCGATGACCTCGACCTTGAGGGGCACGGAGACCTCCGCCGAGAAGCGGACGGTGACCTCGTGGCTGCCCACGGTCTTGATGGGCTCGTCGAGCTTGATGATCTTGCGATCGATGTCGACGTTCTGGGCCGACAGCGCCTCCGCGATGTCCTTGGTCGAGACGGAGCCGTACATCTTGTCCTCCTTGCCGACCTTGCGGGGGATGGACACGATGGCCTCCTTGACCTTGGCCGCGGCCGCCTCGTGCTCGGCGCGGATCTTGGCCTGGGCGGCCTGGATCGAGCGGCGGTGGTGCTCGAGCTGGCGCATGTTGGCCTTGGTCGCCGGGAGGGCGAGGCCGCGGGGCAAGAGGTAGTTGCGGCCGTAGCCGGGCTTGACGCTGACGACCTCGCCGGCGCGGCCGAGCTTGTCGACGTCGTTGGTCAGAATCACCTGGAGCATCGCCATTACTGCACCGTGTAGGGAAGCAGCGCGAGCTGACGCGCGCGCTTGATGGCCTTGGTGATCGCGCGCTGCTGGCGGGCGCTGACGCCAGTGATCCGGGCGGGGATCACCTTGCCGCGCTCAGTCAGGAAGTGCTTGAGCAGCTGCGGGTTCTTGTAGTCGATGACGACGTTGGGGTCGGCAAGGGGGGAGACCCGCTTGCGGCGACTTCCACGACGTCCTTCGCGCTCGTCGTCGTTGTAATCAGCCATTGTCGTTCTCCGTGTTCTCGGTGGCGGGGGCGGGGGCGTCGGCGGCAGCGGCCTCGGCAGCGGCGGCCTCGGCAGCGGCGGCCTCGGCAGCGGCGGCCTCAGCCTCGGCGCGGGCCTTCTCGGCGGCGACCTCGATGGGGTCGGGCGCGGACTCGGAGGCGGCGTCGAGGGCCTCCTCGTCGATGTCGCTGGGGCGAGCCTCGGGGTTGACGTTCTCGTCGACCATGACGGTCAGGTAGCGAACGACCTCGGGGTAAATCCGGAAGTTGCGCTCGAGCTCCTTGACCATGTCGGAGCCGCCGAGGAAGCGGACGTAGAGGTAGATGCCCTTGCGCTGGCTCTGGATCGGGTAGGCCAGGGTGCGAAGGCCCCAGTTGTCGATCTTCTGCATGCGACCCCCGTTGGAGTCGAAGATCGCCTGGATGCGGGCGACGAGGCTCTGGATGCCCTCCTTGTTCGTATCAGGACGGAGGATCATCGTGACCTCGAACTCACGCTGGGTTCCGCGCAGCGCCGAGTACGAGTTGATGGTTGCGAGTGACATTGTGGTCTCCCTGTGGACGTCAGGCCCCGCGCGTACGCGGAGCAAGGAGTTGAGGTTGAACCCCCGCACGCGCTCGCGCGGAGGGTCGGAAGATCTACGCGAGGTCGGGGCAGCTGGCAAGAGCCCCCCTGCCCACGAGCGCGCCGTGGATGTTCAGGGCCACTCGACGCCCAGGCCCTCGATGGCGTCGATCATCGCAATGCGCATCCCGGCCGGCTCGTGGCGGCGAATCAGGAGCTTCCACAGGGGCAGGAAGACCGGCCTGACCGCCAGGATCCGGCCTTCCCAGCGCGCCGCGAAGGCCGCCTGGACCGCCTCGGGGCTCGCCCGGGTCTGCCAGCGGGACTCGTCGAAGCGCAGCCCGCCCGGAGGCAACGCGACAAAGCGCACGGCGTCGTCGAGGTCTCGGACGTCGCTAGCCGGGCTGCGGATCTCCCGCTCGGCCTCGACGAAGGCGAGCCCGCGGCCCGGCTCCCAGACCGAGAGCGCCAGGGTCTGCGGGTGGAGGTAGACGCTGCCCAGGCGCAGCTCGTGGCCGCCGCCTCGCTGCCCCCCGACCAGGCCGCCGATGCGATCGAGCAGGCCCACGGCCACGCGCTCTTCAAACTCGACGCGGTAGAGCAGCGCGTGGACCAGCGAGGCGTGGACCAGGGTCTCGACCGGGCCCGTGCCGCGTAGGGCCCCGACCACGGAGGTCTTGACCAGGCTCTGGCCGAGCACCGTCGCCTGCTGCTGGCCGATGCGCGGCGTGGCCACGAGCACCTTCTCGGGCATGTCGAGGTCCGGGCGCGCGCCCGTGTCCCGGGCCCAGTAGTGCGCCGAGCGGCCCCGCTTGAAGCGGCCGACGAGGCCCGCGGACTCGAGGCGATCGAGGTCGCGGCGGGCCTTGCTGACGCTGCAGCCCGCGGCCGCGGCGAAGCCCTTGGCGTCGACGGGGCCCGCGACGCGCAGGGTCTCGAGCTGGTCGGCCTGGGCCTGGGCTTCGCGCTCGGCCCTGGTCGGCTTCTTGGGCTTGGCCGGCTTGGGGGCGGGCGCGGGCTTGCTGGCCTCGACCGGCGCGGGCTCGGGCGCGCTGACCTCGACCGGTGCAGGCGCGGGCAAGGGCAGTTCTGGCTTCGGCGCGGGCTCCGGCGCGGGTTCGGGCTCCGGCGCAGGCTCGACCGCGACCGGCTCTGGCTCGACCTTCGCCGGCGCAGCCTTGGCCACGCGCGGTTTGTGATAGGGGGCGAAGCGCTCGCGCCAGCGCGCGTCGGCCAGCTCGGCGATGCGCCCCTCGTCGAGGGTCTCGTGGCGCGTCAGCAGCCACCGCGTCTGAAAGCGGACGGGGTCCTCGAAGTGGTCCGGCGAGAGCAGCACGAACTGCCCCGGCCGCAGCCGCGGGAGCTCGGCCATGATCGCGTCGCAGGCCGCCGGCGCGAGGGCCTTGATCGTCGGCTCGACCTTCTTGAGGTCCTGGCGCGTGGTCAGCCGCCCGAGGGCCCAGGTCCCGAACTGCGCCATCGCCCGGTAGTCGACGTCGCCAGGGTTTTGCGTGGCCATCAGGCAGCACAGGCCGTACTTGCGGGCCTGCTTGAACAGCAGCTGGAGGCTGTCCTTGCACCGAGGCTTGCGCACGGGCGGGACGTAGGGCGCGACCTCGTCGAGGTAGAACAGGGCCTGGGGCTCGGCGCTGGGGTTGGCGAGCATCCACGCGTAGAGGCGCTCGGCCAGGGCGGCGACGAGGAACTCCTTGTCCTCCTGGGAGTGCAAGCTGTTGAGGTGGACGATCGCCACGCGGGTCTTGCCGGGCGGCGCCGCCTCGGGGCCCGAGCCGCGCCCGAGCAGCAGGTCGATGTCCAAGGGCACGCCGAGGCGAAACAGCTTGCGGCGCGGGCCGACCTCGAGGCGAGCGAGCTTGCGGATCGCCTTGCGCAGCTTGTCGACGGACCAAAAGCGGGCGTAGGGGTCTAGACCGCCGGCCTCGTCGAGGGTGACGAGGTGATCGGTCAGCGCCCCGACGCTGGTCAGCGCCTCGCCGGCCTCGGCCCGGGCCTCGAGCACCGTGGCGAGCACGGCCATGAAGCCCTCCCCGTCGTCGTCGCCCGCGTAGCCCAGCAAGGCCGCGAGGGTCCCGGCGGCCCGCGTCCACCGCTCCTCGTCTTCGCCCGCGTCGGGCCCCGAGCTGGCCGCGAGGGGATCGGCGCCCAGGGGCACGCCCCGCGTCGAGGCCGGGGTGAACACCACCACGTCGGCGTCCTCGGCGAAGCGGCGCGCGAGCTCGGGGTCGACGCCGCGCGCTTCGAGGGCCGCGCGGGCCTCCTCGTCGTCGTGGGCAGACAGCGCCAGGCTGCACAGATCGCCCTGGGGGTCGAGACACAGCGCGGGCAAACCCGCGCGCACGACCTCCTCGACGACGACCTTCGAGAGCACCGTCTTGCCCGAGCCGCTCGAGCCCAGGGCCATGGCGTGGCGCAACAACGCGCGCGCGGGCAACTCGACCGTCTCGCCCCTTTCGCGCCCTGCTTCGCCCCCGGCCTCGCGTCGTCGCCCAAGCTCGAGTTCGGCCTCGCTCATCGCCGAGACCATAGTGGACTTTCGCACCGTCCGCGGGCTCAAACT
Source organism: Plesiocystis pacifica SIR-1 (assembly GCF_000170895.1). Lineage (GTDB taxonomy): Bacteria > Myxococcota_A > Polyangia > Nannocystales > Nannocystaceae > Plesiocystis > Plesiocystis pacifica. The sequence goes on along the minus strand of NZ_ABCS01000013.1, from coordinate 6,244 downwards.
GCTAGCTTCGAGGCATGCGTCGCCCCCTCGCCTTGCTGAGCCTGTCTTTCCTCCTGTCGGCTAGCCTCGCCGCCTGCAAGACGCAGGACGCCGCGACCAAGTTCTGCCTGTCCGACGAGGGCACCCATCAAGACTGCGGCATCGCTTGCACGATCTCGGAGAGCGAAGAGGCCTGCAAGAAGTGGGAGACGATGACCGTCGAGCTGTGCGACAAGGTCGGCAAGGACAAGTGCCAGGAGATCTGCGAGGCGGACAAGAACGAGTACGCCTGCACCAAGGCCAAGAGCATGTGAGCTTGCCGGCATCGGTGCCGGCCTAGAGGCGGCAGATCTGCTGCCTTTCGGGAGAACTACTGACAAACACGAGGCGCTCGCTTAGCGTTCCGCTCGGTGCCCACGCCTTCGGAACTCGCGCCCACCGAGAAACTCGACGGACTCGACCGGCTCAGCCTCGAGCTGCTCGGCGTCCTCGCCCTCGCAAACAGCTGGCTGCGCCGCGCGGACTGGATCAAGCGCGCGAAGACCAGCAACGTGCGCGGCCCTGGCAACGAGAAGCTCGAGCGAGCCAAAGAGCTGGTCCGCGCAGCCATCGATCGCCTCGCCGAGGATGAGCTCGTCAGCCTCGCCCGCTCCGGCTCGGGCCGCGTCACCCCCAACAACATCTTCTACCGCACCTCCCGGGAGGTCACGATCGCGGTCCTCGAGCGGCTCCACGGCAGCGGGCGCCTCGCCGCCCTCGACAAGCGCAAGAGCCCAGGCTGGGGCGTCCACCCGTACGGCAGGGGGGCCTGGCCGAGCCCGGAGGAGCTCGAGACGGACCTACGCATCGCCACCCTCGAGGCCAAGCCCAAGGCGGTCGCGTGGGTCGTGGCCATGGCGAAGCGCTGCCTCCACGACAAAGATCAGGAGAAGTGGCTCACGCTGTCCCTCGGCCCCTGCCCGCCCGCGGGCGCCCTCGATTGCTTCGAAGCCCGAGAGCGCCTGCTCTACCTGCGGTCCACCATCGACTTCGCGCGGACCATGCTCGATCCCGTCGCCGCGCACGTGCTCGACGCGGCCCTCGACCTCGACGACAAGAAGCTGCGCCTCGACGTCGGCCGCCTGCTGATCCTGCGCGGGGAGACGGAGCGCGCCCTCGCCCTCGACGGCCTGCCCAAGTACGGCCGCGAGGGCCTCGAGCTCCTCGCAGCGTTCTGGGCCGGAGACTACGCCGAGGCCGCGCGCATCGGCGCCGAGGCGGTCGCGTCCATGAAGACCCGCAAGCGCAAGGCCCTGTACCAGCTCGAGGGCCTGTGCCACGTGCTCGCGGCGATCGCGTGCTCGGACGGGGACGCCAAGCAGCTCGAGGCGATCGCGCCGGTCAGCGAGACCTGCTCCGACAACGACCTCGGCGAGCACCTGCCTCATCAGGTCATCGAGGCGGTCCTCCACGGCCTCATGGGCAAGCGCGGCGACCTTCGCCCTGGCGCGTCGACGCGGATGAGCGAGCACGCCGAGTGGTCCGCCCCCTGGGTTCGGGCGCTCCACGACCTCTGGCTCGACGCGCGCTTCCCCGCCGACGGCGACGAGGCCGACGTGCTCCAGCGCCAGCAGGCCGTCGAGACCCTGCACGGGTGGGCTCAGCTCGCTCGCGCCCGCGGCTTCGACCCGGTCGCGCGGGAGTTCGAGGCCCTGGCGGCGGCCTACCTGGGCGAGGCCGACCCCGGCACTGCGGCGACGCCCGCCCTCGCAACGGCCTTGTGCCCTCCAGAGGCGTGGGAGACGGTGCTCGCCGGCCTCGAGTCGATCGTCGACCGCGCGCAGTCCGTGTCGGACGCTCCGGAAGCGCAAAAGTCCCGGGAGCTCCTGTGGCAGCTGCGGATCTCGACGCACACCTTGAGCGCGACCCCGCGCGTCCGCTCGACGCGCTCCAAGACCAAGACCAAGGGCCGGGAGATCAAGCTCGACACCTTGCTGCAGGCTGACGACGTCCGCCTGACCCCGGCAGACCACGATCTGCTCAACGACCTCGTCCACAGCCCGCCCTCGTGGCAGCTCGGCCCGGCCGAGCGCTCTCAGCTCCTCGGCCGCATGCTCGAGCGCTTGATCGGCCACCCCCGTGTCATCGACTCCGAGGGAGCGCCGATCCGAGTCGAGCACCGCCCCCCCAAGCTGCGCACGACCCAAAGCGGCGACCGCCTGCGCGTCGAGATCGATCCCCCGGAGCTCGTCCATCGCCCGCTGCTGTGGCGCGAGGGCAAGGACGACGAAGGGGCGACGTTGACCTTCACCTCCCGCACCCCCGCCCTCGAGCAAGCCCTCGAGGTGCTGGGCTCCGGCGTCGCCGTGCCCGCGGCCGCCAAGGACCGGCTCGCGCGCTCCCTCGCCCGCCTGAGCGTGACCGTCGGCGCCGAGGTCGAGGGCGACCTGAAGCCCGAGACCCAGGAGATCACCGCCGATCCGCGCCCCGTGCTGTTGTTGAGCTGGGACGGGGACCACCTGAGCGCGAGCGCCCGGGTCGCGCCGCTGGGCATCGAGGGCCCCCACTTCCCGCCGGGCGTCGGGAACACGGCGGTCTCGGGCGAGGTCACCGCGAACGCTCAAACCCGCCTGCTCCGCTGCGAGCGGGACCTCGTCGACGAGCGCCGCCGCGCCCACCAGCTCGAGCGAAACGCCCCCACCCTCGCCGCCTACGCGACGGGCCCGCTCAGCTGGTCGGTGTCCACGCTCGTCGACGCCCTCGAGGTCGTGATCGAGCTCGGCCACCTCGGCGACGCCGTCGTCCTCGCGTGGCCCGAGGGCAAGCCGCTGCGGCCCCCGATCGAGCGGGGCCTGGGCGATCTGCGCCTCGCGGTCCGCACCACCGAGAGCTGGCTCGAGCTCGACGCCCAGATCGAGGTCGACGAGGGTCAGGTGCTCCGCTTCACCGAGCTCATCGGGCGGCGCGCGGGAGCCCGCTTCGTGGCCCTCGGCGAAGGCCGCTTCCTCGCCCTGTCCGAGCAGCTGCGTCGGCGCCTCGACGCGCTCCACAAGCTCGGCGCGCCCAAGGCCGGCCGCGTCCGGACCACCGCGGCGATGCTCCCCGTCGTCGAGGGGCTGGGCGAGTCCCTCGCCGAGGTGTCCTTCGACGCCGAGAGCCGCGCTCGGCTCGAGCGCGCGCGCGAGCTCGCGGGCACCCGCCCCCGCCGCCCGCGGGGCTTCGGAGCCCAGCTGCGCGACTACCAACGCGAAGGGTACGAGTGGATGTGGCGCCTCGCCGAGGCCGGGCTCGGCGCGTGCCTGGCCGACGACATGGGCCTCGGCAAGACCGTGCAGGCCTTGGCCCTGCTGGCCCAGCGCGCGTCCAAGGGCCCCGCCCTCGTCGTGTGCCCGACCTCGGTCGTCCACAACTGGATCGCCGAGACCCAGCGCTTCGCCCCGAGCTTGCGCCCGGCCGTCCTCGCCGACGCCCCCGACCGCGAGGAGCTGCTCGCGGCCGCCCGCTCCCGAGACCTGATCGTGTGCAGCTACGGCCTGCTCGTGTCCGAGGCCGAGGCCCTCGCCGACCTCACCTTTGCGACGGTCGTGTTCGACGAAGCCCACGCCCTCAAGAACGAGCGGACCAAGCGGGCCAAGGCCGCCCGGGAGCTCGACGCGAGCTTTCGCCTGGGCTTGACCGGGACCCCCGTCGAGAACCGCCCCGCCGAGCTGTGGGGTCTGTTTCGCGTGCTCCTCCCGGGCCTGCTCGGGACGCGCAAGCAGTTCGACGAGCGCTTCGCCAAGCCCATCGCCCAAGGCGAGCGCGAGGCCGCGAGCCAGCTGCGCGCGCTGCTCAAGCACTTCATCTTGCGCCGGACCAAGGCCCAGGTCCTCGACGAGCTCCCGCCGCGGACCGAGGTCACCCTCGAGATCGAGCCGACGGCCAAGGCCAGCGCCTACTACGAAGCCCTCCGCCGCCGTGCCCTCGAGTCCCTCGAAGGGGGCGAACAGCACACCCAGCGCGTCCGAATCCTCGCGGAGCTCACCCGCCTGCGCCAGGCCGCCGTGGATCCGCGCCTCCTCGACGAACGCGGCCCCGCTGGGGCCAAGATCGACGCCCTGACCCGGCAGCTCCTGAGCCTGCGCGAGGAGGGCCACCGCGCCCTCGTGTTCACCCAGTTCCTCGGCGCGATGGCGCTCATGCGCCAGGCCTTCGAGGCCGCGGGGATCGAGTACCTCGAGCTCGACGGAGCGACCCCGGCCGCCGAGCGGGCCCGTCGCGTCGACGCCTTTCAGGCTGGCGAGGGCGACGTGTTCATGCTCAGCCTCCGCGCTGGCGGCGTCGGCATGAACCTGACCGGCGCCGACTATGTCCTGCACCTCGACCCGTGGTGGAACCCCGCGGTCGAAGATCAGGCGACCGATCGCGCCCATCGCCTCGGCCAGTCACGACCCGTGACGGTGTACCGCTTAGTCAGCAAAGGCACGATCGAGGAGAAGATCCTCGCCCTCCACGCCGAAAAGCGCGAGCTCACTGATGACCTGCTGTTTGGGCTCGAAGGCGCCGGGGCCCTCGACCTCGACGAGCTCATCGGACTGCTCGCCGACTGAGCTCTGTTTTGCCCCCACAGCCGCCTGGGACCGGGGACGCTTCGTCGCTCCGCTCCTCCTCTTTGGCTTGGTGGGCAATGGGGTTCGTGCCTTGGAGAAGGGTGGTGGTCGCCCCCGCAAGCGGGGGCGTGGATTCGCGTTTGCAGCCTCTGGGTCGTGGACGTGGGGCAGGGAGGGCGTGGCGTCGTCCACGACGGCCAAAATGGACAGGGACTGTGAAGTTTCACAGTCCCTGGGTCGTGGACGTGGGGCAGGGAGGGCGTGGCGTCGTCCACGACGGCCAAAATGGACAGGGACTGTGAAGTTTCACAGTCCCACAGAGGGTTCAGGCCAGCATCTCGCGCAGGCCGCCGCGCTGATCGAGGGTCGAGAGCTCGTCGAAGCCGCCGATGCTCTCGCCCTTGATGAAGATCTGCGGCACGGTGCTCTGGCCCGTGTTCTGGCGCATCCAGGTCCGCGCGGCCGCGTTGCCCGTGACGTCGACGACCTCGTAGCTGACCTTGCGGGTGTCGAGCAGGCGGCGAGCGGCCATGCAGTAGGGGCACCAGGGCGTCAGGTAGATGACCACATCCTTGTCGATGGCGTCCGGGAGCGGGAAGGTGCCCATGGGAGCCTCCTAGCGCTGGCGACCTCGAGGCGCAAGCGACACGCGCACCCAGAGGGTCGGCCAGAACGAGTCCTGTCCGCCCCTCTGTCTATTTTAGCCGTCGTGGACGACGCCACGCCCTCCCTGCCCCACGTCCACGACTCAGGGGCTGTGAATGAATCCACAGCCCCTGACTATTTTAGCCGTCGTGGACGACGCCACGCCCTCCCTGCCCCACGTCCACGACTCAGACAGGAGGGCGCCCGCCCGACCGCCGGGGCGCAGGACCCGTAACGGCTTTGCCGGTGCGGGGGAGGGGCTGCGAAGCCCCTCCATCAAATCTAGAGTCTGGTCGCCACGGCGGCCAGACGTGGGGCCCATCACATGGGGAGCGCGGTTGCCCCGATGCGCCTGCCCTCGGCCGACTTATGGTGGGCGCCCATGGACACCAAAGAGCTGCTCGACAAGGGCCTCGAAGACCTGCGGACCCTCGGCGCGGAGGTCGGGAAGGCCGCCCGCGACGCTGGCGCGGAAGCCCGGGAGAACTGGAAGAAGCTCCAGCCCCACATCGAGAAGGCCGAGAAGGTTGCGAGCGCCCGGGCGACGGAGATCGCCCACGGCGTGGGCGAGTCGGCCGGTGAGCTCATCGCCGACGCGCGCACCCGCCTCGAGGCCCTGCGCGAGCGCATCCGGAAGCAGCGCGAGCAACGAGAGTCGTCGTCCGAGCAGCAGCCGTGACCGTGACCATGGACGCGACCCTCCTCGGCAGCGGCGCCGTCGCGCAGGCCCTGGCCACGACCCTCCTTGGCGCGGACGCGCCCGGCGAGCTCGCGTGGCGCCTCGAGCCCGCGGACCGGCGGCGCTGGCTCGCCCGCCCGAGCACCCCGGCGCCCACGGCCCGCGAGGGCCAGACCCTGCGCTGGGGCCATCGGAGCGTCGTGTTCGAGGCGCCCAGTGACGCCGAGGTGTCCTCCGAGCGAGCCTGCGTCGACGCCCGCGACGACGACCGGCCGCTCGTGCGCAGGCCCGGGCGGCGCAAGCCCGCGACCGTCGACCCGGCGGCCGTGCTCGCCGTCGAGCCGCTCCTGCGCGCCCTCGAGGGCGGCCCGGG